>CAYLXM010000033.1:10005-30289 GCA_964387555.1 uncultured Rhodothermales bacterium | reverse complement strand
GTAGAGCCCTTTTTCGTGGGCGGTTTCCAGGGAGCGCTGGTACTTTTTCTCCTGGAGATGGGCATCGTGGCGGCCCGCCGCCTGAAGGATCTGCGGCAGGTAGGCTTTTTTCTGGCGGCGTTCGGGGTCGTTCTCCCCGTCGTACACGGCTTTCTGGGTGTGTGGATGGGTGGTCTGGCGGGCCTCTCGCCGTCGGGCAGCGCCGTGCTGGGCGCCATGGTGTCGAGCGCCTCCTACATCGCCGCTCCGGCCGCCGTGCGGATTGCATTGCCGGAGGCCAATCCGACCTACTATCTGACGGCCTCGCTCGGGATCACTTTTCCCTTCAACGTCATCGTGGGCATCCCGCTATACCACCTCTTTGCCGGGTGGCTTGTCGTCTGACCCCGAACCTCAACCCAAATCCGGTCCTGTCATGCAGACCACCGTGCTCAAGATTGTGACCATCGTGGCGGAGCGCCTTCTGGAGGAGCGTCTGCTGCGCGCCCTGGAATCGCTGGGCGCTAAGGGCTTCACCGTGACCGAGGCCAAGGGCCGCGGCTCGCGGGGCGTCCGCTCGAGTGAATGGGCCGGACCGGACGTGCGGATCGAGACGCTTGTGGGTCCCGACGTCGCCGACGCGATTCTCGCCCACGTGGCCGAGACGTATTTCGAGCACTACGCCGTAATCGTCTGGGTGCAGGATGCCCAGGTGGTGCGCGGCGAGAAGTATGTGTAGGAGGAGGTTGCCCTCACGCAGGTGGCCGAGACCCGATCACGAGCGGCGAACAGAAGCTCGATGGAAGGTTACCCTCACGCAGGTGGCCGAGACGTACTTCGAGCACTACGCCGTGATCGTCCTGGAGCGGGATGCCATGCGGTGGGAAGCGAGACGATGTGCTGGGGGAGATTGCAGCGGGCGCGGCGCCGATCCCCGAGTTGAATGGCGGTGATGCGGCGCAAGGTTACCACAAAAAAGCCCCCAAATGCCTGATTTCGGTCATTTAGGGGCCATCTCCCGTGGAGCCAATGAGCGGACTCGAACCGCTGACCTGCTCATTACGAGTGAGCTGCTCTACCTGCTGAGCTACATTGGCGCTTTGCGAAGACAACTAAGATACGAAATCTGAACGTTCAGGGCAAGATTCGCACCATCGCGCCGCGGAGCAGACCCGCGGATGTACGGCCGCGGCCAGCCCTGACGAGCATTTCGCAGCGCCACACTCTCCGTACTCTCCACACTTTCCATACTCTCCACACCCTGCGTACTCTCCATACTCTCCGAACTGCCCACACTCTCCAAACGCCCCCCTTCCTCCTCCGGACGTGTCCCACGCTCGCCACTGTAGACTCAATCCGGCGGACGACCTCCCGCTTGAACGCTTCCGAGTACCGCTTTAAAACCCGTCCTTCTTAGAACTCAACCTTCATTATGCCCACCGTTTGTGTGTACACATAAATCAGGACGGGTCCCCCTTTCCCATTTCCAGTTTCCAGTTTCCACTTTCCACTTTCCACTTCCGACCTGCCGACCCCTTCCTCCGTATCTTCCCTCCCAACGGCCCTTCCACCATCTGCGACGTGCCATGCCCGAAATGAATCTGACCCCCTGGCTCGAGTCGATGATCAGCCTCGCGCCGCGCGTACTCCTCTTCTTCGTCGTCCTGCTGGCCGGATGGATCGTCGCAGGCTGGGCCCAACGGATCGTTCGGCGCGGCCTCATGCGGACCCAGTTCGACGTCACGCTCACCAAATTTCTGTCCGGACTCACCCGATGGGGCATCCTCATCCTCGTCTTCATCGCGCTGCTGGGCTATCTCGGGGTTGCCACCGCGTCCTTTGCCGCCGTCATCGGCGCGGCTGGACTCGCCATCGGCCTCGCTTTTCAGGGCAGCCTCTCCAACTTTGCAGCCGGCACAATGCTCCTCCTCTTCAGGCCGTTCAAGGTCGGCGACTTCGTCACCGCAGGGGGTGAGACGGGCATCGTGGACGAAATCGACCTTTTC
Source organism: uncultured Rhodothermales bacterium (assembly GCA_964387555.1). Taxonomy (GTDB): domain Bacteria; phylum Bacteroidota; class Rhodothermia; order Rhodothermales; family CAYLXM01; genus CAYLXM01. The sequence goes on along the minus strand of CAYLXM010000033.1, from coordinate 28,304 downwards.
GTCACCAAACTCGACACGCTCGACCACCGCCGCATCATCGTTCCGAACAGCGCGATCGCCTCCAACGTCATCACCAATATCACCCACCACCCGATTCGGCGCGTCGATGTCCCTGTAGGAACCGCCTACGGAGCCGACCTGGCCACCGTCCGCCAGGTGCTCGAAACCGTCCCCGCGCGTGTCGAAGGCGCCCTCGCCGATCCCGCCCCGCAGATCTTCCTTTCGGAACTGGGTGAGTCGTCCATCAACTGGCAGGTGCGCGTCTGGTGCAACACGCCGGACTACTGGGACGTCTGGCAGCGCACTACGCACGAAACGAAGATGCGCCTCGACGAGGCGGGGATCTCCATTCCGTTCCCGCAACGAGACGTGCATCTGTTCCAGCCCAAAAACTAGACTGACCCCCGGACCTTCGGACCATCACTCCATGGCACCCATGAGATCGTATCGACTCTCCATACTATCCATACTATTCTCACTCCCCAACCTCTAGATCCCGGGTCTCCGCTTCGCTCCGCCCGGGACGCTCACTCCGTTCGCGCCTTCGGACTTTCGGACGTTCGGACCCTCGGACCTTCGGACCCCCCATGTCCCGCCTCCTCGCCCTGCTCACGCCGACCGACAAGCGCCGCCTGACGATCCTCTTCGCGGCCGTCGTCGGCATGGCCGTGCTCGAACTGGGAGGCATCGCATCCATCCTCCCTTTCATGCAACTCGTGGCGAACCCGGAAGCCGCCTCACGGCCCGGACCGCTGCAGGACGTCTTCTCTGCCCTCGGGCTCATGACCTTCCGCCAACAGGTGGTCGCGGCCGGGCTCGCCGTCCTCCTCCTGATTACCCTGGCCAATACCGCCGCCGCCGCTACGATGTGGTACCAGCACCGCACCGCCTGGCGCACCGCCCACGGGATCGCAACCCGCCTCGTGAAGACCTATGTCGCCCAGCCCTATGAGTTCTTCCTCACCCGCAACTCGGCCGACCTCATCAAAAAGGCCATCGCGGAGGTGAACGACCTCGTAACCGGCGTGCTCGTCAGCATCGGAGACATCGCCGCGAAAGCGGTGGTCGCGCTCGTCATCATCGGACTGCTCGTATTCGTCAACGCCCCCCTCGCCCTGGCCGCCGCGGCGGTTCTCGGACTTGCCTACGTGTTCATCTACGCCCTCCGCCAGAACCTCCTCACCACCCTCGGAGAAGAACGGATCGCCTCCAACCTGGAACGCTTCAAGAGCCTCGGCGAACTCCTCTCCGGAATCAAGACGATCAAAGCCTACGGCGCCCAACGGTTCTTCTTCGAACGCTACAGCGCGGCTTCCCACCGAATAACCACCGTCCACTCCCGCTTCCAGGTTATTTCCGCCACCCCCCGCTACGCCATCGAACTCATTGCGTTCGGCGCGATCGTCCTCGCCACCGTCTACCTGGCGGCGACCGGACGCCGTCTCGAGACGGCCCTTCCCCTGCTGAGCCTCTTCGCCCTCGCCGCCTACCGGCTCATCCCCGCGCTGCAAATCCTCTTCGCCGCCATCGCACGGCTGCGCCATACCTGGCCCATCGTTGACGAGTTGCACGACGACGTGGTGCGTCCCCCGATAGAATGGCCGGCGCCGGCTCCCGCTGATCCTCTCCCGTTCGAAAACGCCATCCGGTTCGAGGGGGTCGCCTTCCGCTTCGACCGGAATGACCGGCAGATTCTCGCCGGCGTCGACTGTGTGATTCCGCGTGCCTCATGGGTGGCGTTTGTCGGCCCCACCGGCTCCGGGAAAAGCACGCTGATCGACCTACTCGTCGGTTTGATCCAGCCCACCGCCGGCAGCATCCGGCTCGACGAAATCCTCCTGGACCCCGCCTCCCGTCCCGCCTGGCAGGCCACGCTGGCCTATGTCCCGCAGGAAGTTTTCCTGTACGACGATACGGTCGCCCGCAACATCGCCCTCGGCGTTCCCGACGCCGGAATCGATCGCAGCCGTCTCCAGGAAGCCGCCCGGCTCGCACAGGCCCACACCTTCATCACGACCGAACTCGCTCAAGGGTACGATACGCCGGTCGGCGAACGGGGCGTGCGGCTCAGCGGCGGACAACGCCAGCGGCTCGGCATCGCACGCGCCCTCTACCGGGACCGGCCCGTCCTCATCCTTGACGAGGCCACGAGCGCCCTCGACAGCACCACCGAGCGCACGCTCATCGCAGCGCTGCAGGCCGAGCGACCTGACCTGACCGTGGTCCTCATCGCCCATCGCATCGACACCGTGCGACAATGTGATCGCATTTATCTCATTGAGGAGGGAAAAATCACAGCGTCCGGGACCTTCGACGACCTCTCCGCCGTTTCCAGAGTTTTCCGCGAATTGGCCCGCCATGAACCGGGCTGAAATCGCGGCGTCGTTACGGGCACCGCCAGGCGCCTGATCAGGTTGTAACTACCCTACCGGGATCACCTTGAACCGGGCTGAATAGCGGCTCCCCTGGCGGGCACCCCCACGAACCTGAACTGAGACACCTTCCTCGATTGGCCCGCGAAGCGCCCGGTTGTTGCCGGCTTCTTCATCATTCAAACACCGAACAGGGCTGAATCCCTCCTTCCTCCCGACCACCGACTGTCCACACCCATGCTACGTCACGGCCTGCGCCTTTTCGCACTGTCCCTCGTACTCCTGCCCCAAATGGCGGCCGCTCATTCGCTGGGCCAGGGATATGTCTACCTTCGGATTTACAGCGACGGGATTCAGGGACGGGTCGAGTTGACCACCACCGACCTCAACCGCGCGTTCGGAGAATCGCTCTTCCGGACGGACCGGGCGCCCACGACGGCGGAGGTCGCCGTGTATGAAGACCGCATCCGCGCGTACGTCGCCGAGCATGTGCGCTTCGCTGCAGGCGGGCGCACGCTCTCCCTTCGGTTTACGGAGATGGGGATCCTCCCCATCGAGCTGGCCGATTACGTGCTCGTTCATTTTGTGCTGGAAGGCGTAACAGAGACGCCGCAGTTCCTGGACATCGAGTACAACGCCCTGTTCGAAGTCGACCGGGAGCACCGCGGCCTCCTCGTCATCGAGCACAACTGGAAAACGGGCACCTTCAACAACGAGTCCGTTCATTCGCTCATCTTCGGACCCAACAGCCGCAAGCAGACGCTCGACCTCACCAAATCCTCCACGTTTCGGGGGTTCGTCTCCATGGTGGTGCTGGGCATCTGGCACATCTGGATCGGGATCGACCACATCCTCTTTCTCCTGGCCCTGACCCTGCCCTCCGTTCTCCGTCGCGAGAAACACCACTGGATCCCGGAACCGCAATTCCGCACGGCGCTCTGGAACATCCTCAAGGTGGTGACCCTGTTTACCCTGGCTCACTCCGTGACCCTCAGTCTCGCCGCACTGGGTGTCGTTAGCCTCTCCGAGCGGTTCGTCGAGTCCGTGATTGCGCTCTCCATCGCGCTCGCCGCACTCCACGTCCTCTATCCGGTGTTCAAGGCGGAAGACTGGGTGATCGCGTTCGGATTCGGCCTCTTCCACGGATTCGGATTCGCGAACGTGCTGGGACACGTCGGCCTGGGCCGCGAGTATATGGCGCTCTCCCTATTCGGCTTCAATCTGGGTGTGGAGATCGGCCAGATTGCGATCATCGTACTTCTCTTCCCGCTCCTCTTCCTGATCCGAAATTTCGCGGCCTACCGCAGTGTCGTCCTTCGCTACGGCGCAGCGATACTCATCCTGGTCTCCCTGTACTGGTTCACGGAGCGGGCCTTCGAGGTCGACCTGCCGGCCGGGAAGATCGTCCAGGCGTTGATTCCCGGTTGAGTCCTTTGACGCTTCCGATTCCTCTGACCGTTGCGAACGTCCTAGAACCGATAGCCCACGCCGATCCGGATATTCCTCGGATTCCCAGGTGTGAAATGAAGCTCAGAGACGGAATCGATCTCCCCGCGCAGGCGTGACTCCGTGTCGAACTGCGCCTCGTTCCATTCCACGTCGAGCAGGTTTTCGAGCGTCACGTGAAAGCGGAACTGCCGTACGGGAACCGAGGCCACGATGTCGAACAGGGTATATCCCTCTGCACGCACCGAGTTGTCCTCGTTGGCCGGGCGGCTGCCAATGTGCCGCATGCGCAAATTCGCCTCCCACCCGCTGGGGTGTCTGGCCCCGAACCCGCCCGTGGCAGTCATTCGGGGCGCCAGGGGGATGTTGTCCTCTCCCTCCGGCTCGTCCACGAACCATCCTTTTGCCAGGTTCACATCCGCATCGGCCCATAGCCACGGCAAGAGCGCGATCCGCGCCTCCAGGTCGACGCCCACGCGGCGCGTGGCTCCGCTGAGCTCGGTGAATCCGCCGTCGCCCACGTACACGTATTCCTGCTCCAAATCGAGCAGCCATGCGGCGGCCGTGAGCCGGGCATGACGCCCAACCGCTACAGCGAGTCCCACTTCCGCTCCCGTCGCCCGCGGCAAGTCTTCCTGATTCCGTTGCGTGGCATCGAAATTCCCGGCCTCGAGGATGGCGTCGATTTCATCCGTGGTGGCTCCGCGCCGGCGCAGTGACGAAACCAGATCCAGTACGCGCTCGCCCAAAATCACGCTGCGCGCATCGTTGGAGTGAAACCCCGTGCCGAAATTGCCGAACACCTCCACGCCCGGAGCCGGCTCGACAGCCAGATTCAATTTCGGACTCAGAATCATGCGCTGCGCGTACCCGGAGGCATGGGGCAACGCCGCACCCTCCACGTTCTCGAGATGATCCTCCACATCGAACGTGAAATAGTCGGCTCGCAAGCCGAACTGCGCCCGGAACCAGGGCACGGGAAGAATCTCCTCCTGGACCCAGAAGAACACATTCCGCTCGGCGACATCGGAATCCACCAGGGAGGCAGACCGGAATCGATCCGGACTTTTCAGCAAACCGACTGCCGCATCATCTGCACGAAATCCGCCTCCCAGCATCGTGGTCGACACGACGTCTCCCATGTTGCGCACCCTCCGGTACCGGCTGTTTAGTCCCGTGATGCGCCGGTCGTCGGTCTGCTCGATCATGTCTCCGAACTCGGAGTCCTCCAGGAAGAATGTAAAGTTGGAGAATAGCTTGAACCGGTAGCGCGACGTGTAGGTCTGCAATAAAAAGGACGTTCCATCCGCACCCAGGACCTCGTACGTCAGGTTGACATCCTGCCGGTTGGTACTTCCACCCTCAAGGTCGTCCAGTGCCTCGAACCGCGTAATGAGGCCCTGATCGACCGCCCGCTGCGGAATCTGCCCCGACGCATCCCACGCGGAGCTGAATCCGCCGACGCTGATAGCGAGCGTCGAGGCGGCGCTGAGGTGCGTGTGAAACTTGCCGAACAGGTTGGCCCGGCGCAGGCCTTGCGGCGTGGAGACCGGGCCGTCGGTTCCGTACAACTGTGCCGCTACGTAGGCGCCCTTGTGTTCCCCCTCCAGCGGAATCTGGTAGATCGAGGTGAAGGAGCCGGTATTGAAGGTACCCCCTTCGATTCGGACCAGGTTTTCGTCGAAGTGGTCTCGGCTCTTGAATCCCACGGCGCCGGCCGTGGCCAGATTGCCCTGGGACGCGAAATAGGGGCCCTTCCACACACCCACTTCCTCGACCGTCTCCGGAATGATGAAGTGCAGGTCCGCATACCCCTGTCCATGCCCGTGAGAGACCATGTTGACCGGCATCCCGTCGAACGAAATGGCCACATCGGTCCCATGATCGGCATCAAAGCCGCGCAGGAAAATCTGCTCCGCCTTGCCGCCCCCCGCATGCTGGGCGATCACCAGCCCGGGCGCGAGGCGCAACAGATCCTGGGATGAACTCACCGGCCGCGTCCTCAGGTCAAATCCCCGCAATGCCACCGACGACGCGGCGGAATACACGCGTTCGCCCTGGGCAATCACTTCGTCCAGCGTGATGTGCTTCTCGTGAAGCCGAAACGCAAGCCCGGCGACCGACTCGGCCTCCACCTGCACCTCCCGCTCGACCCGTTCGTATCCGAGCATACTTGCCACCACGAGGTACGCCCCCGGTCGCACACCGCGAATCAAGAAACTCCCGTCAAAGGCTGTGACCGCGCCGAATACGGTGCCCTGAAGGGCCACCTGGACGCCCGCAAGCGGCATCCCCGTGTGGTCGTCGAGGACCGTACCGGAAACGTCGAAGCGCTGCTGCGCCAGAACGGGATGCATCGCGAAAAGCGCGAGAAATAGCATGGAATAACGCACAAAGTGTCGCATGAACTTGTTCCTATCAGTGATATCTTTTGGCGGGACGCAACGAAACCAGACCGCCTGTGCAGGCATTTGATTGTGCACTTTTCGTGAAGAAGTCGTGCATGGAACGGAGGCAAGGAGCCCGCGTTTGATCAATTTATCCCGTTTAGGAGTAGTGTCGGACTCTTGCAGAAAAATTCTAGCACGCACACCGCCCAATCCGTTCGCATGGAGACCCTGATACTGTCAAGAAAGGATCTCGCGCACCTCTCGGCCAAAGTGGGGTTGGAGGCCTTGCTCGACGACCTCATCGGACGACTGGAGGGAGCGATTCGGGATTATGACGCGCAAAGAACGGTGATCCCCATGCGGGACGGTTTCAATTACGCCGTTCCGTCAACCGGTCTCATCGAGTGGATGCCCCTGATGCAGCAGGGGCGGCGGGTACTCGTCAAGACTGTCGGATACCATCCGCACAATCCGGAGCAGCACGGTCTGCCGACCATCCTGTCGACCGTCGCCACCTACGATGTCCGCCACGGACATCTTATCGCCCTGGCCGATGCGACGTTTCTCACGGCGCTACGCACCGGCGCTGCCTCGGCCGTCGCTTCCCGTATCATGGCGCGTCCCGATAGCGCGACGCTGGGTCTCATCGGATGCGGGGCCCAGGCCGTTACGCAGGCCCATGCGCTGAGCCGTCTGTTCGCGTTCAAGCGGCTCCTGGTCTATGACATCGATCGCCCCACAATGGACAGTCTCCCGGCTCGGCTTTCAGGTCTGGGGATGGACCACATCCCGATCGAAGCTGTCTCCCCGGAAGAAGCGGCCCGGCGCTCTGATATCCTGTGTGTCTCCACCTCAGTCGAGGTCGGCATGGGACCGGTCTTCCACGACGTGGAGACGAGACCGTGGCTGCACATCAACGCCGTCGGGTCCGATTTCCCGGGCAAGATCGAACTGCCGAAGCCCTTGCTCCTGCGCAGCTTTGTCTGCCCGGACTTTCCCGAGCAGGCCCGGCGCGAAGGCGAGTGCCAGCAACTGCCCGCCGAAGCGATCGGACCAAGCCTGGCCGACGTCCTCCAGCAACCTGCTCGCTTTCGGGACCTGCCGGAGCGACTCACCGTCTTCGATTCAACCGGCTGGGCCCTCGAGGATCAGGTCGCATTCGACCTCCTGCTCGAACATGCCGAGCGCGTGGGCGTGGGCTCCCGTATCGAAATCGAGAGCCTTTCCGAAGACCCGAAAGACCCGTACGGATTTCTCGGGACCAAATCGGCCACCCGGCGCTCCCCCACCCTGATCGAACTGCTGGCCGGCTGACCCACCCGCCGCCCGCCACAACCAGGATTCAAACGCGATCCGCCGGCAAGCGAACCCGGCCAAGTGCCCCCTATGGATTTCTCCCTGACGGAAAACCAGTCCGCACTCCGCGACCAGGTGCTCGCCTTTGCAGGCTCCACACTCAGCCAGGTCGATGCCGAGGCGAGAGACCGGGACCAGGAATTCCCCCGCGCCGATTGGCAACAGTGCGCCGAATTCGGGATCCTCGGCCTCCATGTGCCCGAAGTCTACGGCGGACGCGGCCTGCCTGCCCTCGATGCCGTCATCGCCCTCGATGCCCTTGGGTACGCGTGCCCCGACACCGGGCTGACCTTCGGCATCAACGCGCAGATGTGGACCATCCAGCCGGCGCTGCAGCTGTTCGGTTCGGAAGAACAGAAACAGACCGTGCTCCGCGACCTCGCGACGGGTAAGCGCATCGGCGCCTTCGCGAACACGGAACCCGACACCGGGTCCGACAGCGCCGCCCTGAAAACGACCGCAAGAAAGGTCGACGGCGGGTACGTGCTGAACGGGCACAAGATGTACATCACGCTCGGTCCGGTCTCCGACGTCGTACTCGTTTTCGCCACGGTCAATCCCGACCGCGGCAAATGGGGCGTCACCGCGTTCCTCGTCGAGCGGGGTGCTCCCGGCCTCACGCTCACGGAGGCCCGGTCTAAAATGGGCTTGCGCAGCATCCCCATGGGGGATGTGCTGCTGGAGGACTGTTTCGTGCCTGAAAACGGCCTCGTGGGGCGCGAAGGTAGCGGCGTCAGCCTCTTCTCCAAAGTGATGGAGTACGAACGCGGATTCATGCTGGCCTCCCAGGTCGGCGCCATGGCGCGCCAGTTGGACGAAACGGTCGCCTACGCCAAGGGCCGCACCGCCTTCGGGGAGTCGATCGGTAAATTCCAGTCCGTCTCGAACCGCATCGCAGACATGAAACTGCGGCTGGAAACCGCGCGCCTCCTCCTCTATCGCTCGGCCTGGAAGCACGACCAGGGCGAATCCCTCCACCTCGACGGCGCCCTCACAAAACTCCACCTGAGCGAGTCGTTCGTCGAGTCGAGCCTGGATGCCCTCCGCACCCACGGCGGATGGGGCTACCTGGCCGAGTCGGGCATCGAACGGTACCTGCGCGACGGCGCCGGGAGCCTCATCTACTCCGGCACAAACGACATCCAACGAAAAATCATCGCCCGCCTTCTCGGCCTCTGACGTGGTTAGTCTGCTCTCTCACCTCGTCGACGAATCGGCCGCCCGGCTGCCCGAACACGATGCCTTCCGCTTCGTAGATACGGCCCTAACGTATGCCGACCTCGCAGATCGATCGGATCGCCTGGCATCCGTCCTCATCGAACACGGGGTACGCACCGGCGATCGCGTCGGGATCTTCCTGCACAAGGGCCTCGAACAGGCCGTCGCCGTTCACGGCATCTTCAAGGCAGGCGCCGCCTACGTGCCGATCGACCCGGCGATGCCCGCTCGTCGCCTCCGCTTCATTCTTCAGGACGCCGGCATCCGGCACCTCGTCACGCAGCCGGCGAAGCTGGCCACCCTTCACGCGATTCCGGACCTCCAACCGCTTTCTGCCGTCTTCGGGGTTGCCGACGACACCCTTCCCCTGCACACGATCCCCTGGAGCGAAGTCGCTCTCGCACCCCCCTCGCCAACGCCGTCCCGCCCGCTCTCCGATCGGGACATGGCCTATCTCATGTACACCTCGGGCAGCACCGGAGCACCCAAGGGGATCATCCACACCCATTACAGCGGATTGAGCTACGCGCGACTGTCTGCGGCGACCTACGGCGTCCGATCCAATGATCGGCTGGGCAACCACTCGCCACTCCATTTCGATATGTCCACCTTCGAGTTCCTGACCGGTCCCCTGGCAGGGGCCACGACGGTGATTGTCCCGGAAGCCTACACGAAACTCCCCGCCAGCCTCTCCCAACTCATCGAACGGGAACGGCTCACCATCTGGTATTCGGTACCGCTCGCTCTCATCCACCTGCTACATCGGGGCGTTCTCGACCGTCGCGACCTGTCCTCGCTGCGATGGGTACTATTCGGCGGAGAGATCTTCCCCTCGAAGTACATTCGCCACCTTCGCGAATTCGTGCCCGACGCCCGATTCAGCAACGTGTACGGACCCGCGGAGGTGAACCAGTGTACCTTCCACCACGTCACGGAAGAGGATCTGAAGGAGGATGCGCCCGTACCGCTCGGCCGCATATGGGATGAAACCGAGGGACTCGTCGTCGACGAGAACGACAGGCCTGTAGAGCCCGGCCGGATCGGTGAACTGCTCGTGCGAACCCCCACGATGATGACCGGGTACTGGGAACGTCCGGATTTGGACGCCCGTTGCTTCTACTTTCGCCACCGCGATGACGGCCCCGCAGACCGGTTCTTTCGCACGGGTGATCTCGTGGAAGTGCAAGAGGATGGACGGATGCGCTTCCACGGGAGAAAAGACCGCCAGGTGAAAGTTCGCGGGCATCGTGTCGAGTTAGATGAAATCGAGAACACCGCGGCGTCGCTTCAGTCGGTGGAGGAGGCAGCTGCCTACGTCGTGACGCCGCTCGACAGAGAGGCCGAAATCTTCCTCGACGTCACCTTGACCGATCCGGATGGCGCCACTACGACCGAAATTGGGCAATTTCTCCGGGACCACCTGCCGCCGTACGCCGTACCTTCCCGACTACGCATCGTGCCGGCCTTTCCTCGAACCGGAAGCGGGAAGATCGATCGAAAAACCCTGCACGACGAGGCCGAAGCGGCGATCTCGGCCATTTCCTGACCCGAATCCTACAGAACACGCAAGTGACCACGCACAATCGGCTTCGCGATTTCATACAGCATGAACTGCTCCAGCAGAGCGGCGCCGTGCCGCTCGGGGACGAAGACGACCTGCTGCTCTCCGGGATCGTAGATTCCCTGGGCGTCATGCGGCTCGTTGAGTTCATGGAAACGGAATTCGCCATGGAAGTGCCCCCGGAAGACATTACGATCGACCACTTCCTCAGTATCGACGCCATGGCGCAGTTCATCGAATTGCGCTCGACCGTCTAACCAAAGGCATCCTATGACGGAGGCGGTTAGAACGCCGGCGATGGGCAGCGACAGCCATGATCTGGACCGGCTTTCTACACAGTCCAACCTGACGTGGAGCCAGCTGCTTCTGTGGCTCGGCCAAGAGATCTATCCCGCGTCCCCCATGTACAACATGGCCCATGCGATCTGGATCGATGGGCCCGTGGACGTCGAACGCTTCCGCGAAGCATGGAGCACCCTGGTGTCCTCGCACGACGTTTTGCGGCTCCGGTTCGGACGGCGGGATGGCGCACCCTTTCAGTGGGTGGACGAGAAGACAAAAGGGGACTGTGATATCCTCGATTTCACGGGCTCGCCAGACCCGGAAGGAACGGTGCGGAGGTGGGCGGGTGAGCGGACCCGTCGCGTCTTCGTCCTCGATCACAAGGCCGTCGACTCGGCATTGATCAAGCTCGGCCCCGAACGCTTCGTCTGGTATCTCAACGAACACCACCTGGTGACCGACGCGTGGTCAACCGCCTTGGAGACCGCGCGCATGAGTGACCTCTACCTGGGGAAGGCCCCGGAGGCGCCCCCTCCTTCCTTCATGGAACACGTCGCGCGCGAGGCCGCCTTTCGGATGTCCGAGCCCGCCCTGCGTGCGGTGGAGCACTGGCACGTCGCTTCCCGGCGAGCGCACTCCCACGCGCTCTACGGACGCACACCCGCCCTCGTCTCGCCACACACCGAACGAATCGGCTTTGCCCTTACCCCGGAACGCACCTCGGACCTCGACCGGCGCATCTCCGAAGCGCCGTTTCGGGCGTTGACGCCCCAGATGGCGCGCTTCAACCTGCTGGCAACCGTCCTGGCCGCCTTCCTGCACCGGGTGTCCGGGGATGCCGACATCTGTTTCGGTACGCCGGCCCACAACCGGAGTACCGCGATCGACCGCCAGACGGCCGGACTCTTCATCGAGCTCTTTCCGCTCTGCGCTCTGATTGAACCGGGGATGACGTTTGTCGACGCACACGACGTCGTTCGGCGCGCCACGGCCGACCTGCTCCGGCATGCCCGCCCGGCCGCCAGCCGAGGTGTTCCCGGCCGCGCGCTCAACGTCGTCCTCAATCCCATTACAGCACCCATCCCGCATCTGTTCGGCCTGCCGACCCGTGCCGAGTGGGTCCACTCCGGACACGGGGACGCGCCGCATCACCTCCGCCTGCAGGTGCATCAGTACGGCGAAGTGGACCGGCTCTACTTCGATTTCGACGCGAATGCGGACCTCTTCGATGAGGAGCTGCGTCGGGCGATGCCGGGACATTTCCGGCGCCTCCTCGATGCCGCCATCGATGCGCCCGAGCGCGAAATCGACGCGGTCGCCCTCGTCAATCCACAGGAGGCGCGCCGGCTCGTTTTGCTGAGCAATGTCTCAGCCACCGCAGGGTCTGAAACGACCCCCGAGCAGGCCCCAGGTCTGCCCATTGCAGCGCGGGGCACGGATGCTCGCTCGCAGGGGCCTCCCGCGGCGACGGGGGGTGTTGTCGACCTGTTCGGCGCATGCGTACGAGAGCGGCCGGATGCACCCGCCATCCGCCAGGAAAACGAGGCCATATCCTACGGAACGCTGGACCGTTGGGCGGATGAGTGGGCCGCCCGTCTGGTTCAGGCCGGCGTGCAGAGCGGGGACCGGGTGGGGCTGTTTCTCCCTCGGTCAGCCGACCTGATTGCCGCCCTGCTCGGGATTTTCAAGACGGGCGCCGCCTATGTGCCCATCGCGTCCGACACGCCCGCGGACCGGGTGCGGTTCGTACTCGAAGATGCATCCGTCCGCAGCCTGGTCTCCACGTCGTCCCTCCTCAAAGCCCTCGGCCCCCTGCCGGAAGGGGTGAATCCCATCGCAGCGGACCTGCCGGACCTGGATACGCCCGGACGCGGGGGGTCACACGCGTGGAACCCTCCCTCCCCGGCCTCGCCGGCGTACGTCATGTACACGTCCGGCTCGACCGGCACACCGAAAGGGGTCATCATCTCGCACCGGGCGCTCGCCTCGTACGTGAACTGGGCGTCGGGCGCCTATGCGGACCATCGGCCGGTCAGCTTCCCGCTCTTCACATCCCCGGCTTTCGACCTGACGGTCACGTCCCTGTTCCTCCCCCTCGTGACGGGCGGATCCATTGTCATCTACCCGGAAACGACCGGCGCCGCCGACACCACGATTGAACGCATCCTGGAGGAGGACGCGGTCGATATCGTCAAACTGACGCCGTCGCACCTCGCTCTCATTCGCGGACGGCGCATCCCGGTTCGGCGCCTCCGCGCACTCATCCTCGGCGGTGAAGACCTGCGCCGCGACGTCGCACTGTCCGCACGCGAGTCACTCGGGGACCACATCCACCTCTACAATGAGTACGGACCCACGGAAGCAACCGTCGGGTGTATGATTCACCGGTTCGATCCGGGCCGCGACACGGGCGCCTCGGTGCCGATAGGTCGTGGTCTCCCCCATACCGATATCACGATACGGGACGCGAGCGGCTTGCCCGTTCCGCAGGGCGTAACCGGCGAAATCTGCGTTGCGGGCATTTCCCTCGCCGACGGCTACCTGAACCGGCCCGAAGCGTCCTCCAGCCGCTTTGTCAGCGATCCCCTCGATCCCCACAGGCGGCTCTACCGTACGGGCGACCTGGCGCGCGCGGATCGTTCCGGGACGGTGACCTATCTCGGACGAGCCGATGGTCAGGTGAAAATCCGGGGCTCCCGTATCGAACTCGGAGAAATCGAAACCGTCCTCGCAGAACACCCCGCCGTACAGGACTGCGTAGCCGGTGTCGTGACGCACCAGGTGGATTCGCGAGAGGCGGACCCACTTTCGTTCTGCAGCCGCTGCGGCCTCCCCTCCAACTTCCCGGGCGCCACCTACGACCGCGACGGAGTGTGCCATCTCTGCCGCGGATTCGAGTCGTTCCGAGAGCGGGCAGAGCGCTACTTCAGGAGCATGGAAGACCTCCACGCCCTCTTCGAGGAAGGACGATCAAAGGGATCCGGCGCCTACGATTGCCTCGTCCTCCTGAGTGGAGGCAAGGACAGCACGTACGTCCTCGGACAACTCGTGGAGATGGGCCTGAACGTCCGCTCCCTCACGCTCGACAACGGCTACATCTCCGATCAGGCCCTTGCCAACATCCGCCGCGTCACCGAGCATTTCGGCGTCGACCACGTGTTTGCCAAAACGCCGGCGATGAACGCGATCTTCGTCGACAGCCTGAAACGCCACAGCAACGTCTGCAACGGCTGCTTTAAGGCGCTATACACCCTCGCCCTCGAAGAGGCGCGGCGTCACGGCATCCGGTTCATCGTCACCGGACTCTCCCGCGGGCAGTTTTTCGAAACGCGCCTCACCGAGGAACTCTTCCTCGACGACGAGATCGATGCCGATCGCATCGACCTGACGATCCTGGAGGCGCGAAAGGCCTACCACCGCGTCGATGACGCCGTCCGTCGCGAATTGAATCCCCATTGGATCGAAGATGAAGCGGTACTCGACGAAATCCGTTTCGTCGATTTCTACCGCTACTGCGACGTCACCCTGGAAGACCTGTATCGATACCTCTCCGAGAACGTGCCGTGGTACCGGCCTACCGATACAGGCCGTTCGACGAACTGCCTCATCAACGATGTGGGCATCTACGTCCACAAGAAGGAACGCGGCTACCACAACTACGCCTTCCCCTACAGCTGGGACGTCCGCATCGGGCACAAGACCCGAGAGGAGACGCTGGAAGAACTCGACGATCCGATCGACGAGGGCGAAGTGCGACGGATGCTCCGCGAGATCGGGTACGAAGGGGAGCCGGGGTCGACGGCCGAGTCGTCTGATCAGCTTGCCGTGTGGTACGTCGCCGACCGGGCGCTCTCCCCTTCCGAGTTGCGCGAGTGGATGAGCGGGCGGTTGATCGAGGGGATGGTCCCCTCGCACTTCGTCCGGATGGAGGCCCTCCCCCTCACGTCCAACGGGAAGGTCGATCGCTCCGCCCTGCCGCGCCCCGGCGAGGAGCGGCCCGAGATGCAGACCGTGTACGCCGCGCCTCGCACGGAGACGGAGACCCTTCTCGCCGGCATCTGGGAAAACGTCCTGCGCGTCGATCGTGTTGGGATCCATGACAACTTTTTCGACCTGGGCGGCGATTCGATCCGGGCCATCCAGATCGTTGCGCGCGCGCGGCAACTCGGGATGGATGTCACGCCCGCTACGTTCTTCGAACACCAGACGGTAGCCGAACTGGCCCGGGCCTCGGCGCCGATTCGCGCGATGGAGCCGGAGATCGAGGAGGCGGGCGACGCGCCGCTGACCCCCATTCAGCACTGGTATTTCGAGAAAGGAGCCCGCCCCTCCTCCCGTTGGGTGCAGATCGTACCGCTCGAGGCCGAGGGTTCCGTCACCCGGGATCTCCTGGAGCAGGCCCTGACGGCGTGCGTGCAGCGGCACGACGCGCTCCGACTGGCCTATCAGCCGTCGGCGCACGGAGTTCGGCAACGGGTCCTGTCCGAGGTCCCTGTCCCGGCGGTTCTGGAACGGCACGACCCCACGACGGGCCGAGCCGGTAAGGCGCCCATCGAGACGCCCGAATCCCACGCCGTCTCCCCTGGGACCGAGGCCGAGAGTCCCTCTGTGGGTGAAGAAGCGGATCGGGCGACGGAAGCCTCCATCCGGGAGGCTCTCCTTCGAGCGATAGACCCGACAGCGGGCAGCCTCTTGGCCGCGGCCCTCGTGCGTGATGACGCCGGCGGCAGGGATCGCATCCTGCTCGCCGCACACCACCTGGCGGTCGACGGCGTATCCTGGTCCATCATCGTGGATGAACTCGATCAGGCGCTGCGGGCCGGGCTCACCCGGCGGGATACCGCACCGCCTGCACGCACGACAGCCTTTCGACGTTGGGCCATCCGACTCGAGAAGCACGCCCGCTCGGAAACCGCGCCGGCCGAATTGCCACACTGGCGGTCGGTCCTTTCGGTACCGTCCGTCCACCTGCCCGAATCAGACATTGGTCCCTTCGGAGTGCCTGAGGCCGAGTCCGCGGAGCGGCTCCTGGTGCTCTCCCCCCGGGAATCGGTCGGCCTGCTGCAAAGGCTCCAGTCAGCTTCTCGTGTGACGCCGCACGAAGCCATGCTCGGCGCGCTGGTCTGGATGCTGGCGGAGTGGACCGGCCAGGGCGCCGTGCGCATCGATGTCGAGGGGCACGGCCGACACCCCATGGGTGAGACGTTGGACCTTTCCCGCACCGTAGGATGGCTCACCGCCCTGTACCCCGTGGCGATTGACCTGAACGCTCCCCTTTCTCCGGCAACCGCACAGTCTTCCGACATATCCGGGGCTACCGCCGGGCGATCTGTTGTGATTTCCGATCCGCTCGACGTGATCCGCGCGGTACGTCTGGCCATCCGCAAGACGCCGGCAGGCGGCGTCGGATTTGGCGCCTTGCGGTATTTGGGCGAGCCGGCCGTTCGCACGGCGCTGTCGGGTTTCCCTGCCTCGGAGGTCCTCTTCAACTATCTGGGGCGGCTGGACCCGCCATCGACGGAACGCTCCCTGCTTCGTCCCGGCGGCCCCCTGGAGTTGGTGCGGGATCCCGAACTGCGGCGATCCCATCGTCTCGAGGTGAATGCGTGGGCCCTTGAAGGCCAGATCACCGTCTCCTTCCGAGCCGCGGAGCCCGTCGATCCCGAAAGGCTCGAGGCGCGCATCGAGCACTTCCGCTCCCGTCTGGCCACGCTGGTAGATGCTGCGATCACGCACGGCCCGATGGAGGCCGATGAAGTCCCTCCTTCAGAACCTTCCGTAGCAGCGCCCGCGGGTCTCGACGCGAAAAACCTGGCCAAGCTGTCCTCCCTCCTCCGCAAAGCCGACGCGGAACGGAGGTCGTAAGCCCCCCTCTATGGAGAACGTCGAGGCCATCTACACCCTTTCCCCGATGCAGGAGGGGATCCTGTATCATGTGCTGGCTGGACCGCGCTCCGGCGTATTTCACGAACAGATTCATTTCGAGATTGCCGGGCGGCTGAATGAGGACCTTTGGGTGGAAGCCTGGCGCCGTGTGGTGGCCCGGCACCAGGTCCTCCGAGCCGCCTTCTTCTGGGAGGGGCTCGACCAACCCGTGCAGGTCATCCGCTCGGAGGTCGATCTGCCGTGCCGTGTGGAGGACTGGCGCGGCACCGATGGCCCGGGACAGCAGCGCCGGCTGGAAGCCTTTCTGGAAGCCGATCGTGTGGAGGGATTCACAGTCGATCAGGCTCCGCTTATCCGGTTGTCGCTGTTCCGTCTGGGCGAGACGCAATGGCGCTTCGTCTGGAGTTTTCAGCACCTCCTCACCGACGGCTGGTCCACGCCGCGTATCCTCTCGGAAGTCTGGGCGTTTTATGCCCACCTCCTACGGGACAGGGTGCCTCGGCTCGAGCCGGCACCCCTGTACGGAACCTACCTGGATTGGCTGGCGAACCGGGATTCGACGGCATCCGAAGCGTTCTGGCAGACCCGGCTGGCGGACTTCACCGCTCCAACCGAGCTGCCCGGCGCGCGTCCCATGCAGCCCGGAGCGCTCCCCCGGCGCCACGAACTCGAGGTGGTTCTGCCCTCGGGGCTTTCGCAGTCCGTGGCCGCGTTCGCGCGAAATCGCCGCATCACGGTCAGCACGCTGTTTCAGGCCGTCTGGGGACTGCTCCTCAGCCGGTATGCCGACCAGGAGGACGTTTGTTTCGGCGTGACCGTCTCCGGCAGGCCGCCCGAACTTCCGGGCGTCGATGACATGGTTGGGCTGTTCATCAACACGATCCCTCTCCGCTTGAAGATCGATGAATCCGCCACCGTCGGGGATTTCCTGACGTCGGTTCAGCGGTTGTTTGTCGAGGCGATGGATCATCAATACATGCCGCTATCGGTCATTCAGCGCGTGGCCGGTACGGGAGCCGGCCGGCCTCTCTTTGAATCGATCCTGGTTTTCGAAAACTACCCGGAACCGCCGGATCCGGGGGCCGATCTTCAAGGCCAGGAATCCACGCTCACCGGACCTCCAGGCGCCGGCGTCCCGTCTGACGGGAATCGACTCGTTACTGGCGACGTCCATTATATCGAGCAAAGCAACTTCCCGCTCGCGCTCCTGGTCGTGCCCGGCGCGTCCATGCGATGGATTTTCGTCACCGACGCGGTCCGCATCGACCCGGAGATCACGCACAACCTGGCCCGCCATCTTCGAAATCTCGTCGAGCACGTGGTAGCCGATCCCGGGTGCCCGCTCAAAGATGTCAGCCTCTTCGATGGAGAGGAATTTCGACGGCTAACTCGGGTCCCTGAGCGCGGAAGCGGCGCCCGTGACGCGTCGTGCGCGCCGGAGCCGGCCGTGGACGTCGTCTCCCGGATCGAACGCATCGCGCGCGACCATCCGCAGCGCGTGGCGGTGGCCGACGCCTTCGGAGTACGCCTCACCTACCGAGAACTTGTCGGTGCAGCCGATCGCATTGCGGAGCGCCTGAAGACAGAGGGACTCCAGCCCGGTAGCGCCGTCGGATTGCTCGCACGCCGCTCCGCGGGCCTTTTGTGCGGGATGATCGGCATCCTTCGCGCCGGCGGAGCCTACGTACCCCTCGATCCGAGTTATCCGTCACATCGGCTCCGGCACATGCTGCGCGACTCGGGGGCGGGATTCGTCGTTGCGGACCCCGACCTCGAACTTCCCGTCGC
>CAYLXM010000033.1:3934-9905 GCA_964387555.1 uncultured Rhodothermales bacterium | reverse complement strand
CCGTTGCACCGGATGCGCCGGCCTATATCATCTACACGTCAGGCAGCACAGGCATCCCCAAAGGTGTGCGGGTTTCCCACCGGAGCCTCGCCGGCTCGACGGCGGCACGTTCAGTCGTATACGAAACGTCCCCGGACCGATTCCTGCTCCTGTCGAGTTTCGCGTTCGACAGTTCGGTCGCCGGCATCTTCTGGACCCTGACGACCGGCGGGGCGCTCTTCATTGCGCCCGAGCGGATCGAACAGGACCTCGAGGCACTCGCAGGCCTTATCCGGCGCGAACGCATCACCCACACGCTGCTCCTGCCGACCGTCTATCGAGCGCTGCTCGCTTCGCGCTGGGCAGAGACCATTGCCCGATCCGACGGCGAAGAGGTATCCCCCGGAGACGTTACGCGCGACGACGATCAGGGCCGCGACAGGCCGGGCGTATACGATCCGAGCCGAACCCGTCCGCGCGAATACGATTCGGGCCGCGACCAGCCGGGCGTATACGATCCGGGCCGGACCCGTCCACGCGAAAACGATTCGAGCGGCGACCCGCTGATCGGTCACGATCAGGGCGGCTGCGTCTCCACGATCATCGTCGCAGGCGAGGCGTGTCCCAGCGATCTGGTGCGGCGACATTTCGAGGTGCTGGGCCACGTCGCCCTGTACAACGAATACGGCCCGACAGAGGGTACCGTCTGGAGTGCCGTTCACCGGGTTCGTGCGTCCGATGCGGAGGGATCCGTCCCGATCGGAAGCGCCGTACCGGGGTACGCGCTGTACGTTGTCGATCGACACCTGCGACCGGTCCCGCACGGAGCATCCGGGGAGTTGCTCGTCGGGGGCGATCTGCTCGCTGACGGCTATGTGGGTGACGGCGCGCTGACGGAGGAACGCTTCCTGGAAGACCCGTTTCGCGGACACGGGCGTGTCTATCGGACCGGTGACCTCGTGAGGCGCCGTCCGGACGGCCTGCTCGAATTTGTCGGGCGGCTCGACGGCCAGGTGAAGATCCGCGGCTTCCGGATCGAGCCGGACGAGATCGCTCGTGCCCTTCTGGAGCATCCCGACGTCCGCGAAGCGGTGGTCGTGGTGACCCGTCCCGGCGCGGAAACACGCGTCTCAAGCGGCACCCGGCCGCAGGGTACGCGCTCCGAAGTTGCACGTACCCCGGCTGAGCCGCCGCAAGAGCGACCGGCGACGTCGACAGCGCAACCGCCGGAAAGGCTCTCAACCTCAATAACGCAGCCGCCGGACAGGCTCTTAACCTCGACAAGGCAACCGGAAGCAAACCCCGCGACTGGAGGTTTGCCCGCAGATACCGGCCGGGTCGCCCTTGTTGCCTACGCAGCGGTTCGGTCGACCGTCGATGCGGCACTCTTGCGGGATTTCCTGCGATCGAGGCTCCCGGAGCACATGGTCCCTTCCTCCATCGTACTGCTGGAGACCCTGCCGCGTCTGCCCAACGGCAAGATCGACACGGCGTCCCTTCCGGATCCGGGCCATCTCACACGCCACGGGGAGCAGACCCACATCGGGCCCCGGAACGAACCCGAAGCGCTGCTGCATCAGATCTGGGCGGAGGTGCTGGGGACAAGCGACTTCGGCGTCACGGACGATTTCTATCGGATCGGAGGCGACTCCATCCTCAGCATCCACGTTATCTCGCGCGCTCGCGACGCCGGCTTCACGTTCACACCGGCGGAGTTCTTCCAGGCGCGTACGATCGATCGACTGGCGCCGTACCATCAGACCGCCAAGGCTCCTCTGGACGGCAAGGCGGAGTCCGCGTCCGACTCCGGAATCCACTCGGGCCCCGTGCCCCTCTCCCCCATCCAGCACTGGTTTTTCGAGGAGCATCCCACCGATCCGCACCACTGGGGTCAGACGCTCGACCTCGCGTGGCAGACAAGCCCGGAGGAGACGGACGCCGATCCGCACCATCGGGGCCAGACGCGCGACCTCGATCCGCAGATACACCCGGAAGAGGAGGAGGCCGGTCCACCCGAAGACGATCCCGAGGCGTCGAGCGGCGCCGTCCGGCGCCGATCTTCCTCCACAGATCCGGCCGGCCCCATCCGGAGCGCCCTGAATGCCCTGCTCCATCGACACGACGCCCTGCGCTCGCGTTTTATGCGCACGGAGGACGGAGCGTGGCAGGCGGAGATTGTCCCGAGAGGCCTCGAGACGCCGCTCGACGTGCTCGAATGCCCGGAATCCGACCGGCGCGAGCCGGGCGGGCACACCGATCTGGAGGAGCAAATCGACACCTGGGTGGCCGCTGCCCACGGCGGGATGCGCCTCGATGAACCGCCCCTCATGCGTGCGCTCCTCGTCACCCGCGAGGGACAACCGGCCCGCCTCGTCCTCGCCCTCCACCATCTCGTTGTCGACGCGGTTTCATGGAGCCTGCTCGTCGAAGAACTTCGACTCCTCCTGCGCCCCGGCACTCCACCGATCGGGTCCGAAGGCGCCTCGTACACCGCATGGCTGCAGGCCCTGGAATCCGTCGCCCAGGCGCGACATCTCGAGGAAGAGATCCCATTCTGGCTTGCTCAGCAGGGAGACGATCTCTTCCCGTCCGACACGACTACCTCCGACGCCCCCCGCGAAGAAGACATCGCTTACCGGACGCTCAAGCTCGATTCCTCGGTCGCCGATCCATTTCTGGGCGATGCCAATGTCGCCTACCGGACGCGGCCGGTCGATCTGTTCGTCGCCGCGTTCATTCGGGCCTGGCACCTGACCACCGGCGCCACATCGATTACGGTCGCCATGGAAGGGCATGGCCGTGACCCGGAACCCATCAGTATGGACCCAGGGCGTACCGTTGGGTGGCTCACGACGTTTTACCCGGTTCGGTTCGATGTGCCGGCGGATGGATCGATCCGGTCCCTCATCCGAACTACGAAGGAGCGGATCCGTGCCGTCCCCGACGGCGGTCTCGGCTACGGACTGCTTCGCTACTGGGGCCGTATTCCGGGGATGGGGAACAGGAAATTAGGTGATATTGTAATTAACTATTTAGGTCGAATCGACCACGCGTGGGATGCCGGAAAAGGTCTCCGCGTACAGGGATTCCGCGTCCCGGGCGCCCGTAGCCCGCGCGTAGAGCGTGGACATCCGCTCGAGGTCAACGGCTGGATTGCCCGGCAGCGGCTCCACATCGACATCGGGCGTTCCACCCGTCACATGACGGCGGAGATGGCGGATCGTTTTGCGCGCAACGTCGAGGACTCGGTCCGGCTCATCGTATCGCACTGTCTTGAGACGGAAGAGTTCACCTATACCCCTTCCGATTTCCCCGATGTGGATCTGAATCAGGATGATCTGGACGCCCTCCTCGGCACGCTCGACTAGCCTCGGGCTACATCATCCCCAGTCATGCAGGGGTTCCGGTCTATGAATCGACGCGACATCGAGGCCATCGTTCCGCTCACGGAGATGCAGCGGGGCTTCCTGATGCGTCACCTGCGTGATCCGGAGCACGATGACGGATTTCTGGAGGTGAGCGCCCGTTTCGAAGGCCGAATAGACCCGCCGCTGTTTGCCGAAGCGTGGGCGCGGGTTGTTGACCGGCACGAAGCCCTCCGCTCCTCCGCCCACTGGCCAAGCGGAAAAGAGCCGCTCCGGATTATACACAGGCACGTTGCTCTTCCGGCCCTGGCCATCGAACCGGAAAGCGCGGGTGAACGTCTTCCCGACCGACCCGTTGCAGCATCCCAGTCCGGTAGGCCCGGCATCGCCGCCCCCTCGGACCCCCCGTCCCCATCCGATCCGGCAGCTCCGTCCTCCACGCCCGGCGTCATCCCCGGCCGTTTTGCGCTCCATCGAACCCCCACGTGGCATCTCCGCCTCATTCGCGAACGCGACGAGATGTTCACAGTCGTTTGGACGTGTCATCACGTTTTTGTGGATGGATGGTCGGCCGGCGTGGTGCTGGACGACCTGGTCGCTTCGTACAACCGGCTCACAGGCGCGCAGGAAACGGACCAACCCCGTCCGCCGGCGTACTCGGCCTATCTCCGGTGGCTCAAATCGCAGGACAACGAAGCGGCGCGACGTTACTGGTCGGATCGGTTCGAGGGATTCACCCCTCACGCTCTGGCAGGATCGAATCCGAACCGCGCCGCGCCGCTTCTGAAGTCCGTGAAGGCAGAACTGGATGAGTCCTCGACGAAGCGCCTTTTAGAAAACGGGCGATCCGTCGGCGTTCCGATGGGCACCCTCGTCCAGGCGGCCTGGGCCCTTGCGCTCGGCCGCATGGCCGGCAACGAGGACATCTGTTTCGGCCTCACGGTTTCGGGTCGCCCCGCCGAAGTGCCCGGCATCGAATCGATGGCCGGGATGTTCATGAACGCGCTCCCCCTCCGCGTCCGCATCGATGCCGGTCTTGAAGTCGCCTCCTGGCTTCAGTCCGTCCATGCCGACACCCAGCAGGCGATGGAGCAGGGCTTCGCAGGCCCAGCCTCCCTGCAATCGTGGGCCCGTGTTTCCGGAACGTTTTTCGACAGCCTGCTCGTGTTCGAAAACTATCGGCCGACGACCGTTGAGGATCCGACGCGGCGCCATTCCGCCGCACTCAGGCTTCTCGGCTTCAGGTCCGGGCTCGCCGTAGGCGTGCCGCTCACCCTGGCCGTGGTTCCGGGCGAACGCCTGCGGTTTGAACTGAGGCACGATGCCGCCCGGGTTGCCGAGCCGATCTCCCACGCGCTCTTCGAGACCTTCCGTGCGAGCCTGGTTATGCTCGCGAACGCGGTGTCCGGGCTCGTCGGCGATCTCCTGAGCGCCTTGCCCGTCCCGGAGCCGGCACCGGCGCCTGCACCCCCCCTCGTTTCCCCGAAGTCTCTGCCGGACGACGATGGGCCGGCAGAGCAGATTCCAACGGTTGACGACCCGACGACGCCGACGGAAGTGTCGCTTGCCCTTCTGGTGGCCGGGATCTTGTCGGCTCCGCTCCCCGCACTCGACGACGACTTCTTCGCACTCGGCGGGGACTCCATGGCCGCTCTTCGCCTGCTCGGCGAGATCGAGACGGCCTTCGGGCGCGCCCCTTCCGTAGAGGACTTCCTTGCCACGCCGACGGTACGCGGCCTGGCTTCTGCGCTGGACGCCGATGCCCACGGCCCTTCCTCTGACTCCGATTCCGTACGGACTCCCTCGCCGTCCTTGATCCAGCTCAGCAAGGGCGGGTCGCGAATGCCGATGTTCCTCGTTCATGCCGGAGGCGGGCACGTCCTCTTTTATCATGAACTGGCGCGCCGGCTCGGAGCCGATCGGCCGGTCTATGCGCTTCAGGCCGCCGGGCTCGACGGCCGTGAACCGCCCCTTCGATCTGTGCCCGCCATGGCGGAACGGTATCTGGCGGAAATGCGATCCGTTCGACCTCATGGTCCCTATGCCATCGCGGGCCTCTGTTTCGGAGACCTCGTCGCGCTCGAAATCGCGCACCGGCTGGCGGCTGAAGGGGAAGCCGCGCGCCCGCTCATTATGTTCGACTCGGCCCCGTACCACCTGGCCGGTGCACCGGCTCCGGAGAGGCTTAAACTCGGACCCGTGGCCGGTCTGATCCGCAGGATCCTGCACGGCGAGTGGTCGTACCTCGCGGCCCGGCTCCGAACCCTGCGCAAAGGCCAATGGATCCGCACCGTTCCCCTTCCGAACCTGGACGAGGTGAACCCGCGAACGCGCGCGTTGCTCGACGTTCTTCGGGGCATCCGTGAGGCGGAAGCTTCATACCGGCCGGTCCCTTATGACGGACATATCGTGTTGGTGCGCACATCGGAAATGGCCCGGAGGCCCGACAAAGCCTATCACGTCACGCATTGGAACAAGCTCGCGCTACGTGGTCTTGCCGTCGAAACCATCGAAGGCGGACATGTCTCCCTGTTCGAAGATCCCGACCAGATCGACCGGCTGGCGGCCGTCCTGCGCGATGCGCTCCAGGAGGCGGACACCGGAGAGGAGGCCTGAGTCATGTGGAA
>CAYLXM010000033.1:0-3834 GCA_964387555.1 uncultured Rhodothermales bacterium | reverse complement strand
AAGACCAGGCCGAGACCCCATTGCGTGGCATCACGCACGAGGACATCGTCAGATCGAGGCGGTTCCGCTTCGACCGGGACCGGACGCGATGGCTCCACGCGCGCCTCGTCGTGCGGGACGTCCTCTCGCGCTATGTGCGTATCGAGCCTCACGCCCTTCATTTCAGGGTAGATCCCTCGGGCAAACCGCGCCTGCACCCGGATCGCCATCCGGCCGGCCTCCACTTCAACCTGTCCCATGCGGGAGACTACACACTGGTCGGCGTCTGCCGCGACGCCGAGATCGGAGTGGACGTGGAATGGATCCACAGGGCCACGAACGTCGAATCCATCGCGAAGCGGTTCTTTTCAGCGGAGGAGCAGCGGCAACTCGACACCGTGCCTGTTGCGTCACGCAGGCAGGCGTTCTTCGAATGCTGGACGCGCAAGGAGGCGTTTTTGAAGGCCAAGGGAACGGGTCTGAGGCTCCCGCTCACCGGTTTCGACGTGGCATTCGGCCCGGGGCTCGAGCCCAGGATCCTGGCCACGCGATGGGATCCGGCCGATGCCGCCCGCTGGAGCCTCTTCGGTCTCCATCCCGAGCCCGGCGTCGTTGGAGCCGTGGCCGTCGAGGGGACCCGCCCGGCGCTCCGACTTCACCGCTGGGCGAAGCGCTGAGCATGTGATGGGTTTGCCCCCTTCTTCTTTCTCCTGCAGGACGATCCCGGGCGCCTGAAACCGCCGCGTGCCTTTGCGACAGTCCCTATCTTGATCGCGTTGCGTTCCCCTCGATTCAACGCCGAATCGCCATGGCTCCGAAGTCTTCCGTTTTTCTGATGGTGCTCCTGTTGCTGGCCTCATGCGGTCCAGCCGAGACAGGCGCCGACCTGAAGCCCTACAATCCGGACTATGCGGAGCGGTTTGCCGATTTGCGGGTCATCCAGTACGACGTGCCCGGGTTTGAGTCGTTGACCCTCCAGCAGAAGAAGCTGCTCTACTACCTCTCGCAGGCGACGCGCGCGGGCAGGGACATCTATTATGATCAGAATTACCGCCACAACCTCCGGGTGCGCAAGACGATCGAGGCCATTCTGGAGCATTACGAGGGCAACCGGGGCGACGCACACTGGGCGGAGTTCCTGGTGTACGCGAAGCGGTTCTTCTATTCCAACGGCATCCATCACCACTATGCGGAGGAGAAGATCATCCCCGGGTGTCCGCCGGAGTATTTCGCGGAGCTTGTGCGCGATGTCCCTCCGGAGGCCCTTCCTCTGGATGACGGGATGGGACCCCAGGAGTTGATAGACCGGTTGACGCCCATCCTCTACGATCCGAATCTCAACGCGAAACGCGTGGTGAAGACGGCGGGCGTGGACGTGGTGCACGAGTCGGCCGTCAACTATTACCAGGGTGTGACGCAAGCGGAGGCGGAGGCGTTTTATGCGGACATGCGGGCTGGAGACCCCGACCCGGACCGCCCGCCGAGCCACGGCCTCAATAGCCGTCTCGTGAAGCTGGATGGGCCGGTGACGCTGGCCTGGCGCGCGCCCGGCGCGTTGCCGGCGGTTCGTCCCGGTGCGGGCGACATCGTCGAGTTGCCGTGGTGCATCGGCGGCACCTATCACCCGACGGGATTGCCGGGGTTGTATCGAGAGGCCCTGGAGGAGGTCGTATTCTGGCTCGAGAAGGCGTCCGATGTGGCGGAGAATGAGCAGCAGCAACAGGCGATCGAGTTGCTCATCGAGTACTACCGCACGGGTGACCTGGATACGTGGGATTCCTACAACATTGCCTGGTTGCGGGACACGGAGGGCACGATCGACTACATCCACGGATTCATCGAAGTCTACAAAGACCCGATCGGGTTGAAAGGGTACTACGAGGGGATTGTCCAGATGACGGACCCGGAAGCGTCGGAGCGAATCCGGAAACTCTCTCAGGAAGCGCAGTGGTTCGAAGACAACGCTCCCCTGGTCCCGGAACACAAGAAGCCCGATGTGCGGGGGATTTCCGCGCGGGTCATCACGGTCGTCCAGGAGGGCGGCGCGACGGCCCCGAACACGCCGATCGGCGTCAACTTGCCGAATGCCAACTGGATTCGGGCCGAGCACGGCTCGAAGTCGGTTTCGCTCGACAACATCGTGAACGCGATCAACCAGTCGACCGGCTCCGGTTCGCTGGACGAATTTGCGTGGGATGAGGAGGAAGTGCGTCTGGGACGGGAGTACGGCATTCTCGCAGGCAAGCTCCACACGGATATGCACGAGGTGATCGGTCATGCATCGGGACAGATCAATCCGGGTATCGGCACGCCATCGGAAACGCTTAAAAATTATGCGAATACGCTGGAGGAGGCGCGCGCCGATGCGTTCGCGCTCTACTTTGCCCTCGATCCGAAGCTCGTGGATCTCGGCCTGTCGCCTTCGACGGACGCGGGTCGCGCCCAGTATGCCTCCTACATACGGAACGGTCTAATGCTGCAGCTCAGGCGTGTGGAGCTCGGGCGCGCGCTCGAGCAGGATCACATGCGCAATCGGCAACTCATTGCCTCCTGGGCGTATGCGCTGGGGGGGGACCGGAATGTAATCGAGCGGCGGGTGCGGGACGGGAAGACTTTTTTCGTGATCACGGATTTCGAGGCGTTGCGCGAGATTTTTGGACAACAACTGCGTGAAATCCAGCGGATCAAGAGCGAGGGGGATTTCGCGGCCGGACAGCGGCTCGTCGAGATGTACGGCGTGAAGATCGATGCGGCCCTCCATGCCGAGGTGATCGAGCGGTATGCGCGGCTCGACCTGGCGCCGTACACCGGCTTCATTCAACCGGAACTCATTCCGGTGGAGGAGAATGGGGAGATCGTAGATGTGCAACTCAGCTATCCGGACGATTTCGTCGGGCAGATGCTGGACTTCGGGCGGCGGTATGCCTTCCTGCCGGTACCGTAGGGGACTGCGGCCTGAAAAGGTTTCCGGGCTTTCTGGCGCTCGTGGTGCCCCCTGGAATCACGCTGCGGCTGGGGGACCTGAGACGCACGGGCCTCACTGGGTTCCCGGGTTACACGCAGCGCCCGGATCCGAACGGCGCTCGGGATAGGGAACGGACAACCGTCATCCCGGCGAACGCCGGGATCCAGGATTGAAAGTGTTCAAGGGCTGCCAGGGGGGCAAGGGCTTCCCGCGCCCGTTTCCTGCCCACATCTCAATCTGCCTTTCAGTTCCTCGATCTCCGCCTGCTGCTCCTGGATGGCCTTGATGAGGAGGGGAATGAGTTCTGCGTACGGCAGACCGAACCGCGTTTCTTCACTTCCTTCCACCAATTCGGGCAGGACGGTAGCCACCTCCTGAGCGAGGAGCCCGAGATGGGTCCGGTCTGAACCCGGCCCCCGCCAGCGAAACGACACCGGCCGCAGCCGCATGACTTCCCGGAGCCCATACGGCAAATCGGCGACCGCCTCCTTCTCGCGCGCATCCGAGGTCTGGATGACCCCGTTCGTGGCATAGACCGCTTTCCATCGGTAGGACGGCACCCCGAGCAGCGCCGTACCGTCCAACCAGGGATAGAACCCTTCGGCACCCGTTACGGCGATCGGGGTGGCGCCCGACTGCAGGATGACCCGGCTCGTTCCGCCCTGGGACGCAATGAAGGCATCCCCGGCCCCGCCACCCGCCAGCGCAATGCCCATTTTGAGCCGATGGCTGGGTCCGCCTATGCGGAAATCCCCTTCGGTGGTGGACAGGTTCCATTTGGCTCCATCGGTGCCCAGCGAAAGCGCCGCGGGGGTGGTAGACGTGTTGATACCGAAACCACCCTTGGCCCGAACCAGAAACTGGTTGTCGGCCGTTGATACGAGGGAGTC
>CAYLXM010000032.1:0-39549 GCA_964387555.1 uncultured Rhodothermales bacterium | reverse complement strand
TCCAGCGCCACGTTCAGCGGTACGTCAGTCGCAGCATTCGCCGGACTCACCAGCGCCGGCGGATCCGGCGCCTGCCCCATCGCCCCGGCCGTCAACGCCCCCAGCAAAACCAGCTTCACCAATGCTTTCAGCATGGCAACCATCCTATTAATTATCAAAGTATTGAGACGCGCATGCGATCAGGAACACCCGCCACGATACTACACCTGATGTGCGTGGCCCCGATACCTGCCGCACCGCGGAAACAGTCCCGTGAGACCCCGGAACCGGCTCTGGACGCCCTCCACCGAACCTTCGTCGCATACATATCCCGACTCCCCCTTCAAAGGGTGCAAAGTACGACCTCTAGGCCAATCGCGCCCGGTCATTTCACACGACCCGCAGCCCCGTCACACCCCACCGCATGCGCAATCGATCCCTACAGCCGAGAAACAGCCGACGCGCCGGCTCCGATCTGCCGCCCCGTCACGCCGCCACCTCCTCCTGCACCTCCAACTCGTCAAACCGCACGCCGACCAGCCGCGACACCCCCTGCTCCGGCATCGTCACACCGTACAACCGGTCCGCCGCCTCCATCGTGAGCTTGTTGTGCGTCACCAGGATGAACTGCGTGCTGCCCGAAAACGCCCGAATCATCCGCATGAACCGATGCACGTTCGCATCATCCAGCGGCGCATCCACCTCGTCGAGAATGCAGAAGGGACTCGGCTTGACCAGGTAGATGGCAAACAGCAACGCCGTCGCCGTCAGCGTTTTCTCACCACCGGACAACTGGCTGATCGTGCTGGGCTTCTTACCGAGCGGATAGGCGATCACTTCGATCGGCGCCTCCAGCGGATCCTCGTCCCCCGTCAATACGAGATCCGCACGCGCCCCCTCACCGAACAATTCGGTGAATAGTTGAGAAAAATGGCGCTTTACGGCCTCGAACGTCTCCATGAACCGCTCGGATGCCGTCGTATTGATCTCATCGATCGTCTCCATCAGGGTTCCTTCGGCAGCCTCCAGATCCGCCAACTGCCCGCCGAGGAAGTCCAACCGCTCTTTCTCCTCCCGATAGCTCTCCAACGCCAGTTCGTTCACCGCGCCAAGATTCCGGATCTTCTGCCTCACCTCGGGAATCGCC
Source organism: uncultured Rhodothermales bacterium (assembly GCA_964387555.1). Lineage (GTDB taxonomy): Bacteria > Bacteroidota > Rhodothermia > Rhodothermales > CAYLXM01 > CAYLXM01. The sequence continues at coordinate 38,423 of CAYLXM010000032.1, read as the reverse complement.
TCCCGCGCCGCGTCCAGATCAAAATCGTCTGCCACCTCAACCGTCATGGCATCGAGCATCACGTCGTGTGCGTCACGAACCCGCAGAACCAGGTCCTCACACCGCGCACGCAATTCCGCCCGCCGCGCGGCACGGTTTCCCTCCTGCCGCAATGCCTCCTCGCGAATCCGCCGAACGTCCCGCAACGCCACATCATGCTCCGAAAGCCGCGACTTGACGTCGCTCACCGCCGCCTCCGCCTCCGAGACGCCCGTGTCCAGAACGGACTTCTCCCGGTAGGACTGCAACACCTGCTCCTCGAGTCGCTCACGACTTGCCAGCGCCCGGTCCATTTCCACCCGAAATCCCTCGACCTGCTCCAGGCGCCGCTTCTCCCGCTCACCGAGCGCCGCGACCTCCGATTCCACCCGACGCAGATCCCGCTCCAGCGAATCCACCTCGTTTCGAGCCTGCACCGAGGCCAGATTGGCCTCCCCGAATCGGGCGAACGCCTCGCGGGCCTGCTCGTCGACCCACTCGAAACGCCGCTCCGCCTCCTGCAACCCCGACCGCGCCTCCTCGACGGTCCCTCCTGCGGCCTCCACCTCGCCATCCATCCCCTGCAGACGCACTCCGATCTCCTCGATCCGCTGCAACGCATCCGCCAATTCAACATCCAACCGATCACGGCCCTGCCCCAGCAATTGCACGCGAAAGCGCACCTGATCCAGGACCCTTACCGACTGATCTACCTGCCGTTCCGCCTCCCGAAGAGCCTTCCCGCGCACCGCCACGCCCAGCTCCTCGAGGGCTTCCGCCACCCGGCTTTCTTCCTCGCCCAGGGCGCGAACACGCTCTGTCACCTCATCTCGCTCGCCGCGCAGGCCGTCCAGTCGCTCTCTCCGGCCGATTCGATTCGCGGCGGCCGAAATACCGGCCCGAAGACTCCCGCCATGATACCGGCCCCGACCTTCCGCCCACTCTCCCGTGCGCGCCGCGAACCGCGCCGAGGGCCGGTCCATACCGACTCGCATCGCCAGACCCCGCGCCTCCTCCAACGTCTCCACGATGTAGCCGTCTGACAGCAGCACCTGCGCGAGCCGCTCAAACCGCGCATCGGTGACACGCACCGCGTCCAGCGCATGACGGATTCCGGGCAGACCGTCCACCACGGCCGGCAGCTCCGGCACACGGTCCAGGACCAGAAAAGCCGCCCGGCCCTTCTCGCGGTCACGCAACAACCGAAGTCCCGCCTCCGCCTCCGCCTCGGTCGACACCACAAAACACGCAGCCAGATCCCCCAACAGCGCATCCACCGCCGCCCGATCCTCCTCCGCGCAAGACAACAACTCCGCCACCGTCTGAGCGCCTTCGGCAGACCAGCCGGACTCGCGCGCCAGAAATGCGACGGACTCAGACAGATCGTCGTACGAGGCGACCAACCCCTCCAGTAACGCGATTTCCGTCCCGATAGACGCCAGGTGCCGATCCGCTGCTCCAAGAGCCGTTCGCACCTCCTCTCTGCGAAGCTCCAGGGCCGCCTGTTCCGCCTCGGCCTCGCGCAACGTTGCGGCAAGACGAACCACCTCCGCCCGCTTCCCCTCGACGGCCGACTCGGCCGCCAGCCGCTCCTGTTCCTGGGTCGATAAGCCGGCCTCCGTCTCCGTTCGTCGCTTCGCGGTCTGCTCTCGCTGTCGCTCCAGCAATTCCACCTGGGCGCCCAACCGGTTGCGCTCGTTGATCAGCCCGTTCATCCGGTCCTGCAACGCCTGTACGCCCCGACGAAGCGCCTCCAGCTTCTTCCTCTCTCCTTCCAATGCCTCCTGCGCGGCATCCCGTTCCGCAGAGGCCGCATCAAACGCCTCCCGGGCCACTACGGCGAGTGGACGCGCCCCCTCCAGCGCCGTCGCCAGACGCCGAGCCTCCTGCGCGAGATGCTCGGCCTGTCGCTCCGACGCGACCCGGTCCTGCTCCGCACGCTCCAGGTTCCGCGCCGCGCCGGCAGCCCGCTCCATCTCGAGCCGGATATCCGCCTCCATCGCCCGCACGCGCTCGACGTGCGCATTGAGTGTCCGCTGTCGCTCGGACAATTGTTGCTCCAACCCGACCAGCTCCGTTCGCAATTCCTCCAGCAGCGCCTCGCGGCCGCTCTGTGTCGTCGTCAATCCCTCGATGCGGTCCTGCTCGCGCCGACTTTCCTCCTCCAGACGCTCCGACTCCTCCACCAGTCGCCCGTACTCCACCTGCGCAACCTGCAATTCGAGCGTCCGTAACTGATCGGCCAGATCCCTGTGCCGGCCGGCCTTCTGAGCCTGGCGACTCAGGCTCTGCACCCGTTTGTCGAGTTCGTCAACGAGATCGCGCACGCGCAGCAGGTCCGTCTGCGTACTCTTCAACTTCCGCAGCGCCTGCGTCCGCCTGAGCTTGTACTTCGTGATCCCGGCCGCCTCCTCGAACATGCTCCGCCGGTCCTGCGCGTTGTCCGACAGAATCTCGTCGGTCATCTTCAACTCGATCACGGAATAGGCATGCGCGCCCATCCCCGTGTCCATGAAGAGATCGATGATATCCTTCAATCGACAGGGCGTCTTGTTGATCAGGTATTCCGACTCGCCCGACCGGTACAACCTGCGCGTCACCGTCACATGGGTGTACTGCGTAGGCAGCACGTTGCGCGTGTTCTCGATCGTGAGCGACACTTCGGACATCCCCACCGCCTTGCGCTTCGCCGTGCCGTTGAAGATGACGTTGTCCATCTTCTCCGAACGCAACATGCGCGACCGCTGCTCGCCGAGCACCCAGCGAACCGCATCGATGATGTTGGACTTGCCACACCCGTTCGGACCCACGATGGCCGTCACCCCGGGCGAAAACTGGATCTCAGTCCGATCAGCAAAACTCTTGAAGCCGTGAAGCTCCAGACTGTGCAGGTACATGCCCCTCCGGCAATCCTCGCGAAAAATCAGAGTAAGATACGGCGTCCGATGGATGCACCGGGCCGGGTGTGGAAAGGATGTGCACAGCCCACGTTCAGCGGCGTTGCCACAAATAGAAACGCCCCGGTACGGAGGAACCGGGGCGCCGAAGCGCTCGGGACGCTTCGTTGGGCCGTTCGGGAGTGGATGGGCCTTGTGCGAAAGATCGGACCATCCCGGCCCTGCGTGCACAATGATTCGCCGGAATGTGCCGGCCCGTCGCTGAATGCCCGTTTCTCGCCGCCGAACCGGGAGACCGAACCGATCGACTACCCGGAAACCACCTCCACGTCGGGTACGGTAGTGAACTGAAGCCCCGTTCCGTCTTCAGCCAGATCGATTTCGATCGTCTCTCCCTCGGCGATCCATCCCGATAGAATTTCCTCCGCCAGCTTGTTGGCGATTTCACGCTGCATCACCCGCTTGAGCGGTCGGGCGCCGAACACCGGGTCATAACCCTTTTCCGCCAACCAGTCCATCGCACGCTCGCTCAATCGCAACTCGATCTTCTGATTGTGCGCCGCCAATCCCTGGACGTTGGCAAACTGCAACTCCACGATGCGACGGATCTGCTCCCGACCAAGCGGCCGGAACACGATCACCTCATCTACCCGATTCAGAAACTCGGGCCGCAGCCGCAGTTTCAACAGCGCCATCAACTCGTCATGCAGCCGGTCGGTCGCCGCCTCCCCGAGTTCCCCGCCGGCCGCTTCCATGCGCTGCTGAATGACCTCCGAGCCGAGGTTGCTCGTCATGATGATGATCGTGTTGGTAAAATCGGCCGTCCGCCCCTTGTTGTCGGTGAGTCGCCCGTCATCGAGCACCTGCAGGAGGATGTTGAATACTTCGGGATGGGCCTTTTCGATCTCGTCGAGCAGGACCACGGAATAGGGCCGCCGGCGAACCGCCTCCGTGAGTTGTCCCCCTTCCTCAAAACCGATGTACCCCGGAGGCGCCCCGATGAGCCGGCTCACCGTGTGTCGCTCCTGATACTCGCTCATGTCAATGCGGACCATCGCCCGCTCATCATTAAACAGGGCCTCCGCCAACGCTTTGCCCAACTCTGTCTTGCCCACGCCCGTCGTTCCCAGGAAGATGAAGGACCCGATGGGCCGCGCCGCCTCCTGTAACCCGGCCCGGCCGCGCCGAACCGCATTCGATACCGCCGCAAGGGCCTCCGGCTGGCCCACGACCCGCCGCCCCAGTGCATCCTCCAAGCGCAGGAGTTTGGCCCGCTCACTCTCCAACATCCGCGAAACCGGGATGCCGGTCCACCGCGAAACAATCTGCGCGATGTCCTCCGCATCCACCTCCTCCTTGATCATCGAACCCTGCTCCTGAATCTGCCGCAGCGCCAGACCCACGTCTTCAAGTCGGCGTTCGAGCCCCGGAATCTTACCGTAGCGGATCTCCGCAACCGCACCGAATTCACCCTGCCGCTCCAGCTTTTCCGCTTCGAACCGCAGCGCGTCCACCTCCTCCTTGATCTGCTGAACCTCCTGGATCAGCTCCTTCTCCCGCATCCACTGCGCGCGCAGGCGATCCCGCTCCTCGCCCAGATTCGCGATCTGCTCTCCGATCGACTCGAGCTTCTCGACAGCCCCTTCGCGCTTGACCCCCTCCCGTTCGATTTCGAGTTGACGGATCTGACGCTCGAGCTGGTCGAGTTCCTCGGGCATCGAGTCAATCTCGATGCGAAGCCTGGATGCAGCCTCATCCACCAGGTCGATGGCCTTGTCCGGCAAAAACCGGTTCGTGATATACCGGTGACTCAACTCCGCCGCCGCCACCAACGCGCCATCCGTGATGCGCGTACCGTGGTGCACCTCGTACTTCTCCTTGATCCCGCGGAGAATCGAAATCGTATCCTCCACCGACGGCTCGTCTACCATCACCGTCTGAAAACGCCGCTCCAGGGCCTTGTCCTTCTCGAAGTGCTTCCGATACTCGTCGAGCGTCGTCGCCCCAATCGCGCGCAGTTCCCCACGCGCCAATGCCGGCTTCAGGATGTTTGCCGCATCCATGGCGCCCTCCGCCGCTCCGGCGCCCACGAGCGTATGCAGTTCGTCAATAAAGAGGATGATCCGACCCTCCGACTCCGTCACTTCCTTCACGACCGCCTTCAGTCGATCCTCGAACTCGCCCCGGTACTTCGCACCCGCGATGAGGGCCCCCATGTCGAGGGCCACCACACGCCGGTCCTTTAATCCTTCCGGCACATCCCCTTGTACGATTCGGATGGCAAGCCCCTCCGCGATCGCGGTCTTGCCGACACCCGGCTCGCCCACGAGCACCGGGTTGTTTTTCGTCCGCCGGGAAAGAATCTGCAACAGGCGGCGAATCTCGTCGTCCCGCCCGATCACGGGATCGATCTTGCCCTGTCTCGCAAGTTCGTTGAGATCCCTGGTGTACCGCTTGAGCACCTCATACCGGCTCTCCGCATGTTCGTCCGTCACGGTCTGGCCGCCGCGAACCTCTTTCAGCGCGTCGAGGATCTTCTCCTTCGTAACGCCGGCTTCCTGCAGGATCCGCCCGATCCCGTCCGCCGAAGCGGCAAGGGCCACGAGCAGATGCTCGCCCGCAATGAACCGGTCGCCCATCACTTCGGCTTCCGCCATCGCACGGTCGAACACGCGATTGAGATCCTGGCTTACGTACTGTCCGCTCACGCCGGCTCCACTCACCTTCGGCAGCCGCTCGAGCGCGGCATCGATCTTCGCCTCTATGGTCTCGACGTTCGCGCCCACGCGCGCGAGAACGGACCGCACCACACCGCCTTCCTCCCTCAGGAATGCCTTCATCACATGCGCCGGCTCAAGTCCCTGATGGCTGTGCGTCGCCGCAATATCCATGGCCGCCTGGACCACTTCCCGGGCCTTGACGGTAAATTTCTGAAAGTTCATTGACCCACTCCTCGCAGTCGTTGATTCCTGTCCGGAACGTCAGCCCGCTTTCCGCAACCCGCGGTTCGCGGCGTGCAGAAGACAGATTCCGTTCCGGCAACCTGCCAAACACGCTAGCCTGCTGCGAAACTCGTGCCGCGCTTCCGGACTGCCATTTTGGCAGGATTCGATGCCCCGCGCCCGTCGCGCGATTCGCGCGCAGATCGAACCTGGCCCTCCGTCGCGCAACGCCGGCAACAATGGGCGCCTATTACCTACCGGTAATCGACCGAATTCGCCGCTCCTGGTCGCTCGTCTTTCAGGAGCCGCTCGGCCAGTTCACCGAGCCGGAACCGCACCGGTTTGATGGCGCCCCCCGTATCCTCAGGAAGAGGATAGTACCGGACAGGATGCATGTAGCGGGGAAGTTTTCGCTCCAGAAAGCTGCGGAAATGGTCTGCCTCCCTGCTTGCGCCGTCCCCCTCCAGGAAAGCAACCGGACGAAATCCGAACACGGGATCCGTCACAGGGACCACCACGGCGCGCCGAATGCCGGGCATAGCCTGCAGGGCCCGCTCGATGAGTTCCGGGTGGATGTTCTCTCCCCCTGATATGAAGCGGTTGTCTTTCCGGCCCACGACCTCGAGCCAGCCGTTGGCGTCAATTCGACCCAGATCACCCGTCGCGAACCAGCCCCCTTCGTCGAACGGACACTCCATGCCGCCCGGTTTCGCATACCCCAGAAACCGCGTCGCCCCGCGTACGAAGATCTCGCCATCCGATCCGATCCGTAAATCACGATAGGGCAACAGCCTCCCGGCCTTCCGAACAAGATCCTCCTCCGATGATCGCGGAGGGGATGTCGTCACCTGCGACGCCATCTCCGTGTTGCCGTAACTCACGTGAATCGGCCAACCCCCCTGTACGCTTTCCCTCACCAGCGTCTCCGGGATGGCGCTTCCCCCAAGCAGCACGGCCTGCAAAGACGGGAAAAGGTCCCTCGATCCTGCCTCGTCAAGGAGCCTGCGCATCTGCGCGCCCACCAGGGAAATGTGCGTCGGATCGTGCTTAACCATGTCCTCAACGAACGACCGGCCTCGCTCCCCCACCACCACGGCTGCCCCCGAGAGCCAGCACCGCATCAGGATGCCGAGCCCGCCGACATGGTAAAGCGGCAACACGACCAGCCAACGATCACCCGGCCGAACGGGGATATTCATGTTGGAGCCCAGCGCGGAATACACGTGATGCGCCACCGCATGGATCGCCCCCTTGGGCGCTCCCCGGCTGCCCGACGTGAACACCACGGTGAAAGGCCTCGAAAGCAGAAGCCGTTCGTCCAGATCAATATCGATCGGCCCGGCCGAGGACGCATTCGCTGCAACGACCCGTCCGACATCGACAACCGGAATCCCGGACCAGTGCGCGTCCAGGTCGCCGCCTGAAATACAGAGGACGGGCGAGAGGATGTTCAGGATCTCGCCCAAGACCTCCGGCGGGAAACGCACATTCAGGGGACACGCCACCGCACCGATCCGCAGGAGGGCCGCATGAAGCACCACATGCTCCCGCATCAGCGGCAGCGCAATCGCCACCCGATCCCCTTCCGCGATACCCAGATCGCGCAGTCGGTCCGCCGCTCGATTGACCTCCTCATTGAACCCTCTGTAATCGAGCGATCCATCAGCACCGATCAGTGCCGGAAGTTCCGGTGTTGCCGCCGCTCGGGAGCGGATCGGACAAGGTATCGTTCCGGCTGCCTGCATCGTTTTCAGTGCCTCAGAATCCCAACGTCCACCCCGCGCCAAAGAGCAGGCTGAATACCAGCATCAACGCGGCTGTCTTACCGAGATAGGGGTTCAACGCAGGACCGCTGCTGCGAAAAAGCCCCCGCACGACCGGATAGGCAAGAGGAAGGAGGAGCAGACAGAGCAAGAGTCCCTTGCGCGCATCGAGCGCAAGGGCCATCACGACCGGGATGGCAACCGCCGCGAGCAGCGTGAACACATACTGCATGCGCGTGAACGTCGCACCGAAGCGCACCGCCAGCGTACGCTTGCCCGCCTCTCCGTCCTGCTCGATATCGCGGAGATTGTTGACCACCAGAATGGCCACGGCCAGTAGTCCGGTGGATACCCCCGCCCACAACACCGGAGGCGTGACATGGAGCGCCTGCACATAGTAGGTACCTCCAACCGCCACGGGACCGAAAAAGACGAGGACGAAGAGATCGCCAAGCCCCAGGTATCCGAGGGGACGCGGCCCCCCGGTGTAGAGCCATCCCGACACAATCGACAGCACCCCGATTAGCAGAACGGGCCAACCCCCGCGTGCAATCAGATAGAGCCCCACGACGAAGGCCGCCCCAAACGTTGCGATGGCCGCATTGCGCACAACCGGGGGCGGTACGAGCCCCGCCTGCGTCACGCGCAAAGGCCCATGACGGGCATCCGTGTCCGCGCCCTTGACGAAATCCGAGTAATCGTTTGCGATGTTCGTCCCGATCTGGATAAGAACGGACCCCACCAACGCGGCCAACGCGGACCAGACGTGAAACACCCCGTCCCCCAGCGCCATCGCCGTTCCCACCCACACCGGCACGATGCCCGCCCACAGCGTCTTTGGGCGCGCCGCCGCAATCCACACCGCCGTCCGGGTCAGGGGCATCCCGGGCTTTACATCCGTTTCCGACATGGGTCCTCGGGCTTCGCGGTCAAGGCAGACGGGGAAACTTGTCGAATTCCGGCTCGCGCTTCTCGTTGAAGGCGTTGCGCCCCTCCTGTCCCTCTTCCGTCATGTAGAAGAGCAGCGTCGCGTTGCCGGCCAACTCCTGCAAGCCCGCCTGCCCGTCACAATCCGCGTTGAACGCCGACTTGAGGACGCGAATCGCCAGCGGCGACTTCTTGAGGATCTCCCGACACCAGTCTACCGTCGTCGCCTCCAGCTCCTCTAAAGGCACCACCGTATTCACAAGCCCCATAGCAAGCGCATCCGACGCCGAATAGGGGCGACAGAGGTACCAGATCTCCCGGGCTTTTTTCTGCCCCACGATACGTGCCAGGTAGCTGGCGCCATAGCCGCCGTCGAACGACCCCACCTTCGGACCGGTCTGCATGAACTTCGCGTTGTCCGCCGCGACGGTCAAGTCGCAGATGACGTGAAGCACGTGCCCGCCTCCCACGGCCCAGCCTGCCACCATCGCGATGACCGGCTTGGGGCACGAACGAATCTGCCGCTGAAACTCGAGCACATTGAGGCTCATGGTGCCGTGCTCGTCCTGATATCCCTTGTCACCACGGATCTTCTGATCCCCGCCCGAACAAAATGCCTCTTTGCCCTCACCCGTCAGGATGACCACCCCGATCTGCGGATCCAGTCGCGCATCCGACAGGGCGTCGATCATCTCGACGACCGTGAGGGGCCGGAAGGCGTTCCGAACCTCCGGTCTGTTGATCGTGATCTTCGCAATACCGTCCGCCTTGTGGTAGCGGATGTCGGTGTACGTCTTCGCTTCCTTCCAGTCGATGGAGATCATGCCGGCATGAGGTTTGGCTGGGGAAAATCGATAACGGCCACTATGACGCACCCCTGCTCCGGCCTGTGGTGCACGAAGGGGTTCTCACACTGCGCCGCACGCGGTCAAGAATGTTTTTAACGTCTCTATATAGACCTCAGGTTTCTCCACATGCACGTTGTGACCCGATTCTTCCACAACCACGGCCCGGATTCGCTCTGACTGATGGGTCATGCGCCTCACCATGGCAGCGTAGGACGTATCTTCGGCTCCCGCCAGGGCCAGCACCGGAAAGCGAATTCGCGACAACTCCGACCATCGACCCGGATAGGAACCCTGACTCAATCCCACCAGAGTCCGAGCCGGCTCGTCCGGCTGCGCAGGCAGCCTGTCCCTTTTCAGTTGCTCCAGCACATCCGGCCGGCGGCGCAGGGAAGCCCATATCGGCATTTCATACCAGGCGCCGAGAAACGTGCGCGGATTTGCCATCAATTCGGAAGCCCGGTCGCGATCCAGGGCGAGCCGCTCCGAACGCGCGTCCGCCGATTCGAGCCCCGGAGATGCCGACTCCAGAAAGAGTCCTGCACAGCGGTCGGGAGCGGTCAGCGCCGCCTCCAGCGCCACCCGCCCCCCCATCGAGTAGCCGACGAAAACGACACGCGGGGTCCTGAAGGATGCCGCGATCGCCGTGATCTCGCGCACGCACCCTTCCATCGTGTAGCATGACGGGTCGGACAGGCCGGTAGCGTTCCCATGGCCCGGCAAATCGATACGCACTGCCAGAACGGCGTCGCCTAGCGCCTCACAGGTCGGATCCCAATCCGCCCCGGAACCCAAAAAACCATGGAGGAACACCACGGGGATGGGTCCATTTCCCGAAATGCGCAGCGCCAGGCCGGCGTCGGACTTCCACATGCTCACACCTCAAACCCGGAGCGCACCGGCTTCCTCGAGGAGTGAACGGTGAAGCGCGACGTTCTCCCCGCGATGCGTTCGCACCTCAATGAGCGCGGAGCGGCCGGAAGAAACGGCCTCCCGATAGGCCGCCTCGAAGGCCGTCATCGACGCGGGCGCCGCATAGGCAAGGCCAAACAGCCGGGCCGCATCCGCGAAGGACAACCCATGCGGCGTGGCGAAATAGGGCTCGAACGCCGCACCCGCAGCAGAGACCGGCAGGAAGGAAAAGATACCGCCTCCGTCATTGTTGATGACGACCAGGTGGACCGGGTTGTCGCGCAGATACGCAAGCCCGTTGAGATCATGCAGGACGGACAGATCGCCCAGCACGGCCGTCACCGGAGCGCCCAGACCCGCCCCGAAGCCGGCCGCGGTCGACACCAGGCCGTCGATCCCGCTCGCTCCCCTGTTGCTCTCGATGGCGGCGCAAGCGAGACCCGATCCGCCGAAGGCATCAAAATCACGGATCGGCATGCTGTTGCCGATGAACAATCCGTGTCCCCGTGGTACAAGCAGCGCCACGGCCCGCGCCACACCCGGCTCGGTAATCCCGTCGCCTGACAGGCGGCTCTCCAGTACTTTCTCGAAGGCGCTCGCGAACCGAGACGCGCCGTTCGGGCGATCCGAGCGGTCCGGCAGACGGGACGAAACGGTCCTGCTGAGCAGGCCCACATCAGCAACGACACGGTGCGTTACTCGATGATCCGGATCCATGCGGGATGAGGAAGACGCCACCTGCAGGAGCACTCGCGGCCTTGATTCTCGCACAAACTGTTGCAGACGCTTGGAGACCGGCAGCGAACCCAGCATCAAAACGGTGTCGGCACGCACCTCCGCCTGAAACCCCTCGCCGGCGAGCAACAGGTCAAAGTGGGGGATGACTCTCGCTGCCTCGTGAAACCCCGATCGGATGTCGGAAAAGACCGGCCAGCCAAGGCGGCGTACCAGGTCGGAAATCGCACCGCGATCGGTTCCCGGATCCAGTCGGCCGACGACAACGAGACCCCGCTCGGCCGCGGTCAACAAGCCCGCAACCTGTTCAAGGGCATCCTCCCCGGGCGTCGACACGCCGTGAACATATCGGGTATAGGGTCCCGGGCAGCGCCCCAAAAGCGCCCGATCGTCCTCATCGGGCACCCACCCATCCGACCCGTCGGCCAGGGGTTCTCGGAACATGCAATTGATGTGCACCGGTCCCCGGTCAGCCCGTGCCCGGAAGACTGCCTGGTCGATCGTGGTCAGAACAAAACGGGGATCGACATTGGGAGACGGCGCCGGCAGATCGAAGAACCACCTTGGCGAGGTTCCAAAAAGCCGCACCTGGTCCACGGTCTGGTTCGCCGACGTATCACGCAGTTCGGGCGGCCGGTCGGCCGTCAGACACACCAGCGGGATCCCGTCCTGGGCCGCCTCGACTACGGCCGGATGTCCGTTCACGGATGCGGTGCCGGAGGTACTGATCCATACCGCGGGGCTGCCGGTTGCGCGGGCGACGCCCACCGCGAAAAAGGCCGAACCCCGCTCATCGACATGCACCCGAACCGCCGCATCCGGATGCGCCGCAGCCGCCAGCACGAGCGGCGTCGAGCGCGATCCCGGGCTCAAGCAAAACTGTCGAATACCCGAGCGGACCAGTTCATCCACAACGAGCCAGGCCCAGAATCGATTGATGTTTACCGGGACCTCGAAAACCGCCACGATGGGACTCCGACTGCAACGGGCCTAAACAACCGGTTCCGTTGCGAAAAACAAAGACGTGTATCCTGCGATCTTCTGCTCGATTTCGGCCCACTCGCTGTCCGCCTCCGATCCCGCAACGAGCCCCGCTCCCGAGTAGACGTCGATCTGGTTCTCGTGAACCAGCCCGCTTCGGATCGCCACGGCGAATTCCGCACCGTCACCGCCGATCCACCCGACCGGCCCGCAGTACCACCCCCGGTCGAACGGTTCGAGCTTGCGAATCGCACGCACGGCAGCGTTGGTCGGGACTCCTCCCACAGCGGGTGTCGGATGCAGTGCCGGCAGCACGTCGGCATCGGTCACATCGCCCCGCAGGGTCCCCCGAAACCGGGCGAGCAGATGCTGCCCGTGCGCCAGTTTCATCACGGTCGGCGACGTGTCAACGGTGTATGAGGCACTGAGTGGACCAATCCGGTCGATGATGCTCCGTCGCACGAACTCGTGCTCCCGACGGTCCTTGTCGCTCGTCATCAATTCGAGCGCCAGTTCCCGGTCGACCTCCCCTGACGCCCCTCTCCCGCGCGGCCCGGCCACGGCCTCGCTGCGAATGAGACGATCGCTTCGCCCGTACAACTGCTCGGGCGAAGCGCCCAGGAAGGCCCGGTCTCCGTCAGGCTGTATGAGAAAATGGAAGCCGGCCGGCATCTTGCGGCGGAGCGCGCCCAGCAGCGCGAGCACGTCGGGTTTGCGGTCGAACTCGAAGCGCGCCCGCCGGGCGAGGACGATCTTATCGAGCCGCGCCGAGTCGATTTCCGCAAGCGCATCCCGAACGAGAGCATCCCAGTCCGGGCGGGCTGGCAAGTCCGTCCGAGACCTGACGTCGGGCCACGCCGACGACGGCGGCGTGACAAATGACATCGCGGCCAGACGATCCAGGATGGATTTCACACGGGCAAAGTCCTCGGGGAACGAAAGATTGCAGACCAGCCTCGTCAAACCGGCCTCGGACTGCACTTCGAACCGCGGCAGATAAAAGCGATACCGACCGAACGGCGACCACGTGGGGTCTATCGGGGCGGATTCATCAAACCGCATTCCGCCATAGTACCGTACGCCGCGGTCAGCCGAGGTCAACATGGACCGCAAGCGCCACAAAACCGTTCGCGTATCGCTGGTCCCGTTGTCACCAAACACATCGGCAAACCCGATCCCGGCGCTTTCCAGATCCCCTTCCCTCCCGCGCCAGTACACCCGGACCGGATCCTCCTGCGCTGCCAGCCACGAAAGCGGCTCTGTGTCCGAAACGATTACACTGAGCCGAACCAACCGGCCGACTCCACTCAATCGAAACGTACTCTGGACGCCACGGACCACCTCTTCGATACGGCGACCCAATACCTCGCGCACCAACGCGGGAGGGTAAGCAGGCTCTTCGCGCAATCGATATGGGCGCACGTCGTCGGACACGAGAAAACGGCAGACCGCGGTCTTCAGAAAGGATGGATCTCTTTCCGGAATCAACGTGAAGCCCGGGCCGCAGGTTGCACAGCTTTCAATTTTTTTTGAAAGTTCGGAACCCTCCGCCCTCATGATCTGGCCGCAAAGCTCCCACGGACTGATCAATGGCGCGCCGGCGGACGCCGGTACCCGCTAGCGCACCCGCCTCCAGGTCTCCTCGAGGAGGAAATCGCCAATCTGCCCGCTGTGGTACCAGATGTCACCGTCTACCCTGCACCGGAAGCGAAGAGACTGCCCGACGAGGCCGGCCGACGAGTGGTATTCGACGTGTTCGACATACATGCTGTCCCCGTCAACCGTGTACCGACCCCCTCCCGCGTAGACGTCATCCATGGCTTCCCCGCCCTGAACCGTCTGCCTGCCGAACGCAAAGTGGGTCCCGTTCAAAATCTTGAAGGAAGGACCCTGGACCGGGGCCGGTGTCACGATACTATCTGCGTACACGGAACGCCGGGATACCATCTCCCAGGTGCCCTCCAGAAGGGTGGACGGCGTTTGCGCGGCGGCCGCGACCGCCATGAGAATAAACCACAGGAAGATGACCGCTGTTTTCATCGCTCGTTCGGTTCGTTCAATCGGACGATACGCCGTCCTATCCGTTTCGACGCGACACGAGATCAAGGTATTCGGCCGGGGCCCGGTTGTCAATCAAAACCGCCCGGGGCAGATCCTCTTGATCCCGATTCTGCTTTGCTGTATCTCACGTTATACCACGTCGACGGTTTCCCGCGCCATCCCTCATGCGACTCGTTTACACCGTCGCATCGCGCGCATCCTTTGTGTGGCGGCAAGTTCTTGCCGGGAGAGGGGCATATTGACCATTGACCCATTCAAGGCATCGCTCGTACGAATCATTCACGCGGCCGTATCGCGCGCCGATTTACTTTCCGGCATATGCTTGATCCGAGGAGGGCATCATGACGATTGACCAGTTCAAGGCTTCGCTCTTTCAGACCGCTCCGCCGTCCGGGCTGGGTCCGGCCCTCGAGGCACTCTGGGCAGATGGCCGGGGTGACTGGAACGGCGCACACGAGTTGGTTCAGCAGGACGAGGGGATGGAAGCCTCATGGGTCCACGCCTATCTGCATCGCAAGGAAGGAGACCTGGCGAATGCCGGATACTGGTACCGGCGGGCAGGCAAACCTCAAGGTTCCGGGAGCCTCGAATCGGAGTGGCGCGACATCACGGTTACGTTGTTGGGCGACCTTTTCTAATCGGTATTTCACGGAAGCCTCCTCTTCACCTGTCCGGACTGAATCTTAAAATGAGGCGTTATCCTGTTCACGCCCACCCACCTACTGCCGCCATGCGAGCGATCTCCGTTGTGTCCCTGTCGTTCCTCGGGCTAGTCCTCATCGGCTCCGGGTGTGCCGGGCCGAAGAAGGCCACCGTGAGCCCCTACGCCGGTGTCTGGTCGTTCACCGTCGACGCCGCTGGAGACCTGTATACGGGAACCATCACCATCACCGATGAGGGCGGGGACCTCGCGGGGTCTATCTACAGCGACAGGGACCGGGCCACTTTACCCATGGAGAACGTGACGTTCGAGGCGCCCTCGTTGGGCTTCCAGATTCTTCACCCCATGTATGGCCGCCTGACGGGTCAGACCACGATCGAGGGTGAAGTGCTGCGTGGCAGCCTGTCCGTTCCGGGAGAAGGGAGCTTCCAGATTCGGGGGCGGCGTACACCGGAGGCGTCGTGACCCGTCCGTCAAGGGTCCGTCCGCGTTTGAAGACCTCAGCCGTACGCCGGGCCGAGCATGACGGGCATGATGAGCATGAGCATATGCTCACCGTCCCGTTGCTCTGACGGCGCTACGATCGCAGCACGGCTCGGCGCGCCGAGCATGAGGACGACGTCGGGCGAGTCCACATTGGCGATCACCTCGGTCAGATACGTCGAGTTGAAGCCGATTTCGATGGGTGTACTCTCGTATTCGCACATCACGGTTTCATTCGCTTCGCTGGCCCGCTCGATATCTTCCGCCGAAATGCGGATCTGGTTCTCTTCGATGGAGAGGCGGATCTGGTGTGTCATCGTCGACGAGTAGAGGGCGACGCGTTTCACGGAGCGCAAGAGCGAATCCCGATTGACGACCAGTTTCTTGTCGTTGTCTGAAGGGATGACCGCTTCGTAGTTGGGATACGACTCATCGATCAGCCGCGCCAGGATCGTGGTGTCTCCGAAGTCCAGGCTCACATAGCCATCTCCGACGGCCAGCATGCAGGGCACCGTCTCCGGAACGCGAGAAGCCAGGGCCAGCGCCTTGCCGGGCACCACAAAGTCCATCGGCTGTTCGTTGGTGATGGACTTCAAGGTCAATTTCACCAGCCGATGCCCGTCCGTAGCCACGACCCGTGACTCATTCGACTTGATCTGGAAGTAGATGCCCATCATCGCCGGTCGCAGCGCGTCCTTGGACACTGCAAACGCGGTTTTCTGCACTGCACGTTGCACCAGTTCCGCTTCAGTGGCAATGCGCCGCTTGCCTTCGAAGGACGGAATGGCCGGATAATCGGCGCCGTCCTGCCCGATCATCCGGTAATGCCCCTGGTCGGTGCGCAATTCGACGTGGAACTCGCCTGTGCTGTTGAACTCGATCGGCAAATCGGGCAATGCCCGAAGCGTATCGAGCAGGCGCCGGGCCGGTACGGCCACACGATCTTCCTGTACGCTGGGCTTCGAACTGAAGGTCACGGGAATTCGCTGGACGATGGAGATCTCCAGGTCGGTTGCGCTGAGGCGCAAGGTGTCTCCGTCTCGTTCGAACAGGATACACTCGAGAATGGCCAACGTGCTTTTCGAAGGCACGGCGCCGCCGACCAGGTCGAGCGCTTGTTTAAGATCTGCGCTGGCTGCAGAGAATTTCATGGGACTATCGGTTGGAATTCCGGGCGCCTGGCTCGCAACGTGTCTCGGGCAGCAGGGCTTCGCCTAACAGCGCTAAGCTAACGACTGCGAAGATTGATCCGATGACCAATATCGGCCACAATCTCTTTGAATTTCGGGTCGGTGTCGATCTGGTTGACCACCGTTTGACAAGCGTGGATGACGGTAGAGTGATCTCGCCCCCCAAAAAACAGCCCGATTGTCTTCAGCGAGTTCTTTGTGAACTGCTTCGTGAAGTACATCGCGAGCTGCCTCGCCTGCACCACCTCACGCTTGCGTGTCTTGGCCTTGAGCAGCTCCAAAGGAACGTGAAAATACTCACACACGATTCGTGCGATTTCATCGACGGTGATGTTGATGGGCGTTTCGCCCACCAGATCCCGCAATGCTTCACGCGCCAGCACGAGATCGATTTCCTTTCGGCGGACGGCCGCATAGGCGAGCAGCCGAATCAAAGACCCTTCCAGTTCCCGGATGTTGGCCCGCACGTTGTGCGCGATGAACTCGATCACATCCCGCGGCAAGCGCAGTCCGTCCTCTTCCGCCTTGCGCTGCAAGACAGCTATACGCATCTCCACCTCCGGGGGCTGCAGATCGGCCGTCAATCCCCACTGGAAACGTGAGATCAACCGCTCCTCGATCCCCTGCAGTTCGCGCGGAGGACGATCGGCGGTGAACACGACCTGCTTCCCCGCCTGATGCAGGGAATTATAGATATGAAAAAACTCCTCCTGGGTGCGCTCGCGTCCACTCAAAAACTGGACATCATCCACCAGAAGCACGTCAATCTGCCGGTAGTACTGGGAAAATTCGACCCCCCGGTGGTGCTTGACCGCCTGCACGAACTCGTTGGAAAACCGCTCGCTCGACTGGTAGAGTACGTTCAGCGAGGGCGCATGCTCCCGGATGTGGTTGCCGATCGCCTGGATCAGGTGGGTCTTTCCCGAGCCTACACCACCGTATAGAAACAGTGGATTGAAGGCCGTTGCACCAGGATGCTCCGCCACGGTCCATGCTGCACCCCTCGCAAGCCGGTTACTCTCACCCTCCACGAACCGAAAGAAGGTGTACGAAGGATTGAGTTGCGGATCGACCGCCACGCGGCGGATGCCCGGAATCACGAAGGGATTCGTCGCCGTCGGAAGCGGCCCCATGCCGAGGAATGCCGGCGAGATCGGACCCGCCGGGACGGCAGGACCCTCCTCGTCCTCCATATCTCCCTCTTCGCCGACCACCCCGTCCAGGCCTTCAATCCCGCCCGGTTCTTCCTCATCGAACTCCCGGCTCCTCGGAGCCCGGATGCCCGCAAGCGAAGGCCCCTCGGTCTCTGTGGCCGGACGGACGGGAAATTCCAGCGTGCCGGGTGAGCCCTCCGTGTCGGCCTCGTCGCTGTCCACGACCACCTTGTACACGAGCCGGCCGGTGGGACCAAGAACGCGCGAAATCGTCTTCCGGATCAACCCGAAATAGTGCTGCTCCAGCCACTCATGGTAGAACTGGCTCGGAAGCCGAACCGTAAGCCGCGTGTGCCCCTCCACCTCCTCCAGCGAAACGGGCCGTATCGGCTCAAACCACGTGGCGTAACTCTGCCTGTTCACGTTGTCACGAATGATTTCGAGACAGGCCTCCCAGACTTGCTCCGCCGTGCGCTGCATGTGACTGTCGATTACCGGCCGGAATGTGCGACGATCCTCATCAAGGGCACCCGACGATCCCCACACCCGGGTCCGCCGCGTGCGATCCAAACCCCTTTCGGCAAACTGCCCGTCGCCGTGTCCATACCTTCCCGCCAATGAAGGGGCCTCACGCCGTTTCGGCGGCATGAGAGCCGCGATTCCACCACAACCACAATATCCCTGGATTCTACGAGAACGTCAAACAGTTCTCTACACTTTACCCACATCGTGACAGCAATATTCAAAAGTATATATATCAGATTATTGTGTCGCAAGAGGAACCGGTTACTCACACTTCTTCTCTCATGTGAATTCCACAGCGTATCGCCCTTTCTCATCGCGCAAGGCCCGGCGGGACGCCTCCCGGCGCCGCCGCGAGCCACGCCGATACAGGGTGCAGCGCACCACCCGCCGACGGTGAACCCCCCCAACAGGAGCATCAGCAAACGGAACGCACTCCTGCGCGGCGAATTGAAGCCCGTAAGATATCTGTCCAACCCCTGCCGGAACGATGCTCGAGATTCCGATCCATCCACTCGACCAGGGCCTCCACGAATTCCTCCTGCAGCCGTCTGCGGAGGACGTCGAACTGGATCCCCTCATCTTCGCCGACCTTCATGTGGCCGCCCGCGTCGATTTCGGCCCCCGCCGCGTCCTTGTGGCCCTCGAAGTGTCCGCCATGGCCACCCTGGAATGTGACCGAACCCTCGTGCCGTACCACCAGCCCGTTTCCGGCACTTTCTCCGTGCTCTTTGCCGATCCGTCCATGTCCGGACCCGAATCGGAACAAGACGACCTCCGGCCCCTGGACCCCGACGCACGGTCGGTCGACATCACCGACGCCGTTCGAGATACCCTGCTTCTCGCCCTCCCCCTCCGACGCGTCGCCCCCCAGGCCGAAGAAATTGACATTCCACTCGTCTTCGGCGCCTCCGAAGAGCCGGTGGACCCCCGCTGGGAATCCCTGCGCACGTTAAAAGATCAGGACAAATCGGAATAGCCGGGAACGAAGTCCAACGCGTAAGGTAATAGTTGGTCTTACATGGCTCCAATAACGATTTTTCGAAGGGCGAGGTCGTCCCGTCATGGCTCATCCGAAGCGCAAGATTTCCAAGACGCGCAAGCGCAAACGCCGTACCCACTACAAGATCAGCGCCGTGCCCAGTCTTCAGGCATGTGACAATTGTGGCGGCGTCAAGATGATGCATCGGGTATGTCCGACCTGTGGCCATTATCGCGGCCGGCAGGTGGTTGCGCGGCCCGATTACGCCTGAATGTGAGTTTCCGGTTGGTCCCGGCGCAGACGGACGCTTTTCTTGTGCTGTAGCGTCGTATTTTTTCCGGACGCCCGGGCGGGGGCAGCAGGAAATTCTCACCAGTGTACAGGCGGTACCAGGTTATGGCCACGCGTATTGCGCTTGACGCGATGGGCGGCGATCACGCCCCAGACGTTGCGATCCAGGGTGCGATTGACGCTGTTCGGGAAGCGGACGGAAGCCTTGAACTGGTGCTCGCCGGTCGGGTAGCGCGCGTGCGTGACGCCCTCCGACAAATGGGGGGTGACGGCCTGCCAATCACGGTAGTCGACGCGACGGAAGTGATCGGCATGGAGGAGTCGCCCGCGTCGGCCGTCAAGCAGAAGCGGAACTCATCCATCCACGTGGGCCTCGGGCTGCACCGCGAAGGACGCGTCGACGCGTTCCTGAGCGCAGGCAATACCGGTGCCGTAATGGCCGCTTCCCTCTTCATCCTCGGAAGGATTTCCGACCTGGCCCGTCCATCCATCCCGGCCTATTTCCCCACCACACGGGGCGCCTGCATCGTGATGGATGTAGGGGCCAATGTGGACTGCAGGCCGGAGCACCTGGTTCAGTTCGCCAAGATGGGCTCCGTGTTCGTCGAACGCGTCCTCCAACGGCCCAACCCGATCGTCGCCCTCCTCAACGTGGGCGAAGAGCCGGGCAAAGGCAATGAAACGGTCAAGGCCGCCTTCAAGCTGCTTTCGGACCAGCCAGGAATCAATTTTCGCGGCAATATCGAGGGCCGCGACGTTCTGCACCATGCGGCCGACGTGGTCATTTGCGACGGATTCGTGGGCAACATCATGCTCAAACTCGGCGAGAGCATGACAACGGCCCTCCGACAGATGATCCTCGAGGAGATGGAGCGCCGTCACCTTCTTCCGGACCAGCAGGCGCTGATCGGAAGCGTACTCGGCGCCGTGCAGAAGCGGTTCGACTATCAAGAATACGGCGGCGTACCCCTTCTTGGCGTCAATGGAAACGTACTGATCGGCCACGGAGGCTCCACTGCACGGGCCTTTCGACAGATGATCCTCACGGCCGTGGAAATCGTCAACCGGAACATCCCCGGCTCGATCGCCGCTGCGCTGGAAAATTGACGCCCGGCTCGCGCACCAATGGCGCCGCGGCCGGCCACCCCTTTCCTTTCTGCCTTTCGCTCATGCATGCTGCTATCACGGCCGTGGGTCATTTCGTACCCCACGACCGGCTGACCAATGCGGACCTGGAGAAACTCGTTGAGACAAACGACGAATGGATCGTCTCTCGAACCGGCATCCGCGAACGCCGAATTCTGAAAGACCCCCACAAGGCCACGTCCTTCATGGCAACCCGCGCCGCGCGGGAAGCCCTTCTGAAGCGGGGGATCGGGCCGGACGACATCGATCTGGTGATCGTCGCCACGATCACGCCCGACATGTTCTTCCCGTCGACGGCCAGCCTCGTGCTCACCAATCTGGGCGCCCGCCATAGCGCCTGGGGCTTCGATCTGTCGGCCGCCTGCAGTGGATTCATCTTTGCCCTGTCCACCGGCGCCCGCTTCATCGAAAGCGGGAAACACAAACGGGTGCTCGTCATCGGAGCCGACAAGATGAGTACCATCACCGACTATACCGACCGCACGACGTGTATCCTCTTCGGGGACGGCGCCGGGGCGGTCCTCCTCGAGCCCGATGATTCGGGGTGCGGCATCATCGACACGGTCGAATTCTCCGATGCCATGCACTGGGACAAACTCTGCATGCGCGGCGGCGGCAGCCTCCATCCACCCACCCACGAAACCGTGGCCAAGCGGATGCACTACCTCCACCAGGAGGGCCGATCCGTCTTTAAAGTGGCCGTGGAAGGCATGGCGGAGGTGGCCGAAACACTCATGGGCCGCAACAACCTCACCGGAGACGATATCCGTTTTCTCATCCCCCATCAGGCCAACCGGCGAATCATCGACGCCACGGCACGGAAAATGGGAATCTCCGAAGAAAAGGTGACCCTCAATATCGAACGGTACGGCAACACGACCGCGGCAACCATCCCCCTGTGCCTGAACGACTGGGAAAAGGACTTCCGTAAGGGGGATAACCTGATCCTCGCCGCATTCGGAGGTGGATTCACCTGGGGCGGCGTTTATATTAAATGGGCTTATGACGGCCTCACCGCCGCCACACGGCTTGCCGCCAAACCCGAATCCGCCACCACACCGGAATAAGACCACCGGAGCATGTCCACCATCACCGCCAGCATCTTCCCCGGTCAAGGCTCCCAGTTCGTGGGAATGGGCCGGGAACTCTACGAGCACTACCCGGAAGCACAGGCCTGCTTCGACCAGGCCGACGACCAACTCGCCGACCTCGGCCTCCTCAACCTCATGTTCGGTGCCGACGGGACGGAAGAGAGCGTGGCTGAAAAACTCAAACAGACCGAGATCACCCAGCCCGCCCTGTTCGTCCACAGCATGGCCACCATGTCCGTGCTGTCCGCGGCCGGATTCCTGCCCGACATGGCCGCGGGACACTCGCTGGGAGAATATTCCGCCCTGGCCGCCACCGAGGCGATCACGTTCGCCGACGGCCTCGACCTCGTACGACTGCGCGGCCTCGCCATGGCCGATGCGGGCCGCGACCATCCCGGCGCCATGGCCGCCGTCCTCGGCATGGAAGATTGCGATGTGGAAGGCCTCTGCAACAGAGCAACGGAAGATACCCGCGCCGTCGTCCAGTGCGCCAACTACAACGCCCCGGGACAAATCGTCATCTCAGGCGACGTGGCAGCGGTCCATCGGGCCATGAAACTGGCCGTCGAGCGCGGCGCGCGCAAAGTGGTGGAACTGCCCGTCAGCGGCGCCTTTCACTCCCCCCTCATGGAAAGCGCACGCGAACGCCTCGCCGGCGCGCTTCGCGACCTGGTCATCCGAGAACCCGTCTGCCCCATCTACCTCAATGTCACGGCACGCCCCACACGCGATCCGGAAGCCATCCGCGCCGCCCTTCTTCTGCAATTGACGTCTCCCGTACGCTGGGCTCCCTCCATCCGGAACATGAAGGCCGATGGGGCCGAACGCTTCGTCGAAATTGGATCCGGTAACGTGCTGACGGCCCTCGTACGCCGAACCCTCGGCCGCGATGTGCCCAGCTTCACGGCCGGGAACGCGGCGGACATTGAACACGCCGTCACCGAACTGGCCGGTGATGTGGCATTCGATGACCCTCTGACTCCCTGAACATGAACCTCCGACTCGACGGCCGGAACGTCCTCGTCACGGGCGGCACCCGCGGCATCGGCCGCGCCCTCGTCGAAACCTTCGCCGACGCCGGCGCCTCCGTCGCATTCACCTACCAATCCTCCGCCTCGGCAGCGGACGCCCTCGCCGAAGAGATCAGGGGCCGTGGCGCCTCCTGCCTTGCCTTCCAGGCCGACTCGGCCTCGACGGCCGACGCCACGCGCGTCATCGACGAAATCGTCACGTCCTGGGGCCACCTCGACATTCTCGTCAACAACGCAGGGATCACACGAGACGGGCTGCTGCTCCGGCTCGACGAAAAGGACTGGGACGCGGTCATCGACACGAACCTCAAAGGCGTCTTCAACTTCTGCAAGGCCGCCTACCGGCCCATGATGCGGCAGCGGGCGGGCAAAATCATCAATATGGCCTCCATCGTCGGCGTGACGGGCAACCCCGGGCAAACCAATTACGCCGCGTCCAAAGCCGGCATCATCGGATTCTCCAAGAGCCTCGCCCGCGAACTGGGCTCACGCGGCATTACCGTCAATGTCGTCGCCCCCGGTTATGTCTCAACCGACATGACCGACCAGCTGAGTGAAGCCGCACGCGAAGCCATGCTGTCATCCGTCCCCCTCGGTCGCCCCGCAACAACGGCCGACGTCGCCGCCGCAGTCCTGTTTCTCGCCTCTTCCGCGGCGGACTACGTGACCGGCCACGTCCTCCACGTCGACGGCGGCCTGGCCATGTAAGAGCGCCTGCATGCACAACCCTCGCCCGAAAGGCGCGCTTCCACGCCCTCATCCTATTCCTTCTCAAGGAAGCGCATGAAATCCTATACCCAGGTCATCGACTTCACCGGGCGCAAGCCCGCGGAGACGGACGCTGCTGGCGATCCCCTCCTCAAGGAACCCGATCCATCCCTCCCGGCGACCCACCTCAATGCCCTGCCACCTGCCCTGCGCGCCGGCGTGGCGGCTGCGCGCTGGCCCGATCTGATGCCGGTCCAGGCCAAAGCCGTTCCGTACATCCTGGCGGGACGCGACCTCATCGTGCAGTCACGCACCGGCAGCGGGAAGACCGGGGCCTTCCTGCTCCCTCTGCTCGAGCTACTCGATCCGACGAACAAATCGGCCCAGGCGCTCATTCTGGCCCCAACGCGCGAACTCGCTCTTCAGGTCGAACAAGAGTTCAATACCCTGAAAAAGGGATCCGATGAGACGCAATCCCTGGAATCCATCGCGGTCTACGGCGGCGTGGGCTACTCGCAGCAGATCGCCGCCTTCCGCCGGGGCGCCCAGGTCGTCGTCGGGACGCCGGGGCGCGTCCTCGATCACCTCGAACGCAAGTCGCTCGACTTGAAACACCTCCGCGTTCTCGTCCTCGACGAGGCCGACGAGATGCTGTCGATGGGCTTCTTCCCGGATATGCGCAAGCTGCGACGGTACCTGCCCGCCGACCGTCGTTCGTATATGTTCAGCGCCACAATCCCCTACAAGGTGCGCCAACTCGGGGGCGACTTCCTGCGAAATCCGGGCTTCCTCTCCCTCAGCGAAGGGCACGTGCACATCGACACGATGTCTCACTGGTACTACGTCGTGCCGCCCATGGAGAAGGACGACGTGCTGCGCCGACTCATCGAACTGCAGAACCCGGAGAGCGCGATCATCTTCACCAATACGAAGAAAAAGGTCGATTACCTCGCCCAGGTGCTCCGCAACTTCGGGTATGACGCAGAACCGATCTCAGGCGACCTCAAACAGAGTGCCCGCGAAAAGGTGATGAACCAGATCCGAGCCGGGGACCTCCGCTTTCTCGTCGCCACCGATATCGCCGCCCGCGGCATAGATATCTCAGACCTGAGCCATGTCTTCATGTACGACGTGCCCCAGGACCCCGAATACTACGTGCATCGCGCCGGCCGGACTGCCCGCGCGGGGAAAACGGGGATGGCTCTGACGCTGACGACCCTGCTCGACAGGCCCTCGCTCCTCGCCATTGCACGCAAATACGACATTCTGCTGGAAAAGCAGGACAATCCTACCGAGGAGGATGTCGAAGCACGGGTCGCCGAACGAAGCGTCCTCCTGCTCGAAGACGCCCTCAGGGAACGCCGGCCGGAAGAGCGGGTCCGCTTTGACCGACTCGCCGAAACCGCCCGAAAACTGGTCGCCGAGGGACGCGAAATCCTGCTCGCCTTGCTCATCGACGCGTTCTACCACGAACGGATGCATGAACGCGGCTACACGGGTGAGGGATCGGACCAACAGCCTGAGGATGCGTACAATGAGTCGGAAATCGTGGAAGGCCTCGAACGTCTGCTCAAAAGCAAGCTCAATCTGCAGGTCCAACGCCTGCGCCGGTTCGCCCCGCTGGCCCGCCGCATCGCATCCCGGGAAGAGGACACCGCCGAAAGTGGCGAGCCCGAACTTCTGGGGATGTTGCTGGATGATTTTCTGACAGGCCGCCTCGAGGTCCAGATCGCCAAGCCGGCCGCCTCCATTACGCCCGTCGCGAAACCGTCTTCGGGCGGACGCCCGGGCGGACGGCGGCGTCGATAGTCCCCGCCCCCCTCCACAGCGAAAGCCCCACTTCCCCCCATGCTCCTCACCGGCCTCCTCCTGCTGTCGTCTCTGCTGGCTCTGACCCCCGAAGCCGTGCCGTCTACCACCCCGACCGACTCCACCAGGCCGCCGTTCCTCGTGTTCACCGGCCAGGGCGCACCATCATCAATCGAGTCGGTACTCGAAGCCATGAACGCCGCTGACGTCGTCTTCATCGGGGAATCCCATGACGACTCGGTCGCCCATGCCGTCGAAGCCGAACTCCTTCAGAAAGCGTTCGCTCGCCATGCCGTCAGCCCTGAGCCGCCGCCGGCCACGCGCTCACGAGGGCGCCGCAATCGGAAGGACGCCGACCGCCAATCGCCCCGACGGCTCGTCCTTGCCATGGAGATGTTCGAACGAGACGTGCAACTCGTGCTCGACGAGTACCTGGCAGGGCTTGTACGGGAACGGGATTTCCTGGCCGCGTCGCGACCGTGGGGAAATTACGCATCCGACTACCGCCCCCAGGTCGAGTTTGCCCGGATCCACAAGATCCCCGTAGTGGCAACCAATGCCCCCGCCCGCTACGTCAGTCGCGTTGGACGTGAAGGCCCGGAAAGCCTCTCGGCGTTGAATCGAACGGCCCGAACCTTCGTAGCGCCCCACGGATTTCCCCCCGCCTCCGAGGCATATGCAGAGAAATTCCGCCAGGTGATGCGAGAGATGATGGCCTCCGCGATGCGAAGTACCGCGATAGCGGATACGATGGCCGCCGACAGCACGGGCACGCACACATCGCCCGCCGACACGTCCCATTCAGCGGCCAGACCTGCCGACACCACGGGCGCCCCGCCTTCCCACGGTACACGCTTCACGCTCGATGCACAGAACCTGCGGGATGCTACCATGGCGTATTCCATCGTGGAGACGCTCAAAGCCACTCCGGGTGCACTCATCCTCCACGTCAACGGCAGCTTCCACTCGAACTTCGGGCTCGGCACACCGGAA
The DNA here is from genome assembly GCA_964387555.1 of uncultured Rhodothermales bacterium. GTDB lineage: Bacteria > Bacteroidota > Rhodothermia > Rhodothermales > CAYLXM01 > CAYLXM01. Next base: position 12,281 of record CAYLXM010000032.1, on the reverse strand, counting down.
CATACCCTCCGCCTCCACCCCAAGATCCGGCAACTCGTGGTCGCGATCCTGTCCGACGGCTATCCGGAGTTCGACCCTGAACACATGCAAGGCACGGGCGACTTCGTGATCCTCACCGACCCCCGGATTTCCGGGCATGAATCGGAGTGAGCCGCCGGGCCTGGTCGTCGCAAACGGAGATTTAGCCCAAGTACTCGTGCCGTCGCGCCCGAATCGCCCGCGCGTTCCCTCCCGAACATCAATCCCCCCTCCCGAATCAGCGGCACGCCGCGGTTTTCTCCAACGCCGTGATCCGCCCCGCACCCGAATTGCGCGTAAAGAGAGAGGCTGCGCGGGCACGCGCCTCTATCCGGCTCGAGGCCAACGAGTCACCACTCCCCGGGAAGGGGTTAGGGAGGCAGTAGCGTAGAGGACCGAGGAGACAACCACGGCCGACCCTTTGCGTTATCTTACGCAGAAAGGGTCGGCCGCTTCATGAAGCGCCTTCTGGGTCGCTTCGCACGAATCGGCAACCCGGAGTTCCACGCAACGTTTCCTCCCGTGTCTGCCTTCCGCTTCTGCCTACTCCTCCTTCCGGTCTTCGTTTCGGCCTGCTCCGACACGTCCCCCCGCACCACGTTCGAACGGTTCAGCCAGGCGTCCCAGGATGGCGACTGGGAAACGATCTACAACCTCCTCGACACGGGAGGACAGGCCCGGGTCGACTCGCTGGTCAAGGCACTCATCATAACCGGTCCGCTGGACCCCTCGACCGCCTCATCGCTGCTCGAAGCCGCCGCAGCCGATCGCTTTGCGGCACTCGCCGACGACACGCCGGAACTCTACAGGGAATTCGACTTCGCCGGGTTTGCGCTCATCGACGAGAAGATCACCGGAGACCGCGCCATCCTGACGATTCGGCTCGTTCGAGGACAGGAACAACAGGTGAAGCTGGTCCGGATGCGGAGAGAAAACGGACAATGGAGGGTAGGCCTGTAGAACCAGGCGCTCCGTAATTCGTTAAATCTTTAATTGGCGCGTCACATTCACTGTGCCGTGGCCGCCTTGAGCATCTTTTTCCATTCTTTCCGATCCGACCACGCTATGAACCGACTCTCAACGATACTGATCCTCCTTGCGACGATGGCGCTTGCCGCCTGCGCACCGCAGAATGGCCAGGAGGCCAACGCCCAGGAGGCCACCGGAAGTGACCTTTCAGCCTTCCACGTCCGCGCAGGCGACGAGGCCAAAGCCAGCCCCAACGCAATGGTCGCTCAGACCATCGGTACCACCGTGGTGACGATCAGCTATGCGCGGCCGGGCGTAAAGGGTCGTACGGTGTTCGGACAACTCGAGCCCTTCGGCGAGATCTGGCGCGCCGGCGCCAATGAGTCGACGGTCATTTCCTTCACGAGTGACGTGAACGTCAACGGCCAACCACTGGCTGCCGGCGCCTACGCGCTTTTTGCCATCCCGAGGGAAGGGGACTGGACCCTCATCTTCAATACGGAGGCCAACCAGTGGGGTGCGTATCGGTATGACGAAAGCAAGGACGCCTTGCGGATTGACGTCACCCCCGAAGAAGGCCCCCACATGGAATCGCTCGCCTATTACTTCGAGGAACTGTCTGCCACCTCCGGTACGGCCGTCCTCCACTGGGCAACTACCCGCGTTCCGTTTACGATCACGGTAGAGTAACCTCCGCTTGCCCCGCTTCTCGAGGTCCCGGGCCGTCCGCTGCCCGGGACCTCTTTATTTGTACCGGGAAGTCCGTGCGAGGAAGCGCAGCCGAGGCCGGCCGGTCGGCGTTACACTCCCGGACGCAGGGTCATCTCCGAAACAGCGGCGGCTCGAATCCGCGCCTCGGAAATCGGCAGGTTGTGATACCGGCCGCCGTACCAGTCGTCGAAGAAGTCGAAGAAATGTCGGCTCAGCGGGTGACCGGACTGTCCATGCGGAAGCACGACAAGCGAGCCGTCCAGGTCTGAAAAGTCGACGACATGCCGCCAGCTCGGCCCCGCCGTCATCGAAAACCGGCCCGCTCCGTCATACCGCGGAAACGAAGCGTTCAGACTGCCCATCGATCCCCCCGTGGCATAGGGTCCCCGTTGGAGTCCCAGCAGAATGCGCAGCAGCGGGTTGGCCGCAAAGGGATGAGACATCGTGAGCGTATGAAGCGCCCCCCAGGTCTTCTCCCCGACCGCGTCGACGGCAATTCGCAGGCTCCGCGTCAGGACGGTATCCCGGGTCTCGACCTCCTGGGTCCGCACATCGTCGAACCAGGGAGAGTGGGGATCGGCGAGGAGCCGATCCAGCACCTCGTAGGGAGGCTCCGCATCGACCTCGTCTTCGAACGTGCTGCGGAGAATCTCGGCTTGCCAGGTATAGATCAAGGCTGCAACCCTCGAGTCGACCGTCATTTGTCCGTCCCAACGCGCCACTTCCTCCGCCAACGCCCGCTCGCCCAGCACATGGAGATACTCAACCGCAGGATCCCGCCACCGCTCCGCGTACCGGTCGAGGTGGTCGAGCTGGAAAGCGGTCATGTCGGAGACGTCGAAAAGGGAGTCGGACGAGAGCAATTCGGTGATGCGCAACGCCCGGTCTACGTAATAGGCGCCCGGCATGGGAATCGGGAAGTCCGGCGGGGCGGCCCGATGGTTTGAGCTGGCCAACCAGCCTTGCTCCGGATCGGACACCTTAGGGGTCTTTGAGGCATCGTGATACCCTTGCCAGTCGAAGCGGGCGGAGGCCCCGTCAAGAGGCAGGGTTGATTCTTCGTACCCGCGTACGGGAAACGATGCACCCAGGTGGTAGCCGATGTGCCCGGCGGCATCGGCGTAGACCCAGTTTATGTTGAAGGCGGAGCCGGAAATCGCAGCATGAAACCGTTCCCAATCCCTCATCTCCGGCACTTCGATCGTGGCATTGAGCAGCTTCGATACGGGCAGATCCAATCCGGCCCAGCGCCAGGCGATGGCCGTGTGGGTGGTCGAGTCTCGGTGGACAACCGGACCGTGACGTGTCCATTCAATCAATCGAAGCTCCGGTTCACGGCCACGCACTTCGATCCACTCCTCGCGAATCGTCATTTCCGCCCACCCGTCCGGCGTACGATACCAGGAGGGCCGCTCCGGATCGACCTCCACCTGGTAGAGATCCCGCAGATCAACCGCCGCAACGGTGAATCCCCAGGCCGCCCACCGGCTATGGCCCATCGCCATCAGCGGCAGCCCGGGAGAGGTGATCCCCACGACCTCGGTTTCGCCTTCCGCACTATGCATGCCGGCCATATACCAGAAGCCTGGGAGGGAGACGACATCCAGATGGGGATCATTTGCAAAGAGCGCCGCCCCGGAACGGCTGAGCCGAGGCGCGACCGCCCAGGCATTGGATCCCCCTGCCAGCGCAAGCGAGCGGACCACCCGCTCCGCGGCCTCCGTTGAGGGGAACGCCTGCCGGGCCAGCCCGAGGGACAGGGCCTCGAGCAGCCTTGAGGGACCTGGCATGCCGGCTTCCACCGGAAGAAGCGGCGGCACGACCCCGGGTTTCACGTTCGGACTCGGAATGGTCGTCGGGGCCCATTCGGGGTATTCCAGAAGCAACTCGCGGGTGCGTTCTGCGCCGACGGCACGACGGAGAGGCTCGAAAAAACGGTCATCCGGGTTCCGGAGCTCGTCCCCGTAGTAGGTCTGAAAACTCGCGATCGCAAGGATATCCGGGACGGTCCACGGCTCAACCGGCGCGCGAAGCAACCGCAGCTCGAACGGCAAACCGGCCTCTGCCACCCAGGCGTTGACGCCCTCCACGTAGGCCCCGATTCCCTTCCTTGCCCGGGGCGTCAGATCATCCACCTGACCTTCCGTGAGCCGGTAGTGACCGATCAACCGCTGCCGGCTATCGAACGCCAGCGTCGCTTCACCCAACAATGCCGAGAGCCGGCCCGCCGCCGCACGCCGCAGAAGCTCCATCTGAAAAAACCGGTTTCCCGCGTGCAAAAACCCGAGTGCCCTGTACGCATCGGCCTCCGTCAGGGCAAAGATCTGAGGCACCCCCTTCTCGTCGAAGTAGACACGCACGGGCTTCTCGAGCCCGGCAAGCACCCGGTCTCCGGATTCCGGAGGCAACGTGCGCCGGAGTACCAGGTAGCCGTAGGAGCCAACGGACAGGATCACCACGACGAGGGCGAGGAGCAACCAGCCCAGGATGCGAACAAGACGAGACATTCGGAAAACCGGCTAACAGGATGCGAAGGGACTGTTCACGTGCGCTCTCGCGCTGCCGTCGACCACACGACCATCTGCTAGAATATGAATTCCCCACCTTCTGCAACCTTTTTGGCCCCACACATCGTAAATGAAGGTTAAGTGAACCTGATTTGGCTGTCCCTCAGATCGTCTCCATGCGCCTTTCCCGCTTCGTTGCCGCTCTTTTCGCCCTTGGGCTGTGGACCTTGAGTACGCCAGAATCTCCGGCTCAGGATGAGGCCGAGACCGATACGCTGGAGTCGGCAATCACCCCGCTCTTTTCGTCCCACGACATTCTGGAGGTACGAATCGAAGCCGACCTGTCCTCTGTACTGAAAGACCGGGGAGACGAACCGGAATACCGACCGGCAAAGATCCGCTTCACCGATTCCGACAGCCAGGAGGTAGCGCTGGACGTGCGTGTGCGCCCGCGTGGACTGTTTCGGAAGAACCGGTCGAACTGCGACTTCCCGCCTCTGCGCCTGAATTTCAAGAAGAAAGAGGTCAAGGGGACGCTCTTTGACGGGCAGGACAAACTCAAACTGGTCACCCACTGTCAGTCCGGACGACGGGGATACGAGCAGTACGTGCTGACGGAATACCTCGTCTATCGGAGCCTCAACCAGATCACCGATTTGAGCTTCCGGGTGCGGCTGTTGCGTGTCACCTACGTGGATGAGGCCAAGGGAGACGACAAGGCCATCACACGGTACGGATTCCTTATCGAGGACGAGGACCACATGGCGGCGCGTAACGATGCGCAGGTGTTCGAACAGAAGGGCCTGCACCAGCATCTCACCGCCCCCGAGGAGACGGCCGTGATGGCGGTATTCCAGTACCTGATCGGCAACTCCGATTGGTCGGTCCCGGCCCTTCACAACATCGTCCTGCTCCGCCCGGAAGACCTGTCCGTCTTCCTCCCTGTTCCCTACGACTTCGATTTTTCGGGCGTCGTCGATGCCCGGTATGCCATCCCGCCTCCTCACCTGGGCCTATCCTCCGTAACGGAGCGACTCTACCGCGGCAACTGCCAGTCGGAAGAGGACCTGCAGCCCGTACTCGACCGGTTCCTGGCCCGAAAGGAGGATATCCTCGCGCTGTGGAACTCGGACCTGCTGGACTCCGGCACGCGAAAACGGGCCGTGCGCTACGTGGAAGACTTTTTCGAGACGATCGAGAACCCCCGGGAGGTCAGGGCGGAACTCATCAGGACGTGCCGCGCCACTCCCTGAGCGGCAGCCCCGGTCCGTCGCGCTACTTTCTGGATCGGCCGAACGAGAGTCCGATCGTCGGGGAAACGAAGAACTCCTGTGGGCCGCTTTTTCGAATCCCCTTTTCCATGAGCTCCACGCCGGACGGGAAGTAGATCACGGACAGGCCGAAGCGCAGGCTCTGGGTCGCCTTCCGGCTCCGACCAAAACTCGCGCCCATCGCGACGGTGCCTCCGGCGCCCAGGCGGGCTTTCCCTCGCGGCAGGGCCGAGATGGAATCGTACGATCGCTCGTTGCTGTCCCGGACGCCGTCACCGTTGAGGTCTTTGAAGTAGGGCGACACCCAGCCCAGGGTGGGGCCGGCGGAGAAATGGAGGAACGGCCGGAAATTGTCTTGAATCTCATCGGCGAAGAGACGCCGCTGAATACCGACCTGTACCGGGATCATGAGGAGGTAGTTCGCCTTGCCGGGGATGAAACTCTCGCCCCAGAAATTGAAGAAGCGCTGCTCCCGCCCGTCCTTGCCTGCCCCCAGGGTAAACTCCGTAATAAACGTATAGTCGGTCGTCAGCGCGCGCTGCCAGAAACCTCCCAGAGCGAAGCCGCTGTTCGTCAACGCGATGTTTAGACCAATCCCGTTCCCGTAGAGCGGACGGCTCGCGCCGTCTTCGCTCTGCGCCCGCAGCGGCCGGGCGCCGCAGACGAGCAACAGAAGTGGGAGGAGGATGTACAAGACGCGCTTCATGGCTACTCTGCTTGTTTGGCTCAAGGAAAGAACGAACCCGTCAACCCGGTGTTTCTGCGGGCCGTTCCCTAATTTGGCCGACGTTTGGCGTCCTTAAGTAACATATGGTCTTTCCCCATGAGAAGGTTGCGTCTTGCCGGTAACTCCGCGCTGATTGGCGGTGTGGTGCTCGCTCTCGTTCTCGGTCTTGCCTCCTGCCGTCCCCGAACACCGGACGCGCCCCCGCTGTCGCCGCAGGAGAAGGCCGACTCGCTCGCGGCGGCCGTGCTGGATGCGGCCGGCGGAGCAGAAGCCTGGCAATCCCTGCCCTTTCTCGCCTTCGAGTTCGGGGCGGAGCGGGACGGCGAGCGCTCCACCACCGCAGCGCACGTCTGGGACCGGATGACCGGCGCGTACCGCGTCGAATGGACGCACAGGGATACGGCGATCGTGGCGCTCTTTAACGTACGTACGCGCGAAGGACGCATCTTTGCCGACGGCTCAGAGTTGCCGTCCGAGGCCGCACGCCCGTTCCTGGACCGCGCCTACACCCGCTTCATTAACGACACCTACTGGCTCCTCATGCCCGTCAAGCTCCTCGATCCGGGGGTGAACCGGCACTACGAGGCGGACTCTTCCGACGCGGAAACCGAGGTCCTCCGCCTCACCTTCGGACAGGTAGGCCTGACCCCCGGCGATACGTACTGGGTCTATGTCGACAGACCGACCGGACGGGTCAACCGCTGGGCCTATGTCCTGCAGCACAATCCAGACGGCCCGCCGACCTTTGCGGAGTGGACGGACTGGCAGGCCTATCCGGCTTCGGCCGGGCCGGTGTGGATGTCCAGCCGAAAAGTGACCTCCTGGGGCGCGCTCCTCACCGACCGCATCACCACGCCCCTCTCGGTGGATCCCTTGCGGTTCCTCGAGCCGTAGCGGAAACGCCCTCGCATGGATTACCGTTTTCTGATTGCCCGTCGGTATCTGATCAGTCCGCGACGTGTGTCGCTGATTTCCGTCATCACGAGCATCGCCACGCTCGGCGTGGCGCTGGGCGTCGCCGCCCTCATCGTGGTGCTTTCTGTGATGAACGGGTTCTATCAGATCGTGCGGGACATGCTGATTTCGTTCGATCCGCATGTCCGCATCGTCTCCCGCGAGGCCGGCGGGATCGCGTCGGCCGACAGCGTAATCGCGCAGATCGTCTTTTTGCCGGAGGTGCACTCGGCCATGCCGTTCGCCGAGGGCAAGGCATTGCTCGCGTACGAGGGACCGACGGATCTGAACAAGGTCGTGATCGTGCGGGGCATCGAAGCCTCGACGGCGGGCGGTGCGAGTCCGATCGCGGACCGGGTGACGGCAGGCGTCTTCGATCTGGAGCGACATGGCGGTCCTCCCGGGATGATTGTCGGGTCGAATCTGGCCGCCCGGTTGGGCGTCTTCCCGGGCAGCGAAGTGCGCGATCCGACCCGCATCGCCCTGCTGTCTGCAGCGAATCTCGAGCGGCTATTGACGCGCGGGCTCACGCTGCCGCCCGTGACCGTTTTCGAGGTGCGGGGGCTCTACGACCTGGAAGCCGTCTATGATCAGAGCCACGTTTTTGTGGCGCTGGAGGAGGCCCAGCGGCTTTTCCGGCTGGGGGACCGCGTCTCGGGCATCGAACTGCGGTTGGACCGGATCGACTCGGCGGATCGCGTGCGGGATCGGCTTCGGGAGATCCTTCCGGCGGACCGGTTTGAGATCCTGACCTGGTACGATCTGCAGAAGTCGTTGTATGACGTGATGCGCCTCGAAAAGTGGGGCGCATCGCTCATCCTGGCCCTCATCGTCGTCGTGGCCGCCTTCAACATCGTCGGGTCGCTCACGATGATCGTCATCGAGAAGCGCCGGGACCTGGCGGTGCTGCAGGCGATGGGCGTTTCGCGCCGTTCGATACGTCAGATCTTTCTTCTCGAGGGTGTGATGATCGGGACGATCGGATGCGGGATCGGTCTCGCGGCGGGGCTGGGACTGAGTCTTCTCCAGCTGCATTTCGGCCTCGTGCCCTTGTCGGGCGCCGGATCGTTCATTATCGAGACGTATCCGGTGGCGATCGATGGGATGGACGTGCTGGGGGTTACGCTCGTGGCGATGACCCTCTGCGTTGTTGCAGCGCTCTATCCGGCGGCCCGCGCCTCGGCGACCCAACCGGCCGTTCCGCTGCGAAGTGCGTAAGGACTCGCCGACGTTAGAAAATGACAGAGGGTACCGGTTATCAGGGTGCGGTTGAGGCGTGCTTCGCGAGAAGATGGTGGATGGGGCCGGTTATGGGTACGGGCACGCGCAGAGGCGCACTCTATAGGAACATGGTGGATGGAGCCCGTACCGGGTACGCGAAGGGGGTACTCTGTGAGAAAATGGTGGATGGAGCCCGAAATGGGTACGCGCAGGGGGGTACTCTGTGAGAAAATGGTGGATGGAGCCCGAAATGGGTACGCGCAGGGGGGTACTCTGTGAGAAAATGGTGGATGGAGCAGGTTATTGGGAGTGAAACCGTAGATTCGTGCCCACCACCGCGATGACACCTCTGGTTTGCCGGCATTCCGTTCACTCCTGCGTCCACCCATGATTGAATCGATCTTTGGACTCCCTGATTTGCCGCATCGCCCTTCCAAACCGCGGGAGAGCGGCATCACCCATGTGCTGGACAAGGGGCTGTCGGTACGTCAGGTCGAGGATTTGCTGGAGGTGGCGGCGGAATCCATCGACCTCGTCAAACTCGGGTGGGGTACGGCGGTGGTCTATCCGGCCTTGCAGCGAAAGCTCGAGGTGTACCGTGCGGCCGGAATCCCCGTCTACTTCGGAGGCACCCTCTTTGAGGCGTACTACCTGCGCGGCCGGATCGACGGGTATCGCCGGTTGCTCGGGGAACTGGGGATGACGCACGTGGAGGTCTCGGACGGCACATTGGAGATCAAGCACGCGGACAAGTTGGAGACCATCCGGATGCTGGCCCGTGACTTTGTCGTCTTGAGCGAGGTCGGATCGAAGGACGTGGACAAGATCATGCCCCCGTACGTCTGGGTGCAGATGATTCAGGACGAGTTGGAGGCGGGCAGTTGGAAGGTGATTTGCGAGGCCAGGGAGAGTGGGACGGCAGGCGTGTTTCGTCCCACGGGGGAGGTTCGCTCCGGCTTGATCGAGGAGATCGAACATCAGATCGACAAAAAGCGGCTGGTCTACGAGGCGCCTTTGAAGTCCCAGCAGGTCTGGTTTCTGCGGCATTCCGGTCCGAACGTGAACCTCGGCAACATCGCGCCCGACGAAGTCATCCCCCTCGAGACCCTCCGGCTAGGCCTGCGGGGGGACACGTTGCTCGATTTCTGCAAGAAGACAGGAGAGGAGGATTAGCACTCAGGGATCCGGAACCCGGCCTTCCAGTTGGCGTTCACTTGCATTCGGCCCAGCTACGTCGTAGTTTGGCTATTCTCGCGGCTTTCAGGTCCGCACCGGAATCGAGTAAGAGATTGAGTCGAATTATGGCACGCAAGGATGCAATAACTGGTCGCGGCCCGATGGTGGGGAACCACGTGTCCCACGCCAACAACAAGGTGAAGCGGCGTTTTCAGGTGAATCTTCAGAAGAAGCGGTTTTTCGTGCCTGAGGAGGGGCGTTGGGTGACGCTCCGGATTACCACGAAGACCTTGAAGACGATCAACAAGAATGGAATCGGCGCCGTTCTGGCGAAGGCCCGCAAGCAGGGTGTTCGCGTCTAGGGCAGCGTTGGTGGATGAATTGACAGGAACCGTGTCATGGCAAAGAAAGGAAAGGACATCCGCACGAAGGTGATTCTCGAGTGCACGGAGGCACCGGGGACGTCGCGGTATTCGACGATGAAGAATCGGCGTAATACGCCGGAGCGGATGGAATTGAAGAAGTACAACCGGGTGTTGCGTAAGCACACGGTGCACAAAGAAATCAAGTAGCGGGCTAAGACGATGGCGAGGAAAGTATCTAAGAACCAGCGGACGAGCCGTGGCGGCCAGAAAGTGGCGATGGCCAAGGTGATCGTTTCTGAGAAGAAGACCAACGGCCAGTTCCGGTACAAGGACAAGGTCATGCTGCTGGAGGATGTCCAGCAGGCCGTCCGGAGCGCCCGCGCCTAAGGAGTGTGCTGGAGGGTGGATCCGCCGCGTGGTGGATCCGGTGGAACCGGGATTTCCGGCGGGGCGTAGCGCAGCTCGGTAGCGCGTCTGCTTTGGGAGCAGAAGGTCGTCGGTTCAAATCCGGCCGCCCCGACAGGTCGTACAAGGGGCCGAATCTGCGCCCGTAGCTCAACTGGACAGAGCAGCGGACTTCTAATCCGCAGGTTGCAGGTTCGAGTCCTGCCGGGCGTGCTAAGGAATGGGGCTCGGAGGAATTCTGTTCGGGCTTGTTCTCTGAAGGGGCGTTCGTGATGAGTTTAGAATGGGCCGCGGTGGGTTGCCCGCGCGGATTTTCGGGCCGGCTGCTCGCGGGTCGGGATCCTGGTGTTTGTCCGGCGTAGAAACCAGTCCGGGCTGCCGGGTTGACTTGTTCTTTTTCGGATGTTGCGTATACTGAACCTCATGGTGACGTGGCCGAGGGGTTAGGCAGAGGTCTGCAAAACCTCGTACGGCGGTTCGAATCCGCCCGTCACCTCGTAGTAAGTTTGGAGTTTAGCAGTTTAGGAGTTTAGAAGTTCGCATTCGAGATGCGTTGGCGTCCCAACTCCTAAACTCCGCAACTTTGAAACTCCTAAACTTCTTCCTTGCGGGAGTAGCTCAGTTGGTAGAGCATCAGCTTCCCAAGCTGAGGGTCGCGGGTTCGAGTCCCGTTTCCCGCTCAACAGACCTCACCGGTTGTATGACCTGTGAGGTCATTTTGTATATTTGCCGAAACACTGCACCCGAATATGGCTGATATTATAACAATTGCAATAGATTTCGCCCTGCTTGTCCTGAGCTTCGCAGCCATGCACTTTGTGTCGGAAAAGTATTTTATCGAATCGCTTGATCACATTTCCCAAAAGCTGCGGCTTTCCTCCGACATGGCAGGCAGCACCCTCATGGCGGCGGGGTCGAGCGCCCCTGAACTTGCTGTTGCATTGTTTTCGATACTCCTGGCGGGCAACCATGAGGCCATCGGGGTGGGAACCATTGTTGGCTCCGCACTTTTCAACATACTCGTGATCACGGGCGTGGTCATGTATATCCGCGGAAAGGCCAGCATGGTCTGGCAACCCCTTTTCAGGGATATCGTGTTCTACATTGCATCCATTCTGCTGTTAACCTATATCTTCTCCCATGAGCGACTCACGCTCTTCGGAAGTATCCTGCTTGTTGGCACTTATCTGATCTATGTCATTGTTGTATACTTCTGGAAGCGAATACTTCCGTATGATGATATTGAAACTGAATCCGGGCCAAAGCGATCTGACGATCATGTCAAATTTTCTGCATGGATCCCGGAGGCACTTGTCAGACTCCACAGATCCCTGCTTAAATTTCCTTTTATTCTATTCGTCCTGTCGATCGGCATGATCAGCCTGCTGAGCTGGCTTCTTGTTGAGAGCGCGATAGGCCTTTCGTCGGCGCTGGGCATCCCCGAGCTCATCATCGGGCTAACCATTGTAGCCATTGGCACTTCAGTGCCCGACCTTATCTCATCAATGATCGTTGCCCGGCAGTCGAGGCCGGGCATGGCCATCAATAATGCCATCGGTTCCAATATCTTCGACATCCTTATCGGCCTTGGGTTCCCATTCCTGTTGTTCATGCTCATCCACCCCGAAGGATTCGTAACGGAAAGTAAAGACCTTGCCATTTCAGTCGGGATCCTGATGGCGTCCGCCATCCTTCTGCTGATCTTTTTCCTGATGGGTAAATGGAAATCATCACGGCCCTTTGGGATAGCACTTATCCTCCTGTACATACTCTATCTCGGGCATGTAATTTTTACTGTACTTTTATAGTATTGAGTAATGAGTATTGAGATTTGAGACTCGTGACTATTGCTGTCTGGCAAAATTTATGTTGAACCCATGCAAAGCATGATAATGTCACCGTTTAGGAGATTCGCTTCAATTGAGGATTAATAAAATATTAGCCACAAAGACTCCAA
>CAYLXM010000031.1:0-41120 GCA_964387555.1 uncultured Rhodothermales bacterium | reverse complement strand
CGCAGGACAACCAGGTGATCGACGAAATCGTCGCCGTTGTCGATGACGATATCATCCTCCGGTCAGACGTCAATGCGTTGGTCACCAGCGTGGTTCAGCAGCAGGGCGCCCCGTTCTCCGACCGGCTCTGGTACCAGGCGCTGCAGGAAATGATCGATCAGAAGGTCGTTCTGACCTATGCACGGAAGGACACCAACGTCACGGTCTCAAACGAGCAAGTCGACCAGGAGCTCGACTCCCGAATCTCTTCGCTCTCAGCGCAGGCGGGCAGCGAACAGCGACTGGAGGAATTCTACGGCAAGTCCATCCTGCAGATCAAAGATGACCTCAGAGAAAGACTCCGTGACCAGTTGCTCGCCCAGGAGTACCAGCGCCAGCAACTTTCCGGCATCAAGATTACACCCTCGGAGGTCAAACGGTGGTTCGCCCAGTTTCCTTCGGACTCTCTTCCCGACATCCCCTTGACCGTCCGGGTCTCGCATATCGTCCGTTTCCCGGACGTGGATCCCGTTGCGAGGCAGGAAGCCATAGACATCATCACCGTATTGCGGGATTCGGTGTTGGCGGGTGCTTCATTTGAGAACCTCGCTCGTCAATTCTCCGACGATCCCGGATCGGCGTCCAACGGAGGGCGCTACGAGAGCATGCGACTCAGTGAGCTGGTACCGGAATTCGGTGCGGTGGCGTCCAATCTGGATGAGGGTCAGATTTCCCAGATCTTCGAGACGGCCTTCGGCTTTCACTTCATGCGGGTGAACGGCCGGGTGGGAGATGTGATCGACGTCAATCACATTCTCATCTCCGTGAGCGATGCGCGGGTTCTGCCGGAGAATGCCATCGCCTATCTCACGGCCGTCAAGGATACGTTGACGAAATTCCAGGTCTCCTTTGAACTGATGGCGAAGCGCCACTCGGAAGATTCCCAGAGCGCCACGCGCGGCGGTCAGGTGATCGAACCACGTACGGGAGATCGGGATCTGCCGCTCGAAGCGCTCGGCCCCATGTGGATCGCCACACTGGGGCGCCTCAGTGTCGGTGACATCAGTGATCCGGCCGAAACCCAGCTTCTCGACGGGCGCAAAGCATATCATCTGGTGCGATTGGACCGGCGGACGCCTGCGCACAAGATGAATCCCGAGCAGGACTACGAACGGATCGAGCAGTATGCGCTTCAGGCCAAGCAGGCGACCAAACGGGCCGAGTGGCTCGACCGGTTGCGCAAGGACGTGTTTGTGTCGGTCCGGGTCTCGATGGACAATCCGCTGGAACGCGCCGATTCCTCCTTCTCCTCCACCCGCTGATTCCCCGTTCAGTAAACCTGAGGTCCCCGCATGCCCGGCGACGTATCGCTCATCGATGACCTGCAGCAGGCGTATGGCCGATTCAAAGATGAGATCGGGAAGGTCATCGTAGGCCAGCACGAAGTCGTCGAGCACTTGTTCATCGCGCTTCTGTGCCGTGGACATTGCCTGCTGATCGGGGTTCCAGGATTGGCCAAGACCCTCCTCATCAGGACGTTGTCACAGGCACTGGACTTGCAGTTCGGGCGGATACAGTTCACACCTGACCTCATGCCGGGCGACATTACGGGCACTGAGATTGTCGAAGAGGACCGTCAGACCGGGGGTCGGGTTTTCCGCTTCGTGAAGGGCCCCATCTTCGCAAACGTTGTCCTGGCCGACGAAATCAATCGGACGCCGCCAAAAACGCAGGCGGCATTGCTCGAGGCCATGCAGGAGCATCGCGTGACGGCCGCCGGCCGGACGTATCCGCTCGATGAACCGTTTTTCGTCCTGGCCACGCAGAACCCTATCGAGCAGGAAGGCACGTACCCGCTCCCGGAGGCCCAGTTGGACCGGTTCATGTTGAACCTCTGGCTGGACTATCCCTCTTTCGACGATGAAGTTGCTGTCGTACGCAACACCACCAGTCTGCAGAATACATCAGTGATGCCTCAGATCGACGGGGTTCACTTGATTGCTTTCCAGGACCTCGTTCGCCGAATGCCGGTGGCGGACAACGTGATCGAGTATGCGGTGCGCCTGGCGTCTCGTACGAGGCCGGGACGGCAGGATGCTCCGGGCTTCATCTCCGATTTCGTGAGTTGGGGTGCAGGACCCCGGGCATCACAATATCTCATTCTGGGCGCGAAGGCCTCTGCCCTGCTCCGCGGACGCTCCACTCCGCTCATTGAGGATGTTCGGCGAATGGCGGTTCCGGTCCTGCGCCATCGCATCGTCCTGAACTTCAATGCGGATGCCGAGGGTGTGGACGTCGTCGAAATCATTCGCCGGCTTGTCGAAGAGGGTGATCCGACCGGACGCCACGATTAGTCGCTCTGGATCGAGAGGAGTACGCGGAATTGCGACCCGGTCCAGAGGCGCATAGCCTCGGTCCCCCTTCCAGCGCACTAGAGGTCCAGATCGGTGGCCTCTACGGCGTTGTGCATGATGAAGTCGTACCGTGCAGAGGCGTTCTTGCCCATCAAGTCGTTGATGGTGCGTTCTGTCGCAAGGCGTTCCTGCCCGGGTATGGTCACTTTCAAGAGGCGTCGTCTGGCCGGGTCGAGCGTGGTCTCCCAGAGCGCTTTGGGCATCATCTCACCAAGCCCCTTGAATCGCTGTATTTCGACTTTGGCATTGCCCCGCTTGCGTCTGGCATCGGCCAGGATGCGATCGCGATCTGCGTCATCGAGCGCCCAGAAGGTCTCCTTTCCGATATCCACCCGATAGAGCGGGGGTTGGGCGATGAAGACGTGTCCATCGTCCACGAGGGGACGCAGGTAACGGTAGAAAAAGGTCAGCAGCAGCGTTGAAATATGGTGCCCGTCGGAGTCCGCATCCATCAACAGGATGATCCGGTCGTATCGAAGGTTTGACGGCTCGATTCGTTCTCCAAGACCGCACCC
This sequence comes from uncultured Rhodothermales bacterium, assembly GCA_964387555.1. Taxonomy (GTDB): domain Bacteria; phylum Bacteroidota; class Rhodothermia; order Rhodothermales; family CAYLXM01; genus CAYLXM01. Next base: position 38,212 of record CAYLXM010000031.1, on the reverse strand, counting down.
CAGCGCAAGCACGATATCGCTGAGTTCTTTGTTTTCGTTGACCTTTGTCCTGTTGGCTTGCTCGGCATTGAGGACCTTGCCGCGAAGCGGAAGAATGGCCTGCGTCTTCCGATCGCGTGCCTGCTTCGCGGATCCTCCGGCGGAATCTCCTTCGACGATGAACAGCTCGCTCTCGTGCGGGTCAGTTGACGAGCAATCGGCCAGTTTTCCCGGCAGCGTGAGGCGATGACTGATGTGTGATTTCCTTCGCACCTCCCTCACGGCCGCCCGTGAGGCAAGCCGTGCGCGGGCCGCCTGGACGATCCGGGAGACAACCGCCTCCCCCGTCGTGGGGTGTTTGTTGAGAAAGCTCTCCAGTTCGAGGCGGACGGCGCTATTGAGGATGGTTCGTGCTTCCGGGTTGTTGAGTTTCTCCTTGGTCTGTCCCTGAAACTGAGGGTCGACCATAAAGAGGTTGATGATGACGAAGAGACCTTCCCGAATGTCCTCCGCGGTGAGTTCGAGTTTCTTGTCCCCCAGGTCATGTGTCTCCACGTAAGATCGTACAGCCCGCACCACCGCATCCCTGACGCCCGTTTCGTGGGTTCCTCCGTCCGGAGTGGGGATGCCGTTCACGTAGCTGCGAATCGTTTCCCGCGGTGACTCGGTCCACAGGAGCGCCACCTCCACCCGACACCCTTCGGTGAAGGTTTCCTGCCGGATGACGAGTGGATCAGGATGCACGCGGCGGGCCTGGTCCCGCTTGACAACGAATTCCAGGTACTCCCGGATGCCACCTTCGTGGTGGAAGAGCTGTTTGGTGCCGGATACCTCATTGCGAAACGTGATCCGCAGCAGCCCGTTGAGGAAGGTTTTTTCTTCCAGACGTTCGGCAATCAGTTGGGGGTCGAACTGGACTTCGGAGAAGATCTCCCGATCGGGCCGAAACGTAATCGAAGTGCCGCTGCCGCGCGTGCCCTTCTCGGTTTGACGCAGTTTGGTTTTCGGTTTGCCTCGCTCATACCGCTGTTCCCACGTCCCGCCGTCGCGCCGCACGATCGCGATGAGCTCTTCAGACAGCGCATTGACTACGGATGCGCCGACTCCGTGAAGACCTCCGGAGGTGATGTAATTCGAATTGTCGAACTTGCCCCCTGCGTGCAGGGTGGTCAGGATAAGTTCGAGGGCCGGAACCTTCTTTTGGGGGTGGATGTCGACGGGAATGCCCCGGCCGTTGTCGGTCACGGTTAGACGCTGGCCATCCGCGTGAAGGGTCACTTCGATGGTGGAGGCATATCCGTTCGTAGCCTCGTCAACGGCGTTGTCAACGACCTCCCAGAGCAGGTGGTGAAGGCCGGCTTTCCCGGTTCCTCCGATATACATGCCGGGACGTTTCCGAACGGGGTCCAGACCTTCCAGTACCTGGATGTCCTTACCGGAATAGGTTTTGACTTCTGCCATGGAGTGCGGGTGCCGGGGCGACTGGGTGAGGCTAGGCGTGGATTTGAAGAAGGGAAACTGGGGCTCGGCAAAGGGTCGGGATTTCGTGACGGCCGGATCAATCGGTCCGCATTGCCCGGCCCGACAGGGTAAAGTAGTCTTCCCGTTCGTCGGGATGAAGATGCAGGATGCCGGCGCGCGTCAGGAGGAGGAGTTTCCAGGAGGCCCCTTTCCTCGGGACGTTCGCGATTCGGGCGAATTGACTGACGGTGATGTGGTGGTAGGCGTCAAGGTACCGCATGAGCAATTGTTCGGTCGGCCCGAATTCGAAGTGCGTGTCGGTCGGCTTTCGCTTCCAGCGCATCATGCGGACCACTTCGCGGGAGGCCTCTACACTGCGATCGCTGACACGAACATAGGCTGTGGGACGCTCGTCTTCGCCCGAATTGACAAGGAAGTGGGGTTTCGACGCGCTATCGGGCACATCAATCACGACTACCTCGCGCCTGCGGGAGACGGGCAGCGCCTGAATCAAGAATCCAATGGCCGGTTCACAGTGGTCCTCGAGCGCCTTTTCGAGAAGGAAGATCTCTTCCTGCACATCCTTGACGCCACTGATTTGCCCGTCGTCATCCACGCCGAGCAACACCCTTCCGCCGTGCGTGTTCGCAAAGGCGACGACCTCCTTCGCGATGCGTTCGGGGCGAGGGACTCGTTTCTTGAATTCGAGATGCTGTCCCTCGCCGAGCGAAACGATACGTTTGAGTTCATCCAGGGTCATCCCGGCGTCTATCCGTCACCTGGTGGAGTTCGTGAAGCCTGGTCGGCCGAGGAGGTCGTACAATCGAACCGCGGCAGCCAGAGTTCCTGTTTGGCTGAACGAGTCATCAAGTCGCGGACTGCGTCGTCGGGTCGTTTGTCGTTGAAGAGGATGTCATAGACCGAGAGGGTTATCGGCATGTCCACGCCCATGCGGCTTGCGAGTGCGACGGTGGACAACGTAGTGCGCACCCCTTCTGCGACCATGCGCATTTCCGCTTGAATCTCGGCGAGACTCCGGCCTCGCCCGATTTGTTCGCCAACAAACCGATTTCGGCTGTGTCGACTCGCGCAGGTGACGACCAGATCGCCGATGCCGGTCAGGCCCCCGAAAGTCTCTTGTTTCGCTCCCATGGCCATACCCAGCCGCGCGATTTCGGCTATGCCGCGGGTGATGATGGCCGCTTTGGCATTGTCGCCGTAACCGATTCCATCACTGATCCCGGCCGCGATGGCCATCACATTCTTGACTGCGGCTGCGATTTCCACGCCGATCACATCCTGGTTCGTATACATTCGCAGCCGTTCCGTCATCATTGCCGCCTGGACAGCTTGCGTTGTGGCCTCGCTCGACGAAGCGGCCACCAGGGTCGTCGGAAGGCCGATAGCGACTTCCTCTGCGTGGCTCGGTCCGGACACGACGGCAATCCGGTCCCGGTCGACCGGGGCGAGCACTTCTCCCAGAATGCCGGTGGGCGTCAGCAGGGTCGTATTCTCGATTCCCTTTGCGAGTGAAACGAGAATGCTGGACCCGAGCCTTTTCGGATCAAGTTTCCGCGCCACTTCCCTGAGCGACTGGGTCGGCACGGAAAAAACGAGGAGGTCGGCCCCCGCGGACGCGGCGTCGAGGTCCGAGGTCACCTCGATCTCTTCAGGGAGCGCGACTCCTGGAAGATAGACCTCGTTGAGGCGCGTCTCTTCGATGTGGGCCCGCAGTTCGTCTCTACGAGCCCACAGGACCACACTGTGTCCCTTTCGGTTCAAGACGAGCGACATCGCCGTACCCCAACTCCCGGCTCCGAGTACTGCGATGCGCTTGAACGGGTAATGCGACAACACGACTGAGATTTGCAGATCCCGCAGGTCAGGGATTTGCGCGGTTCAACTGCCCGGTCGCCGGCCGGAACGATCGGATTCGGTTCTCATTGCCCTGCAAGAGACGTCGGATGTTGGATCGGTGCGCGTAGATGATTCCGAGCGCCAGAAGCGACCCGATCACAAGCAAGCTCGGGTCGAGGTCGATGCCGAAAAAGTACCTGCGAATCGCCACCGTGGCTGGAAAAGCGATTGATGCGACCATAGACGACAGGGACACGTACCGTGACGAGAGCAGGACCACTACAAAGATTCCGATGACGATCAGGGTCGTGATTGGCGTGAGCGCCATGAGAACGCCGGCGCTTGTGTTGACCCCCTTGCCGCCTCGGAAATTGGCCAGCACCGGAAACATGTGTCCTACCACGGCCGCCACACCCGCAATGAGTCGGACCACAGTTTCAATCTCCCAAGCGCCTATACCCGACGGCAGATTGTCGATCCGAATGGACGCGATCACACCGGCCGCCAGCAGACCTTTGAAGAAATCGATCAGAAGCGCAATGATGCCAAATTTCCACCCCAGAACCCGAAAAGTGTTCGTGGCGCCGGCATTGCCACTGCCATAGCGACGAATGTCAATGCGGCGCAACCGACCCAGCCAGACGCTGGTCGGTATGGAGCCGACCAGGTAGCTGAGAACAACGATTACGATCAGCGATTCCACGGGACAATCAGGTAGACGTTCATCCTACAGGAACTTGGATAATTGTACCGGGGCAAGCCGTTAAGGTTGCCCGATCTCAACGCACTAATCTATGAGTTTACGATTCTTCCGATTACATGTGGATGTTCGCCGGCCTCTTTGAGTTTCGTCAAGACCGCGGTTTCCTCCTCCGCACCGACCACGGCCGCAAGTCCGATGCCAAGATTAAACGTGCGGCGCATGTCGACTTCCGGTACGCTTCCTAGTCGCTTGATCAGGTTAAAGATACCGGGGACCTCCCAGGCATTCCAGTCCACATCGATCCGTAACCCTTCCGGGATGACACGAGAAAGATTGCCGATCAATCCCCCACCGGTGATATGGGCCAACGCGCGCGCGCGGCCATGCTCCGTCATGCGGCGTATCGGCCCAAGATAGGAACGGTGTACGGCCAGCAGGGCTTCTCCGATGGACGCACCGGCCAGTTCATCCGGTCGATCGTCGACGTTGTGGCGTGCGAACAGGGCCTTGCGTGCCAGTGAGTATCCGTTGGTGTGCAATCCCGTGGAGGGAAGTCCGATGATGCGATCGCCGGACTCCACACGGGAGCCGTCGACGATGTCATCCCGTTCCACGATGCCCACAATGGTCCCTGCAAGATCATACTCGCCCTCCTTGTACATATCAGGCATTTCCGCCGTTTCTCCGCCAATCAGAGCGCACCCGTTTTCTTCGCACGCTTTCGCGAAGCCTCGGATCACATCCTCTGCGACCTGCGGGGAGAGCTTTCCCGTTGCGAAATAGTCCAGGAAGAAGAGCGGCGCCGCACCGCATACCGCAATGTCGTTGACGCAGTGGTTGACCAGATCCTGGCCCACGGTGTCGTGCCGATCCGCCATGAAGGCTACCTTCAGCTTGGTCCCTACCCCATCGACCGACGAAACCAGCACCGGATTCCGGTACTCGGACAGGACGGACAGATCGAAGAACGCACCGAAGGCTCCAATCTCTCGAAGCACTCCCGGCGTGAAGGTCTTCCGGACGATTGGTTTGATGCGGCGGATCAGTTCGTCCCCTGCATCGATGTCGACCCCTGCATCCTTGTATGTGAGCATGGTGCTTCCTCAGGTTACGATTGCCGAGAACTTACGTAATGGACGAGAAACGACCACCTTCCGGATGCATGCCTGAGCGGCTCTCCCCGGGGAAAATCGTGTTGAAGAATGCCCGTGTGCACCGGATGGCATTCCAGGGTCACATTTCGGAGAACCTCCGGATGTCCACGGAGGACACGAGAATTCAGCCGCAAAGTCGACGTTGGGCGAGTGGACCGAATCGTCTGCCGGAACGTGCGACCGATGCGCCGCGGATCAGGTCCCGGCGCTCCCACCGATCCGGAGTCTACCAATCTCTCTCCAGCAACACCGCGCGCAGCGCCTCCGGTCGGGCGGCAAGAAGATCAACACGGGTTTCCGTATCCGCCAAATCATCGAGACGCGCAACGCTCGGTGGGGCGATTCCGATCGCGTCGGCGACGGTCTCGGGAAATTTGGCGGGATGGGCCGTTGAGAGGATGACCACTGGGTGGTCGTCCCGGTGCCTGGCCCGGTATCGAAGCGCTGCAACAATCCCCACGGCGGTGTGCGGATCAACGACCTGTCCGCATTCCTCAAAGACCCGGCGCATGCAGGCACGCGTAGCCTCATCATCGATGGAGGCGCCCTCGATTCGCTCGGTCAATGCGGATTCAGGCAGCAGCCGCCGGAGTCGTTCAAAATTGCTGGGCGCCCCGACGTCCATGGCGTTCGAAAGGGTTCGAACGGAACGACGAAACGCGGCGGAGGAGTCGTGTAGAAATTCTGGAAAGAACGAATTCGAGTTGTGCGCCGCGATGAAACGCCGCACCGGCAACCCGGCGAGCGAAGCCAGAACGCCGGCCGTCAGGTTGCCCAGATTGCCGCTCGGTGTGCAGAATACAACGGGAGACTGGAGGACATGGACGGCATGCAGATAATAGCTCATCTGCGGCAAGAGCCGGCCTACGTTAATCGAATTCGCAGAGGTCAGTTGCAGGTGGCGCAACGAGAGGTCGGCGAACGCTCCCTTGACCAGGTCCTGGCAATCATCGAACGACCCTTCGACGGCGAAGGTGCGAACGCCCGGACGCTTCGCGATGAGTTGCAGCTCCTGAAGGCGGCTCACTTGCCCGCGAGGATAGAGCAGGATGACTCGGATGCCCGGAAGACCGGAAAACCCATCCGCCACGGCACTGCCCGTGTCGCCCGACGTGGCGACCAGGACCGTGATCCCCTCCTTCGCCACATCGGACCGGGTGGCCAGGAGACGCGCCATCGTGCGAGCGCCGAAATCTTTGAACGAGAGCGTGGGTCCGTGAAACAGCTCGAGCAGGTAGAGGTCCTCGGTATGCTCACCTGCTAACGATAGGGACTGCAAAGGAACCGGAAAATCAAGCGCAGCGGAGACGGCCGTGTACACGGCAGCGTCATCGATGTGCCCTCGCAGGAATTCGGTGAGGGCCTGGCCGGCCATCTGGTCGAATGCGCCGGCATCCTGCCATAATTCCTCCGGCAACCTCGGGATGCGCTCGGGCAGGTAGAGTCCGCCGTCAGGCGCCAGTCCCCGGACGAGCGCTTCAACGAAGGAAACCGGGGCCGACATCCCTCGGGTACTGACGAACTGGATCACGGTTGCGCTCTTTCTTTCTAAATGCGCCGGGCGCCGTCGGGATTGGCATGAACGGCCTTGCCGACGGCTTCGATCCCCATAGACCGGCTGGCGGCCAACATGGCCTCGACCACATCGGGAGCCTGGCTCTCGCGCTCCGCAATGGCGAACAGGGCCGGACCTGAGCCTGTGAGCGCACATCCAAGCGCACCGGCTTCGAGCGCGGCGTTTCGAACTGCCTCATAGCAGGGTACGAGGCGGGCTCTGACGGGTTCGACGAGCCGGTCGGACATGATGCACCGCCCCACCGTCTCCCAGTCTCCCGATCTGAAAGCATCCAGCAGAAAAGCGAGCTCGGCGGCGTTGTGGACGGCGTCGCGCAACCGAACGCGCTGGGGCAGAATCGCTCGCGCCTGCTTTGTGAGCACCTGAACGGCCGGGACAATCACGGCGATGGGAAGGGGACGCCCCAGCGCAATGCGCCTGAAACGGGTCGGATCACTGGGTGAGACGAGCAGCAGGCCCCCGAGCAAGGCAGGCAGCACATTGTCCCCATGCCGGCTACCCGACGCCACAGACTCCCCCGCCAGAACGGCCTCCACGAGTTCTTCCTTGCGAAACGGTTCGCCGAGCAGCACATTCGCGACCCATGCCCCCGCAACCGCGCTGGCCGCCGATCCCCCGATCCCTGATCCGAACGGGACGTGCTTCTCGATGCGCAAGGTGGCCCCGAAGGGTGAACGCGCGAGATCGAGCACCTTCCGTGCAGCAATCGATGCCGTGTTCATTGCCGGATCGGTGGTCACCAGACCCGCGTCGCCGGAGATGCTTTCGATCGTGACCGCCGGATCCTCGGTGAGACGCGCCTCTACATAGTCCCCAAAACCGTCGATGCACAGGCCAATGGCATCGAAGCCGGGCCCAAGATTAGAGAGGGACGATGGGCCGAAAACGCGGACCCATTCCCTCTCCTTGGGCGAGGAGGCATACGATGAGAGCCGGTTGATCTCCTTACCGGACGATCCCGCGCCTTGGACCGCATCATCAGGCACTGGCCTGTGTCGCTGGGGATCAGTCGGCACGGATCAGTCCGGCCTGGCGAGCATACTCAAACACATCGCCTGCCTTGAGAATCTCGGCCACGTCTCCAAGAGGCTTGAGCAGGTGGGTTTCTCCCGTAGTGATGTTGCGAAAAGTCCCCGCACTCGTATCAATCTCCACCTCGTCACCAGTCTTGATACGGTCCGCCAGCGGCTCCATGGACTCGAATGGCACGACGAAGCCGCCATCCACGGCATTTCGATAGAAAATGCGCGCGAAACTCTCTGCCACTACTGCCTCACAACCCGCCTGCTGGAGTGCGAAGGGCGCATGCTCCCGGGACGATCCGCAGCCGAAGTTGCCTGCGGCGACGATGACCCGGAACTCGCTTTCGTACGTATCCGACGGCGTGAAGGGGATATTTCCATTCGGCAGACCCTGCTGGTCGGCAGGAACTCCACTCATGGCATACCGGCCGTAGAGACGCCGCTCTTCCGGCACGGTCAGACTATACACAAGGTGCTGGGCCGGAATGATCTGGTCGGTATCGACCGATTCTCCTACCACGTAGGCTTTTCCTTTGATGAACTGCTTCATGGGTCTTGCTTGCGGAGGGCTTGGGATTTCCGCCTAGACGAGTACTTCCCGGGGATCGGTGATAACTCCGGACAGAGCGGACGCGGCCACCGTGAGTGCCGATGCGAGATACACCGAACTGCGTTTTGAGCCCATCCGGCCCGGAAAATTCCGATTTGTCGTGGAGATGACCACTTCGGATGCATGGGTGCGGCCAAAGGTGTCGATCGGGCCACCCAGGCACGCGGCGCAACTCGCCTGTCCGAGGTGACAGCCTGCGGAGAGAAAAATATCTGCCAGGGTCTGCCCTTCATGCGTAACGGTGTGCAGCTGTCTGGCCGTTTCCGTGGTCGCGGGCACGATGTAGGTGGATATGACCGTTTCCTGTCCTTTCAGGATACGCGCGGCCGCCACGAAATCCTCCAGCTTCCCTCCCGTGCAGCTTCCAATATAGGCCCGATCGAGCTTGGTGCCGGCCACCTCGCTCACCGGCGCCCGGTTGTCCGGCCGATGAGGCTTGGCTACAACGGGTTCGAGGGTGGAGGCGTCATAGGCGCGGACCGAATGGTAGCGGGCGTCCGCATCCCCGTAAACGGGCGCAAACTCCTTCTTCGCACGTCCACGAAGATAGTCGAACGTGGCTTCATCCGGCGCGATGATGCCATTCTTGCCTCCCGCCTCGATGGCCATGTTCGTCAGGGTCATTCGCTCCTGAATGGACAGGTCAAACACACCTTCCCCATCGAATTCCATGGCCCGGTAGGTGGCCCCGTCGATGCCTATGTCGCCGATGACGGTGAGGATGAGGTCCTTGGCCATGAGATACGGTGGAAGGTTGCCCTCGAAAACGAATCGCATCGTCTCCGGCACCTTGAGCCAGATCTTGCCGGTGCCGAGGATAAGCGCGGCATCGGTATTCCCCACGCCCGTTGAGAACAGTCCGAACGCTCCCGATGTGCACGTGTGGCTGTCGGTGCCGATCAGTACCGTACCGGGAAGGTTAAATCCCTCCTCAGCCAGAGCAGCGTGGCAGACGCCTTTGTAATTGGCACCGCCAACATCATAAAAATAGGGCAGATCCTGCTCGCGCGCAAAGCTGCGCAGGATGTCGATGTTTCGGTTGGCGTGGGGGTCGGCCGTGAAGACGTAATGATCGGGCAGTATCACGACGCGGTCCGCGTCCCAGACGCGTGCATCCTGACCAAATTCTCGTTTGAAGATGCCCACGGTGGGCGGACCGCACACGTCGTGTGTCATGAGGACATCGACATCCACCCAGATATTGTCTCCGGGCGCCACATGTTCTCGACCGGAGTGTTGAGCGAGGATCTTCTCCGTGATCGTCATCGGACGTGCCATGGAACGACCTGTCTTGGTTCAGTTTTGAGTCAGGGATGTTTGCTCGGACGGGGCCCCGTTGAGTTTTTGTCGCGCACGATAGGTCTCGACGTGGTTCAGCGCGTCGAGGTATGCATCGGCGGATGCCCGGAGGATGTCGGTATTCGTGGCACGTCCCATGAAGTGCTGGTCGGCATACGCGATCTTGACGATGACCTCACCCAGCGCGTCCTGCCCTTCAGTCACCGAACGAATGGTATAGCTGACCAATGGATAGGAGTTCTTAACGGAGTGGCTGATCGCCCTGTAGATCGCATCCACGGGTCCGTCACCGACGGCGCGGTCGCTGCTGATATCGTTCGTCTGCGTATCGCGAATCCAAACGTCCGCCACCGGCTTCCGATCGGTCGTGACGGAAACGCGCATCCCCTCCAGTTCATAGTGTTCGAAGATCCCGTCGCCGCTGTACAGGCCGACGAGGTAGAGCAGATCTTCGTCGTACACCTCCTTCTTCTTGTCGGCCAGTTCGAGGAAGCGCTGATACAGCTGTTGCTTTTGCCCCTCTTCCACGGTCACGCCGAGTTCCTTGAGCCGGTTCTGGAATCCGTGCCGGCCGGAGTGGCGACCGAGGCGGATCTGGCTCGCACTCTGGCCCACGTCCTCCGCACGCATGATTTCATACGTATCGCGCCGCTTCAGAACGCCGTCCTGGTGGATGCCCGCCTCATGGGAGAAGGCATTCTTGCCCACGATCGCCTTGTTTGGCTGCACCACGAAGCCCGAGTAGATGGACACCAGTTTACTGGTGGTCATGATCTCGCGGCTGTTGACGCCGGTGTCGCACTGATACACGTCGTTCCGCACCCGGAGGGCCATCACGATCTCTTCAAGCGAGGCATTGCCGGCCCGCTCTCCGATCCCGTTGATCGTGCATTCCACCTGTCGCGCTCCTGCAAGAACACCGGCCAGGGAGTTTGCCACGGCCATGCCCAGGTCATCGTGGCAATGGGTCGACAGGATAACCGTGCCGGGGAGGTTGCATCGTTCCTGAACCGCGGAGAACATCCGCGCGTACTCGGACGTCGAGCAGAATCCTGTGGTGTCCGGCAAGTTGATCGTCGTCGCACCGGCCTCCACGACCGCCGCCACGACCTCGGCGAGGTACCCGAGGTCGGTGCGCCCGGCATCCTCTGCGCTAAACTCGACGTTGTCGGTATAGCTCAAGGCGTGCTTCACCGCGTCAATCGCCATCTGGAGGATGGTCGCCCTCTTTTCGGCCAGCGTATGGCCGTAGCGAGGGTGTCCGAACTTTCCGTCGATATGGATTTCGCTCGTTCCGATGAACGTATGAATACGCCGCTGCGCCGCGTCTTTGAGAGACTTGCCGGCCGCATCAACATCCAGTTCGGTCGCCCTTGCCAGCCCGCAAATGACCGGGCCCTGTACCTCCTGTGCGATCCGCTGGACGCCTTCCATCTGCAGCGGGGACGAAACAGGAAATCCCGCCTCGATCACGTCCACACCAAGACGTGCGAGTTGGTGAGCAATCTCCACCTTCTCGGGAATCGTCATCGACGCGCCCGGTGCCTGCTCCCCATCCCTTAGGGTTGTATCAAAGATGATTACGCGGTCGATCATGGGTCTGTCTTTCGGTTTGAAAGTGCCTCCTGGTCTATCCTCTCTCAGGCCATTGCTCCCGCAGTGGTCCTCAGGACCTCAACGGACCGTTGGCGGACGAGCGATCCCATTTCCTCGGTGGAAAGCGCTTTATCGAGGGTTGACGAAAGGTCGGCCGTGAAACGCCCCTCGTCCAGCGCGGCACGAACACCCGTCTGGATCGCCCGGGCAGCGTCCTGTTCGCCCAGTTCACCCAGCATCATGGCGGCACTGAGAATCGCGGCGACCGGATTGGCAATGGACCGGCCGGCCAGGTCGGGGGCACTCCCATGAACGGGCTCGAAAAGCCCCACCCGTCCCCCAACGCTCGCCGAGGCGAGCAGTCCCAGTGAGCCGACCAACGTTGCGGCCGCATCCGAGAGGATATCCCCGAAGAGATTACCCGTCAGGATCACGTCGAACTGCGTGGGCCGGAGAACCAGCTGCATTGCCGCATTGTCGACGTACATGTGGCGCAGTTCCACGTCGGGAAACTCCGTCTTCCCGATCCGTGTAACGACGTCGCGCCAGAGTTGCGACACGATGAGGACGTTCGCCTTGTCGACCGAAGTCACCGTGCCGCGACGTCGTTGCGCGTGGTCGAAAGCGATGCGCGCGACGCGCTCGATCTCTGGCACCGAATAGTGCATCGTGCTTACGGCCTCGGTTTCCGTCCGGAACGCCGGTTTGCCGAAGTAGATGCCGCCGGTCAGTTCGCGGACGACGAGCAGGTCCGTACCCATGGCACGCTCCACCTTCAACGGGGAGGCGTGGGCCAGCGATTCGGTCACGACAACCGGACGGAGATTGGCGTACACACCGAGCGCCTTCCGCAAGGCCAGAAGTCCGCTTTCGGGTCGCCTCTCGGATGAAACATTATCCCACTTTGGCCCCCCGACGGCGCCCAGCAACACGGCGTCGGAGTGGAGACACCGATCCAAGACCGTGTCGGAAAGGGGCGTGCCGAACCGATCGATCGATGCACCGCCGACGGGATGTTCTTCCCATTCGACGACGTAGCCGACTTCCTGTCCCAGCGTATCGACCGTCTGGATTGCCTCACGGGTCACCTCCGGGCCGATGCCGTCACCTGGCAGAGAAATTACGTGATAGGAACGGGGGTCAGACATCGGTGCTCTCGGACTAGGCGTCGACCGGTGAACCCACCGTATCGGCCGATTTCTTGGGCTTGAGCCAGCTCATCATGCCACGAAGGCGCTTCCCGACCGTTTCGATGGGGTGATCGTGCGACGCTGTGCGAAGACGATTCATGTTGGGCAGTCCTTCCTCGTTTTCCTTGATCCACTCCCGCGCAAACTGCCCCGACTGCACCTCGGCCAGAATGCGTTTCATTTCAGCCTTGACCGCGTCGCTGATGACGCGCGGTCCTCTCGAATAGCCGCCATACTCCGCGGTGTCCGAGACGGAGTAGTTCATGTAAGCCAGTCCTCCCTCGTAGTAGAGGTCCACGATCAGCTTCAATTCATGGAGGCACTCGAAATACGCCAATTCAGGAGGGTATCCCCCCTCCACGAGCGTCTCGAACCCCGCCTTGATCAGCGCTTCCGACCCTCCGCAGAGGACGGCCTGTTCGCCGAAAAGGTCCGTTTCGGTTTCGTCTTTGAAGCTGGTCTCGATGACACCGGCCTTCATTCCCCCGATCGCATCGGCGTACGAGAGGGCCAGAGCCAGCGCCGATCCCGACACATCCTGGGCGACGGCTACCAGGCACGGCGTGCCGGCGCCCTCGACATACACGCGTCGAACGAGGTGCCCCGGGGCCTTGGGCGCCACCATGAACACGTCGACCCCTTCAGGCGGCACGATCTGACCGTAGTGAATGTTGAATCCATGCCCGAACCCGAGTGTTTTCCCGGGTTTCATTTCCGGAGCGATTTCGGAGTTGTACACACGCGCCTGGTGCTGATCGGGGATCAGGATGACCACCACGTCACCCCAGGCGGAGGCCTCCCGAACGGACTTCACGTCGAGCCCTGCTGCCCTCGCCTTGGCGGCCGATGCGGAGTCTTCTCGCAGACCGACACACACCGTCACGCCCGAATCGTGGAGGTTCAGCGCATGGGCATGTCCCTGGCTGCCATAACCGATGACGGCCACCTTCTTTGATCGGATGACGGCGGGATCGGCCTCGTAGTACACCTTCATTTCTTATTTCCTGTTTATCTGGAAGGTCCAGTGTTAGACTCAGATCAGTCCTCGTAACCCGACGCCCGCTTCATCGCGACACGTCCGCTTCGAGCCACCTCTAGAATGCCGTGCGGCCGCATCAGATCGATAAACGCGTTCACCTTTTTTGTCGGACCGGTGAGTTCAAAGATCATGACTTCCGGCGTGATATCGATCACCTTGCCCCGGAAGATGTTCATGATGTCCATCACCTCGGCCCGGCTGCTCGTCGAGTACCGCACCTTCAGGAGGCATAGTTCTCTTTCGACATGCTCTACGCCCGTTAGATCTTCCACTTTCAGCGTGTCGATGAGCCGGTTCAGTTGCCGGTTGACCTGGGCAATGATACGGTCATTGCCGGTGGTGACGACGGTCAGTCGAGAAATGGTCGGATCTTCGGTCTCGCCCACGGCCACACTTTCGAGATTGAACCCTCGGGCGGAGAACATGCTCGCAACCCGATTGAGTGCGCCGTCCTGGTTTTCCAGAAGCACACTGATCACGTGCCTGTGCTCGACCTTCTGGTCATCCGGAAAAATGGGGTCTCCTGCAGCCCGCTTCCGGGCGATCTGTTGGGGAGTGAGATCACGAACAGACATCGGTGCTTCCTCTTGCTTCTCAATACGGGGTGATTAGACAATGAGATCTTCCGGAACGAGGCGCTTGGTGATCATCTCGTCGGTAGCCGCTCCGGCGGGCACCATCGGGAATACCATCTCCTCGCGCACGACGAGGAACTCGACCAGCACCGGCCGATCGTTGATTGCGAAGGCCTTCTCGAGCACGTCGTCCACCTCTTCCGGTTTCGAGGCGCGCATGCCGACGCAATGGTAGGCCTCGGCGAGTTTCACGAAATCCGGATTCGTTTCCGAGAGATCAGTCTGGCTGTACCGCTCCTCATGGAACAGTTCCTGCCACTGGCGCACCATGCCCAGGAACCGGTTGTTCATGATGAAGATCTTGATCGGGAGGTTGTGCGCCGCGCAGGTACCCAGTTCCTGCGAGTTCATCAGGAACCCTCCATCCCCGTTGATGGAAATGATCGGCCGGTCCTTGATCCCGAACGCGACGCCCATGGCGGCAGGCAGAGAGAATCCCATCGTTCCGAGACCGCCCGAGGTGATGTGCGAACGGGGGTTCTTGAAATCGAAAAACTGGGCCGTCCACATCTGATTCTGGCCCACGTCGCTCACTACGACGGCTTCGCCGTTCGTCATCTCCGAGATTCGCCTCAGGATGTGCTGCGGCCGAAGCGCGCCGTCTTCCTTCTCAAAATCGAGCGGACACTCGTCACGCCACTGTTGAATCTGCTGGAGCCACGACGTGGTATCCTTCCGGTCAATGAGTGGATCCAATTGCTCCAGTACATGGCGCACATCGCCCACAACGGCACAGTCGCACCACACGTTCTTGGAGATGGCGCTCGGATCGATGTCGATGTGGATGATCTTCGCAAACGGAGCCCACGCATCGAGCTTACCGGTCACCCGGTCGTCGAAACGGGCGCCCACCGCAATCATCAGATCCGCGTCTTGTACGGCCTGGTTGGCATACCATGTACCGTGCATTCCCAGCATGCCCAGCGAAAGCGGATCGTCCTCCGGGAAGGCCCCGATTCCATGCAGTGTAGTCGTAACGGGGATCTGCGTCTTGCGCGCCATGGCGGTCAGCAGCCCCGAGGCGTCGGCATTGACGACGCCTCCGCCCACATAGAAAAGCGGCTTGCGGGACTGCATAATCATGCTCGCCGCCCGCTGCACCTTGGCCTCGTCGCCCTTCACGGGATACGTATAACCGCGAATGGAGACCCGTTCCGGATACTCGAATTCCGTCTCGGCCGCCAGGACGTCCTTCGGGAGATCCACCACGACGGGTCCCGGCTTTCCGGTGCGCGCGATGTAGTATGCCGCCTTGATGGTCCAGGCCAGGTCCCGAACATCGCGAACCAGAAAATTGTGCTTGGTGATGGTCCGCGTGATGCCAATCGTATCGGTCTCCTGGAAGGCATCGTTGCCGATCAGGTGGGTGGGCACCTGACCTGTAAACACCACGATCGGAACGGCATCCATGTACGCATCCGCGATTCCGGTCACGGTGTTCGTAGCCCCCGGACCACTCGTAACCAGCACGGTGCCCACCTTCCCGGTGGCTTTGGCGTACCCTTCGGCGGCATGCGTGCCTCCCTGTTCATGGCGCACGAGGATGTGACGGAACGATGGCTTGATGCGTGCCATCTCATCATAGATCTTGATCGTGGCGCCGCCGGGGTGACCGAATACGACCTCGACCCCTTCCGCCTCGAGGCTCCGGAGAAAGATCTCGGCTCCTGACATCTTCTTCTTCGTCACGGTCACACTCGGCTGCGGCTGCATGTCGCCGTCGCCCGACCGGCTACTGAGGGATTGGAGTTCTTGTTTCACGACTGGTTACCGGGATACGGGGTGAGATTGCGGATAAGCGGACAAACGAAAATCCGCCCACGTGGGTATAGCGACAGAGGGGGGAGAAACATGGGGGAATCCGGTCATGCAGCGTCTGGTGGGTTGGAAGGTCGACCCTTCCGCTTCGCTGCACCGGAGATCTCCTTGCGATCTGCGTGCGGGAGACGAGGGTCAACCGGTCGGGTCTATAGGACTAGCCCGACAGGTAGGATACCCGCTACGGAAACTAGGACCGGGGCCAGCCCGCCAACAGGGCTGGGACCTTGCGCAGAGCGGCGGAAGGTCTCGAAGAAATGTGATGGGGGGCGTTGGCAGGTCATGGCTGGGTGTTGCTCCTTTTCATCGTAGCCTAATAAACGATGCGGAGGCGCGCAGGGTCAAGGATTTGAGCGATGCAAAGCCGGAATACCCCGTGGCAGCGCTTCCGGCGGCAGGTCCCGGCATCGTTGCCGGCCGATGTTGCGAACGGCGCGGTCCATTTCGGGACCGACAGCCGGCACATCAAAAACCATAGCGCTCATGCAGCCGCGCAAGAAGAGTCCGGGTCCGGTTACATCCATCCGGAGATTCGCGCAGTTCCTTCAACAATCTGTGCAGTCCAGCAGGGTCATCCACATCATACCAGGCGGGCAGAATGCAGGGTTCATGGCCGGCCTTTCTTGCGCGCCTGAGCGTCTCGGCGAACACCCCGGCATGGCTGAAGCGCATCCCTCGAAACAGCGCCGGCATCGGTTCGCTGAGTCCCAGCAGATAGTAGCCGCCGTCTTCGGCTGGACCGATCGCGACGGCCCTTCGCCTGTCGAGCGCTTCAAAGGCCTGCTCGATGAACGCCGAAGGAAGGGTCGGGTGGTCGGTTCCGATGACCACGAGCCGCTCGACGCCCTCCTGGAAGAGGTCCGCGAAGGCGTTCTCGAGTCGTTCCGCAAGATCTGCTCCCCTTTGGAGGCGAACCGATGTGGAAGGGCCGAACATCTTCTCATCCAGCCGCTCCCCGTCCGGTTGACCAGGAGCCACAAAGACGTGGACCGGAACCGAAAGGGCAGCGAACTGATCCAGGGCATCCCCCAGGAAGGCGGCGTAGAGCCGCGCCGCGTCCTCCGGATCGATGAACGTCGTGAGCCGTGTCTTCACGTTGCCGGGGCGGGGCTCCTTCGCAAAGACGATGAGCCCGCGCTCTGGCTGCCGTTCCGAATCGGACTCCCTCATGGCGTATTCAGGAATGCTTGCCACCGATCAAATGCGGACGACAGTGACAGTATGGCGCCCTCCATGCGCAGAACCGTTTCGAGTGTTTCCTCAAAGTGGTGGTGCCAACCCTGATAATCCAGGGTATCCAGCAGAACGGGGTGCCAGAGACCGATGCAGAGCCCCCCCGACTCCCTGCAGGCCGACATCACGGCGGCCGTAGCCTCCATGGCGTGCTCCACATCGAGGCCGCGATAGCCGAAGAGCGTTGAGTCCATCACGTGAAGCGGGAATTCCCAGACATCGGTCGGCCGATCATCCACCACGTCATACACGCGAAACGGGAGGCAGGTACCCCGCCGAAATCCCTCGTGCTCGGCGAATCCCAATGTCGAGTCGATCCGGAATCCGGACTCCTGATGGAGGGCGGGCCCGACCCGCGGATCGTACCGCAGGTAGTGCATGCGCACCGAACGCACCGGGATGCCCACGGCAGCCTCCAGGCGCCGTTTCTCCGCACGGGTTCGACCGGGATGGACCGAGGCGAAATAGGATGGGTGAAGCCCGATCTCGAAACCGCGTTCGTGCAGTGTCCGAAAGGCCCGGCGAATGAAGTTGCCGTTTAGCGAATAGGGCACGTCGTAGGGCTCGTGGCTGCCGGCCTTGAAGAACCACGTAGCCGTCCCTCCGCGTGAAGAGACGGCATCAATCAACTCCGTAATGGACCGGCGAAACGGATCCGCTCCCAGCGCTTGAGACAGCGACGCAACAAGCCTCCGGCCGCGTTCGACAGGAGCCCCGGTCTTCCGCCCCAACACGAAGTACTCGACGAGTTCGCGGTACCAGATGCCGGGTCGATACTTGCGCAGATAGTCCACGTCATGGGTGGGACACAAGGCCCATGCTCGACCTTGCCACCGGCATGCCTCCACCGGAGTTCCCCGCACCGCCAGTGCCTGTGCGAGAATCCGCCGACCTTGATCAACAACGGGCACATGGGGCACCGCTTCCCTGGCGGATATCGAATCGGAATAGGGGAATCGGCCGTGCCGATCTCGCCCCCGAATGACGTGCTCCTGATAGCCGGAAAGCCAGAAGAAGGTCTGGGCGACCAGGTCAACCGGTGGCATATGTCGATTCAGGGGCACCGGGAGGTGGGCGGGAAAGCCGATCGGCAGAGTCCGTCCCTCCCAAATGGTGCGCACAGCATGCGGCTCGCGCCCTGCGTCGAAGGCCTGGACGGCTTCGCGCGAAAAGGCGAGGGCAATCCAGGAATCAGGTATTTCGTGGGGTTCGGGGCCGTAGTAGATGCCCCTCGGAACATCGTCCGTGCGACGTGTCCAAACCGGGCGCAGCCCGAGCGGAAGGAGCAACATCTCGAGACCATATCGAGCGCGTGCTGCCGCACGGCCTTCCAAGTCAACGATGCAGGCTATGGGCGTCAACCGTGGATCGAAATAAACGTCGGCAAAAAGGCAGTCCTGACCGTCGCAACGCTCGGCTGTTTTACGCATGTCAAAATACGCACTGGTCCCTCCGTCCGCGTTTCATATCTTTTTATGATGGCCGAGCGCCGAATGATGAACACCCGATTCAAGATCTTCTCGGATCCGGTTCACGGGTTCATTTCCGTGCCCAAGGGTCTGATTCTGGACCTGATCCAGACGCCTGAAGTGCAGCGCCTCCGACGGGTCCGGCAACTGGGGGTCGGCTATCTGGTATTTCCGGGCGCAGAGCATACCCGGTTCGGCCATGCTCTCGGCGCAATGGCGCTCATGCAGGATGTACTGCAGACCCTGGCGGAAAAAGGCACGCGGATCTCACAGGCGGAATGGCAGGGGGCACAGATCGTCGCACTGCTGCACGACATCGGCCACGGACCGTTCAGTCACTCCCTCGAGCACGAGTTGATTTCCGGGTTCCAACATGAGCAGATGAGCCGAAGGCTCATCGTACGGCTGAACGAACGCTTTGGTGGAGCGCTGGATCTTGCCCTGCACCTCTTCGATGACCGATACCCACGCGCCTTCTTCCATCAACTCATCTCGAGCCAACTCGATATGGATCGGCTCGACTACCTTCGCCGGGACTCCTTCTATACCGGCGTAGCGGAAGGTGTAGTCGGCGTCGACCGCATCATCAAAACGCTCCGGGTGCACCCGGGCGATGGCGGTGAAGATTCGCGCATCGTGATTGAGTCGAAAGGCAGCTATGCCGTGGAGAGCTATCTGATCTCCAGACGGCTCATGTACTGGCAGGTGTACCTCCACAAGACGGTTCTCGCGGGGGACCACCTGATCAAGAACGCTTTCCGGCGGGTACGAACGCTGGTGGGGGAACCCGGTATCCTGCCGTCCTCCTCCCCCGCCCTCCTCTATTTCCTTTCACGCACCCTCACGTCCAAGGACCTCGATAACGAAGAGGTGGTGGACCGATATTCTGCGCTCGACGACGCGGATGTCCTTTTCAGTCTCAAGCAGTGGTCACATTCGTCCGACCCGTTGCTGTCGGATCTGGCTGCTCGCTTCCTCAATCGACGCTTCTTCCGCCTCACGTTCCTCGACGCGCAGCCCATCCCCTCACAGATTCAACACTGGCACAATCAGATCAGCGATTGGATGCAATCAACTGGATTGAATCCGGATCCGGAGACCGAGGATCCTGTCTCCTACTACCTCGTTCTTGACCAGTCGCGCCACGCGGCGTATGAACCGGACACCGATTCGATCGGGGTCCTCGGCCGTGACGGCACGGTGCATGAATTGTCCCGGCTCACCGATTCACGATTCGCCGCTGCGCTCTCCGGACCCGTCGAGAAACCGTACGTCTGCTACCCCAAGGAAGTGGCATTGACCTGGCTCGACGGGCGAACCGTCAACTGACCCTATGCCCCGTACTGCTCTGACACTCGACCCGACCCAGGATGGACACACCTCGCTCGGGCACCCTGAGAACCACCAACGCCTCGAGGCCGTCGACAACGGGCTTCGTTCCCGCGGCCTCGTGGATAACGTCCTCCTCCTCCCTCCCGCTGCCGCCGATTGGGACGACGTCCGCATGGTTCACGCGGTGGCCTATTCCGGCTCGCTCCGCTCATCGGTGTCGGACCGAACCGTTTGGCTCGACCCGGACACCTACCTGACGCCGTCGAGCCTTGACATCGCGCTCCGAGCCCTCGGCGGCACCCTGTCCTGCGTAGATGCCGTCTTAAGCAAAGCCACCGCCAATGCCTTCGCATTAAACCGTCCCCCCGGCCACCACGCAACGCCGAATCGGGCGATGGGCTTCTGTCTCTTCAACCACATCGCGATCGCTGCCCGGCATGCCCAGAAGCGACACGGCCTGAAGCGCGTCGCCATCGTGGATTTCGATGTCCACCACGGCAACGGAACCCAGGATACGTTCTACGACGACCCCTCGGTATTCTTTCTAAGTCTCCACGAATCTCCGCTCTACCCCGGAACCGGATTTGTGGATGAGTACGGATCCGGGGCGGCGAAGGGGACGACCGTCAACGTACCCCTCCCGGCGGGTTGTTCCGATGATGTCTACGCGGACGTCTTCCGTCGCATCGTCGAACCCGCGCTGGATCGGTTCGAGCCTGAGTTGCTTCTCGTTTCGGCAGGATTTGACAGCCACTGGAAGGATCCACTGGCCAACATGAACGTCAGCGTTGCCGGCTTCGCATTCATGATCCGATCGCTGCTTGCTTCGGCCGATCGACTCTGCGGCGGACGCCTTGTCGCTTGCCTGGAGGGCGGTTACGATCTCGATGCCCTGCCACGTTGCGTCGCTGCCACCGTTCAACTGCTTCTCGACGCCGATTCGCCGATCGAAGACCCCTTCGGCCGACCGTCGCGCCCGGAGCCGGATGTGTCGGCCCTCGTAGACCAAATTTCCGAAAGGGTAGCCCGGGGGTGAGCCATCGGCTCGGCTACGTCACTTCCAGAGACTACGGATCCTCGCGGATGTAAAGACCGGGCAGGTTCCTGCCATGCTGGCCGTAGTCGAGTCCATACCCGATCACGAAATCGTTCGGGATCGTGAAGCCGACATAATCAAGCGGCACGTGCTTCACCGTGGCTTCGGCCTTATGGAGCAACGTCGCAACCCTCAAACTGGCAGGACCGTATGACTGAAGAAGGCGGAGGATAAAATCCATGGAGTGACCCGTGTCCACGATGTCCTCCACCACGATCACGTCCCGGTTTTCCAGGCCCGCATCCACCGCCTTGAGTTGCGTCACGTTTCCGGAGGAGACTTTGCCGGCTCCATAAGAAGAGAGCTTCATGAAGTCGACCTCGCAGTCGATGTCCAGCACGCGGAGCAGGTCGGCAAGGAACATGAAGGCGCCGTTCAAGACGCCGATGAGGATCGGACGTTTGCCGGCATAATCCGCGGATATCTCCGCCCCCAGTTCACGGACCCTTTCGTGCAGGACCTCCGGAGCATACAGCAAGCGAAATCGCTCGCTTCTGACAACAACGTGCGGCGCTGGCGATGCAACCTGGGTCAGATTCATGGCCTTCGTCCTGTGGGGTGGAGATTCTTTTCGTGGACGGCATCATCGGTTTCAAGATACGTTCTTTCGTCCGAGTTCGCCGGGGGGATCGGTGACCCGCCTCAGCTGAATCACGAGCCTGGAATCCCCTCGAACCTTGAACGTGTCGGACGTACACACGCCGGCCACCCATACAATGTGCGAACCGGCCAGCACGACGAGCCGCTCTGCGCGCGTGGCGTGGTCCACCCGTGCGTCCGTCAACAGGTCAGACACCTTCTTGCTTCCGACGCTGCCCAGGGGCCGCATGCGGTCCCCACGCTTCCAGCGCCGCACTTCGAGTTCGGCGGGCAGCAGTGAGGCGTCCAGGAATGCCGTGTCGTGCGATCCGGCATGCCATGCCACCTCATCCTTCTGCCACACTGTGGCCTCCATTCGCCCATGCGGAACCTCGGCGAATCCGGGCACGGGGAGGCGTGCTCCAGCGAATGGGGTAACGGGGCCCTGGAAGACCAGCATCTCCCGGTCCCGAACTACCGTGACATCTCCCAGGACGATGCGTCTGCCCACTTGTGCATCCCTCAGCTGGACGATCCGGCCTGCGAGATCGTGGCTCAGTGTGCAGTCCGGACACACCTCCTCCAGTGCATCCAGGGCGGCCCGTCCTCTGAGTACACGGGGAAGATTGTCCAGATCCTTCAGCGTGATCGTGACGACTCCACCCGAGGAAGATTTCGCAGCGGCGACCAGGTGGTCCTCCATTTCGGAGTACTCGGCCATCAGGCTCCCAAACCGGGCGATCTGTCGCACAGTCGAAGTTCCGAACAGGTCCTTAAGAACGGGGAAAAGTTTGTGACGCAGGGCGTTTCGCTTGTACGAGGTGCCGGTGTTGGACGTGTCCTCCCGCCACACCAATCCGTTCTCCTGAGCCCACCCGGCGATCTGCGATCGATCAAACGTGAGGAGTGGCCGTACGAGCATCACCTGCCCGGTCCTTGCAAGACGTCGCCGGGCCTGCATGCCGCGCAGTCCTCTGGGACCCGCACCCCGGAACAGGCTGAGAAGAACGGACTCCGCCTGGTCATCCAGATTGTGACCCACCGCCACAATCGTTGAGCCGATCTGGTGAGCGATCCGATCGAAAAAAGCATAGCGGATGCGGCGCGCTCCGGCCTGCACGGAAGAGGAGGTGGCTCGTGGATTCTCGTGGTGGATATGCAGCGGAGCGCCGTATCGGGCTGCCAAATCCCTGACGAAGGCCTCGTCGGCTTCGGAGTCCTCTCCCCTCAAACCGTAGTTGACATGACAGACATGCAACGGGTTAACCCGTGTCGACAGAAGGTCGAGCAGGACGACGGAATCGATTCCGCCACTTACCGCCACGACCACCGGGCCGTCGGCGGGCAGCAGTTCGTGACGATCGACAAACGCGTCAAATGCGTACCGGAGCGAGTCCGGGTCACCGGCACGGCGTTTCACTCTCGTTCGAGATGTCCGATGCGACCGAATCGCCTGTCTAACTCGTCGATCGAAATGTGGAGCATGGTTGGACGTCCGTGGGGACAGGCATGCGGCATGTCGCAGGCATGAAGTGCTTCGAGCAAGCCGGCCATCTCCTGGCGGTTGAGCGTCTGGCCGGTCTTGATGGCACTTCGACACGAGAGGCTCTTTGCCAGGTTGTCGCGGTCGCGCAATTGAAACCGCTCCCGATTCACTCGGAACTGATCGAGGACTTCCTCGAGGCTTCCCTGCTCGTTGCCGGCCGGAACGTCTGACGGAATGCCGCGAATGAGGACCGTTCGCCCGCCAAAAAACTCGATATCGAACCCCAGGGCCCTGAAATCGGGCAGAAGATCCGAGAGCAGTGCCTGGTTCTGGGCGGACAACTCGATCGTAATCGGGAAGAGTAGTTGCTGCGAAATGCCCTGTCCGGCTTCGAGCGCTCTAAGAAAGCGTTCATAGAGAATCCGCTCATGGGCCGCGTGCTGGTCGACGATCACAAGCCCGTCTTCCACCTCCATGAGCAGGTACTTGCGGCTCAGTTGCCACATTCTGGCGCCGCGAGACGGGTCCGCCTCCCCGGCGGAGGCTCCCGGCGCCGGCGAAGCGGACGAGCGTTCCTCACCGGAAGCGACTGGCAGGATGGAATCGGCTCCGAAGAGACCGGATAAAGCATCCCATCCCTGTCCCGGCGCGGGAAGGGTTCCCCGACGGAATTCCGAGCCCGAGCGCACACCGGACGCGTCAGGTCCGATTGATCCGGGCCGTTGGTCGCGGTATCCGGGCCACGGGTCAGCATGCCGGTCGGCAGGCACCCCGCGGGAATCGGCGGGCTGGGATTGCAGCCTGCCGTTCTCGCCGAACGTCAGATCAGGTGTCAGTTCCCCCGTTCCGAGCGCCTTTTTCACGGATGCCCGCAGGAACCCGTACACGCCGCTTTCGTCGTCAAATTTGACCTCGGACTTGGTCGGATGGACGTTCACGTCGACGTGCCGCGGGTCCATGCGAAGAAACAGGGTGAAGAAGGGGAAGGAGCCCTTGGGCAGCATCTCGCCATAGGCTGCGACGACCGCATGCTCCAGCCCACGGTGTCGGACGAATCGGTCATTGACGAACAGAAACTGCTCCCCACGCAGTTTTCTGCTGAAGACCGGTTTCGACACCACCCCCTTCAGGCTTGCGTAGCTGGACTCTGCGACCACCTCGATCAGTTCTCGTTCGTCGATCCCGCCGACAACCCCGGCGATACGAGCCCGCAGCGCCGCCGTCCTATCCGTTTCCGCACGTGCGGCCGGGAGTTCGAACACCTCACGCCCTTCGTGGGTCAAGCTGAAGGCGACGCCCGGATGGGAAAGGGCTATGAACTGGAAGGTCTCGACCAGGTGCTTGAACTCGGTTGCCGGCGAACGAAGAAAGTTGCGACGTGCCGGCACGTTGTAGAATAGATTGCGAACCGAAACGGAGGTCCCCGCAGGCGCAGCGCACGGCTCGATCCGATCCAGGGCTCCCCCATGAATCGCCACGCACGCGGCCGAGGGATCCTCGACCCGGCGCGTTCGCAATTCGACCTGGGAAACGGCCGCAATCGACGCAAGGGCTTCACCGCGAAACCCCAACGTCAGGATCTGCTCGAGATCCTCCACGGCGCGAATCTTGCTGGTCGCGTGACGCTGAAAACAAATGGCGGCGTCCTCCGCCGACATCCCGCATCCATCGTCGACGACCTGTACCAATTCCGAGCCGGACTTCTTGACCACGACGGTGACGCGTCGCGCCCCGGCATCAATCGCGTTCTCCAGCAACTCCTTCAGCACGGAGGCCGGGCGTTGGACGACCTCTCCCGCCGCAATCTTGTTCGCCAGATTCTCCGGCAAGACCCGGATGATGCCGGTAGGTACGTCCTGATCGCTCACCACAGGGTACAATTCAGCGACATGACCATCCCGAGAGACGATCGGGCTAGAGGTTGACAAAAATGTAGAGTGCCATGATGAGCAGAATCGCGATCCAGATGAATCCCGTCGGGTTCTTTCTTCGCGATCTGCTCTTGATACGGATACGGCGGCGAATATCGTCGTCGTGCGACGGATTGTAATAGCGCGGTGTGTAGTCAAACCGCTTCTGGCGGACGCGCGGTCGGAACGGCAACATGGCGATAGTGTGGACAGACTCGAATCCCAACATCGAGGTGAACCACGTTGCCCCGGTCACGTTCCGACGGGCCATTCAGGCAGCCGCCTGCGCGATCGGCCTCGCGCCGATCCCCGATCCCGGCAGGAGGTGGAGCCGTCCCGCCGTACACGCGAGGCCTTCGAACGGATCCTGTGCCAGAAGCAGATGTCCGTCAAGGTCGATGTATTCCGCCAGGCCCACAAGGTGGAAGGCGGCGGTAGTGGACAAGCTCGATCCAATCATGCAGCCGATCATGACCTGCAGATCGTTTTCGCGCGCTTCCTTGATCATCAGGGCCGCCTGCAATAACCCGCCGCACTTGTCCAGTTTGATATTCACTCCGTCGTAGACGCCGGTGAGGCGTGCGATGTCGGCGGGTACGCGACAATCCTCATCGGCAAATATCGGTACGGCCGATCGATCTCGCAGCCATGCTACATCCTCCAGGCGTCCCGCCGGAAAGGGTTGTTCAACCAGTTCCACTCCTTCACGAACCAGCCACTCGATACTCCGCGCCGCCGCCTCCCGGTCTTTCCACCCCTCGTTCGCGTCGACGCGAAGGGGTTTTGCGGTGACGGAACGAACAGCCCGAATGAGTGCCTCGTCGTGCTCGGTCCCCACCTTGATCTTGAGCACTTCATACGCCTCCGCTTCCCTTGTCTTTTCGGCCACCACCGCCGGTTCATCGATCCCTATCGTAAAACTGGTGGCCCTTGGCGCGGGTGCCGGGAATCCCAGCACCGCGTAGACCGGCAGCGCATCCCGGTGTCCGAGCCAGTCATGGATGGCCATGTCCAGGGCTGCAGCAGCCGAACCCGGGACGTGAGTCTGCTCGAAAAGCGTCAGGAGCCCTGAAAGTGGATCGCCATTTTCGAATACGACAGGGGCCCATTTCTCCAGAAACAGAATGTCCTGGTCGCTCGTCTCTCCATAGCGACGATTGGGCGCCCCTTCTCCCCACCCCACATGCCCCTCCATCTCCATGCGGACGAGCACGTTCGTGGTCTTCCGCGTCGTCCACCTCGACAACCCGAACGGATGGGCATACTGCAGTTCGAGCGGACCGATTTCAAAGGTCGGCGTCATGAAACCCTCCTAGAAATAGGTTTCCCAGACCAACAAGGCGACAAGCATCAGGGGGGCCGTTATGATCAGCGCGTCGACGCGATCGAGCATCCCGCCGTGGCCGGGAAGCAGCGAACCGGAGTCCTTGACGCCAACCGACCGCTTCATCCTGCTCTCGGCCAGGTCACCTAGCGGAGCCAAGAGACCGGCGATCACGGCGAAAACTCCCCATAATGCCCACGGGATTTCCTGCAGCACAAGCATCTTGAGCAACACGGCAACGAGTACGGCGCCGGTCACCCCGCCGATCAGCCCCTCCCAGGTCTTCTTGGGAGATACGGCGGGAAACAACGGACGGCGCCCCCAGGAGCGGCCCACGTAATAGGCCAGGGTATCGGCCGCCCAGACCAGCAGAAATACCGATCCCGTGATCCAGACAGCCTGTCCATCCGGCAGATTGCCCCAGTGTCCCTGGCGCAAATCAACCAATGTGGAGAGCAGGATGACAGGATACACGACCCCGGCAAGGGTGCCGGCGAAATCCGTCATGGGATGGTCTCTCCGCGCGAATGGAAGACTGCAAACGAGCAGGCTGAGGGCCGCGGGTGCAAGGATGAGTGCCACCTCGGGGAAAAATGGCCTGACAAAAGCGAGGAGTGCGAATCCGTAGCCGACCCATCGGAAGGGTTTCACGCCCTCTTGTTCCAGCAGGGCATAAAACTCAGCCTGCGCCAGGACGGCGGCCGCTCCGATGAGGAGAGCAAACCAACCTTGTCCCAACACGAGGGCCCCCGCGACGACCGGAATGCCGACGAGGGCCGTAAGCACCCGCTGAACGGCGTTCGTCACGGTGTGGAGACCGGGATTGTGGTCATTCGGCTTCCCGCTTCAGGCCTGCTCCTCATCGTTCTCCGGCGTTTCAGGTCCGACGAACCGAATCCTTTCAATGCTCGAATCCAGAAGGCTGTCCACATCCTCCTCCAGTTTGGCGGGCGCGTTCGGGTCCGCACCGAGAGCGGCATCTTCCAGTTCGCTGGCGCTCAGATCCTCTCGCTCGATCAGTGCGAGTGCCTCCTCGAGCCGCTCAACAGGCACCATGACATAGACGGGTGCCAGATTCCCGACGTTCACGTTGAAGGTATGGTCCCGTTGCGTGAACACGAGCGCAGGAATGTTACTGTCGTCGAGGCGATCCCGAACCATGTCCGCCTCGTAATCTGTTCCCGACTCGAATGCCGAAACCCATCGGATCGTGGGCTTGCCCGGATCGTTCATGGTTCTTCTAAATTGGGGTGTATCGGACTACGCTCTGAGACGCACCGTCTCCACTCCGAGTCGGAGCGCGGCATCCCGGTTCATGCTCTTGACAGCGAGCCCGAATAGCAACAGAGCCGGGATCACAATATACAGGGGCACCGCCATGGTGTCGAACGATTCGACGCCCAATTCGGGATGCGCCTCTACATACCCTGATACGAGCAGAGCGAGTCCATTGTTTGCGAAATGAATCAGGATGGCCGGCCAGAGGCTGCCGGTCCTCCAGGTCACGTAGCCGAGATAAACGCCAAGCAACGAAAGGGCGATGACTTGTGAAAGCCGCATGTGGAAGAAGCCGAACACGATCCCCGTGACCACGATCGCAGCACCGACTCCCAAGCCGCGCTCGAGTTGTCGCTGGATGTAGCCGCGGAAGAACACCTCTTCGCACAGGGCCGGCGTGACGGCCAGCGCAAACAGATTCAGATAGAGGCTCGTCTCACCCGACAGAACGCGCGCCAGAAAGTCCATCTGCTGCTTCTCGAACTCGGCAATCGATTCAGGAAGCGGAAGAAGTGCGTTCCAGTAGCTGATCCACTGCACGACCGGAAGCAATGCCAATAGCCCCAGAATGGACAGCAAGAGTTGCCGGCCGTCGGGCCGATGAAGCCTCAGGAAGGGCGCGGGAGACCTCGAGTGGAGCAAGGCAACCAGCCATACCGGGAGAGCCAGCCCAAGGTATTGTCCGATCGAATTACCGACCAGGAGCAGATCCACGTGTGCTTCCAGGAGAAGAGATGGATTCTCAAGCACGGCAGCGCCCTCGCGAACGACGACGAGCAAAACGGCTGCAAGTCCTCCGAGCACCTGGAACGTTACAAACCCCAGCCCGAGCACGAGGGCAGCCGTAAAGACCGGCGTGTATCCGTTCCGCTCGAGCCAGCCATTGAGCGGGATCACGCAGAGCCGATGCGAGACGTCGGACAGAAACGGGGTGGTTTCATCCGTCCTGTACGGCTGCTGATCAGTTTCAGGGCCCAACGGCTCGCTCATGGTAGTCCTGGTCTGAGAGGGTGCGAAAAGGCGCCGCGTTGGTCAAACAGCATTCTGCACGGCCTCCAGGACCTCCACCCAATCCCCTCCGAAAACGCGCACCGGGACGCCTAATTCCCGGGCGAGGTCCTCCGGGGTATTGAAGCCCGGCACATTGTCTAGGAAGGCCCCCTCGAAGTTCACTGCGTCGGGTGGCAGGAGGACCAGGTCTCCGTTGTCCTGGCCTTCCAGCACGGGGAGAATGCTGCGAAAGTTGAGCAGTCCGCTGACGGTCACCGCATCGCCGAAGAGCAGATTGCGCGCGACAGCCACCCGCACGTCGAGTCCCGAAATGGCGCGGAGCCGCGGCGCGATGGATGTCTCGATGAGACGGGCCGGCAGTATGCTGGTGACGAGTGTGAGCGTGCGGCGAGCCGGTATCGACTCAGGAAATTCTTCGCTCTGGAAGGCAAATTCATTCAGGAAGTCCCGGCTCATCCCCACTCCATTCTCCATCAACGGGTACCCGTCGTAGTCGTCCTCCTGGGGGAAATCGCGCTGTGCAAGCAGGTACACCTCATCGGAGGCGTAAACAAACCCCCTGCCGCACTCCGCGCGGAACTGCTGTTGCCATCGCGCCACTGTCTCTGTAAGCGCCAGAGCCTCTTCGGAGGTCAGCCCGCGCAGGGCAGCCAACCCTTCCCGGTGTCCCGTTAAACCAACCGGCACTATGGAGACCGTCTGGATCGCGTCCCGCATGGCGTAGAGATCGGAGACCGTCCGCTCGAGTGCCGGCCCATCGTTGAATCCAGGCACCAGAACGATCTGCGTGTGCATTTCGATGCGATTGGCCCGCAAGAACTCGAGCTTTTCCATGAGCCGATCGTTCTGCGTCTTGTGGCCCATCATGCGCCGACGGATCTCATCGTCGGTGCAATGAACGGACACGTACATGGGCGACAGCCGCTGCTCGACGATCCTCTCCATGTCGCGGGGACGCAGGTTCGTCATCGTGATGTAGTTGCCGTAGAGGAACGACATCCGAAAGTCCCCGTCTCGGAAGTAGAGCGCCTCGCGCAGGCCGACGGGATTCTGATCTACAAAGCAAAAAATACAGTCGTCCCCGCACGTCTTGACACGAAACTCCTCCAGTTCCACACCCAATGATGCATCGATCTCCTTACGAACCGTCTGATCCACGAGCGCGCCACTTCGACGCAATCGTACGTTGAGGAGGTCATCCGCCGAATGGAATCGAAAATCGATGGCATCGGAGATGGTGCGCTCGTTGATCGTAACGATCTCGTCACCCGGCATCCATCCCAGAGAATGGGCCAGAGAGCGGGGCTCAACGGTAAGGATCTTTACGGGCATAGCAGTACGAGTCGGTCAACGGCCGTACAACCGGACCCCGCCAAAAAAGGTCCGGGCCGTTGACTGCACCCGGCCGGGACATCCAGTCTCTCGGATTGCAGATTCCCAGGACCGGTGCTATATTTAAGGTTCGACGCGCTCGTAGCTCAGCTGGATAGAGCGTTGGATTCCGGTTCCAAAGGCCGGGGGTTCGAATCCCTCCGAGCGCGCGGCAGAAGGCCGATCCGTACCACCGGGTCGGCTTTTTTCACAGGGAACCGGGCCTTGATGCCGGCTTGCGCCGCCCGTGACGACCCGGTTCGATTCGATCCGCCTAGGACCGGCTGTTGGATGTGGACAGGCGAATGCGATCGGACTCATCCCCCATCGGCGTCCCCAGTTGTCCTTCCGTTGCCGCAACGACCGTGGCAACGGCAGCATCCCCGGTAATATTGGCCACCGTTCTGAGCATATCCAGGATCCGGTCTACGCCCAGAATCAGGGCAATACCCGCACTGGGAACCCCCACGGACTCGAGAATGATGACGAGCATGATGATGCCGGCACCCGGCACGCCCGCCGTTCCGATGGAGGCGAGCACAGCCGTCAGGACAATGGTCAACTGCGCCGCGACGCCCAGTCCCATGCCGAGTGCCTGGGCGATAAACACGGTGGCTACCGCCTGATAGAGCGCGGTACCGTCCATGTTGATCGTTGCACCGAGGGGAAGCACAAAGGAGGAGACCTCCTCGGATACGCCGAGCTTTTCCTCGCAACGCTCCATGGTGACCGGCAACGTGGCACTGCTGGAACTCGTCGAGAACGCCACCAGCTGGGCAGGCCCGATACCCGAAAAGAACGTCTTCACGCGCATGGGGCTCCCGAGCCTCAGGATGGTAGGATAGACGACCAGCATCATGAAGGCCAGTCCGAAAATCACCGCCAGGCAGTAGTAACCGAGCGCGCCGAGAAGCTCGATGACCTGTCTGGGATCGTCGTGCGCCACCGAATTGATGGTATCCGCAATCAGGGCGAATACGCCGAGTGGCGCCATCAGCATGATCAGGTCGACCAGCTTGATCACCACGTCGTTGAGGCCCTTGAAGAAGTCAATCAGGGGCTTTGCCCGCGACGGCTCGATCTGGATGAGGCCGATTCCGACCAGAATCGCGAAAAACACGACCTGCAACATGTTCCGATTGTCGGAGGAAGCAGAGAAAAAGTTGTCCGGCACCATGTCGACGAGCGGCTGCAAGGGGCCGCGCTGCTTCGTCTCCTCGGCCGCCTGCTCACTGCGCTCGGCATCCGCCTGGTACGTGGCCTGCAACTGCGTCTGCATTTCCACCGGGACGGCGCGGCCAGGCTGCATGACGTTCACCATCAACAAGCCCACCGTCACAGCCACCGTGGTGGTACCGAGGTAGATCGCGATGGTCTTTCCGCCGATACGCGAGAGTTTGCGTAGGTCCGACAGAGAGGCGACCCCGGTAATCAGGGAAGCCAGGACGAGCGGAATGGCAATCAGCTTGAGCAGGTTGATGAAGATGGTCCCGAAAGGAGCAATCCAACTCGACGTGAAAGATCCCCATCCGTTGATGGCCGCAACAACCCCGTATGCCAGCCCGAGTATCAGTCCGATGATGATTTGCCAGTGAAGCTTGCGGTACCAGGGCATCTTCCAAAAAAGAATAGCGACGGGGGGCAGGGACGTGCGGCCACACGTTTCCGTGTCGCAGCGGCGGAGGATAAGAAGTTAACGAACGGCCGCGACAGTCGGGGGAACCGTCTAGAAGGTGACGGTGACGACCGCAACCGGCACCTGGCGGCCTGATGGATCGGAGTGCCAGGCCATGCGTGAGGCGATCCGATCATTGTGGAGCTTCGCGGTAACAGCGGCGTCAACCGCAGCGAGGAAATGGTTGAGGATCAGGAGGCCGGACACCCGCGAGGCCTTTCGGAGCAGATCATTCGCGTCGGCGTGTGTCCGGGCGTATT
The DNA here is from genome assembly GCA_964387555.1 of uncultured Rhodothermales bacterium. Taxonomy (GTDB): domain Bacteria; phylum Bacteroidota; class Rhodothermia; order Rhodothermales; family CAYLXM01; genus CAYLXM01. The sequence goes on along the minus strand of CAYLXM010000031.1, from coordinate 6,249 downwards.
CAAAAAACCGTGAATCGGGCGGCACGTTCACGCGTGAGCCGTCGGGTCCCTTCTCCTCCGGATTGTTGGCTCCGTTGTAGTCGTCCCAGCCGGGAGCATATTGAAAGTACTTTCCGATCAGCTCGTAGTATTGCTGCTCGCCAAAGAACGGCAGTACGTGCGAAAAGGCAGCGCGCGTATCAAGGTGAAAGGACCGCTCCTCGGCCGCCCGGATACGGAGGAAGAAGCTCCTGACCTCCGCCTGTTGGGCGTCGGTCCAGGCATCCGGAGTACGAAACTGCTCCTCCGTGAGCGAAGGCAGGGCAATGGCCGTTCCGCCGTACCCCGTGAAACTGCTCAACCATTCGGCATACCGGATGGGGCTCCAGTACTGGTGGGCATACGCTTCGAAGTCCCGTTCCCCGTCTTCTCCCCTCCCTTTCCACACGACGTACCCTGCGATCAGAGCAGCCTCGATGCCGAATGCGATGCCGGCACGAACCCACGCCCGGTTGTAGGCCTGGCCGGCGCCCGGCAGAGCCGCGGAGAGCGCGGCCGCAAGGGGAACGCTGCGAGGCCTGGCAACGATACTGAGCAGATCCTGGGCAGGGACGGCCGCAGACGCCATATAGAGCACGTCGGTCGTCGGGTTTCCCGTCAAAACTGCTGCCTCCCTGACGGCTCCATCTCCCGGCTCTGACTGGGCATGGAGAGCGGGCACGAGGAGGAACAAGGCAAGCACCATCAAACGACGGCGGAACGGAGTAACCATGTGCATCTACCAGAGGTCGAAGTTGAATAGAACTCCGAAGTGAAACAGCATTTCCTTGCCGTATGTAACCCGATCCCGGCCATCCGGCGCGAGGAAGCCCTCGTCGAGGACGAAATCGAAGCGATCGAGCCCATAGGTCGCACTCACGAATACGGCGCTTGGAAACAGGTAGAACGAACCCAATCCGAGACGAAGCTCCGCCCCGACGTCCTTTCGGAGGCCCGACGGTCGAAGCCCTGTTCCGCTCCAGGCGGATGCGGCGTCGGCATAGAGTCGGGCATACAGTTTCGTGATGTAGACGAAGAGAATCTGGCGGTTGATGTCCGGAAACAGGGGCAGGTTGTAGGACGCGTGCATCCAGAGCGTCTCGTTTCCGCCGAGCGCATAGAACGGATATCCTCGCGCACCGGTCAGCCCGCCCACGTAGTCGTCGAAGAAGTCATCAACCGGCGCCCCCAGAATGGTGGAAGCCTTCAGCCGTAAGAGTACCGTATGCGGGGCTCCTGATGCGCTTCGAGCGAGTCGAAACCCCAGTCGGGCGTCGGCTGTGAACCGGTGATTCCGATACGATGTATACCGGGGACGCAAGGCTCCGTCCTCGATATCGAAACGATCGAGAAGCCTTCCAGGCTGCAGTTCGTAGTGCACGGACGAGGTGAGCCCTTCGAATGCCGCGTCGGTGTGGCGTCCCGGGCGCTGCGCGTCGAAATACAGCCCCGCCAGCAGCGCACTGCCAATGAAGTACCTGGACGAGGAAGCAGGAATGGTCTGGCGGTACTCCCTGGAGTAGAAGGGCTCTGTCCGAACCCGGTAGGGGCTATAGCGGACGCCGGTCTCCGCGAGCACCGTCCGGCTGATCTTGGAACGCAGGTAGAGATCGGCCTCCCACAGCGTATACGCCACGTCCGCGAACGTGGTGTCCGGGTAACACGAAGTGCAGGGAAATTCCTCGATCGCGAGCCCCCGCTGTACGTTTCGGCGGATGTTGTACATCTCCACCGTTACCTGAGGTGACCAGCGCTTTGGTAGTATAGAGAATCCCTTTTTGTACTCGAACTGCAAGAAAAGATCACGCTCGAGGCGCGTCAGATTTGCGGGCGCAAACGCATCTCCCACGGAGGCGTGTTCGATCGAGCCCGGGCCGATGAACGCTCCCCCGAAGATGGAAAGGCCCTCGAGCACCTCACGCGAAGAGGCGTAGAGACCCAGCTTCAGATTCCTCCAGAGGGGCCCTCCCTGGAAGCGTTCGCCGGTATCGCGCAGTTCCCCCAGACGCCGTGCCCGGGCATACATATCGAAGCGAATGACGGGAAGGAACGTGAACGAGGTGAATACACCCTCGTAGGGTCGTGCAGAAATCCGCTCGTCCTCGCCCGACAGTTTGCTCTCGCATCCCCCGGCAGATGCCATTTCCCCCTCGACGCAAGGGTCGACTGCGGCTGAGGCCAGCGCCAGATCGCGGTCGTCATAGGCGTTGAGATCAGCCCAATCGAATTGCTCTCCGCTGTCACGGCGCTTGGAGAGAACGGCGGGAGAGGAATAGGAGCCAACGGGCCCCAGGGCAACCAATGTGGCCGATTCGATGCGCGCAATGCCGTAGCCTCCCACGTCGTATCGTGAGAAATACAGGTCACCGTCAGGTCCAGGCGCCGCATAGAAGGCCCCGCCCGTCATGTGCGTCAACCGCTCCGGGGCTGGAACGGGCCGCCGGGTCGTGACCCCCGACGCCGCAGGAGCAACGGCCCCGTGTCCATCAAGTGCCGCAACGCGATAGAGATTGAATATGCCCGTTTCGTCCGAAGCGTAGTAGAGTGTACCGTCAGGCGTAAATGCGGGCGAACGCATGTCGGCGGGACCCTCGAGGACGGTCTCATGGCGCAGACCATCTGCGGAGATCCGGTGTATGTCCCGCCCGAATCCAATCTGATATCCGAAATAGACCCATTTCCCGGAAGGATCCCATACGGGATCGGACACCTGGGAGCCGTCGCCAAAGGTGGTCAACGGCGTGACCGCCTTCGATGGCACGTCCAGGAGGAAGAGGTTTCTCGTACCGTCTCCTTCCCGGACAAAAACAATCCGGCGGCCATCGGCGTGCCATGCGGGCTGGGTTGCCCGTGCGGCCGTGGTGAGCCGGGTCGACTTGCCTGATTGGAGATCGAGTTCATAGAGATCGGACAGCCTCGAACCGTCACCCAGATCGGACTGGCGGGCGTAGACGAGTGCGCGGCCGTCGGGACGCCAGGCCACACCGCCGTCCACGCTGCGGCGCAACGGCCCCCCGTGATTGCAGAACTGTGCACCGGGGAGGTCTCCCGTTCCACCGATCGGGAAGTCGGAGAGGGCCCCGGACCGTGTATCGAGCACATAAAGGGACAAGCGTGAGTAGTCCTGTCCGGCGTTTGAGAGGAAGGCCAGGTGACTCCCATCCGGCGAGAGGCGCGGTGCGAGATTCAGAAACCCTCCTTCGAACATCCACTCCCCTTCCACCGGTTCGGAAAGCGGGCCTTCCGCAGCCTCCCGATAGGCGCCGCCGAGTTCAGTGAGGAACTCTCCGAAGAGTCTCTTCCCCGGAACGCCCGTTGCCTTTTCCAGGGCTCGCTCCACCGTCCAGACATCTCCCCGCGAAAGGTGGCCGGTGATCTTGCGCAACACGTCCTCGCCAAAACGATCTGCGAGATAGAGGGTGAACGCGAAACCATGATTGTAGACCTCCTCGCGCTCGAGGCTGTTCTTGTTGAAGAAGCTGCCGAGTTGTTCGAGGGATAGGGGTTGTCCGCGCAACAGGCGGGTCCGCATCAGCATGTCCCGATGCGAATCCCAACGATCGTAGTCGAGCCCCATCCGTTGGAACTGAGCCGTACCCTCGGCCAGCCAGGCCGGATTGGCGAGCGCGGGAATCGGATAGGACAGAATTCCGGATGGGTAGCCGTACAACACATCAGGGCGCCGCACGTCCTCATAACGCAGCCACTGGAGGTAGGCGATCGGCCATTGGCGGCGGGTCTTCACGGACGCCTGAACCTGGACGATATGCGTGAACTCGTGCGTGATGACGTTTCGAAGCCAATTGGAGACGCCACGCAAGGGGGAATCGAGTGCCGGCGCCCAGATCTCGATCTTGTTGTCGAAGAAGTATGCCGCCCCGTTGGAATAATCTTCGAAGTCTTTCAGAATGATCGAGACCTTGGAGTCCGGTTCGTGGTCATAAAGGCTGGTGATGGGTCCGTAGACCTCCTCGGCGACGCGGGCAACGACGTGCGCGGTACGTTCGGACGACAGGCCGTCCTGTGACCCATGGTAGTGAACGAGGAAGTGCTCCGTCTCGATCGTATGCCAGGAAAGCTCCGGCCGGGCGAAGTCGTACAGCTGGAGATCGACCTGGCCATATCCGATCGCCGATCCCACTACGGCGGCGTATGCCGCTGCGGCCAGGTAACGAAGCAGGAGGATTTCCCTCATTGGATCACGGCGATTTTGATCAGGCGGGTATCGGCTGCGTGATCGGATGATTCAGCCCGCACGCGCGCGTAGTACAGACCGCTCTGCAGGCCATGGGACCAGCGAATCTCCCTGATGTCTTGCGCTTCCAGGCCTTCCATGCGAAACTGTCCAACCAGACGGCCTGCCAGGTCGACCACCCGGATGTCCACGCTGCACGTTCTGACACAGCCGACACGGAGTACCGATTCTCCGTCGCTCGAGGGATTTGGCCAGGCGTACGTCTCCTCCCGAATCAGCAAGGCGCCGGTTTCGGGTTCGCCAGGTGCTTCGGCGTGCACGACGCTCGCGTTGGAAGGGCCCCCGTAACGCTCCGGCCATGGTACCGCATCGAAGTCCGGCAAGCGCCAGGCTCTGACATTTCCGGATTCCGTTACCGCCATCAAGGTTCCCTGCACCCACAACGGCGCCGTGACGAGCGATGTACCGACGGAGAGCGGGAAACCTGGAATGGGCGTTCCGACGGCGTGGAGCGTCCCGTTCCGCAGCGGGACCAGCAGGGTCCACCCGCCACCGGTCTCAGCCTCAATGACGAGCGGCTGCCCTGCGATCGGCGCAGGTAATCGCACCGGGTACCCCCCGACCACCGCACCACCCTCGGTGAGGCCCACCAGATAGGACCCGGCGGCAACGAGGAAGTCGATCCGACCGTTACGATCAAGATCCACGGGGAGGACGAAGGGCAGCAACTCGCCCTCGACAATGGGAATCGCATGGCGATCCATCCGGCCGCCCTCTCGCGCTATCAGCAACTGGTGGGATCCCACCAGAGGGATTGCCGCGATCCGGTTTGCCGAGGAGACCACGGCGGGCTGTCCGGGCCGGTCTTCCACTCCCAGCAAAAAGTCGAATCGGCGTTCTCCCGCCCACGAGTACCCTCCGTTCATGGCGAACAGAATGGCCTCATCGCCTCCTCCTGCCAGGCCGAACCAGTTCGAACCGGTCGGTGCGGGTTGGGCCTCGACCTGTGCACCGCCTGACCATCGAGCCGCGAAATCGAGTCCGACGGGATCGCGCAAAAGGACAAAAGCCCGCTCCTGGCCACCGTCAAGGAGCATGGAAACGGGCGAGAGGGCCCGGCCTTGTGCAAGTGTCGCAGGCAATGGTGATTCGACAATCGGCGTGTCCCCTGCCGCGCCAAATACGAGAAATGCCAGATCGGATCCTCCCCCTTGTGGTCGGCCTATTGCTACCACGTTTCCGTCGCTTGAGGCGGCCGGAACCGCGGAGGCAAGTCCGCGAAAGATGCGCTCCGGATCACCGAGCAGAACGGCCGAACCCGTCGTTGCGGGGGCGGCGTCGGCATCACCGGGCGTGAAAAGAAGGATCCGGGGCTCCGATCCCGAGGGCACGCTCTTGAGGGCCGATCCGGTCGGAAGCGGCGCCCATTCCGGGAATGCGGCTTCGCGTTCGGCCACCGGAGCCGTAGGCCCGTCGATCGCCCTGCGATAACGCAGGGTCATGTCCGGGCCGGACGCCGAAAACCCGTCCAGGACGATAAAACTGGCGCCCTCCGCATTGGAATCGGAGGACGGCTGCGTATCGGGTCCAAAACGGTTCTGATACAGCTTCACGATGCGCCCCGACTCCACGATGGCGGCGGCCGGATTGCCCTCGAACCAGAAGTCAAAGGGGGTGCCGAGGTCCAGCCGGGGCGCGAACGGGTTGCCGGGCGGAAATCCCAGGTCTTGCGCCCCGTCTGCCTCTTCCAGATCCAGACCCCGCTTTCGCGGATCGGCGTTGACTCGATTTTCCCCAAGGGTCTCCGCGATGCGTCGCTCGTCAACGTGCCAGATGAGGATTCCGCCGTCGAATCGGGTTCCCTCCTCCCCTTTCTCACCCGGAATTGCCCAATCGTAGTCGTCGGCAGCGACGAGAACACCCCCCGGGAAGTCGGCTACGTCAGGACTGCAGAACGCATCATCGTCCAGGGCAAAGTGCACCGATCGCGTTTCGCCTTCCGTCCTGATCTCGAGGGTAAGTCCATCGTTATCGGG
>CAYLXM010000030.1:23847-41320 GCA_964387555.1 uncultured Rhodothermales bacterium | reverse complement strand
ACTCGACGTTCCGGTATCGCAGACCCGTCTCGTATTCGAGAAAGTGGTAGTAGAACCCGCGGTAGCCGATCGTGCCGGACTCGGGGGTGCCTTGCGGAGCCGACCAGAGGAATCGCATGGTTGACAGGGTGCGCCTGGCAGCCTCCTCCCGCGTCACGAACCCCCGTTCCGCCCCGATCCCGTAGGCCGTGAGCCCGAACCCGATGGCGGCTACGCTGGAAAAGCTTCTGCGCGGCCATCGGTCCGGCACGAGTCCTGTTTCCGGGGAGGTGGTTTCCCAGAACCACAGGAAGGTCCGCTCCTGCAGGTCATCCAGGAACGCCTCGTCCGATGCGAATCCTCCTGTGGACGAGGGCGGCCGACACGTCGAACACAGCGTGATCGGCAGCAGCAGGACGAGCAGGATGCTGCGAAGGGGCAAACGGTGTATGCCGGGGAATGAGAGCAGAGATCCTGAGGTTCGGGGTGAAGTCATCGGCGAATTACGATGGGTTGAGAGGCGACTTCGTCCCCGGTGCGGAGGCGAAGCAGATACACACCCGCCGGCAATGCACCGGTATCGAGACGCACCGTCTGTTCGCCATGAGCGAGCGCCATGACGCCTCGTTCGGAAACCGTGCGCCCGAGCAGGTCGACCATGATCAGCTCACCAGGTGCGGTCGATGCGGTCACGAAGCGCACGTGTACGGCATGCGCCGCCGGATTGGGGTACGCGATCAGGAGGGGCTCCGGCTGCGAGGAGGCAGGGAGATCGAACTCGCCGGAAACGACGACGGGCCGAAAGCCCGCGCGATAAAGGCCTTGCTGGATGACCTTGCTTCGCATGAAGACCTCCCAGACCCGGCCCGTGCGGCCGTTCTCGATCATCAAAAGGATCGGGCCTTGATCGATTCCGATATGGTCGGAGGCATACCAATCCCGGGTCGGATTAAACGCATCCCGGAATCCGTAGCGCCACCAGAGCCGCCGCAGGTACGCCGTATACATATGCCTCAGGGCAGCCAGCGACTCGTCCGGCGTGAAGGCGTATGATCCTCCGGCCGCGGTGGGCGCAATCGTGCCGTCATCGTTCTGCGGAGGAGGCGCACCGCGCGCACGGTAACCCGTCGGCGTATCGGATGCCGTGATGCCCCATACGTGTTCGCCGTAGTCTTTCCATTTGCCGGGATTCGCGATGGCGTAGGCGCGCTGTGCCAGGGTGGCCCGGCGGGAGTTTTCGAAATAATCGCTGCTCCGGTTTCGCATGAAGGGATCCTGAATCCCTCGAAAATCGATCCATGCGTGCGAATACTGATGCCCGAAGAGCGGGGGGAATGTCAGGAAGGAGAGCCCGTAATGGGTCTGCCAGGAATAGGTCGTCGTCCAGACATTCCAGGCGAACGGCGTGACCATATGGGTATCCGATCCGAGGGCCATGATGTAGAGAATCATGGCCTCGTTATAGCCATTCCAGTCGGCACCGATGAAGCCGGACTCCGGTTTCCACCCCATTGAGATCTTGGGCGCCCGCGGCTGTATCCAGGTCCACTCCACGCGGTCGAACAGGGAGTCGGCCAGCGCGCGGATCCGCAATTCCTCCGCCGCTTCCTGATCGAAGTAGGCGCCCGCATGGAGCACACCGGCCAGGAGCAGTGCGGTGTCGATGGTCGAAAGTTCATTCAGGCCGGCCCTTCGGCCGGTGTCCATGTTGAGGAAGTGGTAGTAGAACCCGCGATAGCCGGTCGCATCGGGTTCGCGTCCCTGCCGACTGTTCCAGAAGAACTCCAGCGTCGTGAGGACGCGCTCCCGACCTTCTTCCCGCGAAATCCAACCGCGATCGATTCCGACGGTAACGGCGGAAAGCCCGAACCCGACGGAAGCAATGCTGCAGGCCGAATTCTCCGAGCTTCTGTCCCGTATCAGGCCGTTTTCTGGATTGGCCTCATACCAGAAGAAATCGAACGCCGTCGCTTGTACGAGATCGAGAAACGCCTCATCATCCAGCGAGTCGGGCCGTGCCTCGACCGGAGCAGAGAGCACGCTTGCCCGATCTTGCTGGTCGACGGCCTGAACGAAATAGGCGTAGGTCGTCCCGTTCTCGACGTCGAAATCCACGAAGTGATTGCTTCGAAGGGTACCCGTATAGGGCACTGGATCCGTCCCATCCGACGGGATGGCGCGATAGACGCGGTATCCCTTGAGTTCGGGTTCGAGGTTGGGATTCCAGTGCAGGATGACACTGCCGTCGCCCGTCCGCTCGACGAGACGTTCCGGAGCGGCCGGCTGCGCGGAAGCGGGGGTTGACGGATAGGCGCCGAACGCCCAACCAACCGTCCACAGCGCCAGGACCTTGCAGAGCAAGGCGGCGTGACGTCGTTTCGGCCGGAATGCGAAAGGGTTCACCTGCAGACTGTATTTCCGTCAGAAAGAGAAGCCGAGCGTGAACCGTTGGACGTCTCCGATGGGGCCGTATTCGTTCCATGCATAGTCGATGCGGAAGGCATAACCGGCCGACTTCAGTCGGAAGCCCGCCCCCAGAGTGAGCCCGGTTTCGGAGTCCTGCTGGAACAGGTGCTGATACCCGCCTCGAAGGGCGAGCACATTCATGAAGGTCCATTCTCCGCCGAAGCTGACGCTGTTCGTGTTGTCGGAGGGCTGAAACGCGTCAACGACGAGAAGCACGGAGTTGCGGTTGCCCAGATCGAACGGTACACCCACGCCCACCCTGAAGAAGATGGGCAGGGGGAATGACTCCGTGTGGAGCGCAGCGGGCAGGTTGCTGTTGTCCCCGAAGCGGTTCGGGTCCTGATCGTATCGAATGCGCAAATTGCGTCCGTTGAACCGGCCCTGCGTCCCGAAGTTGGAGAGGCTGGCCCCGAGGTAGGTCCCGAACGGGAGTTGATAGAGAACCCCGAAATCCAGGGCAGCCGCAGCCATGCTGCTATTCCAGATCGTTTCGCGAGCCATCTGCACCTGAATACCCGCCGAGAACCGGTCCGTTACCCTGCGCGCAAATCCTACACCCAGGGCGATGTCGCGGACAGTGAACCGTTCGCCGGTTCCAAGCGGTTGCTCCACCGTTCGGACATCCATCTCGCCTGAATTCAGGGAGGTCACCGTCAGGAGCAACGTATTGTACGCCCCGATTCGAACCGCTGCAGCGGCATGGCTGTACGTGATGCCCGCGAGCCATTGCCCAAAGGTGAACTGAGCATCTGACGAGGCCAGGTGCCCTAGCGAGGCGGGATTGTAGAACGCCGATGTGACCTCCGAGAAGGTCGACACACCGGCGTTGCCCATGGCCGCAACGCGGGCGCTGGGTTCGATGAGCAGGAACTGGCCGATTGTGGTTCCCGTTTTGCTCTGCCCCTTGAGGGTTCCACCGAGCAGTAGGGCAAGCGCCAATCCGAGATACAGACTCCGGGTACGCATGGCAGGGTGCGGCTACTTGATGATGGCGAACTTGCCGACGTGTTTGCCTATTCCCTCCGCCTCTACCGTAAAGATGTAGAGCCCGGGGGCCACTTCCAGATTGTCTTTCGTCCGCAGGTCCCAGGCCACTATCCCCGTTGTGGACCCGTCGTGATGAAGGGTCTGTACGAGTTCGCCTCGGACCGTGTAAATCTGCACGGTGGCGTCGGCCGGGATGGCCCGGAATTCCATGCGGCGCACGCCACGGCCCGAGACGGCAAATCGTTCGGGTTCGAAGCTGGCCGATGCGACGTACGGATTGGGAACCACATAGGGCTCTTCCGACGCAAAATCCTCCACGGCCCGGGCCGCGTCGATACGTTCACCACGAGACCGGAATTGAAAGACGTCATCAATCCACACGGGCGTTTGGATGGCCAGGAGGAACTCGTCTCCCGCGGCCGGGGGACGTTGTGGATCGGTCGTCGCGGCGATGTCGGGTTCAACCCGCCACAGCGGCCGCAGCCGAGAGGAATACCGGCTCTCCGGCGAGAGAATCTCGATGTACTCTCCCGGGAGGCTGATCGTCCGGTCGCTGTTCACATCGCGAAATCGGAAGTCGAACTGCCTTCCGGACGATGCGCCGAGGATTTTGAAATGCGTCGGACTTGCCGGTGCTCCTATGGCGGCCAGCGACGTGTCGAGCGGCGCATCGGAAAAGGTGATAACAAGATCCTCCGGGAAGCCGGGACGGCGCTGGTTGATCGAGACAGGAGAGTCGTATCGCACGCTAAGGGCCGCGTCGGTGGAACTGGTCGGCGTGAAGCCGTATCGCGCCGAGTCGATGAGCACGGTTGCCGGAGTGCCGATAATGGGAAGGATACCCGATCCAACGGGGCCGGTCCCGCGGCCCTCCAGGTCAAGTCCGAGAGAGAACAGATCGCGGCCGGCAGTCAGGTCGCCGAACGTGTAGGAGGTAGCGCGTACGCTGTCTGCGAAGCCCTGAAACGTGATCTGGAATTCGTGTCCGTCAGGGACTTCCGCGGGGTTGAGCACCCGGGCCGAGACGGAGGCGGTGCCGACGCCCGCCGCATGCACCAAGGAGCCGGGCTCGATTTCCGCAGCCAGGTACCCCGGCACCGGTGCATTGGGCCGCACCTCCACGGCATTCTGGGGAAGAATGGTTCCCCCGCGTGGCGTTCGGGAGATCGTGATGGCATTCTCCGACGGGAAGAAGTCGAATTCCTGTGAGCCGTGGTCGTAGGACGTTACGGCATAGTAGTACGTCTGACCATTGGTGACCGTCGAGTCGAGAAACGAGTGCGTGATTCCCGAATCCTCTCCGAGCCAGTAGGCCGTACCCTGCACGGTAATGTCCGAGAAGCCTTTCAGGTCATTTTCGAGGTCGAACTGGGCCAACGGCTTGCCGTTGCCGAAAGGGCCCGTGCCGCGCGCATTGGATATCACCTGCGCATCCAGGAAATTGGGGTCGGTGGAGCGGTAGATGCGATAGCCTTCGAAGTCGTTTCGGTTGGTGACGGGGTCGATGGAACGCTCGGCGGCATTGTCCCACATCAGCCGCACGAACCCGTTGCCCGAATAGGCCTTCACCGATGGAAGCGGCGGCGGCGTGGCGAACTGATAGTTGGCGTTATAGATCGACTGGACCACCTCCACGGTGGATTCCAGGTCGGTGAGGTCTTCTCCGTAGGCGAGGGCCAGGCTGAATCGTTCCCGCCGACCGGCTTCGAGCCGAAATGGGCCCGAAGCAAAGAGGAAGCCGATATTGTAGTCCAGGACGAGCGCGTCGTCGAATCGATTGGCCTCGGTCGGATCGGTGAACTGCTCGAAGAGCCGCCGCGGCCACTCCTGCTCTCCCATGAAGAAGACCACGTTGTCCGTCTGGGAACTGGGCGCTCCCGCACCCGCGCGGATGCGGTTCATCTTAAATCCGGTCAGACCGATCATGTCGGATTCGTTGATGTCCGTCTTGTCGAAGTTGGGTTCGCCGGCAGTCGGCATGCCGTCGCCCTCGCCCGAATCGGCCGGGTTGTCCTCGTCGGCCCATATCCCGTCCGCGCCCGTGTCGTGGAATTCGGCCACCCAGTCCAGATCCTCGTCACCCGTCCACCACTCGCCGGCTACATAGGCCGGACGCTCCTCGAGGGGTCCGTAGACCCGCTCGAAGTCGGCCATGTTGTAGCTCCCCGTGACGTTGGCGCGAATCGCGTCGGGTCCTTCAAGGCGCTCGCCGGGCCCGGAGTCCCGCTGTTCGTTGACAATGCCGTCCTGGTCGTTGTCGAGTCCATCAAATGGATTGCCCGGGGTCTCGAGATAGGCATAGCCGAGGTAGCCGGTCCTGGCGCAGGTCGAACTCAGGCTGACGCCACGTCCACCCTTGTCCCAGGTGTAGACCAGGTTGAGTCCATACCGGGTGTCGTAGAAGGCGTTGTCGTCATCCGACTCGGCGATGCCGTCGCAGGACACGGCGGCCCCGCCCACGCCGGAGTCCATGTACAGACCGAAAACGATATCGTCATAACTCGCCGTGCCCTCGTTGACGATGTCGTAGTGCCAGAAGATGACGTTCTGGGCCTGGGGGTTGGACCACTGAAAGCCGCGGACTTCCACCCGCAGACCCAAACCGCGCCGCGTGCGGTCGCGTTGATCGGGATAAAAATTCCAGGCGTCGTAGAAGTTGTCGTCCATGACCGAAAACGACTCCTGGTCCGCATTGGGGCGTTTCCCGAAAAAGCCGTTCCATGATCCGCACCAGCCCGGATCGTCCGGGTCGTTGATCTTGTCGACCCAGCATTCGCCGGGCGGCGTACCGGCGCGAAACTCCCCTGAACCGTCCATCGCGCCGGGCCACGTACGGGGGTCGTTGCTCAGGGCGATCGACCGCCCCTTGTTTACCAGAGGACTCGGCTCGTGGTACCCGGGACGGGGTTCAAAGCGCATGATGCGGCCGGAAAACGGGCTGGTTGCCTGCCGTTCGCGGTAACCCGTCTCCATGATATGCGCATCCCTTCCGTTCTCCTGAGTGATTCGCGCGAGAACAAACGGCGTGATGCCGTCGGAATAATTGAGGCCGCTTCCCTTGGGTACCTCCACGGAATGGAAGATGCTGAGGTCGGGATTGGTTTGATAGTCACCCACCATCCCGTAATTGTAAAACATCGTCCGGAGGCGGTTGGCATCATGGATGCCCATGCGTTCGTAGTCGATACGACTTCGCAATTCGGGAGGCGTCACCGGCTCCAGGTGTTGAGCCTGAGCCACCGTTCCTGCCATCCAGGAGGTCAGGATGAGGGCCCAACGGAGAGTTGCCGCCTTGCCCGTCGGCGCCATCTGCCGCCCGTGGCAGCAGGATCCGCCGTGGCGGCGTGCAGGGATCAGGTCCGGCATAAACGGTCAGGTTAGCGCTTCACGATGCCTCTCAGCGAGATCCCGACCTCGATGCGACGGGGGGCGCTGAGGCGACCGGGGTTGGGGTTTCGCTGCTGCGAGGGTATGAGCGTGTAGAACGGGCTGCCCGTATCGGCATACACAAACCCGTTGGTGAAGTGTTGATCGAGCAGATTGAACACGCGGATGAATCCCGTCAGGTCCAATTCACGTATACGGAAGAACTTCTCCGCCCGAACGTCGACCATCGTGTAGTTGGGCTTGCGTCCGCTGTTCCCTTCGAGTTCGGCTCCGAATCCTGTGCTGATCGAGGGCGTGTAGGGTTGGCCGCTGGCAAAACGGACGATGCCGGTAATCGAGTAGGAGCCCGGCCGGCTCACGACCATCGTCGTGTTGAGCGTGTGGCGCTGATCCCAGTTGAAGGGGATCTGGCGCGGCCTCGGATCCTCTCCGGCCGCCGCTCTATTGGCCGTCTCGCGCGGGTCGCTCGCGTTACCGATGGCAGTTTGCAGCGTGTAATCTACCGAGGTGCTGACGGGCCCGAATTCTCGCTGATCCAGTGCCAGCGTGAAGCCCCGCATCCCGCCGAAATCGATGTTGGTCAGGCGGGCGTATTCCGCTGCGGTGTAGGTCTGGATGAATTCTACACCGAGGAGATCTCTGACGTCCTTGTAGAAAAGACTGAGGTCCAATCCGAGAAACCGTCCGATTTCTGATTTGAAACCGAACTCGTACTGGGCGGTGAACTCCGGCTTGAGATCGGGATTGCCGAGCACGCCGTAATCGACGGCGCCGGCCTGGAGGTCTTCCAGGACACTGTAATCGGCATTGGAGAACATCTGTCCAAGGCCGGGCATCTGGTAGAAGTGCCCGTACGAGAAGAAGACGGACGCGCTCTCGAGGATCGGGAAGGAGATCCCCAGGCGAGGTGCCAGTGCCAGTTTGATGGAAGTGTCCCTGGGCCTCGACTCCGGCGCACCATCGATGCTGTTGGCAGGGTTCTGGAGGTCACCGGGTACGGTGGAGTTTGCGTCGAAGAGTTCGAGGCGAAGTCCGGCCCGGATACGTAAATCCCTCCACTCGACACGGTCCTGCACGAAAAGGGCAGCGGATAGAGGACTGTATTCGTTCACCTCAGCCCCAAGCGTGTCTCGGACCACGCCGAGGCGCTGGATGCCGTCGATCACCACCTGCGACACGCGGTCGGGCACGCCGAACCGAATGGCGGCCGTCTGAACCTCGAATCCGGCCTTCAGCATGTGCACCTTCGTGGCCTGAGCGGTCAGGGTGCCCTTGGCTACGTAGGCATCCGTCTCCTGAATGTACCTGCCAAGATCAACCCCTTGCACGATGGCTCCCTCGGCGTAGTTGGCATCGCCGCGCGGCTGACCGGGCGCGAAATACGGGGAGTCTTCCGGTAGCTGGAATTGTCGACCCGCATCGGCAGGAATCGAGCCGAGATCGTCATATTTTAAATCTTTGTAGTCAAAATAGTTCTGCCGAAGACTCAGGTCGTAGAATAGACGGGGTGAGAGCGTATGGGTCAGGTCGAGACCGTGTACAATCGAGAACTGCCGGGCCGTTTTCTGCCCGTCCGGATTGATGCGGTAGGCGTGATTGTAGCCTTGGCGCTCGATCGCGTTTCCGACGGCCTGGTAGCCGATCTGCAGGCCGCTGACGGAACGGTTACTGATCTTTCCCAGCCAGGACCACTGGCGGGAAAACCCCATGGGCACGATCGCTCCGTCACCGCTGGGATTAAAAACGCGTTGCTCAAAATCGTTACGGTCCGTGGGCAGGAAGAGTCTCTGACCGGCCAGGTGACCCATGTTGACGAACCGCTGGCCACTGGCGATGAAGGTTGTCGAAGGGATTAGCGGAACCGGTCCGCTCAGGCTGACCTGGTAGTTCTGCAGGGTCGACGGATCGAGCCTGTCGATATGGGGGAAGAGCGCGACCGTTTGCGGGCCGGCGAAACGGGACTGGACGACCGTGGAGTCGTTTCCCGGACTGAAAAAGTCTCCCGCGTACGCCTCGGCACTGAACTCGTACCGATCCGCTTCCCCCGCTCGGAGCACGGCGTTGACCACGCCGCTCATCGCCTGTCCGTATTCGGCATCGAACGTACCGCTGATCACCTGGACCTCCTGCAGGACGGAACGATCGAGCCGAAGGGTGGACGCGTTGTCGAAGGGGTTATTGACCGAGACGCCATCCACCTGGTACTGCACCTCACCGATGCGCCCTCCCCGGAAGTGCCCATCCACCACGCCGGCCTGCAGGTTGACGATTTCGTCGAGTTGCTGTACGGGCAGGACGCTGATCTCCTGACGCGTCAGGGTCTGCATCGAACTCGTGAGGGAGACGTCGACGATCGGTTTCTCCGCCATGACGACCACCTCCTCGCCGAATACCACCTCATCTTGCAGCGAAGCGTTCAGCGTGGTCGTGTTGTTCGATGTCACGAGCACCCCCTCGACAACCCGCGTCTGAAAACCGACCATGCTGAAGCGGATACTATACGTGCCGGGGGGAACCCGGATGATCGCGTAGTCGCCCCGCACGTCGGATGCAGCGCCAAGGCTGGTCCCGACGACGAGCACGCTGGCGCCGGGCAGACCATCACCGGAGGCATCGGTTACGCGCCCGGACAGTTTGCCGGATTGGCCGAATGCGGCCGTGACGAGCGGTCCGAGCACCAGGCTCAAAACGGCAAGGCGGAGGAGAGACAGGTCACTTCCTGACATGGGAATCTGCGGACGGTTCGCCGAAAAGGAGGCAGGCGTGTGACAGCCGTCCTACGGACAGCCGGCCACACGCCTGCCGGACCGTTCAGGCTACTTGAGAAGCACCATGCGGCCGTATCCACTCAAAAGGGAGCCGGCCTCACGATGGGCTGATTCCAGACGGTAGAGGTATACGCCCGACACCAGGGAGGAGGCGTCAAACGATACCTCATGCGTTCCGGCGGCCTGCATCCCGAGCGGAATTGCGGAGACGCGGCGTCCGAGCATGTCGAACACGGCGAGGCTCACATCCGTTGCGGAGGGCAGGCTGAAGCGGACCATGGTGGATGGATTAAAGGGGTTCGGGTAGTTGCCGAGCAGGGCGATGCGATCCGGAACCACACCGTCCCTTTCACTGGCCACTCCGAACGCGGAATTGAAGTAGCCGTAGATGCTGGCTTCACTGGCCCGCTCGCCGGGCGCCCATACCCGGGTGGCATAGCTGGCGGAGGCCGATTCGAGGTTGTCGCCGTCGAAGAAGTTCAACCCCATCCAGAAGCGTCCGTCTCCCATGCCGTCTTCATACCCGAGCGCCTTGGTCATGTTGATGCCAATTTCGATCTGGTAGCCCTCGTCGATGTCTGACGGATCGGCGGCGGTGGAGGCGCCTTTGAGGCCGACAGCGGCCACGACGGCGTCGGGATCGATCTCGCGAATGGCCGCGGCGTCAATGCCGTACTGAACCGAGGCGGTTGAGTCGACCCAGAAGTCGAACTGCTTTCCATCGAGGGTTCCGACCGCGTTGACCTCCGTTCGGTCTCGCAAGATGACTCGAATGCCGTCGCGTCCATCTTCTCCCGAGGTGCCGTTGATCGCCTGATCGTCGACATCAACGCCGACATAGAGGATGTTTCCTTCGAACGTCAACTTGACCTTGGCCAGAGACGGATCGACGACGACGGCGGCATTCTGATCGCCGTTAATGTCGGGACGGAACCATCGGATATAGTAGGGGAAGAGCGTACCCGGGTTGTCGTTCATCGTCTCCACGTCGGCCTCGTACTGGAGGTTAAAGAGGACGGGAGACTCGTCCCACACCGCTTCATCCAAGTTGCCGTCCACCACGGGGGCACCCAGGCTGCCTGACTTGAAGACGTTGACGACGGGCTCGGTCACCTCGGGGGCGGCACCCGCGACGGTAACGCCCGGTGCGCCGTAGATATAGCCGACTCCTTCGTTGAAGTTATTGGCGTACTGGTTCTGAAACCATACGCGGGAGGTGAACCACTTCGCCTGATCGAATGGCCAGTTGTAGTCGGTGTCCTGCAGGGCGAATCCGAACGGTACCTGGTCCCCGCCCTCCTTGGTGAAGTCGAAGCCCATGAGGCCGACATCGATTTTGACCTCGAACTGATACCCAACGTCGTCACCTTCCTCGTCGTCGTTCGCCACGCCGTCGATACTGTGCGCCCACTGGAGCACGGCCTTCTTCTCGGGGGTGCGTTCGGCATCAAATTTGTCTCCAAAACCGACGCCGTAATCACCGAAGAAGCGCGGGGCGATGCCGGGGACGGGCAGACCTCCGTCAAGCGTGTCTGCCGGGTGCCACCAACCCATGATGAATTCGGCGGGACGGGAGTTGAAGTTGTTTTTGTCCGTATAGGGCGGTTCCCGGCGGCGCGTACGGTCGTTCAGCGCCATGATGAATCCGTCGAAGAACCAGTTCCCCGCGTTCAGGCCGCGGCCGCCGCCGATGGATTTGTCGCGAACGTCAAGACCGATCCACAGTTCATTGCCGTTACGGAGCATCATCAGCGTGCCATCGTTGCCGTCGAGCGGCTCGGCGAGTTCGGGGTTTCCTTCGATCTTCTGGCCGCTGCCCGGCGACCCCGGGGGTTCGTTCCAACGGATGACAAGCCGCTCGGCCTGAGCCCAGGCCGCTTCGTCCAGATTTCCGTCCAGGTCCATGGGGGCTCCGGCGACATCCTTTGCCCACAGGACGTCCACGCCGTTTCGAACGGGTTGGGCCTGGAGGACCTGGCCGGCGGCGAAGGCGAGCAGCAGAACGCCCAGCGTGATTGGTATTCGTTTGTTCATGGCTTCAGGTACAGGGTTAGGGGGTTGATTGAGGTACGGATGTTGGATCCTCTTCGGTGTGGTATGCGCCCTCTCCGCCGCTTGACTCGCGGACGACGAGGGTCGTGGGTATGACGATCTGTCGGGGTTGGTGAAGCGTGCCCAGGGTTATCGCATGAAGCAATCGCTCCACGGCGAGTGACCCCATACGGGCGATCGGCACGTGAACGGAGGTCAGAGGCGGGTTGAAATAGCGGACCGTCGGGACATCGTCGAATCCGGCCACGGCCACGTCATCCGGAACGCGTTTTCCGGCTTCACGCAGGGCGCGGAGGGCGCCTACCGCCATTGCGTCGTTGGCGGCGAATAAGGCGGTCGGAGGAGCGTCCGCACGGAGCAGCGCCCGGACCGCACGATAGCCGGCGGATTGGGTAAAGTCGCCGGGCATCTCGAGATCCTCATCGAGGCCGAGTCCCAGGTCCTGCAACGCGGCGTGGTAGCCTCTCAGACGCTCCCGTGAGTCGAAGTTGCGCTCCGGACCCTTCACCATAGCGATCCGCAGGTGCCCCGTTTCCACGAAGTGGCGGACCACAGCGTACGCCCCACCGTAGTTGTCCACGCTAATGGCGTCGTACCGCGTATCACCGGGGGCGCTATTCATCAGCACCACGGGCAAATCCTGGTGGATCTGAGCGGAGAGCTCCGCGCCGTCGAGCGCGGTGGCCATGAGAATCAGCCCATCCACCCGCCCGTGCATCAGCCGGAGGGCCTGCTGAATCTCCCGGGGTTCGTTGTGAGAACTCGAGACCAGCACGTGATACTGATGACGCTGCGCCGTCTGGTCAATCCCGCGAATCACCTCGGAATAGAACTCGCCGTACAGATCCGGGAGCAGTACGCCGATCGTCAGGGTACGGCTCGTGATGAGGCTTCGCGCGCCCGCATGGGGGATGTAGCCCAGTCTTATGGCCGCCTGTTCCACCTTCAACCGCGTTTTCGCGCTGACCGGGCCGCTGTTGTTCAGCATGCGGGACACGGTGGAAACCGCCACGCCCGCCGCGTGCGCCACGTCACGAATCGTGGCACGCGCAGGAAACCGGTCGTCCTTCGCACGCTGTGGAAACGTTTCCATACCAACCAACAAACTGTCTGCCAGGCCAAAGTGGAAACGTTTCCATAATAGGCTAAGAGAGATCGAAGGTCAAGCGGAAAAGGAAGGGAAACGGGAGGGGAGTAAGGAAAGAATAGGGCGAGAGGCCGGCCTTCAGTTGTCCTGCAGGGGCTCCAGCGCCCCCACCAGACGGGTTTCTATGCGAAGCGCGGCATTCGCTCCTCCCTCCATCGTGGCATCGACCGCCAGCCTCCGGCTCCCGGACCCCAGTTCAAGAACGGAGGCATCGAGCGGAAGCCGCGCGCGGACCACAGACCCCGGGCCGTACACGACAGCCTCTGCCGTGCCGTCGATGCGCAACACGTCGCCTTCTCCAAGTACAACCGGCAGCCGGAGTTCGTTTCGACCGTCCAATTCGATGCGAATGTCCGAGGCCCTCGCACCGCCCTCCACCTGAAGCATCAACCGCAAGGGCTGTGCCTCGAAGGGATTCTCGAACGTGAGCGCGCTGACCCCCGGTTCTCCAGGCTGCCGCGGCCGGTTTTCGTGCCGGAACACGATGGGACGGACCTCTCGCAGGGCCACACTGCCGTCCTCCGCCGCCTCCAACCTGAACTCCCGACCGAGGTCGCGCAGCCGCTCTTTCTGATCCGCTCCGAACTGCCCCTTCAGGCGTGCCGATTCCCAACGCGTAACCGCCCCGGCAATCTCATCGACAAATCCGTGCCGTTCGAGGGTCTCAAAGGAGGCGACAAACGCAAATCCCGCGTCAAAACCGGCCGCCCGCGCCAGCATCCACTCGATGTCTTCCAGACTCGTCTCATCCCGCAACTGGAACCAGCCGAGCATGGCCGGCATGAGATTTCGCTGAAAGAAGACCTGGTTGCGAACACGGTAGTCGGTCTGACTCTCCCGAAAACCGGCATACCAGGGCTCTCCCCAGTTCATGCGGGAGAAGACGTGCCAGAAGAAGTGGGTCGTACGGCTGGCGTCGACGATCAAATCCTCGCGGATGGCCGGATCGAGCCGGTCGTACCAGATCTGGGCGAATCGCGCGACCCCGTATTCGCCGAGTCCGGCGCTGAGATTCCCTTCGATGCCGTCGAAGGAAATCTGGCGCAGACCAGTCTGGTTGAAAAGATCGGCCAGTCGAATGGCGATCTCTTCCTGCAGTTCGATGTCGCTCAGAAACACGCGATAGTCGTGATCGGCCAGACGATCGATTCGAATCCCATCGGCATGATTGGAAGGCGAGGTGTCGAACGCACCCCGCTCGCAGTCGACAAGACGCCAGGGTGCTTCGTCCGACAGTCCGGCGCATCGAACCAGTTCATCCTCCATCCTCCATGTCTGTAACGTCGTGCGGCCGCGGAAGAACGTGGGATCATCAATGGCGATCTCGGCGCTGCGCGCGCTGACGGGCTCGGCCAGATGGGCCGATCCGATGCGGCCGAGCCGGGGGTCGGGCCGAGGGGTGACGTAGGGGTCGTTCACCGTGATGAAGTTCGACAGCGTGTGCACACCCAGGAGCACGCCGTCCTGCGCCGCCCGCTCTACGACACGGCGCATACCGTTCACGCCCGAGGGGAAATCCGACCGTTTGGGTTCAAAATGGCCCCAGCTTTCGAACGGATCGGGGTGGTAGAGCCGGCGAAATCCGAAGGCCTTCGTAGAGGACAGGGCCCGATCGATGGTCGACTCCCCGAAATCCAGGATGAGATACGATTCGGTGGCCTCCCGGGCCGTCTTCAGCCAGCGCCCGCCCCATTCCGGATGAGCGAGCCCTTCCACCCGCTCGATCTCACCGATGGTCTCCAGCGCGCGCGCCGCCGGTGCTCCGAAAAGCGCAATACGGGATCCGACCGGTCCGCCGTCATAGTGCGCCGGCAACAGGTAGGCCTCCTGCCCCCAGTTGGGCGCCACGCGGTCCCGCGACCGATTTCGGCAATAGGCCTGGACGACACTTCCGGTCTCCGTCGAGTCGGCCGCTTCGCCCCGGCCGCGCACGGGCGTGTCGTCCTCCCGGTGCGGATAACCGCCGATTGTTTTGAGGTTGAGGGACTGGATACCGAAGGCGAACGATTCATCAAAAACGACGCCGACGGCCTCCCCGACGTTTTCGCGAATCGTGGTAGGATAGGGTCCCCAGAGGGCCACCTCCACCTGATCGAACGGTTCGACGCGCACGACCTCGAAGGCGAGGTGCGACGAGAAGCGCGTTATGCGCACATCCGCTTCCGCCTCCGGATCGAGGTACGAGAGCGTGACGAGAGAGTCGCCGGCCCAGGTGGCTTTGGAAGGGAGCGCGATGCGGCCGTCCATGCGTATCGCCAGCAGCGGCGCGGGCTGGGCTTTGTCCAGAAAATCGCGACCGGAAGCCTTATCGACGAACGCCGTGAAATGTCCGCGCGCGTCCATCTCGAGCCGAACGTGGTCGGTTTCGAACGTGCGAGATCGATTGCAGGCCGGAAGCAGCAGCAAGGCCACGAGTGCGGCGAACCTGATCATGGAGGTCATTGGCGTAGGAAGTCTGAAGGTCCGAGGGTCCGGCGGTCCGAAGGTTAGGGGGTCTGGGGATCCGGGGGTCCGAGGGTCCGGGGTTCCGAAGGTGCAACCGGAGACCCAGTATACATAAATTTAAATATCAGGAGTTTAGAAGTTTAGAAGTTTAGGAGTTGGTTGACGTTGGCGCCGGCGTTGGTGTCGGTGCCCGTATCCATGTGGGCGCCCGTATCCATGTCGGAACCCGTATCGATGTCGGAACCCGTATCGATGTCGGTGCCCGTATCGATGTCGGTGCCCGTATCCATGCGGGCGCCCGAATCCATGCCGGGACCTGTATCCCTGTCGGGACCCGTATCCTTGCCGATATTCGAATCCATGTCGGTATCCGTGCCGGGATCGATGAGCATGGGTCCGTAATGGGGGAGCCCGCTACCGCGTTCAATCGTGGCGCGGGCGGCTTTGGCCCGAATCTATTCAATCGATTCGCCGAGACGTTGGAGGATTTCCCGATCCACCGATACATCGAGGATGCCAAGCGCGAGCAGAGCGGCACCCCGCGAGGGCGACAACTCCGGCTCCAGGAAGCGCACCAGCGGCAATGCGGCGCGCGTGTGGCGCTCGAGGGGTTCGATGACGATCGGGCCGGCGCTGAAGAGACCCCCGACGAGTGCGACCTCGCAGAGGGCCGTGTCCATCCCCAGCCTGCGGGCTACTGCGATGATGGATTGGGCCATCGCGGCGCCACCCTCCTCCAGGTTGTCGGCCGCAACCGGGTCGCCCCCGACGGCGGCATCCACGACGAGCCGGGCCAGCGATGCCACCTCCGTACGCGTCATCCCTTCCACATAGAGCCGGTGCATGAGATCATTCATGTCGGAAAGCCCCAGACGTTCTATCACCGATTCGAGCAATACCGTAGGACGTCCTCGCCCATCATACGCCTGAACGGCGCCGCGCATGGCCTGAATGCCCAGCCAGTAACTACTTCCTTCGTCGGAGACCCAGTGTCCCCAACCTCCCGACCGCCAGTTTGCACCGGAACGCGTCCTGCCATAACACGAGGAACCTGTCCCGGCGATCAGGACGATGCCGGGTCGACCCGACAATCCGCCTGCCAGGGCCACGCGACAGTCGTGATCGACCCCCACGTTTCCCTCGGGTGCGAGATTCAGATTACGCGCAATCGTCGAAACGATTTCGCGGTCTCTCTCCGAAATGACGCCGCCGAGCCCGAGAAATGCCGCATCCGCACGGCGTCCCGCGATGCCGGCCTCGTCAAATGCCCGATGAACGGCCTCCCCGATGTGCGTCTGCGCGCCCTCTGCACCCAGATCGTCGAAATTGCCCGGGCCGCTGCGGCCGATTCCAAGAACCTGACCAAACCCGTTTGCCAGCACGGCCTCGGTCTTGGTCCCGCCACCGTCGATGCCGAGGATGAGCGTGCTCATACGTGGTCCGGCTTGATGGACGCCTTTACGACGCAGGCCCGCGTCTCCGCCTCGTTGACCAGCCGAAACCGGCCGGCTGCCGCGGGCACTACGAAGGTCTCGGCATAATGGTACCGCTGCCGGGCTCCCGATGCCACCTCCAGCAGGACCGACACACCCTCCACGAGACTCATCACCTGACAACTGCCTTCCGTATCCACCTCGATCTCCCCGTCGAATTCGAGTCGGTGAACGTCATAGAAGTGCTCGGGATGGGTCGGCAGGTGCACGATCCGTCGATCAGGTCGCTCCAGGACCACAGCCGGTCTGGACAACAGCGTCTCAGTCACCCGATCCCCCTTGCGCTCAAAATCCAGATTCTCGAAAGCGCGCTCAATGTTCAGTGGACGCGGATTCCCGTCCAGATCGAGCCGGTTCCAGTCGTACATCTTGAACGTGAAGATGTACGGGGTCGCACTGATTTCGAGGACGAGACTGCCGGCCCCCGAACAATGGATCGTTCCGTTCGGGATGAGGAACAGATCGTGCTTTGCGGCAGGGTGCGTTTGAACATAGCGAAGCACATCCACCTCCTCGCCTGTACGGAACCCCGTCGCGAGCGCTTCTCGAAACGCGTTCGGGTCGATGTCGTCCCTGAAACCCAGGTACACCACCGCTCCAGGCTCACAATCGAGGATGTAATAGGTCTCATCCTGCGTGAAGGGTTCCCCGAAATGCCGGCGGATGTACTTTGGCCTTGGATGACACTGCAAGGAGAGGTTGCCCCCTCCAACGGTGTCCAGGAAGTCGAAGCGGATCGGGAAATCGGT
>CAYLXM010000030.1:17909-23747 GCA_964387555.1 uncultured Rhodothermales bacterium | reverse complement strand
CGCTGGGCGTCGACGACGAGATCGATATCGGGCAGCAATGCCGCTTTGTGGCGGTTCAGGGCGATCCAGTCGACGAAATAGAACCGCTTGTACATCGCTTTGGCCGGGGCGGCATGGCCCGCACCCAGGTTTCGAATGGCGCCCGCCCGCGCCCGAAACTGGATCTCATTCTTGGGTACATCCACATACACCAGAAATCCGGGCCAACCTGCCAGGGCCGCACCGCAGCCGTAAAGGATGGTCAGACCGATCGGCTCCGGCCTCAGCGCAGCCAGCCGTTCCTCATCGAAGAACCCTCGGAGGTCGCCCGTGAACCGGGTTCCGAAGAGCGGATCATCCCCTCCGAGGAACGGCTCCACGAGTGCGTCGATGTCCGCCTCCGGCAGCAGCGCCTCGTCGACGCGTTTCCACGAGGCATTCACTCCGTACCGCAGCAGGGCCTGGGAGAGTCGCTCCCGGAAATCCTCCCAGAAGACCCCCACGTATCCGTCGATCACGACGGACTCCTCCTCCAGGAGACGTTCGGCGAGGGCGTCGAACCCCGCGTAGATCTCGGCATCGTCGAGCGGATAGGCAGGATACAGGTCGTATCGGCCCGTCCTGCCGCCGGGACGAATCGCAGGGGCGAGGTCCTGGCTGGTGCGCCGCCAGGACGGCATGTCGCTGGGATCGATCATCGGGCGCTCGGCGGGAGGAGGTTAAAAGGAGACGCCGACGAGCTCTTTCTCCAGTTCCTCCAAGCTTTTGCCCCGCGTCTCAGGGAGGTACCTGTAGGTGAACAGGAGGCTGATGAGGCAGATGCCGGCATAAACGAGGAAGGTGAAGCCGCCGTCCAGATTCTTCAGGAGCCAGGGGAAGGTGCCGGAGACGACGAAGTTGGCGGTCCAGAGGACGAACGTGGCCACGGACATGGCCAGACCGCGGAGTTTGATCGGGAAGATCTCTGAGAGGATGACCCAGACTGCCGGTCCCCATGAGGCCGCGAACGAGGCCACGTACGTGAGGACGGAGACCAGGACGAGCCAGCTCCCCGTATGTCCGAGGAGGAACGAGGTGGCCAGGACGGACAGGGAGACGGTCATCCCAACCGATCCCGCGAGAATGAGCGGACGGCGTCCCGCCCGGTCGATCAGGCGCATGGCCACGAGGGTGAAGCCGAGGTTGACGACGCCCACGGCTACCGTCTGAAGCAGCTGGCTACCCGTTCCGGCGCCCGCCCGCTCGAAGATGAGCGGGGCATAGTACATCACCACGTTGATGCCGACGATCTGCTGCAGGATGGCCAGTCCGATCCCGAGACCCAACACGCGCCGCAGGGAGGGCGCGAGCAGGTCACGGAGTGTGCCCCTGTGCTCCCCCTTCAAGACTTCGCGAATCTCGTCGATCTCACGGGCGATATCCGTACCGCTGCGCACGCGCTGGAGTACACCGGCCGCCTCTTCGACCGCGCCCCGGCGGACGAGCCACCGGGGGCTCTCGGGGACGAAAAACAGTGCCGTGAAAAAGAGAAGAGCCGGGATGGCCTCCACGCCAAACATCCATCGCCAGTTGTTTGGACCGATGTCGATGAGCAGGTAGTTCGAGAAGAACGCCACGACGATCCCGATGACGATGGTAAGTTGGTTGAGCGAGACGAGCAGGCCCCGCTTCTCGGGGGGAGAAATCTCGGCGATGTAGAGCGGCGAGACCATGGAGGCCGCTCCGACGGCCATGCCGCCCAGAAGCCGCGCGACAACAAAGAAGGTGAGGTCTTCGGCGAATGCCGTTCCGATCGCCGACAGGGTAAATGCGGCCCCTGCGGCAATAAGAACCCGCTTTCGGCCGAACTTGTCGCTGAGTTCTCCCGCAAAAAGGAGACCTGCCATCGCGCCCAGGATCACGGAGGCCACCGCCCAGCCCAGCATCGCCTCCGTCAGCTCAAAGTAGGGCGTGATGAAGGGCAGCGTGCCGGAGATGACGGCCGTATCGAAACCGAACAGCAGGCCGCCGAGGGCAGCCGTGATGCTGAGCACGAAGAGGGTGAGCGTGGCGGAACGTTGCGTTGCGGTATGAGAGAGTGGAGGCACGGGTGCAAGGAGAAAGGGGGAGAGTGAGTAGAGTTGGAAGGCAACGAGCGCGCGTGGCGTGAGGACCGGCAGGAAGCGCAAGGAAGGTGCAGTTCTCCGGCTGGGTTGTCCCGGAGCCAGCGTTCCATTGTGCCGTGACCGAAAGCGATCTCACAGCCAATTCAAATTCCGCCGTCACTGCTGCGGCGGCACCCAGGGCGAGGGACCGGGTGCCCGGCCAGGAATACCCGGGATAGAATGGATCAGCAGACACGATGCGGCTGCGGCCTGCGGAAATTTGAAGATGCTCATCTTGGGAGGGGTAAAATTCGGCCAGAATTTCGGAGGAACTCCGAAGGCGGAAAGCTCAGGGCAACGGAAACCATGATAAGCTACGGCTTGCGAGGACGCGGTGCGTCCTCGTCGATCGAGAGGCGTGGAACAAGACGTGCGGGTCATTATCTGCGTGCGATTTCGTACAATTGGGGATATCGCAAGGCTCCCTGCACGGTCGTGAACCGACGGGTCGGAACGGATCGGACCGTTGGCTTCAGCCCTGCGCGGTGGACCCTCTCTCTCGGTCCCCACCCGAACGCTATATGGTCACTGTGCCGGCTGGACCGCCGACCCGGGAGCGCATTCTTTCGCTCGATGTCTTCCGTGGCCTGACCATCCTCGTGATGGTATTCGTAAACGACGTATCGGGCGTGAAGGGCCTGCCCTGGTGGACCTATCACATCCCGCCCGGGGAAAACGGCATGACGTACGTGGATGTGGTCTATCCCGCCTTCCTTTTCATCGTGGGGATGGCCATCCCGCTCGCCCTCGGCGCCCGACTGCGCCGCGGCGAATCGGTCCTCCACGTCTGGAGACACATTCTGATCCGAACGGTCTCGCTCGTGGCCCTGGGGTTGCTCATCATGAACGGCCGACAGGTAAGCCCGGAGGAGACGGGCGTTAGCTACGCGTTCTGGAACGTGACAATGTTGGTGGCGGCCATCCTGTTCTGGAACGTCTATCCGAAGGCCGAAGGGAAAAAGGCGAACCTTTTCAACCGGCTTCGGTGGGGAAGTCTGGGCGCGCTGATCGTCCTGCTGGTGATCTATCGGAGGGTGGACGACGGAGCGGTGGTCTGGATTGACCCTGAGAACTGGTCCATTCTGGGCGGCATCGGATGGGCATACCTCTCGGTCTGTCTCCTGTACTTCGTACTCGGAAAACGCACGTGGCCACTGGTTGGTGCGCTGGCCGCCCTCGTCCTGCTGAACGTGTTGCACCGGGCGGGAATCGTGGGATTCCTGACCGGCTTGCCGAAACCGATCTGGCCTTTCGGCAGCGGAGGCGCTGCCTCTATCGTGATGGCGGGTTTGGTGCTTTCGATGCTTTTCGGTTTGGGACCGGACACCCGCTTCAAGGCTCACCGTGCGTGGTGGGGCGCCGGATTCGGAATGATCCTGTTCTTGACGGGATGGCTGCTGTTGCCCTTTGGGCTCGCAAAGATCGGCGCGACGCCGAGTTGGTGCCTCTTCAGCGCCGGCATCGGGGTGGTGCTCTTTCTATTGCTGTACTGGGTCATCGATGTTCGAGGATACCGCCGTTGGACTGCCCCTATGGCCCCGGCCGGTTCAAACGCCCTGCTCACGTACCTCTTGCCGGACATCTTCTACGCCGCCATCGGCTGGAAATGGCTGGCCCCGCTGGCCACGGCAGGTCTGCCGGGCGTCTTCCGCTCGCTGCTCTTCACGGCTTTCATACTGGCTTGGGCCACGCTGATGACCCGGTGGAAATTCCGAATGCAACTCTGAGAGGAGGGAGGCGCCGTTCGGGCCTGGTCTGTTGGGGAGCGCGCAGAGGTCGATTTCGTGGACATTCCTCACGCCATCTTCCGATATTTGCCTAAGCAGGCCGGGGCAACGATGCCGCTTCCACGCTGGAAAATCAGGAGTGATCATGGATCTGAAAAGCATAAGGATGGGTCGGTGGGGGCTCTTCGGGAACCACCTCGGCGCGCCTGTGGGTGCGACGGCGGGGTAAGGGATGCCTGCCAGGCACCAGGTAGGGCGCTCGCAGGGGCTCCGGCGGAGTAGCGTCCATTCTGCAGCAGGGAGTGACGACCCGGTGGCGTCGGCCGCCAATCGGGCTTTCTTGATCCAGGTAGCTACCGAACCATGACCAAACAACGAATCGGCCTGGTGCTCGGGCCCGCGCTTTTCGCAGTCGTTCTCTGGGGAATGCCTGCGGAGACGATGCCTGCGGCTTCCCGCGCGGTACTGGCCTGTACCCTCTGGATCGCCGCCTGGTGGATTACCGAGCCCGTGCCGATCCCGGTGACATCGCTGTTGCCGATCGTGCTCTTCCCGATCACCGGAGGGTTGGCGATCGGGCAGACGACCGCTTCGTACGGCCAGCCGCTCATCTACCTGTTCATCGGGGGTTTCATCATCGCCAAGGCGATAGAACGCTGGGAATTGCACCGGCGCATTGCCATGAACATCGTGCGCCTCATGGGGACCCGGGCAGACCACATCGTGCTCGGTTTTATGGTCGCCACGTGGTTCCTTTCGATGTGGATTGCCAATACGGCCACGGCAATGATGATGATGCCCATCGGGGCGGCCGTCATCACACATGCGCGGCGCATCCATGGTCTGGCTCCTGATGTGCCGCGCCGGGACGGGTTCGGGAAAGCGCTTATGCTCGCGATCGCCTACGCGGCGTCCATAGGAGGCCTGGCGTCGCTCATCGGTACGCCCACCAACCTGGTGCTGGCGGGCGTTGTCCGCGAACTCTTTGAAGTGGACATCAGCTTCGCGCGCTGGTTCCTATTCGGATTGCCGCTATCCGCAAGTCTGCTGGCCGGATGCTGGTACTATCTCGTCCACACGGCCTTTCCGATTGCGGGCACGCAACTCGAAGGGGGCCGGGAGGTGGTGCGTGAGGAACTCGCTGCGCTCGGCCCGATGACGAGAGAGGAGAAGGTCGTGTCGCTCGTATTTGCCCTCACGGCAGTGGCATGGATCACGAGGCCGTTTTTGCTGGGGCGCCTGCTGCCCGGAGTGGACGACACGGTGATTGCCCTCCTCGGGGCATCTTCTCTTTTTCTGCTACCGTCCGCCCGGGCGCGGGATGGCCGGTTGCTCAACTGGGAGACGGCCGTGCATCTGCCCTGGGGGATCGTCATTCTGTTCGGGGGCGGTCTCGCGCTGGCGGCCGGCTTTCAAGAGTCCGGGCTGGCCGCCTGGTTCGGCGACGCGCTGCGGTTGCTCCACGGGCTGCCCCTACTCCTCATCCTCGTACTGCTCGTCGGGGTGGTGAATTTCCTCACGGAGGTCACCTCCAATGTGGCGACCGCCTCCATGGTGATGCCCATCCTGGCGGCGCTCGCCCTGGCCATGGGGGTGCATCCATTCGCGCTCATGGTCGCCGCGGCACTGGCCGCGTCGTGTGCCTTCATGCTGCCCGTGGCGACGCCACCCAATGCGGTGGTCTTCGGGTCGGGATATGTCGACATGGCCGACATGGTGCGTGTCGGCTTCTGGATGAACATCTTGTCCATCCTGCTCGTGACGGCATTCGTCTATTTCATCTTGCCCCTGGTTTGGAACATCGATCTGACGATCTACCCGGCCGATCTCCGGTAGCCGGGATCTATTGCCGTTATTGCGACTTTTTTGTATGTAGATGGATTGGTTGTGGATGCCCTGGTTCCTCCGTTCCTCGGTTCGTAGCCAAATCATGCTATATCCGTTATTGCAAAAAGGGATGGACCATCCTCTTGACAAAAACCGGCCGG
>CAYLXM010000030.1:0-17809 GCA_964387555.1 uncultured Rhodothermales bacterium | reverse complement strand
CTATATCCGTTATTGCAAAAAGGGATGGACCATCCTCTTGACAAAAACCGGCCGGATTGTGCCGGGCGGGGCGGTGAGAGTGCACAGTCTCTGGAGCCCTCGCCCGTGTTGTATCCGAAGCACACGAATCGCAAAAATGGGGAGCGTACTTCCCACCGACAGGCATCGATCATGAGCGTCCACGTAACGCCGGCCGTTCTTCTCCTTTTCACCGTTGCGATCGGCTGCCGCCCGCAGGAACTGCATTTTTCGCATCCGGTCGCCATCAACGATGACGGGGGATGGTGCTGGTTCGAGGACCCGCGGGCCGTGGTGGCCGGTGGACGCCTCGTCGTCGGTTCAGTGGCCACGGGCCGATTCGATTCTCTCCGGGCAGGCGACATCGAGGCCACGGTCGTCGATCTCCAGACAAGAGAGACGATTCGGATCGAACTGTACGACCGCCTTCAGGCTGATGATCACGATTCGCCCGTGTTTCTGCTGCGCCCCGACAACCGTCTTCTGACGTTGTTTTCGCGCCACGGGAATGACAACCTGCTCTGGTACCGGGTATCCGAGCCGGATGACTGGACGGCCTGGGGCGGAGTGCGGTCATTTGCCCCCAGTGAAGCCACGCGCCTTACGTATTCCAACGTTTTCCAACTCTCGGAAGAGCGTGGGCGGATCTACAACTTCTTTCGTGGTCTCGATAATTCGTTTAAGCCCTCCGTGATGTGGTCCGACGATCTCGGGGAGACGTGGCGGACGGGAGGAATCGTCATCGATGTACCGTCTACAGTCCGCCATCGACCGTACGTACGGTATGCTTCCAACGGGAAGGACGAAGTCCATATGCTCTACACGGAGGGGCATCCCAGGGATTTCGAGAACAGCCTTTACCACATTTTCTATCGCGACGGTGCGCTGCGATCGACCGAGGGATCACCCGTAGCCTCCCTGGCGTCGTCGGAGGGGGAGGAGTCGGGACTTGAGCGGCCCGAAATGGGCACGCTCATCTTTCAGGGCGATGCCGACAAAGTCGCATGGTGCAATGATCTGGCGCTGGATCGCCGCGGCCGTCCGGTGGCCGTCTATTCCGTGCAGGTGAACGGGGCGGACCTGCCGCCCGGCCAGGGCGGGGAGGATCTTCGGTATCGATACGCGCGGTGGGACGGGAGAAAGTGGCTGGATCATCCCCTTGCCTTTGCGGGGACCAGGCTGTACGCCGGCGAAGACGATTACGCGGGTCTCTCGACGATACACCCGCATCATCCGGATATCGTCTTCATTTCGACGAACGCCGATCCTGTCACGGGAGTCCCGCTCGTCAGTTCAGCCGACGGCCGTCGCCACTACGAAATCTTTATGGGCCGTACACGGGACGGGGGCGCCGGATGGAAGTGGACGGCAATCACAGCGAATTCGATGGCCGACAACCTTAGGCCGATCGTTCCGGCCTGGGAGGCGGGCAAGACGATCGTCCTTTGGCTGCGTGGGGAGTACCGGTCGTACACGGACTATGATCTGGAGGTCATGATGGCGGTAGGGGAGTAGGGGGTTGTACGTTGGGGAGTATGGGGAGGGTGCGGAAGGGGTGTGGGCGTGCGGGCGTGCGTCTGGAAAGTGCGAAGGGTACGGAAGGTGTGGAGCGTACGAAAGGTGCGGAGCCTACGGAAAGTGCGGAGCGTACGGAGGGTGCGGGAGGCGGGGCGAATCGGGCGTGTGACCGAGTCGATCAGATGCGAAACACGGGATCGGGGTCGCTGTCGGGGTCGGTATTGAACGTGTCCGCTCTTGTAAGCAGGATGCACGGGGAGGGGAAGGCGGGCGTGTGACTGGGTCTTCGCGTGCTCGGGCAACGCGGTTCTTGTTCAGGTCTTAACGAGATGAATGCCGATCTGAACAACTTCTAAACAATTGATCTGCAAAGGCATCGAATGATGCCCTTTGGGGTGAATTTTCTGTTGGAGCGAAGGCAGATCGGCATGATGAGAGTATACTAGCATCGCGAGCAGACGTCTCGCTGAGCCCCCGGCGGCGAGGCCTCCACCGCTTGCGACCACTCTCGAATCAGTAATCTGGATGTTATGGGCTCTCGCCGGACTCTGGTAAACCGATGGACAGCAGCACGGCACCTTCTGGTGACGATAGCGGTCGTCTCGGGTGCGCTCACCCTGCTGTCGACCGTTCGCCCGGCGGAGGAGCTGGATTTGCTGGTTGTCCAGATCCCGGACGTCTCGCGGCCGCAGGGCGACCCGGTTTCCGGGTTGCGGGTTCCATCGGACCGCCACGTCGATGGGGCCAGGATTGTCAGACTATCGGCACCGGGCGCCGGACCGGTCAACCTCACGGCCGATTTTGCCGGTGCCTGCGATCCGGACGTCTCCTTCGACGGTCAGAGCATTGTCTTTTCCGGAAAGAAGCAGGCCGGGGACGCGTGGGAGATCTGGACGATGCGTCTCGATGGGTCCGCCAAGAAACAACTCACCAGTGGGCCCGGCGACAAGATCACGCCCGTTTTTGCCGGAAACCGGTTCTATCTCGATGATCCGGCGCCCACGCCGCAGATCGTCTTCGCTTCCACAGCCCATGGATGGAAAAACGAATCGGCTGACGGACCGGCGTGGGCCCTCTACGGTATGGACCCCGAAGGAAAAGCGCTGCACCGGCTGACGTTCAACCTGCATAGCGATTTTGCGCCCGATGTTCTGATCGACGGACGGATCGTCTACACATCGTGGCAGCGTTTCGGCGACCGATATGCGCCTGACGGCCTCTTTGCCCTCATGGGGATCAACGTGGACGGTACGGACGGGCTGCCGTTCTACGGGAACCACAACATGCCGCGCTACAAAGACATGGCCGCTGTGGCGCCCACGGGGGATCGCGTGTATTTCGTTGAGTCGGACCGGCAGCACTGGCTGGGAGGCGGCAACCTGGCATTCGTTTCCCGGCACCGGCCGATGAGCACGTATCAGGAGTTCAGCACCGACCCCAAGGGGATGTATCACAGTCCGCGGCCGCTGCCCGACGGCGGATTGCTGGCGTCGTTCCGGACCGATCGTTCCAACGCCGTGTTTGGGCTCTACCGGATCGACCCGACGACTGGGCGGCGAAAGGCCCGGGTTTTCGAGGAGGCGGGGTTGCATACGGTTGATGCGCAGGTAATCCGCACGCGTCCGAATCCGCCGGGACGCGGGAACTGGCTGATTCCGGGGACTGAAACCGGGGTCTTCTACTGTTTGGCCAGCCATGTGACCAGTTTGCCGGATCAGCGGCCGGTCAAGCCCGGGGAATTGAAATTCGTGCGCGTCATCGAGGGCGTCCCGGCCATGCAGGATGTTCCGGGTGGTCCCCGGGGGGATGCCTCGAGTTCAGAAGGACCGGGCGAGGGTGCGTCCTTCGGGCTTCGCCGCCTGCTCGGAATTGCACCCATTGAGCCGGACGGGTCTTTTCACGTACGGGTGCCTGCCGAGACGCCCGTCACGTTTCAGGTACTGGATGAGAACTACCTCGCCGTTCGGACGCAGAAGGCCTGGACCTGGGTCATCGGCAATGAAAACCGGGCCTGCATCGGGTGCCACGAGGACCGTGAACTCTCCCCTCCGAACAAACTGGCAGACGCCATTTTGAAACCGGCGGTCGACTTGACTCTGCCGCCCGAGCGGCGACGCAGTGTCGATTTTCGCCACCAGATTGCGCCCATCCTGGCCGCGCGATGCGCAACTTCCGGGTGCCACGCCACGGAATCGGCCCCGGCTGTGGCCTCAGCCGGCGCGGACAGGTCGGGACACGTCCCGGCGTTGACGTATCGGACGCTGCTTGATCCGGAGGCGCGTTCCGTGGCCGGGCCCTACGTAGTGCCTGGAAGTGCGATTGAAAGTCCGCTCATCTGGCTTCTGATGGGGCGCCACACGGGATCGGGCGCTCCTCCTCCGGGGTCGTTCTTCAAGGGAATGCCGGCGCACGAGGTGCTCTCTTCGAGGGAACGCATCCAGATCATCGAGTGGATCGATCTGGGTGCGGCGTGGGATGTGCAATCCGCTCTTCACCGGTCCACACCGTAGCCGACTCCACCCGACATCTCGTAACCGTATGATCGCGAATCGAAACCACGCTCTGCTTGCAGGGGCCCTGGCTTGCCTGCTGCTCCTGTCGGGATTTCTCCTCATCCAGCAGGAACTGCCGCGACTGACCGATGTGAGCGAGCACGTGGGCATCACGTTCGTCCACAACGTCGGCGACAGCGACATGGACAACATCATCGAATCCAACGCCGCCGGGTGCGCCTTCTTCGATTACGATGGGGACGGGCACCTCGACATCTACCTCGTCAACGGCGCCTATATCGAGGGATTCAGCAACGTACGGGGGCGCAGGAATCGGGGAAAACTGACCAACGTGCTCTACCGCAACAACGGAGACGGCACGTTCACCGACGTTACGGCCGGGTCGGGCCTGGGTGACACGGGGATGGGGATGGGCGTCTCCGTTGCCGACTACGACAATGACGGCGATCCGGACGTGTTCGTCTCAAACTATGGTCCCAACGCGCTTTACCGCAACAATGGGGATCGCACCTTCACGAACGTGACCGAAGAGGCCCGCGTGGAAAACGACCTCAGCGGCGTCGGCAGTACGTGGTTGGACTATGACAATGACGGCTTCCTGGATCTGTACGTCGGAAACTATGTCGACTATGACCCCGACTACAAATACTTCTACGCGGCACAGCGATTTCCCGGCCCTCTTTCCTACAAGGGCCAGCCCGACGTGCTGTACCACAACAATGGGGATGGGACGTTCACCGACGTGACGAGACAGGCCGGCGTCTACAATCCGAATGGAAGGGCGATGGGTGTGGTTTCCGGGGACTACAACAACGACGGTCTCTGGGACATCTACGTACCCAATGACGCCATGGAGAACTTCCTTTATCAGAACAACGGGGATGGCACGTTTACGGACGTGGCCGTCAAAACAGGAACGGCCTTCTCACAGGGGGGTGAGGCCACGTCGGCCATGGGGGCCGAGTTTGGGGACATTGATCTCGACGGGTACATGGACATCTTCGTGCCGGACATGGCCTATAGTTCGCTCTACAAGAATGTCGGCGGGGTCTACTATGAAGAGATGAGCGCTCGCCTCGGGATTGCACGCGTGTGCGGACAGTACACAAGTTGGTCGGGGAACTATTTCGACTTCGATCACGACGGATACGGCGATTTCTTCATCTCCAACGGGCATGCCCACCGCATGGCCGGTGAAGAAAACATCCTTCTGCGGAATGATCAGGGTCGCAGGTTCATCGACGTGTCCGACCAACTGGGGCCCGATTTCCAGGAGAAACTGGTTAGCAGGGGTTCTGCAGCGGGAGACTACGATAACGACGGAGACCTCGACATCCTCGTGTTGAACCTGAATGACCGCGCACGGCTGCTCCGAAACGAGGGTGGCAACCGCCGCAATTGGGCGATGGTTCGTCTGATTGGGACGAAAAGCAACCGGGATGCTATCGGCGCACGCGTCCGGCTCACGGCCGGGGCGACGACGCAGACCCGGCTCCGGGTCAGCACCTCGGGGTACATGTCGCAGGGTGACCACCGGATCCATTTCGGGTTGGGCAATGCTTCGCGCATCGATCGGCTGGAAATTCGTTGGCCCAGTGGGCGGGTTCAGCAGCTCGAAAACATTGGGACCAATCAGGTACTGACCATCATGGAGCCTATTGAATGACGACCAGGCACTTCGGGGCCGGAGCGCACCCCGCACCCGTGCCGCCTCGGGTCGCTGCGGAAGCCCTCACCCCGTCTACCGGACGTCCACTCAACAGAGAGTGATCGTATGAAAAGGCATGGCATCATCATCCTGGCAATTTCCGGCCTCACTCTTCTTATGGGCTTGGTGCTCATGGGGGTACACCCGGCGCCGGTACCCCATCCGCCGTCGGCCGATGGGGAGAGGGTGTATCTGGGAGAACAGGCGTGCCGTCAATGCCACCCGAATCAGTTCAACAAGTGGCGGCTGACCCGGCATGCCAAGGCGTATACCAGCCTGTCCATGCCTGTGGCGAAGGAGATTGCAGCCCTGTCGGGCATCGACGTCGACCCGCACGAAAGTCCGATCTGTCTCGGATGCCACACGACCGCTTTCGATGTGGAGGAGTGGGAACTGGACGAGACCTTTTACCCCGAGGACGGAATCCAGTGCGAGTTCTGTCATGGCCCGGGTAGTGGCTACAGCAGCGAAGCGATCATGCAAGACCCCGACCGCGCCAGGAAAGCCGGGCTGAAGTTCCCGGGCGAGCATACCTGCATGGTCTGTCATGCCGAGAAGGGCTCGCACACGGCCGTGCTGGAGGTTCGAAAATTCGTCTATGAGGAAGCACTGAAGGAGATTGCCCACCCCGGAAGCGCGGTCGTGGCCATGGAGGCTTCCCACGCAGCGGAGCCGGTTGCCGGCCCGCAATACGTGGGTGCAATCGTGTGCGGCACGTGCCACGGGAGGACTTCCCCTGACAAGCGTATTTTCAGTAAGTGGCGCGCTTCGGAGCATGCCAGGGCGTATGCGATTCTCGGGACCGAAAGGGCCAGGGAGATTGCGGCTGAGATGGGAGTCGAGGGGAATCCGCAACACGCCGCGGAGTGCCTGAAATGCCACGTGACCGGAGGGGGAGAGCCGTCGGGGAAGTTTGCGGAGACGTTCGATCCGGCGCACGGTGTCCAGTGTGAGAGCTGCCACGGCGCAGGCAGCGATTACATGCATGATGGCGTGATGCGGGATCCCGTCGCGGCGGCAGAAGCAGGATTGGTGGATGTCGAGCCTTCCGTCTGCCTCACCTGCCATACCGAGAACATTCATGGGCACACCTTCGACTACGAGCGGATGTGGCCGCTCATCAACCACTCACGGTGGCAAATCGAAGAAGCGGCGCTGCGGTACAAAACGCCGTTCAATCTGGCAGTCACCCGTGACGGGCGCCGTCTCTTCGTGGTGTGTGAAGGTTCCGATGAGGTGCTGGTGGTCGATCCCCGATCAGGGAGCGTCCTCGCCGAAATCCCTGTCGGGCGCCAGCCGCACCACGTCCTCTTATCGGGCGACGAGAAAAGGGCCTACGTGGCAAATCGAGGTTCGGATGATGTCTCGGTCGTCGATATGACCGATTACCGGGTTCTATCCACCTTTGCCGTGGGTGACGAACCCCACGAAATGGCCACCAACCCGGCCGGAACGATTCTCTACGTGACCAACGCAGGCACCTATGACATCTCCGTGGTCGATCTCGCCGCGGAAAAGGAAATCAAGCGACTCGCTGCGTCGCGTGGACCCTGGGGAATCGCGGGCTCTTCCGACGGGCGCACGCTGTATGTGACGAATAACCTTCCGCGGTTCAGCAAATTCCGGGAGCCGGCTACCTCCGAGGTGACCGTCATCGAAACGGGCCGTTCGACCGTGCGCCATCGGTATCAGTTGCTCGACGCGAACCTGATTCAGGGTGTCGCCGTGGCGCCGGATGATAGTTTCGCGATGGTGACGCTCATTCGCACCAAGAGCCTGGTTCCGATGACCCGCAACGCCCAGGGTTGGATCATCACAAACGGCATCGGGATCCTTTGGCCGGATGGGCGGACCGATCAGCTCCTGCTCGATCGATGGGACGAGGGGTTTGCCGATCCGACGGACATCGTCATCACGCGCGACGGACGCTACGCGTTCGTTTCGGGAGGAGGTGTCCGGGAAGTGGCCGTTATCGATATCGCGGCCATGAAGCGGCTGCTGGAGGAGGCCACGCCTGAGGAGCGAGCCGAAGTGCTCCCCAACCATCTGGGCAAGAGCCTCGAGTGGGTCGTGAAGCGGATTCCGGTGGGTGAGAGCCCGCGCGGGATGGCCCTGTCGCCCGACCACAGGACGCTCTACGTGGCAGACGGCCTGGACGACGCGATTTCCGTGATCGATGTGCGCAAACTGGAGAAAACAGGCGTGATCGACCTCGGTGGACCTGAAGGAATCACCGACACGCGCTACGGGCAGCGTCTATTTCATCGGGCCGATCAAACCTATGCAAGACAATTTGCGTGCCACTCGTGTCACCCCGACGGCCACATCGACGGCATCACCTATGACATCGAAGCAGACGGCCTGGGAGTGAATCCCGTCGATAACCGGACGCTGCGCGGAATCAACGATACGGCTCCCTTCAAGTGGGTGGGGACGAATCCTACCCTGAAACGGCAGTGCGGGGCACGGTTGTCTGCATTCTTCACGCGAGGTGATCCGTACAACGCAGAACAGGCTGCCGCCCTCGACCGCTACATCGTCACCATCTCTCGTCCGCCCAATCGCTACCGTCCCGTCGGAGCGGACCTCACGACGGCACAACGCCGCGGAAAGCAACTCTTCGAGAGGGACTACGACAAGTCCAACAACCTGATTCCATTGCAGAATCGCTGCTACTTCTGTCACCCGGCGCCCTATTACACCAATCGAGGACGGTTTGATATCGGCTCAGCGTCCCCGCTGGATACTCAAACCCGATTCGACGTCCCGCATCTCAACAATATCTACGATTCACCTCCTTACATGCATGACGGCAAGGCGCATTCGCTGGAGGAGATCTGGACGCTGTACAACCCGTATGACACGCACGGGGTCACGAATGACCTCACCAAGGACGAATTGAACGACCTCATCGAATATCTCAAAACGCTCTAGACTACATCACCATGTTGCGCAGCCTGACCGGGTTCTGCATTGCCTTCTTCCTGAGTGCAGGGAGCATGGGCCAGACGGCGCCCGAAAATCATCCCGACGGAGAACCCTTCGTCTACACGCAGTGGGAATCGTTCACATCCGAATCGACCCAAGGCGGTCTCGTCAACGACCACATCTTTGCGGTCCGCTCAGACGGAGACAGCTTGTGGATAGGCAGTGAAGGGGGTCTTAGCCTTTATTATGACGGGACCTGGAAGAGTTGGACCGAAAAGGACGGCTTGCCATGGAGGGTCGTGATCGGAATCGACAAGGATCCGAGAACGGGAGACCTCTGGCTCGCACTCTTCGGCGAAGGCATCGCCCGCTTCAGCGGTGGGCGCTTTGATCATTTCACGCAGATGAACAGTGGACTGCTGAGCGATGTGACGTACGCCATCGACGTAGAGGGCGACCATGTGTGGGTCGCCACTACGGGGGGTGCGAGCAGGTACAACTACGTGGAGGACACGTGGACGGTCTACAACGAGCAGAACTCTCCCATGGAGGAAGTCTGGAACTACCACGTGGCAGCCTATCCGGAAAAGGTCTTCCTGGCCGTGTGGGGGAGCGGCGTCCTCGAATACGACGTGGCAACCGACGAGTGGACGGATTACCTCGACCCGGATGGCGAAATGGAGATCGATCTCTACCGCGATGACGGCGTTTCGCATGTCATCACGACATCGACCGCCTACCAGGACGGGATCCTCTGGGTCTCCTCCTACTTCGGGCTGAGCCGATACGATGGGCGCAACTGGCAGACCTATTCCGAACTGAACAGCGGCTTGCCGAGCGGGTTCATCAATTTCCAGAAGGCAAGATCGGGCAACTCGACCTACAGTTGTACCGACAAGGGTCTCGCGGCCATCATCGACTTCCCGACGGACACCTGGGTCACCTACCGCAAGGAGAAGGAGGAGGACGAAACGTGGACGGCGGTGATCTCCAGGGACGGAAAGGTGATCAAGAAGGTCCCCACCAATCTCAGTTTGCCGAATCACTTCGCCATCTCGTTCGACTACCAGGGCGATGACATCTGGGTCGGCACGGGGCATGGCGTTGCGAGAGGGATTGGGAAGGGCTTCCACCCGGGGCTGGGGCCGCCCGAAACAGCGGCACGCACCGGCCGCTGAGGTCGCGCGGATGCTGATCACGCCAGGTGCAATACCAATACGTATTGTTGAGTTTTATGCAGCCGGACACGACGCCATGAAGACGCTTCTACCCCTTGTCTGCCTCGTTCTCGTAGTCCTACTTCCGTCCCGACCTGCGACAGGTCAGATCGATGAAGTGGTGATGGATACGGCGGCGTACGCCAAAACGCCGCGGGAACTGGTGCCCTACGCAAACTTTCAGGAGCCCTACCGACGGTTCTTCAATACCCCGCTCGAGTACACAGGGTATGGGCGGCACATCCCTGAACCCACACACGTCCCCACCGTGAAGGTGGGGTTCGTCGGACCCATCATTACGATGGATGCGGAAACGGCGGGCCGCGATCGACCGGTGCCCAGGAGATCGGGTGAGACGCGGACGCGCTGGGACGGGTATCGCGCGTCTCATTTGGCCCCGATCGGGATAAAGATGTTGCAGGGGGCACGGTTGGCCATCGAGCAGGCCAATGCACGCGGTGGATACCGGGGTGAGAAACCGTTCGAATTTCTCGTGCGCAATGACAACGGAGAGTGGCGTTCGGCTGGAGAAACCATCATCAAGCTCGCCTACAACGACAGCGTCTGGGCCATCATGGGCTCGGTTGACGGCGACAACACCCATATTCTCATTCGGGCGGGCTTGAAAATGGAAATCCCCATGGTCAACCCGGCCAACACGGACCCCACCTTCGTCGAGACGAACATCCCGTGGGTCTTTCGCCACATTGCCGACGACCGGCAAATGTGTTATCTGCTTGCTGATTTCGCGTTTCGAAAGATGGGACTCAATAAGGTCGCCACGCTTCGAGCCGTGAACCGCTACGGCCGTATGAATACGGGCGAGTTTCGTGACGCGGCGACCCGGTTGGGATTTCCCTATACGTTCGAGTTCGCCTATCAGGAGGGCGACACGACGTTCACAGCGCAACTCCAGGCCATCCAGGAAGCTGGGGCTGATGCGATCTTCACCTACGGGAATGTGACCGAGTCGGCCCTCATCGTGAAGCAAATGCGAGAGATGGGTATGAACCAGTGGGTGCTCGGAAGCGACCGCATGGTGACGCCGGAGTTTTTCGAACTGGCAGGACCCAATCCCGGAAAAGTCGTCGCAGGGTACCCGTACGATCCGACCCGTGACGATCCCAAGTACCTGCAGTTCAAGGCCGACTTCCGCGAGCGGTACGGTGAAGAGCCGGAGACCTATGCCGCCCATGCCTACGATAGCATGAGCATCCTCCTGCTCGCAATCGAGCGGGCCGGCCTCAATCGGGCGCTCATCCGCGATCAGTTGGCGGAATTGGGAAAAGACTTTGCGGGGGTGACGGGAAGGCAGCAAATGGACTATGTCCAGTCTCACCGGGGACCGGTGGCCCTGGCAGTGGCCCGTGACGGCTACTGGGATTTCTTCTCCGAAGACGAGTTCACGTCCGGGGCCATTGACATCGAAGCGCTGCAGCATCCGTAGTGAATGGCGGGGCCAATGGACGGTCGGGGAGGGGCTATGGTTTTGCGTTGGGTCGGAACGGTCACGCTTCTGATAGCCGGCATCACAGCGCCGCTGGCGACCTTCGCACAGCCGGCTGACGGAGGAGACCCACGAGTCCCCAGTGTGCTCGACACGCCGGTCGAGTTTACCGGACCGCGAACCTCTTCTTCGGAGCGGCTCGACCCGGATGAAATTCGGATCGGTCTGTTCGGTCCGGCCGATGCGCCTGCCGACGAAAACGGCGCTATGTGGCACGGTGCGTTGTTGGCCGCGGAAGAGGTGAATGACGCTGGAGGGGTCGACGGGAAGCCCCTTCGACTCATCAGCCGTTGGTCCGGCGATCCGTGGCGCGGCGGCGCAAAGGACATGGTCCGGCTCGTCTACGAGGACCAGGTCACGGCCGTCATCGGTTCGATCAACGGCGATGCCACGCATGTGGCCGAGCAGGTGATCACGAAGGCGCGGGTGCCGCTCCTGTCTCCGATCTCGGCGGATCCGACGCTGACCTATATCCGCATCCCCTGGGTCTTCCGGCTTCCACCCAACGACGAACGGCAGGCGGAAGCGCTCATCACAGAGGCCCGACGAGCCCTGTCCGCCGTCCGCTTCGGACTCGTCACGTCGACTCATCATGATGACCGGATCTTTGCCACGGCGGCACTTGCACAGCTCAAAGCCGCAGGTCTGGCGCCCGCCTTCCACCTTCAGGTACCGGCGAAGGGTCTGGATCCCCGCGAGATCGTGCGGCGGCTGACGGATTTCTCAACCGACGCGATTATCCTCCGGCTGTCTGCCACGGACCTGAACGCCGTGATCGAAGCATTGAGGGCGGCGGGCCTGCACGTCCCCCTCCTGATTCCCTGGATTCCGGATTTGGCGTACGATCGCCTCGCCGAACTCTACAGCGGGCCGATCCTCCTCCTGAGGCCTTTCGAGCAGACCTCGAATGCGGAATTCGACGGTTTCGTCCGCCGATTTGATGCACGTTTCGGGATGTCGCCCTCCGCTGGAGCCGCGTACAGCTACGATGCCGTCCACCTTATCGCCGGCGCGCTGCGCAGCAAGAGCCACGGTCGCGCCGACCTGCGTGACGCGCTGGCGGCGGCATCCGGAACCCTTGGGGTGACGGGCGAATTCCTGTGGGACAACGGATTGGGGAACGTGGCTGAGCCGGGAGTGGAGTGGGTTAGGGGTCCGAGGGTCCGATAGTCCGAGGGTCCGGAGGTGACGGGTCGCTGATGCCCGTCATCCCGGCGGAGGCCGGGTTCCAGAGTATGGGCAGTGCGGAAGTCCCGGAAGTGTGGGAAGGCGACGGACTATGGTGCGTGTTACGATATGAAGGTCCGAGGGTCCGGAGGTCCGGGGGTGGCAGTCGGCGAGTGGGGAGTGGTAAGTGGTAAGTGGGAAGGGGTCGCCGGTCACTAGTCGCGCAACTCCTAAACCCCTAAACTCCTAAACTCTCTCTGTACCTCCGATACAACCCCCGCGCCGCAGGGTAGATCGAGTTCGGACTCATGAAATGCGAGAATTCGAATGTGATCAGCTTCTCCACACCCGCCTTCTCCGCCTGCTCCATCTTGTAGCGCAGCATCCGATAGTCGATCGGGGGAAATTTGATGGGCATGTCCCGGTCGAAGGTCTCGACGTTGCTCCAGCAGCGGATTCCACGGGCGGCCGCGAGTTCTCTGTGTAACCGCAGGTAGTCCGGGAGTTCGGCATACGGTACGTTGCCGTCCTGAAACGCCACGATCTCCACGTTCCCCGCCAGCCGGTCGAACACCGCCTCCCACTCGCGCCCATGCTGGTCCAACGCCAGCGCCTCACCGCCGAATTGCTTCACACCCTTGATGTACGGAGAGAGGAGGATCGGGACGGGTTTCAGCGCGCGGAGGTGTCCGGCGAGGACATCGTAAACCCGCATCATCCCCTCATCATAGGTGCTGATTTCATGTGAGATGTACCATCCGCCGAATGCGGTTCGCTCTCCGTACTTCTCTATCACTTCATCGCAGAACGCCCGATTGAGATCGGCCTCGCGCTCGTACTGCCCGCTGTGCCAGTAGACCCCGCTGTCGTACAGGCCAAAATAGAACGTCATCCCCGTCCGCTCCGCCTCGCGGAGAAATAGGTCGACCAGGTCGTCGTACGCCGGCAGTGCATCCACCTGTCTGCGCAGCACCGCTGAATCGAAGGTCGCCCTGTTCTTGTAGCCGGCGCGGATCAGGATCACCGTATCGATGCCGATGGCCTTCATGGCATCGAAATCGCGCATCCAGTCGTCCGGGCCCCAGTTCTGGCTCGGAATGTCGTGCGTGATTTCATCGAGAAAGGTACCCGTGATGGGCAGCATGGCAAGGCTGAATCACGACTGCAGCCCGTGCAAGGGGGCAGCCACGGCGTGGAAAGCAATATAAAAGT
This sequence comes from uncultured Rhodothermales bacterium, assembly GCA_964387555.1. GTDB lineage: Bacteria > Bacteroidota > Rhodothermia > Rhodothermales > CAYLXM01 > CAYLXM01. The sequence goes on along the minus strand of CAYLXM010000030.1, from coordinate 4,021 downwards.
CACCGCGAGTGACCGGACCGCGTCGGGCGGGGAGGTATTTCCGCAAAGGCTGCCCAAAATCGCGCGCCGACAGGCTCTCGGCCGAGCCGTTTCGTCTCAGTTGCGCTTCCAGGCCGGCGCGACGCAGGAATTCCTGCACCTCCCGACCGTGAACGGGGCGGTCCGGTTCCATGTTCACCGGGTCACGGTCGTCCAGCAGGCCGACCAGCGCCAGTTCCTGAACGGCGACAAAACCCGGATCGGACCGATAGAGGTCGTAGACGGGGTACACCTGTGCGCCCGCACGAATCAGCACTCGCTGCACGTCCCGCACGGGCACATCGACCGGGGCAATGTTGCGCTGCGCCGCCAGTGCTGAAACCACGCCCAGAGCCTGGCCGATCAGCATCACGACCGGCTGCAGGCGGGTACATCCGTTGACGATGTGCGACACGGCGATGTTCTTCTCCCCGGCCAGAAAACAGGGATCTCCGTTGGAAGGCAAACACGCGCGCAAGGGAATCTGAAACGGCTTGCTGTCCGGGTAGTCTTCAATCAGACGTTCGGCCGGGGGGAGATGGTGCTCGGCGTGGTGGTGATCGAGAAAATAGTCCCCCACCGCGATGGCGTCCTCCTGGATGGGCGCTCTCGGCCGGTCCCCGTCCGCGACGACCTCGTCCTGCACCATGATCCGCCCGTTGACCATCCTCCTGCTTTCCCTCATATAGGGAATGAGCGGGAGGCGATCCGGCGTCGGATATTCGTCCGTCGCGAGTTCCCACTCGACGTGTCCGAGCCCCTTTCGAAGATAAGAGACGTACTGGAGCGTATGCTGCCGCGCCGCGGCCAGGTGCGTGCGACGATAGAAGCGGTCTTCGAAAAATGCAGGCGGGACCGGGTAATCGTTTGCGTGGTGGGGCCAGTTGAGCATCACCTTGTCATTGGGCAAGGCGCCGTACGTGATGAAACGCTGCCAGTCGTGGACGGTGTGGTTGAGCACCTCCGGATCCGGATTCGGACAGTCCTCCAGCGTGCTGCACCGGAAAAAGTCCCAGTACGAATCAGCCGTCGGATCGCCGACAACCGGATCGACGCCGGTACGCCGTTGAAGGATGGCCACATAGGTCAGATCCTGGATCCGTGAATCGGCCCGCTCCGGAGCGGCCGACTCTCCGAGTTCGTCGCGGGACTCTCGTCCGAGGCGGTACGGGATGCCGGCGAGCGCCAGGCCATCTCCGTATTCCGAGCAGTCGATAAAGACCGGCGTGACGAGGTCGCGCTCGGATCCGTTCCGTCCCCGCGTCCGGATGAGGCGCTCCCGCGGGCCGGAATGCTCGTAGGACACGACGTCCGTTTCAAAAAGGATCTGCAGCGACTCCAGGGGAGCGGCGAGTTCGCGCAAGAACCCTTCACCGATGTGCGGCTCGTAACAGGTCAGGCTTACCCAGCCACTGAACAGCGCCTCGTCCGAGCCGTAGTGTGCGAGGAGGCGGTCGCGGAACTCCTTCACCAGTCCCGAACCGAGGCCGTATTTATTGCCGTCCAACGCCGAGACGCCCGCCGCAGTCAGTTTGCCCCCGACCCACACGGTCGGCTCTATGAGGACCACCCGGGTACCGAGGCGGGCGGCCTGCACGGCCGCACAGAGACCGGAAGCCCCGGCTCCGTACACGACGACGTCCGCTTCAATCGGGGCAGGACCCGATCGCGCAAGAATCTGCACCGAAGGCCGGGCTGCCAGGCCCGCCCCGGAAAGGGCAAGGAGTTCCAGGAAGGAGCGACGCGACAAAAATCGGGAGGACATACGTCAATCGACGGCAGGAGGATCGGTCGACAGGTGCCGATACCAGGTATAATAGAGGAGGATGGACAAGAGGACGAGCATCGAAGCGACCGGCCAGAGGTAGGTCCACTGCTTGGTGACGATCACCATCGGCGTCAAAAACAGGCAGAGCTGCCACGGCACCGCGACGAAAAGCGCCCGGATGTCCCGGCGGTTTTCGGCCCGGATCGATGCGTCCTCTTCGCTGGGGATGAGGCCGTGCAGGCGCCGCCAGAACCCGAAGGGGCGGGTCACCCGATAGTAGTTCGCCAGAACGGCATCCGGCGTCGGGGGCGTCAATAGCGTGATTCCGATACACGCGATCAGCGTGAGGGTGGAGATGACGAGAAAGTTAAGCATCTCGCCGACGCCCGGGAACAGGATCTGCTGGCCGATGGCGAGTGCCATCCCGACGAACGTCCCCCCCGCGTAACCGTATCCGTTAAATCGCCACCAGTACCAGCGGATGAGCTGCGGAATCATCAAGCCGGCCGAAAGCCCCATCGTCAGCCATCCCCATATGTCATTGATGCTCACGAACGCGTAGGTAAACGCAACTCCGATCAGTACGATCAGTAGTGAGGCTCCGCGACCGTGACGGATCAACTGTTTCTCCGTCGCCTTTGGATTGATGAAGAACTGGTAGATGTCCTTCACCCAGTACGCCGCTCCGGCGTTGACGGTGGAATCGAACGTGGACATCGCGGCCGCCACCAGTCCGGCGACGAGCAATCCTTTGATGCCGATGGGCATCAACTCGAGGATGACGGTGGGAAGGACCTCCTCCGGATTGGAGATGATTTCGTTGGAGGCCCCGTACGCGACACCGAGGATGGCGATGGACACCACGAACGGCCAGCGAAAGGAGAGAAGAAGGGTCCAGAAGAGACTCAACAGTCCGGCTTCGCGGTCACTGGCCGACGAGAGGTACCGTTGCACCATGTAGCCGCCCGCGCCGCTGAGCCCTTCGATCGACGATTTCAGGATGTAGAACATTACCGCCATGCCGAGCCAGTTGTACTGGCTGTACGCGCCGGGGACGTCGATTCTCCAGGAAGGTCGCCAGTCGGCCCATGAGGAGATATGGTGCCGAATCGTCTCGAATCCGCCCCCGATCAGAGGTACGCTGACCTCGAACGACTCGGGGAGCGAGTAGTTGACGAAGGTCATCCCGATGACATACAGCACGGCGATGAAGATGAGGATGCCCTGGAAAACGTCCGTATAGACGACGCCGTAGAGTCCGCTCGCGATGGTATAGATAGTCGCGAGGCCGATCATGACGTAGGTGGCCAGCACGGGGGAAATTCCGAGCAGTTTGCCCGCGAAAATGCCGAGGCCCTGCGCAAAGTAGGTGACCGACGCAATGGCGAAGATGAGGTTGGCGATGGCGGCCAGCGCGCGCGCGGAGCGGCCCTGCCGGTCCTCGCCGAACCGGAAGGACATCCACTCCGCGACGGTCATCACCTGCGAGCGACGCAGCCATTTCCCCATGAAGACCATCAGGAAGGCCATGATGAGCACGACCCCGCCCCGGATTTCGATGTAGAATCCCTTCAGCCCGAGGGCGTAGATGAGCGCCGCGATGATCATCGTACCGGCGACGTCCAGATTCGACGCCATCCCTGAGGCTCCCAGCGCCCACCAGGGGATCTTCCGGTTGCCGAGAAAGAACCCCTCGATGTTCTGAGAGGCCCGCCGCTGAAACATCAACCCGACGACGACCAGACCGACGAGGTACAGCGCGATGATGATGTAGTCGATGGAATGCAAGACTATATAGTTTAGGAGTTTAGTAGTTTAGATGTTTGGGAGTTGCGACCAATTGGAGTGTCCCTGGAGCCTGCAGCGGGCACGATCCGGGGAGCGAAGCGTGGAGGCGTGCATTGAGTCTCAGAACCGTAACACCCGGAAATTGGCTTAACCTACACCCGAGGCACGCCCGACACAACACGAACAACGCGCCCGGTGCTAACTTCCATCCGCTTACCGGACCCCTTCCGGAACGCTTCGCCCTGTGAACCTCAGGTGCGCTCTGCCGTCCCCCTGCTACCAACCACCAACCAACTACAACCAGTATAATTAACTGAAAAGTGTTACCTATGTACCCGGTCTAGTTTGTAACCCATCAACCCGGTGGTTCCCCCACCACCGACCACCCACCCACCGACCACCCACCCACCGACCACCCACCACCCACCACCCTTGAACTCCCCCCTC
>CAYLXM010000029.1:2792-42102 GCA_964387555.1 uncultured Rhodothermales bacterium | reverse complement strand
AATTGGCTTGAATCGGATTCATCGAAAACCATGAAGGAGGAGGTGCGGCAAAGGGTACCGTAGCGGCAATCGGCCCCCGCATTGAGTAATTTCCGGGATCTCTACGGCGCTTTTGGTGGCGGATGGGTTGCGGTCACACGCCGAGAAGGAAACCGGACGAGGACTCCATGAAGATTACCCGCGCACTCCCCTTGCTTCTTGCACTTGCCGCCGGGTCGCTCCTGCACGGTCAAGATATTCCCGGTCACGTCGGTGACACCACCCCGCCGGGGCGGGACAGCCTCGTCGCGTGGTGCATCGTGCCGTTCGACGCGATGGACCGCTCGCCGGTCGAAAGGGCCGAAATGCTGCGGCGTCTCGGGCTGCGGCGTCTCGCGTACGATTGGCGGCACCGGCATGTGCCGTTCTTCGAGGCGGAAATTCTAGCGATGCGGGAGGCAGACATCGAGTTCTTCGCATTCTGGTCGTCCCACGAGTCCATTTGGCCCCTCATCACGAAGTATGGCATCCGGCCGCAGATCTGGCTCATGCTGGAGGAGCCGGCAGGGGAGACGCAAGAGGACAAGGTGGCGGCCGCAGGTCGGGCGCTATTGCCGCTGGTGGAGCAAACGCGACGCTACGGGCTGAAACTCGGGCTCTACAATCACGGTGGGTGGCAGGGGGAGCCCGAAAACCTGGCGCAGATCGTGGAGTGGCTGCGCGCAAACGCTCCAGCGGACCATGTGGGCATCGTCTACAATTTCCACCACGGACACGGGGACATCGCCGATTTCGAGAACCGGTTTCGGAGAATGCTACCGTATCTCCTGTGCGTGAACCTGAACGGGATGAGCACGACGGGAGACCCGAAGATTTTGACGATCGGAGAAGGTGCGCACGAAGAGGAAATGCTGCAAATCGTCAGGCACTCCGGCTATGGGGGACCTCTCGGCATCCTCGATCACCGGGAGGAGACGGATTCAGAGGAGACGCTGCGCGCGAATCTGAAGGGCCTGGAGCGCCTGGCGCGGTGAGGCGCGGGCAGGGGTGCGTGCCGGATTTGGGACCGTGTCGGCGGCCGTCTGACCCCCGGGGCGTCACGCATCGATGTGCAGCGCTAGGACTCGGTCGTTGAGATGTCACGGGGAACGGGTCCGCGTTTTCGGGCTAGCCGTCGTCGCAAACCTCCTTCATACGATGCGCTGAGGGATGGGACCTCTTCGACCCGGTGGGCGAGACACACTGCATGGGACCTCGACAAGGAAGAGCCCGCGAGCAGGAAGCATGTTCATGTGCAGCTCATAAAGGATGCGCTGCATCACAGGGACTCGTCTGACCAGATCGGATAAGAGGCAGCACGTTTGCAGGATGCGCTGCATCGAAGGGACCCGTCTAACCCGATCGCATGAGAGAAAGCACGTTACAGGATGCGCTGCATCACCGGGACTCGTCGAACCAGATCGGATAAGAGGAAGCAGGTTGCAGAGGCAAGCGGAACTGCAACGGCGAACTTCAAGGCAGGCGGTGCGGCCCATGGAACGAGCGCCATGGTCGATCCTACCACGAAGAAAGGGTGGAGGATGTACGCCGTGTAGGCGCTTCGCGCTGCAGCGCGCAGGAGCGGCCCTGCCCTGTTCCATCGGTCACGAAAGGCTTGAAGCAGTTTGAGGCAAATGCCCACACACACAAACGGCTCCCAGAGGGCGTATGAAAGCGCCTGCCAGGTCCATCCGCCTGCGAACGCGTCAATGCGACCTTCCAGCGCACCGCCCAGCATCAGTGCCACGGGCAGGAGGAAGATGGTGAAAAGGGCACGTCGAAACCAGCGGTTGGCCGTTTGCGCTGAGATGCCCTCTAGCCAGTGGCTATGTCGTGCAACCAGTCCGAGTCCGAAAAGGCAGAGATACAGCGTGAAATACCCGAACTGGAGGCCTAAGACCTCCCATCCTGTCGGGAAAATGAGCCGGACGCCGAAGGTCACGATACCGACGGTGATGCAAAAGGCGACGATCCGGGAATCGGAAGGCATCGGCCAGGCAATGGCCGACCGCCTGCGCGATAGAAGGCGGATGACCACGTACGTGACAGCAAGGAGCAATAGCGACAGGACAAACCAGAGCGGACCCGTTCCGGTGGTATCCAGCCAGTGGTCTCGAAAAAAGGCGAAAACGGATGTGGCCGTGTCACCCCGGTAACGGCGCAGAAGGTAGATCAGCAGAGGGTTGAGCAGGAAGAAATACACCAGGAGCGGCACTCCGAGTCGGAGCGCGCGGTCTTTGAGGAAACGCCAGGGGCCTTTCCGATCATACGAGCCAGGCGTGAAGTAGGCTGATATCAGAAAGAAGAGGCCCATGAAGAAGGACTGATTCACGGCCGCCATCAGCGTAAGGATCAACGACGTGACCAGGGAATCCGCTCCGGGATCCTCGAAGTACCAGCTGCCTTCCGCTCCGTAGGCAATCGCCGTGTGATGCGTGATCACGAGCAGCGTGAGAAAGACACGGAGGTTGTCGATGTATGGAGTTCTTTTCACGCGATTCTGGAAGGACGTGCCAGAAAAAAGAAGACCGTCGATCCGCCTTAGACGAGCGGCTGAAAACAATGTTACCCGATCGGCGTGTGCCGCGAACGGAATTGGGTGTGGGAGGTGATGGGGCCGAACCGGCCTAAAAAAGCCCGCCGGCCTGGAAAAGACGCTTGCCGGGCGGTTGGAGAAGGGCCGTGGTCTCTGCCAATTTTCTGGCTAGCGTCCGACTCAAATTGAAAAGGAGAATGCCGGAGATGCGGGTTGGGTTCTCGATCAGGTTGTTGAGCACCTTCTCGTCCAGGTTGAGCACCTCTACTCCCGCGCGTCCTGCGAACACGTCTGCCGTGCGGCGCTCGCCCAGGAGAAAGGCAAGCTCACCGACCGCATCACCCGGTACGGCGACGGCGAGAATACGGTCGCCTTCGCGCACCTCCAGGCTACCCGAGAGGACGACCATCACGTTGCTTGCGCGCTGACCCTTTCGAATCAATCGATCACCCGGCCTGCACGTGATCACATGTCCATGGGAGACGACAGTTCGTATTTCTTCCGCGTTGAGGCCGTCAAAAAAGCGTGGACCCTGCTGCCGGGCATCGGCGAGCCGGGCATAGACGGTGGTCCAACCGTTCGGGCCGGATTCGTCAAGGGACTGTACACCGGCCGCCCCCAGTCGCTCGAGGATCCGTTTGACGCGAGCTTTATCCCGCGAAGCGTCGCGAAATACCGGGCCGAGAGGGGAGCGGACCTCCTCCAGATGCTCTCGATCCGCCGTGACGAGGGCCATCGGAACGAGGATTCCGAGTTCCGGATCGTTGAAGACCCGACTTCCGTAACTGCGGAAACCGAGGCTGAGGTAGAGATTCAGGAGGTGAGGTTGGGGAGCGACAAATACCAGTTGGCCACCCTCCACGCATGCGATGCGCGCTGCCTCTCGAAGCAGGTCCAGGGCAAGATCCGACTCGCGATAATCGGCACGAGTCGTAAGCATCGAGAGGATAACGATCTCGGAGCCTTGCACGCAGTCGGCAAAACGCGAAAGCCCATAGAGACGCTCAAACCGATCCGGAAACGGCTCCCGTTCCCCGACATGCAGCCGAACGGTTCCAACGACCTCCTCATCCGATGTGGCGTATACCAGGTGCGCGCTGGCATCGAGGGGATCGGTCAATCGCCGCCCAATGTGATCGGCAGCAGTGCCGAAAAGCTGCATCTCCGAGACATACGTTGCATACCGAAGACGGTAAACCGCCTCGCGCTCCTCCTGGGAAGTGGCTTTGTGGAGGGTCGGCGGCATCGGTGGGTGCATCGGCGGAGCTACTCCGCGAGCAGGTCGGGTGGAGAGCGGCGGGGGAAACGGAAAACCGATCGAGGAGGCAACAGGATCCAAGGCGCGCCCGAGACCAAAGTGGCCCGGGGCCGCCAGATGGACTAAAACAAAGAAAACTCGTCATTCCGCACAAACGTTCCCAACTTGACACCCTTCAGCGGGCGTGACCGATGCCACCCCGTCCTAGTGCGCCGATTCATTGCGGGCGGCCGACGTCTCTGAACACGATTCCGCCGACTCTTTGCCGGCAGCCGACGTCTCTGCGCACGATCCTGCCGATGCATCGCGGGCGGCCGACGTCTCTGTACACGATTCCGTCGGCTCCTTGCCGGCACCTGACCTTTCAGATCACCATTGCACCGATTCACTACGGGCAAAGGAAGCCTCTACGCATCATAATGCCGTTTCACCGCGGGCATGCGAAAAACCAGAGCGGATGCCAGCGTGAAGAGTGCTACGGATCCTAATATGATCACCATACGGGTCCACGGCTCGCCGGTCTCCTGGCGCACGAATACGAGATTGATCGCAGTGCGGACCCACTCCAGAGCACCCACGACCAGCACGACCTGGACGAAGCGCGCTACCCACCGTTTGCGGACGAGCAAACTTGCAACCACGACAAATAGGAAAAGGATCGCGGCGACTCCTCCCGCCCGCAGGAAGTGAGCGGCCAGGAGAAGAAGGCTGAAAACAACGGGAAGGAGGCGGATGAAGGTCATGGGAAGGGTGAGGGATTCTTTCTGAACAGCGACAAGCAAACATATCGCCAGGCGCTCCTCGGCGACGCAGGCAAGGCGAGGAGTCCACGGCGCCTGCGGTTCACAGGGGTGACATGTGTCATGGAAGGCGCGTTGGGAGCGCAGTAGCTGACCATTGTTGACCGTGACGAATTGTGGGGCAGGGGGCGGGCGAGGCGGGGCCCTCGACCTTACGGCGGACAGGATCATCTGTCTTCATCTGCCACCCGAAAGGCGGCCACAACCCGAGGCCGCGACAGATACCATACCACCCATCCGAAGGCCCCGATCACTACGATGGCGTAGATCGTCAACAGCGCAACTCCCATCCCGGTGTGAAGGTCCACTTCAATGTGGGATCCACTTCCGGGTTCTCCGGCTCCGGACCAATAGACGACTACGATCATGATGAGCAGCGCAACGGCATTGATGGCGGTGAGCGCGATCGACCGGATTCGCCATTTCTCCCGGCCCGCAAGTAGACCCGCTCCCGCGGGAAGCAACAGCAAGTTCAATCCGAGGATCAGGCGGCTTCCGAGCAAGCCTGTGGCCAATTCAAGCACGGCCAGGACTCCGGTCAGGATGAAGACCCAGCCTATAAGGGTGACGGTTTTCGGCATGGTTGGTTTGGTTCGGGTGGGTGCGGCCTGGAGCGCCGGGGATGGAATGTGGGTACGGGTGGACCGCGGTGTATCCGAATACGCAGTCACACGATCCAACGGCCGCGTTCAGAGGCGTTCGCGGTTCGTATGCGCGGTCCCTCGGCTATGCGGGGGCATCGCCGCCGACAATCCACCCGTACCCGTCTTTTCACCGTGTTCCCAGATGTTTCGGGCCGCTATTCATACTTAATCGTACACTTATCGAAGCAGAAACAAAACCAGGTATCTCCTCCGAGCGCCGTCTTGTCGGGGCATTCGCCCCAGCTAAGACACTCCTGTCCGGGTCCAACAATTTTGACGTCGCAAGAGAATTTCCACCCGGCCGTTTTGCCGGGCGCTCCATTCTCGTCGAGCGGGAGCTGGTCGGCCGGCAGAATGGCCGACCAGATGCGGTCGCCTGCCGTTCGATCGCCTCTCCGCCCCGAGTCTTCCACGATATGCCGATGACTCTCGCCCCGGGCATCCCTCGTCAACAATTGGATGGCCGGAGGCGGGACCACACCGGACGCAACCGAGAGACCGATTTCGACCAAATAGAGCGTCTCGTCGGGTGACTTCCCGGCGGCATACGGGGTCACCTCGAAGGAGGTAATCGCCTCGTCGTCCGGAAAAACGAATGCCTGATCAGACTCCACGCCACAGGAGGCGAGCATACCCGCCAGGAGCGCGGCCAGAAGCACCTGGGCCGTGTTTCGGGTCGAAGGTGACGTGTTTCGGTTCATGATGTCCCTCATTTGGATTGGGGTGGAGCATTCGTTCCTTCCCGCCTCGTTCCCCTTCACAACTCCGCCCGGTCCCGCGTTCGGGAACGCGTATTCCGGATGCCATGCAGACTCGACTTCAATTCTTCGCGTGGGAAGCCGGCCGACTTCTTGTCGGCCGAGTCGAGCAGGAAGCTCCGATTGCCGTTTGGTTTCCGGGCGTCTGAAGTTGGGATGCGCCCGTTAACCCTACATGCGCAGGAAACGCCGAAAGTGCGCCATCATCCTTCCACCTTTTCTCGCTTCCACAGATTGGGCACGAAGTACGCGACCAGGAGGAACAGGGCTCCGACCCCAAGAAAGAGGAGGATGCGCCACAGAGGATCGAGGTTTCTGAGATCGACCAGGAAGAGCTTGCCAACGACGAGCGCGAGCGTCATGAGTCCTCCCGTGCGGAGTACCGATCGGTCAAGGCGCAAACCGGCAACGAGCAACGCGATCGCATAGAAGGTCCACAATGCGGTAACAAAGGCCTGGCCGCCCTCGAACGGCAACAATTCCCGGTATATGAGAGCGAGAAGCGCCACATGCGCCGCCAGCCAGTACCCGACGCGTACGGGCCAAAGCCGGACGGCAAAGCCGGAGGCGAGTCCGAGCAGAATCACGGCGAGCGGCCGCAAGGCATCCCAGGTGACAAATGGCGGCGGCCCCTGTGTACCCTCCCCGAGCACGGCGAGGAGCCAGAACCCCGGAATCAACCACACGAAATGCGCATATCCCCGGAGGAACCGATCGTGCTGCCGGTAGGCAAGGAAATGTAGGGCCGTGGCCTCTACGGCAAAGGCGACGAGAATCGCTTCCTCCTCCAACAGAGCAGGGATCGCGAGGGAGGCCACCAGCAGGGCGGACCATCGGTGTGTGTAGGCCAGGCCGCGCACGTCCTGCCTCCGCAGCAACTCGGCCACGCCGATCAGTACCGCGGCCATCCCAACGGCAATCAAGCCCCAACTCTGGGCTTCGAGGCGCCAGGAAATCCCTGTGAGCAGAAGCGCCAGGGGAGGAACAAGCAGGGTCAACTGGTGAACGGCATTCCGGAGCACTTTTTCCAGCCCGCGGATGAACCGGGATCCCGCCGTCAGCGCGGGCGACGGCCAGAAGTCCGGATTGCGGCGGACGAGCCATTCCCGGCAAACCGGGACTGCCCAGAAGGAGAGCAGGGCGAAGCCGGCGGCGATCTGCAGGGCCAGACGGTCTCCCATCTGAGCCGCCCGATCGTACGGAAGGTCCGATGCGGCCATCAGGAAGACACCCCACCCCCCGACGACCGTCGTGTAGAGCATTGAGCGCCATCCCCAGAAGAGATAGATTCCGGTCGTGGCCGTCAGAAGGATCAAAACGTATACGACGAGGCCCGTTATGCTGCCCTCCGGAGTATAGAGCAGAAACGGGGTGGCCAAACCACCGATCAGACCCAGCACGGCAAGTGGGGGGTCGCCATGGTAGAGTCCGAGCGCCAGTGCAAATGCGGTGACGAGGACCATCCCCGCGAAAGCCATCCCGTACGGAACGACAGTCAGAACCTGCGAGGAGGCGAATAGCGTGATATAGAACGTGGCCACGCCTCCGCCCTGCAGAACCTGTCCGAAACCCGGCCGCCTCGACCGCGCATAGAAGCCGAGGCCAACGAGCACAAAGCCGAGAAGCAGCCCGAGCACGACGCGAACGGCCGGCGTCAACCAGCCCTCATCGATCGCGTACTTGAAGAAGAAGCCGACCGCGAATAGCACCAGGGCGATGCCCGCCCACTTCAGAGAATCCTCCGTTGTCCACGGGAATCGATCCTTCAGCGAGAAGGAGGGCGACGGCTGAGTGTCGGACTTCCTGCGAGGTTTTTCCACCACCGTAACAAACTCCCGCGCCGGCGACGTCCGCACCGATTCGGGCTGGGCAACCTCGGAGGGTACGGACACCGCGTCGATCCGCTGCTGAAGAATCGTCAGCCGTTCCTCGAGCGACTCGATGCGCCCGAGCAGGGTCTCATAAGAAGGCTCCATTGGGATGCTCCAAGTTTGGTGGCCTCGACAGATAGACCGTCATAGGATCGAAGCTACAACAAAATGCAGTGAATTTGGCCCCATCGGGGTCAGGATCTCACAGGGCGATCATCCTCAAAGACTTGGATGTTGTTCACCAAGAGGATGACCCCATGGAACCGGCAGGAACCGGTTGAAGCTCAACGGCGATAGGATTCTCCTCTAATTCTCGGGAGAACTGTGCCCCTCAGGGGTCGATCCTTGCGCAGAGTCGGACATTTCGCCAAATTTGACGTTGCGCCCTGTGGGGCGGTGGCGGGTGGGCGCTACGGGCCGTACACCGATTGTCGGATGCGCGGCACCTCCTTGACAAACCCTGATGAGAGGGTCCGCCATGAACAAGATTGCACTTCTGGTTCCGATACTCCTGGCCTCTGCCCTGTTCGTATCGACCGGCGGGCCGGATGGGCAATTTCCCCGCGACGAAGAATCGTGCGTGACCTGTCACCGGGACGTCACCCCTGGAATCGTCACCGACTGGGAGATCAGCAAACACTTTGAAGAGGGCACACTGTGTTCTGATTGTCATGGAGATGCGCACCAGACCGACGACGATGTGGCGATGGTGGACATCCCTACGCCCGAAACGTGCGCGATGTGTCATGACGAACGCGTCGAGCAGTACAAGCGGGGGAAGCATGCGCTCGCCTGGACGGCGATGAAGGCGATGCCCACGTTCCATATGCAGCCGATGGCTCTTACAGAGGGCCTCAAGGGGTGTGGGGGTTGCCACAAGATCGGCATCAAAACCGAATCGGAGATCGAGGCGCTCCGTGCGGGCGGTGGGGGATTCGGGACCGCATCCTGCGATGCCTGTCATACCCGCCATACCTTCTCCGTCAAGGAGGCGCGCCAACCCCAGGCGTGCCAGACCTGTCACATGGGGTTCGACCACCCGCAGTGGGAGATGTACGCTTCCTCGAAACATGGTGTGCGGCACCTTCTCAAACAGACCGGCATCCTCCCCGAAAGCACGGCGGCGCCTACGTGCCAGACCTGCCATATGCCGGAAGGAGATCATGCGGTGATGACGGCCTGGGGTTTCCTTGCCGTTCGTCTCCCCATGCCGGAGGAAGAGTCGTGGGCGGAAGATCGCTCGACGATTCTCCAGGCGCTGGGTGTACTCGACCCGCTCGGCAATCCGACCGACCGGTTCGGGCTCGTCGAACAACTCCGTCTGGCCCGCCTGACCCAGGAAGAGTGGCAGACGGAGCGGGACAAGATGGTGGCCGTCTGCTCAAACTGCCATTCCGAGAATTTCGCGAAAGGAGAGCTGGCAAAAGGGGATCGCCAGATTCGGGAAGCGGACCGCCTTCTGGCGGAGGCGATCCGGATCGTTGCGGGATTGTATGAGGATGGATTGCTGGAGCGCCCGCCGTCCTATGATTTCGCGTATCCTGATCTTCTCACCTTCCACGACGCCGCAACCCCGATCGAGCACAAACTCTTCAAGATGTTCATGGAGCACCGAATGCGGGCCTTCCAGGGGGTCTTCCATGCCAACCCGGACTATGCGCTGTGGTACGGCTGGAGTGAGATGGTGCTCGATCTGGCGGAGATTCGGCACGCCGCCGACGGGTTGAGGAGGTAGAAGGTCCGAGGGTCCGGGGGACCGATCATCGGCGCGAATCGATGGGGCGGAACGCACACGGGCCCCACAGGGTTTGTCTCCGCATCGCCACCACGTATCGAACCCTCCGGGGGAATGACCGCACCAGGCCGTCCGACCATCGCCGCGGGCTTGCTCGCAGTTGCCTTACTCGCATTTACCGTGTTGCCGGCTTGTCGGTCGGAGGCCGACGTTTCCGGCTTTCGTCTTCCGGCCGAGTGGGAGCCCCATGCGGCGGTCTGGGTGAGCATCATGGGGCAGGACACGGACCTCGTCGTGCTGGAGATCATTCGCGCGGTAGCCGATCATGTGCCCGTCCGGGCGGTGCTGCCCAGGGCCGACTCCGAAGGCCGGCCGATCCAGGGGCTGGATTACGCGGTAAGGGCAGAACTTGAGGAATCGGGGGTCGATATGAGCCGGGTCTCGTTCGTTCGCGCCCCCGGCGCGGTGCAGGTGCGTGACGTAGGTCCGATCTTCGTGACGAGCGGCAGGGGGGAAGCGCGCATCGTCGACTTCGGCTGGAATGCCTATGGCCGCCTTGCAGGCGATCCAGCGTACCGCGACCCGATCAACTTCGACGCGCTCGCCGCAGGCCAGTTGAACCTGTCGGTGATCCGCTCTCGCCTCGTGATGGAAGGGGGTGCTCTGGAGACCAACGGGTACGGCGTACTGCTCCAGGTGGAGTCGGTCACCCTGCAGCGGAACCCCGGATGGACCAGGGACGAGATCGAGGACGAACTCAAACGCGTGCTGGGCCAGGACGTGGTGATCTGGTTGAAGGAGGGTCCCGCGGACGACCCCATGGGCGTCACCGTGATCACCGAAAACTATCTGGGAACCGGCGTCGGGGGGCACATCGACGAGATGGCCCGTTTCGTTGATCGGCATACCATTTTGCTCGCCATGCCGGACTCCTCCGAGGCGGCGTCCGATCCTGTGAAGCGAATCACGAGGGAGCGGATGCTGATCAACTTGAAGATCCTTCGGGAGGCAAGGGATGCAGACGGTCAGCCCTTCGAAATCATCGAGGTACCGGTCCCGGACGTACCCTATTCTCCGCTTCTCGCCGACCCGGCCGTTCTGGATCCGGAAATACTCCGCATGCTGGAGGTAGAGGGCGGCATTCTGGAGGGCGACGAAATCATCTGGGTTCCCGCCGCCTCCTATCTGAACTACTTTGTGACGAATCGGCTCGTGCTCGTAGCGGAGTACTGGCAACCCGGCTTGCCCGATCGGGTGCGCCAGGAGGATCTGTTCGTGCGGAACCTGCTGCAGCGCTTCTACCCGGATCGCCAAATCGTCCCCCTCAACGCCATCCTCCTCAATAACCACGCCGGAGGGATCCACTGCTGGACGCAGCAGGAGCCGGTGAGAAAGGGGGTTTGAGGGTTTGGAGTTTGGAGTTTGAGTGTCTGGAGTCGCGACCGGAGGGAGAGTCCCGGGCGCAGCGAAGCGGAGACCAGGGATCCAGAGTTTCGAGTTGGAGGGTTTAGGGTTGCCCGTGGACCGTCATTCCGGCGGGAGTCGGGATCCAGAGAGTGAAAGTGAAAAGGCAAGGAGTTGTGGAGTGGATCAATCCGCGGGTGATGCCCGTTTTGCGCGCATCCGGCGATTCGGGTTGCTCACCGGGGGATGCCTTGCTTTGGCAATGCGGACGCTCGACCTCCCCGACTTCAACCGGGCGGATCGGCTTCTGCTTGCTGTCGTCATGTGCGAGGGTTCCTTGCCAGTAATTCGCAGAAAATGGACGGCCGGAGCCGATCTGATCCCGAGTGACGCTGGTATTATGGCTTCATCGCAACCTCATCCGTGCAGGCTGGATGACCTTCACACCTGTCTCACCATCGAAGAGGGGTCCCGTGCGGGCGATGTGCCGCGTACTGGGCCTCCTTTTGATCACCGTGGGGGCAGAATTGTGGGCACAAGAAGACAGCCTCTACACCGGCCTGGTACAGGAACCTCGCGCCGGTCCCCGTCGGACCGTGCTTTTCCCGGCGGGCGACGTCTTTCGACCCCTCATCGCTGATCCGAAGGAGATCCGGATCTTCGGCGGGCTTCAGCGTGGGAGCGATTTCGTCTACCGAACCACCTACTTCTCAGCGGGGATCGGCCAGCGCTTCGGGCTCATTCGGCACGGCAACCTCCAGATCAGTGCGAGCGGCGGTATGTTTGTCCAGTTCGACCTGCTCGCCGAGTCGTTCGACATGCTGAATGCCGATTTCGTGATCGCGCTACCCGTCACCTTTCGACTTGGCCGATTCGGGACACGTTTGCGTCTCTATCACCAGAGTTCCCACCTGGGCGACGAACTGCTTCTCCGAACCCCGCCGGTTCGTCGACTCAATTACTCCTATGAATCCCTCGAAGGCATCCTGTCCGGGGAAGTCGGCCGCTTCCGCCTTTTCGGTGGGGGGGAGTATGTTTGGGACCGGGAGCATGCCTTCGGGCGGACCGGTTTCTTACACGGGGGGCTCGAGGTTCGGTCCCTGTCGGAACGCTGGAATCTCGGGATGTGGGGCCGCGTGGGTCTCTTCGGTTCTGTTGACATAAAATCATATGAAGACTTGGACTGGAGGGTGGCAACGGCCATTCGAGGCGGGCTGGAGGCCGTCCTGAAACGCCCTGGCGCCTTCCCGTTTCGAAGTTGGCACCTGTTGTTGGAGGTCCAGAACGGTCCATCTCCTTACGGACAGTTTTATGATCTCGATCTCGATCAATTCGGGATTGCGCTGCATATGGGCCTGTAGAGGATGCGACCAGGTGCTTCCGCCCGTGTGCGTTCTCACCTACCACCGACCGCGAGGAGGGATCGTGGTATGAACGGGCTTCTCCGTCGCGTGACGCTCCTTCTTGCCCTCGCTTCCATCGGTTTCTCAGCATGGGCCAGGCAAGCCGAAGTAGGTGGGGAGTCCGGATGGGTCGAGCCCGCTCGTGACAGCTGTCACGTGGACGCGAGTCTCCCCGATAGCCTGAGTAGCATCGAAGGCCGCCCGTCGAAAGGCCGTCTCATCGCAGTCGGCCTCACGCTGACGGCAATGAATACCGGAATCTTCTTCATTGAGAAGGATCGGTGGTGGGGAAAACCAGATGCGCGCTTTCACTTCCAGACCGATACCGACTACGCGAGGAACTTTGACAAGCTCGGGCACCTTTACGGTACGCATTTCTACGCGATGATGATCGCAGGCTCCTTCCGATGGGCGGGCGTCCGACCCGGGAGGGCCGCGATGCTGGGTTCCGCGATTGCTATCACGATCCAAACCCACGTTGAGATCAACGACGGCTTCTACAGAACGTGGGGCTTCGACTGGCTGGATCAGGCCGCGAATGTGGCGGGAGCTACCTGGTTCTACCTGCATGACCAACATCCGTGGGCAGCGAATTTCGACCTCCGGTGGAGCTACTGGCCGAACGAGATACGCAAACCAGCCGATTCGGTGACCGATGAGATCATCTCCGCGATTTCGGACAACTACAACGGCCAGAGCTACTGGCTCGGCGCTCGAATGAGGCGCTTGCTGCCCGACCCGGTGAAGCGCTACTGGCCGCGCTCGCTTCTTCTATCGGCCGGGGTGTTTCTCGAGGGGTGGGCCACGCGTTCCATGTCAAAAGACCTTGGCATCGAAGACCGGCCCGGCGAGGTGAGTCTCTTTTTGAGCCTCGACCTTGACTTTGAAGAATTGGGCTTGCGCGGCGTCGCGGGTGATGTTCTTAATCTTTATCACTTTCCCGCCCCGGCAATTAGGCTTTGGCCGGAGCCTCGGGTGTTCCTCCTGTTCTGGGGGCAGGGGAGGTAGGGCCCATGCTTTTCCGAAAGTTCAGCGGATTCGACAGGAAAATGCGGGTCAACCAGTCTATTTTCCGCCCACTGTCTACCGACCCTGATCCATCATGCTTCGTACGCTCTTCGGACTGACGGGCGCCGTGCTCTTGTCGACGGCCTGGTGTCCGTCGGCCACGGGCCGGCAAACCGCTACACCCATGCAGCCTCATCCGCTGGTCATACACACCGATTCGGTTCGCTACACGATGGCAGGCGGTATTGGCGCCTCGTGGCACGCCATCCAGGCAGAGCTTCCTGCCTACTCACACGAAACGTACGCCTGGCCAAGCCGCGACATCGCGCCACGGGGAAGCGCTGTCGGTGGGAACCCTCCGCTGGAGTTCAAGGAAGCGTGGGACGATCTCTTCCGTGAAGCGGACTGGTTGGGGATGGACTGGATCCGCGTCGAAGTGAGCCGGCGCATGTACGAACCCGAACGACGCACGTTTGATTGGGAGAACGACGAGATGCGAACGCTCTACCGCATCCTGGACTGGTGCCGAGAGCGGCGCGTCGACGTTTTCCTCACTGAAATGTGGGGTGCCGTTGAATGGAACGCCTTTCCGGATGTTCATCCCCTTATGAGTGCTCCCAAATCGGTGGAGGATTTTGCGTACGGCCTCGGCGAACTCGTCGAGCACCTGACGGTCCGTCGAGGATATGACACGATCCGCTGGCTCGTCGTCGCGAACGAGCCCGGGTATGATTGGGCCTGGTGGATTGGCCCGGATGGGCACCAGCACTCCATCACGCCCGCGCTGGCCGCCGTGCGGACCGAACTGGATCGACGAGGGATTGCGGTTCAGCTATCGGGCCCAGATTGGACCAATCCACCGGCGCCGACCTCCCCGGATGTGCCCCAGGCGCTCGATTTCATTCCCTGGCTCGGGGCATTTGACATCCACTCGTATGACGCGCCCGACGCCGAGTTGGAGGACGTCTGGAAAGCCTGGGTGGCTCTCGGCCGGCTGCACAACAAGCCCGTCTTCCTGAGCGAAATGGGCAATATGGCGCTCGGTTGGCGCGGAGCCGATCCGGGACCAAGGTCTTTTGCCGCCGCCCTCAGTAATGCCGAGAAGGTCCTGCGTGGACTCCGGGCGGGACTCCACGCGTTCAACCGATGGAGTTTCGTGAATCGGGGCGATCTCGACGGACAGTGGCAACTGGTGCGGACATTCGACATCGAAAGCCAATCCTACCTGCCCCGGGTGGTCCGCGAACCCATCGCGGGCCCTGCCTTCGGCATCCTCACCCGATACGTGAAGAAGCACTCGGACGTCCTTCTGGTGGATGGTCTGGACGACCTTCCCGAAGGCTGTTTCCTTGGGGCTGTGCGTGGCCCTGACGGCGGAATTACCGTGCTTGCGGCAAATCTGAGTGATACGATTCTTCCGCTCGCGCTGAAGCAGTCCGGCGGCGAGGCGGGGGTTGGCGCCTTCTATCGTTATCGGGTGACCGAACCGGTCACCCCGGACGCCGCTTTGAAGTTGGTTCCCGAACGGATCGAGGGATGGACGGGCGAAGGATGGCTCGTGGAGGAGCTACCTCCCCGGAGTATCACCGCCCTATCGCAGGTCCGGCTTGGACCGGAGGATCCGGGCGTGCGCTGAGTCCTTCTCGTGCGGACCGCGATATCATGCGAACGGCCCCTGGTCCGCCGTGGCAGTACCGGCCTGGACCGGAGGATCGGGTCGTGCGCTGAGGCCTTCTCATGCAGCCCTGCGTGTAAGGTGAGCGGCATCTTCGCCCCCGAGCGTCCTTGAATCAGGGGCGGGAAGCATTCGAGTGTGAACGATTTCGCGTGGAGGGAATATCCTTCGACGAAGTGCGTTTAATGGCATTCCATCGAATCTCATTATTCACATAGGAAGGGAAAAACCATGAAAGACTCGGTCCGCAAGGCCGTTAACGATCAGATCCAGGCCGAATTCCAGTCCGCCTACCAGTACCTCGCCATGTCGGCCCGTTTCGAGGCGATGGGTCTCAGCGGGTTCGCCGCCTGGCTGAAGGTCCAATGGCAGGAAGAGACGGTTCATGCGATGAAACTCTATGACCATCTGGTCCGTCGCGACGCCGCAGTCGAGCTGAAGACGATCAAGAAGCCGGAAGTATCGTTTGAAAAGCCCATCGATGCCTTCGAGCAGGTGCTCAAGCACGAACAGAAAGTTACCTCGCTGATTCACGAACTCTATGCACTGGCCGTTTCTGAGAAGGATTACGCGCTGCAGACGCTGCTGCATTGGTTCATCGATGAGCAGGTAGAGGAAGAAGAAAATGCCCGCGCCGTCATCGATCGTCTGAAGCTGATCGGTGATTCCGGGTCGGAGTTGTATCTCTTCGATGAGCGGATGGGAGCGCGTCCGGCGGAGGCCGGTGATGGCGCATAGGACAAATTCCACCACGGAACGAAAAAGCTCCGCCGTTCGGTGGAGCTTTTTTGCTTTATTTGGCCTTCGCGGGGAGTTAGGTTTGTTCGGGCGGTTCGTCCCGCTTCGTAGAGTGATTCCGGACCGCTATTTTGAACGACAGTCGTGGATGGTCCACCACCGAAAGCCACGCCCGGTCTTTTTGCCACCCCCCATTCCGCCCCTCCGTTGCCCAACATCAAGCTCCGCCTGTTGACCACGTGCGCCCATATCGCCTGCGGGTCCCTCGTCACACTCTGTCCATTCGTTTCGCATCCTGTACGGGCTCAGAA
Organism: uncultured Rhodothermales bacterium; assembly: GCA_964387555.1. Classification (GTDB taxonomy): domain Bacteria; phylum Bacteroidota; class Rhodothermia; order Rhodothermales; family CAYLXM01; genus CAYLXM01. The sequence continues at coordinate 25,943 of CAYLXM010000029.1, read as the reverse complement.
TCCGGGTCCGCTCGTCATCACCCGGATCAGTGAACCGATCACACTGGATGGTCTGAGCGATGAGGCGGCCTGGCAGACCGTGACGCCGATGTATCCGCTTCAGTACGAACCGAACAATGGCGCCGAGCCGACGGAGCGTACGGAGTTTCTGGTTGCCTACGACGACGACTTCCTTTACCTCGCATTGCGCGCCTTCGATAGTGATCCGAACGGAATTCGCGCCAATACACTCTACCGCGATAGACTCAGTGGGGACGATCATTTCGAGATCATCCTCGACACGTACAACGACAACGAGACGGCTGTCCTGTTCAACACGATCCCTTCGGGTCGTCGCCTGGATTCCGCAATCTCCAATGACGCCTCGGGAGGGGGCATCACTACGGGGGGATGGAACAACAGAGATTTTAATACTTTCTGGGATGCTGAGGTGACCGTCAATGAGGAGGGTTGGTTCGCGGAGATGCGTATCCCGTTTTCGAGTCTCCGGTTCCAGGAAGTGGACGGCACGGTGACGATGGGGTTGGCCATGCAGCGTAAGGTGGCCCGGAAGACAGAGCGGTTGGTGTATCCGCACGTTCGACCCATCACAGACTGGGCTTTTCTCAAACCATCCCTCGCACAGAAGATCGTCATGGAGGGCATCCAACCCGGTCGACAACTCTATTTCACGCCGTACGCGCTGGGTGGATTGGATCGGCAGGCGGAATTGAACCCGGCGGGAACGCAGTGGGGGAATCAGAATCACGAACGTGCGGAAATTGGGGGTGATCTCAAGTATGCGATTTCCCGCAACCTGGCCCTCGATGTGACCGTAAATACAGATTTCGCGCAGGCCGAGGCCGATGATCAACAGGTCAACCTCACGCGGTTCTCTCTCTTCTTTCCGGAAAAGCGTCAGTTCTTTCAGGAGCGGGCCGGAATTTTCGATTTTCGGACCGGTGGACTAAGCCGGCTCTTCCACAGCAGAAGAATCGGGCTTTCGGAGGACGGGCAGCGCATTCGACTGCTCGGGGGCGCCCGGGCCGTTGCCCGGATGGGCGAGTGGGATCTGGGAGTGCTCGACATGCAATCGGCAAAGACCGAGAACCAGGTGTCAGAGAACTTCGGTGTGGTTCGGGCACGACGGCAGGTATTCAACCCGTATTCCTACGCCGGGGGGATCGTGACGAGTCGGGTGGGCACGGACGGACGCTACAACCTGGCCTATGGATTGGACGGCGTCTTTCGTGTTGCGGGAGACGATTATTTTACATTCCAGTGGGCGCAGACGGCCGACCATCCCGGGACCGCGGGCGCCGATGTCAATTTTTCGCAGAAGAGCGCCCGCCTCACGGCGGAAGTCGAGCGGAGGCGTCGGGAAGGGTTCGGCTATCAGGCTGCGCTGGCGTGGGCAGGTGCCGACTACAATCCCGGACTCGGCTTCACACAGCGGAATGACTTCACGCTGCTCGACAATTCGATCGGCTGGTCCTGGTTGGGGGATGGCGAGTCGCCTCTCATCTGGCACACGGCAGCGGTCCGGTCTGAAACCTATCTGCGCAACGGAGACCGATCGGTGGAGTCGGCCGTGATCGAGCCCTCCTGGAGTTTTGCGCACAAGTCCGGAACGGGTGGTGAGATCGAAGTGGAATTCTCCTATGAGGACCTGGACGTGCCCTTCTTCCTCTCCCAGGACGCTTTTGTGCCGATCGGCAGTTACTGGTTCACCCAGGTGGGGCTCTCCTACCAGGTTTCTCATACCGACCTGATCCAGTGGAGTCCGAGCGTGGAATTCGGCACCTTCTATGACGGTACGCGCCTGGCATTCCTCTGGTCACCGCGGTGGTACGTGTCCAAACACCTGGAACTTACGGGTGAATACGAATTCAACCATGTACGATTCCCCGATCGCGACCAGCGGTTTGACGCCCACGTTGGGCGGCTGCGGGTTGGCACGGCGCTCAATACGCAGCTCTCCGTGAACGCGTTCATCCAGTACAACTCGGCGGTCTACGCGTCGACGGCCAACGTGCGCCTGCGCTACAACTTGCGTGAGGGGAATGATCTTTGGGTCGTATACAACCATGTGATAAACACGGACCGCGATCGGATGACCCCGTCTTATCCTACCACGGACAACAATACGGTGTTGGTGAAATACACGCACACGTTTCACTTGTAGCCGATCCGGCTGAATTGTCGAACGAGATCCTCATAGAAGAGATGAAGCCATTGTTGATCGCATTTCTGCTCATTGTTCTGACTGCAGAGAGCGTATGGGGTCAACCCCACAAGGTAACGGCGGGAGACGCTCATGAATTTGATAAGTTTGGATGGTCCATTGATCTTGACGGCGCCCAACTCATTGTCGGGGCTCCGGCCAAGAATGATTTTGGCAGCAATTCGGGCGCTGCGTATATATTCACTTACAATGGATCGGAATGGATTGAGGAGGAAAAGTTGACCGCGGGTGACGAGCTTGCGTATAACGATTTTGGGTACTCCGTCTCGATAGACGGTGACTTCGCTGCTATAGGCGCGAGAACCAATTACACCGGTGTTGGGGCCGTCTATGTATTCCAAAAGACGGGGGATGGTTGGGAACAAGAAGAAAAAATCGAGTGTCCCGACTGTGGCAATATGCAGAGCCAGGCTCTTTTTGGGCGTTCGGTATCAATAAAGGGCGAGCGCCTGTTGATCGGAGCCCAGCAGAGTGGAAGCTCACTCTACGAAGCGGGTGTTGCATACAGCTTCAAGCGGGGAGACGATGGATGGAGCCTGGAGGAGACGTTCATACCTGGTGATGCCGTGATGACGGCCCAATTCGGCTGGTCAGTGTCTCTGGATGATACGCAGGCTGTCATCGGCGCCGTCTTTGATCCCATTTCTCCCAATAATCCCATGGGAGCCGCCTATGTCTATCGGCTCATAGAGAACGAATGGTTATTCGAGGAAAAACTTCTGCCGGAGATCGTTGCGACCCCTCAACTTTTTGGGTTCAGTGTGGCGGTACGTGACTCTGTCATTGTGATTGGGAGTCCTGCAGGTACGGGCGAATACGGGAAACGAGCCGCGGTATTTCAAAAAGAAGATGGACAGTGGGTTCGGAAGGGCGACCTGTTATCCAGCGACAGGAGCGACAATTTTGGCAGATCCGTCGCAATTGCCGACGGCGACATCATCGTCGGCAATACCAGGTACGGTGCCTATCTATTCAATCAGCATGGTGGCGACTGGGATTTTGCTTCAAAGTTTGAACCTGAAGATCCTACCTATACAACGAATGAGTTTGGGGAATCCGTGTCAATCAATACGCGGTTCATTGCTGTAGGAGATCCGTCCGGTGTTGATGGCGGGGGCCTGCGAACGGGTACGGTGCACGTGTACGCAAGAGCGGCAGCTGTCGGACGAGAAGAGGGGCGGGCTTTGCCTGTGGAACGTTATTCCTTGTCCAAGAACTACCCGAATCCATTCAGCCGGAACACAACGATCAGTTGGGCTGCCCCACTCGGCGGGTGGCAAAGCCTGACGGTCTTTGATTTGTGGGGAAGAGAAGTGGCGACATTGGTTGACGGGTATAGAAGTGCCGGGAATTATGAAGTGGAGTTCGATGCGGCCGAATTACCCGTCGGCCTGTATCTGTATCGTATACAGGCGGCAGGTGTCCTGGAGACGGGGAAGATGTTGTTGATCAGATAATGGCGGGGGCTGCGAATCGGGGTGCATGGACCCGACTCAGCACCGGGGCGTGAACTCGACGCACCACCGCGGGGCATGAACTCGACTCAGCGCCGGGGCATTCTGGATGCGTAGGACCCCATGCGATCCGCGCCGGTACGCTGGGCCGGGCAGACTCCGGGATTCGCCGGCGGGGGGGGAGGAGCGGCGCATGCCGACGGGAGCGCGTAACCCTGATCCTCAGCCGGCCTTCCGGTAGATGCCGTGTCTGTTGACGTGGCCGATGTACTTGCCGAGGACGCGGACCTCCTCGAAGACATCGGGTTGAATGTAGACGTTATCGTATTCCGGGTTGGCCGGCTCGAGGCGCAGCCCGTTCTGGTCGTAGTAGATTCGTTTCAGCGTAGTCTTACCGTCGTAGAGGACTGCGCCGATGCCGCCATTCTTCACGTCGTCATCGACCAGCAGTACGTAGTCCCCATCTTCGATCCCCTCGCCGATCATCGAATGTCCGGAAACGCGGATTGCGAAGATCCGGTCCAGGTTGGGGAAAAGAGTCTCGAGGGTGATGGTGCCAAGGTCGGCTTCGACGGCTTCCTGGAGCACGCCCGCCGTAATGATGCCCCGTATCGGAATGCCGCGTGGACCCGGCTCAAACCCGGTCAGGTCGGTCAGGTGGAAGCCGTCCCCATCCCTGCGAAGATATCCTTTCTTCAGGAGGGCCTGCAGATTCTGGGTGACGCTGTTCGGCGAGCGATAATTGAACTCGTCGACGATTTCGCGATACGTCGGCCATCCGCCAAACTGTTGGATATGCAAACGAACGTACTCGAGGAACTCGCGCTGTTTGTTCGTCAATTGTTTACGGCTCATGGTAGACGCGACCGGATATTGGAGTGATCCGGAAAATATGTCACATATGTTAGATACGGCACGTTCGCTCGAAAAGCAAGCGTCATAGGGCCAAAATATGCGATATCGTCGACTGGATGGCGTGACACACTACATATATGTTCCTGGGGCAGACGGTTCTAGGGGTCATTTCTCGGATGGAGGAGTCGTGCGAGGACCTCGGCAGCCCGGCGGGGATAGGTGTCGGCGAGGTGCCGTCGGAGGTAGAGCTCAACGAGGCGTTCGGTCTCCTCCAGGTGGGTATCCTCGAGCTGCAGTGCCATCGCATTCTCCAGGTCCGCCCTGCTGAAGATGGCAAAGGCGCGCAGCGCGGCGCGAGAAGCGTGGATCCCGCCCTCCGGCGACGCGGCGGGATGGATGGCGCCGTTGTCAGGAACGAGTGTTCCGCCGGCCTCCGTGAGCTGTCGGACATTCTCCCGCTCGAAGTCCGGCTCGAATCCAAGAATTGCAGCCAGTTTGAGCTGGAAATAGGGGAGCAAGTTGGCCGCGCGCGTCTCGGCCTGGTCGAGGCGTACCAGGACGCGCAACAGGAGGTTGAAGACGCGGGGATTGGGTTCGGGGTCGGGCAGCAAGGTGCGCGTCAGTTCGATCAGGCGCAATCCCACGGCAATCCTCTCCAGACTGCGGGTAATGCCGTTGAGGGGTGCGACATGAGAGCACTCGCTCAGTGTGTGGAGGTCTCGGTTGGGTTTGTAATAGAAGACGGTCTGCACGTACGACATGGGTTGGAGGGCAGACCCAAATCGGCTTTTGGGTTGACGGGCCCCCTTCGCCATGACCGCGATGGTGCCCAGCTGGCGTGTGTAGAGCGTAACGATCTGACTCGTTTCGCCGTACGGCAACGAGCGCAGGACAACGGCTTCGGAGCGGACGATCACGGTAGGATGGATTATTCCTGGACAACGTGGCGCAGTTAACGGTGTTTCTGCGCATGTAGGTTCAAGGAGGGACAATAACCCTGTCACACTCGGAGACGGTCATGAAACAGTGGCTCTATAAGGTGCAGCAGTTGGCGGCGATTACCGAGGCGGAGGCTCGGGCACTCGGCGTGGTGTTCCTTCTTCTGACGCTGGGCCTGGGTGCTCGGTATGGGGCACAGCGGTGGGGCGTGCCGGATCCGGTGGAGCCTTTGTATATCACACAACAGACAAACGCTGCAGCACCCGATCTGATGGGGGAGGCAGATTCAACGCGCGTTGCCGATCCCATGGCTTCGGCCGGCACGGAGACCAAGGACGTGGCGCAACACAAACCGAAGACCCCGAGGCCCCCGGGGCCGGTCAAACTCAACGCTGCCACCGCAGCGGAACTGCAACGACTGCCCGGAATCGGTCCTGCTATGGCCAAGCGAATCATTGACTACCGCACACAGTATGGCCCGTTCCGGAGCGTAACGGATCTGCTGTCGGTAAAGGGGATCGGGCCGAAGACCCTCGAGAAGTTGACCCCCCTGGTGACGGTGGGGGAGTAACGGAGGGCGTGAAGCGGTAAGGAGGGGTGGCGAATGGGGATCAGGGGAGGAGGAGGGTGATGGAGGATTGGGGGGCGACGATGGGGTGGGGGAGGGCGCCAGGACGGATAGGCGGCCGGGGAAACGATGGAACGTGGGACGGTGCGAGGACGAATGGGCGATCGGGGCAACCTGGGGGGTGCGAGGGCGATCAGGAGTACGGGGTGGGGGTTGGAAATGTGGATGGGCGTATGCCTCAGCAAGGCATCCGCCGGCGCAGCCATTTGCTGTCGGGCGTCGGCTGCGGGTTCGATGCCCCGGCGAGCGCCGTTCGGGCGTCGGTATCGCGACCGGCGTTCCTTGCATGGATGGCCGCAAGTGTTGCCGCCGATTCGAGCGTCTGCGGACCCGCCTCCAGTTGTTCAGGATGCCAATGAAGTCCCACAAAGTGAGTGTCAAACGCCCCGGACCGGAACGCCTCATTTGCCATGACGAAGGCGCAAAACGGGATTGTTGTTTCTACGCCTGCAATTTCGTACTCGTCCAGGGCGCGCGCCATCCGGCTGATGGCCTCCTGGCGGGACCTGCCCCAGGTCGATAACTTGGAGATCATTGGATCGTAGTGAACCGGTACGGATCGGCCCTGGTCGACGCCTTCGTCGACGCGCACACCGAAACCGCCCGGCGCCCGGTACCGCAGCAGGCGCCCCGGTGCAGGAAGGAAACCGGCCCTCGGGTCCTCCGCGTAGATGCGACACTCGATTGCGTGGCCGCGCATCTCGACGTCTCCCTGCGAAACCCCAAGCGGCTCCCCCTCCGCAATCCGGATCTGCTCAGCCACGAGATCGATCCCGGTGACCCACTCCGTAACGGGATGCTCCACCTGCAGGCGCGTGTTCATCTCCATGAAATAGAACTGCCGGTCTTCGTCCATCAGGAACTCAACCGTCCCGGCGTTGACATACCCACACGCGCGAACGACCCGCAGAGCGGTCGCCCCCAGCGCTGATCGCAACTCCGGTGACACCACGGGAGATGGACACTCCTCGATGACCTTCTGGTGGCGGCGCTGAATAGAGCATTCCCGCTCGAACAAGTGGATAGCTCCTCCATGTGAATCCGCCAGAACCTGGACCTCGATGTGACGTGGGCTGCTGATGTACTTCTCGAGATAAACCCGAGCATCTCCGAAGGCAGATTCGGCCTCTCCCTGTGCAGCACGAACCGCTCGATCGAGTTCAACGGCCGAATCGACGATCCGCATTCCTTTGCCCCCACCGCCTGCCGCCGCCTTTACGAGAACGGGGTATCCGATTTCTTCGGCGAGAATCCGAGCCCGATCCGGGTCCGTTAACGTCTCTGAAGAGCCGGGAGCCATCGGCACTCCGGCCTCGCGCATAAGCGCGCGGGCGCCAACTTTGTCGCCCATCATTCGAATGGCATCCGCAGGCGGTCCCACGAAAACCAAACCATGTTCAGAACACCGCCGGGCAAATGATGCATTTTCAGACAGGAAACCGTACCCGGGATGAACGGCATCGACTTCAGCACGCCGCGCAACTTCGAGCAGATTCTCCTGTACGAGATAGGAGCGGTTGGCCGGTGGAGGACCAATCGGATAGGCGAAATCGGCCATACGAACGTGGAGCGCAGATCGATCGGCTTCGCTGAATACCGCGACGGTCTCGATCCCACGTTCGCGACAGGTGCGAATGATGCGTACCGCGATTTCCCCGCGGTTGGCGATGAGCAACCGACGAATCCGGCGGACTGTCATGTTGTCCGATGTTGTACTATTGGCACAGGATGTGCGCCAAATATAGGTTGAGATGGTTCGCGGCGGCACCCCCGGGCGCCATCAGAATTGAATTCGGCAAACGAGGAACCTTGTCAACGAGCCGGCTCCAAGGGTGAAAGACTACTACAAAATTCTGGGAATCGGCGAAAAGGCCGATCTCGCCGAAATAAAAAAGGCCTACCGGAGGCTCGCACGGGAACACCATCCGGATCGCAATCCGGATAAACCGGAGGCGGAGTCCCAATTCAAGGAGGTACAGGAGGCCTATGACACCCTTTCCGACGCAAAGAGGCGCCGGGACTACGATCGACTTCGCAGAAATCCATTCGGCGGCCAGGGGCGTCCTGGCGAGGGATTCTCCGGTTTTGACGACTTCCGGTCGCGAAGCGGTTCGCGGTTCTACCGGGCGCCGGACGGGTCGTTCGTGCGCGTCGATGAAGGCGGCGCCGACCAGTCATTCGGCGACGATTCTCTCGGAGGGCTGGGAGACATCTTTAGTCGGTTCTTCGGCGGGGAGCAGGAAGACCGAACATCCCGCCAGCAGCCAGGGACGCCAACCCGCGAAGTCCATGTGCGGATTCCCTTTGCCACCGCATTGACCGGCGGGAATGTCCGCGTGAAATTGCCGGACGGCAAGTCCGTGCGACTGACCGTGCCGAAGGGCATGCGGTCAGGCCATCGCGTCCGCCTGAAAGGCAAAGGTGCACCCGTACCGGGCAGAAGCCAGATTCTTGTCATCTTCGATGTTGAAGAGTCCCCTGATTTTCGGCGGGTCGGCGATGACCTCTACACAAAAGTCGAAATTACAGCCCTCGAGGCCGTGTTCGGGGTCACGCGAAACGTATCCAATCCCTACGGATCTACCATCAAACTGACCATTCCGCCGGGAACGCAGCCGAACGAAAAACTCCGACTTCGCGGCCAGGGTATCGAGGTGGAGGACGGCCGAACGGGCGATCTCTATGTCGAGATCGCGGTCACGATCCCGAAGGATCTCAGTCCGCGACAGCATGAGATCCTGCGGCGCGCAGCGGATGAGGCAGGGCTGTCCTAGGGCTGGGGAGGCAGGGTGATGCGGAGGGTGTCCGTATCACCGGATCCGGCGCGAAGTCCCGTGCGTGTCACAAACCCGCCGCGGTCCGGATCTCCCACGCGAATCGCGTAGAATCCCGGCTCGAAGACCCAGGGCCGAATCGTTGAACCACCGATGCGCAACGTGTAAACGGGTTCTCCTTGCGAATCAAGCACCTGGACGACCGGGTTCTCGATCCCGACCGATTGCACGACAGGCAAATAGCCGAATGCCTTTCGGCCGTAGTTGGCTTCGAGGGGGATTGTCATCGGCCACCCCTCATATTGTCCTCCGGCAGCGGGATCCTCCGGATCGGCATACCGGGGCCAGTTTTCAACGGTTATCGTCCGGGCCTCCTTGTCGAATCGAACGATGCCGTAACCGGGCATGTTGTCATGGAGTTCGAGCGGTTCCCGTTCCGTCGAGATCCCGGTGGCGCCGGTCGGGTTGGTCACGGCGTGGACCGTAACCCGATTTCCGAGTCCATCCATGTGCCGACCTAACCACGGCGGGGCATCCCGGGCTCTGTCAAGACCGGGCGTTTCGGGATGCCATGCACGCGGATAGAAGTTGGCGATCGATGGGACGACAAACGAGTAGCCGGCGTCCTCGAAACTGTCGAGGCCGTGGTGGACCAAGCTCGAGAGGTGCTGGTCTCCTCCCAGGTGAAAAACGAATCCTTTGCGGAGGATTTCGAGTGCCCGGCGCCGGCCGGAGCGAGGCCATCCGTTAGAATCGAGATCTGCATAGATGCGTTCCAGTCGGGCGCCATGGTGCGTAGCGAGCCCGGCGAAAGCGGACTGAGAGACGGCAAGTTTCATGTCCTGGCCCGACCAGTCGGCCACCCACTCGGAGAGAAACCGTTCCTGCCGGTCACCGAGCAGGGAGAGCCCAGGGGGATCGAGGGCTCCCGGATCATACGGCCACTCTGTCACATGGTCGGGCCGGCCTGCATAGCCGGGTCTCACGTCTGCGCAGCCGCTCTTGAATTTGCGGTCCTCGATGACGGCGATGCCGATGCGCCCCCAGGTGAGTGCCGTGAAATAGACGCCGATTCCCTGGTCGACAGGTTCCGGATCGACGGGATCGGGAAGGTGGCTCGTTTGTGTCCGCTCCACCATCTGCACCCACTCCGCGGGCATCACATACCCGCCGTTGTGGTCCACCTCCGCGTACCGGCCACCGGCGCCCCAGAGATTGCCCTGGAACACATCGTGGTCATCAGGAATCGTGATGGCGGGAATGTCTCTCGTGAGGTCGCGAAAGGCCCAGCACCAGAGGTACCATTTGTAGAGATAGTCGAGCGTGGCGCTTTGGATGGTCCGCCGATCAGCCCCGGTGGGACTGCCGCCCTCATAGACCTGGTCGCCGGAGAAGAATAGTAGATCGACACCCTGCCGATTCACGGCCCTGACGATGTCCCCATGAGGAAACCAGATCCGGCTCGTGTAATCGAAGCCCGCATTCCCGAACCCATGTCCTACGTTGTGATTCCCGGTGAACCCCGCAACGCTCACAACGGGCTGGTCGACCGGGTCTCGGCGGATCGTCCCGTCCCAATAGGAACCGGCAGTTCGCATCTCCGAGGCACTCGCCGGGAAGACGACCCGATAGGACGCGTCGCGCCCGGAGTCCCACTCCGCCAGGCGAAACGTGGCCGTCCATCCGGGTACGACCACGTCGGCGGTGGCGACCGTTTCCCAGCTTCCGTTGCGCCGTACTTGCAGCGCGGCGTCGGTGCCCTCGGCCTCGCTCACAGGCATCAGTTGGGCGGTCATCTTCAAGAGGCCGCGGCTGAGCGAATACTGCGTTGAGAGGATCGGTCCGACCGCGCATTCGGAGCAGGCGACCAACTTATCTCCAGCAAACCGAATTTGGTCGAACCAGCGACGCCATTGATGGGATACCAAGGCGATACCGCCCTCGAGAAGCTCAGCAGGCACGCCCTCGATTTCGAGATCTCCCCTCCGTCCGGCCGCATCGACCGCCCGGATCTTGAGCCGGTAATCGTAGCCATCCGGTTCGATCACGACATCCAGGCTGACTTCAGAGCGCGGATCAACCTCCGAGGATGTTTCGCGTAGGGGCTCGAGATCCCGGTTGACGTTCGCCAGGAACAGACCGCCGTCGGCGCGAACCCCAACAAAAAGTCCCGCGCCTTCCCCCGGAGCGCTCTGGATGAGGGCGGCAGACCGATAGTCCACATCCCTGCCCACTCCGATGAGGAAACCGAAGGCCGACCCGGGTTCGAAGCTTCCTTCCCCGAGCGCTCCACTCCGTACCCGAAGTTGGACCTTTCCCCGCGAAACGCCGATCCTGCGCGTGAGTACGTGCACCGTGCGAAGCGGCAAGCCATCGGTTCCCTCCAGACATTCGAGTCGGCCTTCGCTGATTCGCCAATCCTGAAGCCGATTGGCCCAGAAGTCCTCACCCACCCAGACGCGATCCAAATTGGCAGGCCAGTCGGCTTCGAAATCGTTTTCGTGCACACCGCATGCCGTCCATACCAGAAGGAGGCCGACTATGGAAAGGCGTCTCATCTCAAATGGCCCACGGGGCGCGATAAGTGAAATCGAGCAGCGCATCGGCATCGGGGTCATTGAGAATGCGCTCCTGCGTCCCGTCCCAGAGGATTCGCCGACCGGTCCGGTATGCGATATTGCCCAACATGGCGATCGCGCTGGAGTCGTGGCCCGTTTCGATATCACAGATGGGGGTCTGCCGTGACTTCAGGCAATCGAGGAAGTTACGCACATGCTCGCGATGGGCATTGCCGTTGCCTTGCTCGGAGAAAGGCTCGATGCCGCTGTCTTTCTCCGGGATGACGCGGAGTTCGTCACGGTCAACGAACAGGGAGGCTGCGCTGCCATAAAAGAGGATTCCGTACGACTTGCCAAGCGGTCCTTGCTGGCTGTTGTAGCGGCATTCATACGTAACCAGATAGCCCGGATATTCGTACGAAGTGAGTTGGGTGTCCGGTGTCTCCCGATTGTCGTCAAAGTGGAAGATCCCGCCGCTGGACGACACGGCGACCGGGTGAACCTGTCCCATGGCCCAGAACACGATGTCGAGGTGGTGGACGCCCCAATCGGTCATCATGCCGCCCGCATAGTCCCAGAACCGGCGGAAGTGCCGAAATCGGTTCACGTTGTAGGGACGTAGCGCAGCCGGGCCCAGCCAGAGATCCCAGTTGAGATCGGCGGGAGGGTCCTCGTCGGGCGGTCGTCCATTGCCGGCCGGGTCGGAATTGGAGGCGTTCCAGGTCTGCACCCAGTTGATTCGGCCGAGCATGCCGCTCTGGACGATCTCGACGACGCGCTGATAGAGTCCGGCCGCGCGCTGTTGCGTGCCCACCTGGACGATCCGGCTGTGGGCTCGTGCCGCCTCCACCATCTTCCGGCCCTCACGAACCGTCACTGAGGAGGGCTTCTCGACGTAAACGTCCTTACCCGCCTGGCACGCTGCAATCGTTGGCCACGCGTGCCAGTGATCGGGGGTACCGATCACGACGGCGTCGATGTCGGATCGATCGAGAACGGCCCGAAGATCGACGTAGGGTTCCGCTTCCGGAGCAATGCCGGTGGCCTGAGCCAGGTTCGGTCCAAAGACGTCACACACGGCCGCGACGTTGACGTCCGGCTCCTGTATCAGGTTGCGGAGGTGGGTGCGGGCCATACCACCCACGCCGATGACACCGACCGAAATGCGGTCATTGGCTCCGAGAATGCGCCCGTACGCACGTGCAGGCAGGCCAACAAGCGCGCCGGCCGAGGCGACAGAGGCGGTTCGCAGAAACTGACGTCGAGAAGGGGAGGAGAAAGACATGGCGCTTCGGATCAGGCGGTCAGAAGTTGAATGTTCGGGGAGCGCACGGCGGTTGCGTCGCAGGAATGGATCCCCAAAAGAAACTGAAGAAGCGCGAGATATGGGCTACCCAGCGGAATGATTTGTGGTTGAAATGCCGTGAATCGGGCGACGCTCTCGGTCAGAATGCGATCTGGGCCCGGATATTGAATGTTCGCTCCGTCAGGCGCGTCGGGATACGGCTCCAGATGCCGTTGGGACCGACGACCCACGTGTAGGCCACCACATTGACCATATCGAACACATTGAGGATTTCGCCGGTCAGAGAGAGGGCCAGCGTGCGTCCGTCCGCAGCGGGCCGCGTAAGTGGGATCGTCTTGGTTGCGCCCATATCCACCCGTTTGTAGGCCGGATAGCGGGCCGAGTGGCGCGGTCCGGGAATCTGGACCTCGACACCCCCGATACGGGGTCCGGGCATCGGGGGCGTGTAAGGCAGCCCGGTGCCGAGCAGCAAACGGAGACCGATCTTCCAGGACGGGTCGCGCGGAACATAGTCCTGAACGAACAACGAGATAGTGTGTCGCTGGTCAGTGGGGCGGGGCAAGAGGCCACGGTTGTTGCGTGTGACGTAGGGTTCGATGAACCGCTCACGCGCGACCATAAATCCATAGTTGAGCCAGCTCTCCAAACCGGGCACCAATTCCCCGCGCACCTGGAGGTCGAATCCACCCACGTAGCCGCGGCTGTCGTTTTCGCCGGAATAGGCGACACGCACGTTTTGCACCTCATAGGAGATGAGCCGGCTGAGGGCTTTGTGGTAGATCTCGCCGCGGAGGAATAGTCGGCGGGAAGGCACGAAATGTTCTACGCCGACAAGGGTCTGAACGGCACGCTGGGAGAGGAGATTGCGGTTGAGGGCACCGAGAATACCCGAGCCCGGCTCAGGCACACCCCGAAGTTCGCGGTACGTGGGCGCCTGTGTGTAGATCCCCCACGCACCAGTCCAGTGGGTGCGCGCACTGGATCGAAAGCGCAGTGAAACGCGCGGTGACCAGGTGAATTCCCCGTTGAAGGTGTAGTAGTCCGCGCGTAGCCCGACCGTGAGAATGAGTCGATTGGGGTCCGGGCCGAGGCGGATTACGTCCTGCAGATAGGCTGCGTGCTGACCGGCAGTGAACCGCGCCCGATCGGTGAGGCTATCGACGACCACACGAACGGGCAGCCCGGCCGACGATCGGCCCTCGAGGATAGACTTTTCCTCGATCCGGTCGTCGAACACCAGTGAGCGAGCCACCCAGCCGGCCTCGATTTCCTGGCGGGCCGTCGTGTAGACATAGCGACCCGAGGCCGAGTTGGTGTGCACGTCGACCCGGTTATCGGCGAGATCCTCTTGCCGAGACGACCCGATAGGGATCAGTCCCTCTCCCGTGCCGGGGTCCGATTCGAAGGGATTCTCAATGAGAAAGAGAACGGCCGAACCACGTATGTCGAATCGTTCCGACTCATCCGTTTGAAACGTGGAAACGCGGTGTTCTGCGAGGAGTCGATCGCTCAGGCGCGCACCGATCCGAACACCGGCGAAGCCGGTTTCGTGCCCGTCATTCTCGTTGCCGCTGTAGGTCACCCACAGAGACTGCAAATTGTTGAAGGTGCCGAAGAACGTCTTCCGCGTTGTGGGTTCGAGGCGGAATGCATGTCGGGCCCACGAGCCGAGGGCCTCGATCTCGAGACCTCTTCTCGGTTCCCAGCTGAAAATCGCTTGCACATCGGTGTACTCGGGATCGTAGCTCCCTTTCAGCTCCTGGGCCTCGAAGAAGTGTCGGGCGCGTGCCGTCCGGAACGCGACGGCGAGTCCTGCCCTCCCGTCGGCCGTCGCAGCGATCGCCGTGGCGCCGGCATCGAGCAAGGAAGCGTATGCGGAGCCGGATGACGGTGTACGGTGTGGCAGGAGATACTGCACGTCGAGCGCGGACGAGAGTTTACCGCCGTAGCGGGCGGGAAAGCCCCCGGCGTAGAGGGTCATCCGCTTCGCGAGGTCCGGGTGGACCAGTCCCAACCCCTCTTGTTCGCCCTGCCGGACGCGAAACGGCTTGTAGATCTCGAAGCCGTTGATGAAGTACTGGTTCTCGTTGAAGCCTCCCCCGCGGACGGAGTATTCGTTCGACAGCTCGTTATTCGTCGCAACGCCCGGCTGCAGCTTGACGATGCGGAACCCGTCTTTGAAGGGCGCCGGCACGCGTTGAATGTCGGCCGGATCGATGGAGGTGGCGCCTGCCTCACGCACGACGGCTTCACCCTCGACGGTAACTCCCTGCATCTCTACGGTGGAAGCAGTCAACGCGGCGTCGAGCCGCGTCGTCTGGTCGTGTTGGACGAGTACCGAGTCCTGTTGGGGCTTGAACCCGACGAAGGTGAAGTGGAGGGCGTAGCGCCCGGTCGGGATCCGCAGGCTGTACCGTCCTTGCGGATTCGACGCGGTCCCGTAGTTGGTGCCGGAGACGACGACCGTCACACCCGGCAAGGGCTCTCCCGTCCCTGCGTCAATGACGCGGCCGGCAACACGTCCCCACAGCTGTGCCTCCGCTCCTGTGGACAGGGCGGTGCAGAGAAAGAGGAATATTCCGGCGGAAAGAAACGTCCGCATGGGCGCCCGCGTGGATCCGTTCGCAATTCAGAATGGGAGAGGCTCTCCTTGTAACAAGCGGAATGGGCGCGCGGATTGTGCCTGAATCGGCGTGAATTGGCAAACAAATTATGTACCCGTCGCCGTGGTGATCGTTCCATGAACCCCGGGGGCGTTGCGGAATGCAGGGAGCGCACTGGGTGCCGTACCGCCACTCCTGCGAAGGCGATGGTAGGGGGCGCGCGCGTCTCGCTCCTCCCGGCAGGGGTGTATGTGACGCGATGGGAGACGGCTGCAGGAGTGCGGATGGGGACGCGATGCGGGTTCAATCGGGGCCGCACGTACCGTGTACCATCGGGTACACCCAGGCCCCTGTCATCGCCAACTCTAAACTCCTAAACTCCTAAACTCCTAAACTACAATTTCATAACCCCTAATAACGAACGGGGTCATCACGGCCAGTTCCATCGTCGTAACCACAAACCCTCCCAGCGCGCCGGCAAATACCTGGGCGGGCGTATGGGCGCCCGAGCGGACCCGCGCCCACATGAGTAGGGGTACCGACAGCAAGGCGGGGTAGAGCCAGCGGAGTGCGAACGCAGTCCCCGTCGGCCATGGCCAGCCGAACGATGCAATGAAGAGGCCGGAGGCCAGGAAACCGGCCAGGCCGATCAGGTGGATCGAGATTTTCCACCACCGTGTCACGAGCAAGGAAAGTGCGACGTTGGTGACGTAGGTTGCTGCCGCGAGCAGGATAAACGGCCGCCCGATTTCGGATACAGCCGCCAGAGCGAATAGCCCCGCGACGCCCGAGCCGATCGTCACCAGCATGGGCCGAATTCGCGCCGAGCGCTCCCGCACCTCCAGGGATCCCGCGCGTCCCATGCGGACCATATGGATAACGTACGCGAGCGGAAGTACCGCGTAGAAGAGGACCGCCGCGGCCGTCAGCAATGCGGCCTCCCGAGGTGG
Source organism: uncultured Rhodothermales bacterium (assembly GCA_964387555.1). Taxonomy (GTDB): domain Bacteria; phylum Bacteroidota; class Rhodothermia; order Rhodothermales; family CAYLXM01; genus CAYLXM01. The sequence goes on along the minus strand of CAYLXM010000029.1, from coordinate 9,652 downwards.
CGCCTTAAAGTGGAGCACGGTCAGCGCGAACGTGAGCGGAGGCAGCACGATCGGGTTGATCGTGTAGGAGACCCCCTGCGCAAGCCGGAGGCCGGGACCCGGACGGACGGCCGGTGGCGCCAGGGAGGGATCGGTCCGCATAACGGCGCTAGAAGGCGCGTGCGAAATACACCCGGCCCTTCGAAGGCCTGCCGGTGATCATATCCACGCCTGGTTCGCCATCTTCCCCGAAGGGCAGGCAACGGATGGTTGCCCGGGTTTCCGCCTTGATCTGCGCCTCGGTATCCATCGTGCCGTCCCAGTGGGCGAGGACAAAGCCTTCCTTCTCATCGAGGACCGACTGAAACTCTTCGTAGGAGTCCACGGGCGTAATGTGGGTCGACCGAAACGCTCGGGCTCGCTCGAAGAGGTTGCGCTGGATCGCGGCCAAGGTCTCCTGAACGGTTCTCGCCAGATTGTCCCGCGGGATGCTGGTCTTTTCAAGGGTATCGCGTCGAGCCAGTTCGACGACGCCGTTCTGGATGTCCCGCGGTCCAACCGCCAGCCGCACAGGGATCCCCTGCACCTCATACTCGGCGAACTTCCAGCCCGGTCGCTGTGCCTCGGAGGCATCCACCTTGACCGAAATGCCCGCGTCTCGAAGTTCGGCCGCCATGGTGTCGCACGCTTCGAGTACGGCCGTGCGATCCGACTCCGCGTTGGCCCGGAAAATGGGGATGATGACGACCTGATTCGGAGCGAGCCGCGGAGGGAGCACCAGGCCCCGGTCGTCCGAATGCGTCATGACGATCCCCCCGATCAAGCGGGTCGAGACTCCCCAGGAGGTAGCCCAGACGTATTCCAGTTCGTTGTTCTTGTTCTGGAACTGGCAATTAAAAGCCTTGGCGAAATTCTGACCGAGGAAGTGGCTGGTGCCCGCCTGCAGGGCACGGCCGTTCTGCATAAGGGCTTCGATGCAATACGTGTCGACGGCTCCCGGGAAGCGTTCGCTTTCGCTTTTGACGCCCCTGATGACAGGCATCGCCATGTACTCCTCGGCAAAGGTCGCGTAAATGTCCAGGATCTTGAGCGTTTCCTCGATGGCTTCCTCCCGTGTGGCATGGGCCGTATGCCCCTCCTGCCAGAGGAACTCGGCGGTGCGGAGGAAGAGACGCGTCCGCATCTCCCATCGCACGACGTTCGCCCACTGGTTGATGAGAATGGGGAGATCACGCCAGGAACTGATCCACTTGCTGTAGGCGTCCCAGATGATCGTCTCGCTCGTCGGGCGGACGATCAGGTTCTCCTCCAGCTTGGACGCCGGATCGGGCACGAGTTCGCCGGCCTCGTTCTTCGCGAGTCTCGAGTGGGTGACCACCGCACACTCGGTCGCGAAACCCTCGATGTGCTTGGCTTCCCGTGCCAGAAACGACTGCGGGATAAAGATGGGGAAGTAGGCGTTCTCGTGGCCCGTGGCCTTGAACATTCCGTCGAGGACCCGTTGCATGTTCTCCCACAAGGCGTAGCCGTTGGGCCGGATGATCATGCATCCACGGACCGGAGAGTAGTCGGCCAACTTGGCCGACCGAACGACGTCGATGTACCACTGGGAATAGTCCTCAGCGCGGGGTGTGATCGCGTCAGCCATAGTGGACAGCAGCCAGGACGAAAAAGGACAGTTGGAGGGCAGAAACGGGTTGTGGGCCGAAAGTCCGCACCCCCAACCTCCGCAAAATAGAAAAGCGCCGGATTGGCGCGGTTTTTGCGCCCTCTTTCCGGTGAAGGCCGGGACCGAAAGCCCGGCCGGTCGCCCGGTCGGAGGGGTGCAGAATATACCCTTTCAGGGCACCCAATTCAAAAGTACTTTGTAAGAAGTGCGAAACTGCCCCCACGGCATTTCGTACGAATAGTGTAGAGAGGCACCTTTGAGAGAACCAGCCGAGGAACCGATGAAAACAAGACTCTTCACCCGTTTGAACGCCGGACGAACCCTCGCCGCGCTCTTTGTGGTGTTCGGTTTGACCGGCTGCTACACGAAGTTGGTCGTCGTGGAACGTGAGTACTACCCGCGCGAAGAACGTGTTGCGGTCGAGACGGTCGATGGCGACACGATCGAGGTGTCGCGATACTACTATGACGACTACGATTCCTATGGCGATCAGCCGTACCGGTACAGCAGGTACTTTGGCACCTTCTACAATCCGTATTCGTGGAGAGTGGGATGGAGCTATGATCCGTGGGGATGGGATTACTACGATCCGTGGTACCACAGCGGATGGTACGATCCGTTCTACAGCCCCTTCTACGGCGGATTTGGCTGGGGATATGGATACGGCAGCTACTGGCCCAGCTACTACGGGTATGGATGGGGTGGATATCGCTACCCGGGCTATTACGGCTATCCGGGCCGGTACTACCACATCGGTAATAACACCTACTACAATTACGCAAACCGCAATCGAACGCTCAGAGGCGACGCCGTAGGACGCAGCGGGGTTGCCGCCTCGACCGGGCTCAGGGGCTACGATCGGGATGCAGCGGAGCGGTCGCGAAACATGGGCAGAACGTCCACATCCGGCCTGTCGGATGTGACTGCCCGGTCCTACGGGCGTACGGGCACCAATGCGGCCGGCACCTCGAGGGTGGACGACAGGGCCTCGACGAGAACCACCACGCGGTCCACCGCTCCCGCCACGCGATCGAGCGCTACCCGTACGGTGCGTCCGTCGACCCGCGGAGAAACCGGGCGGACTTCGACCGGAACCAGTCGATCGACGACGACCACCCGTTCACGGGGCACCGTCCGCAGCGGGTCCCCGTCGGGCTCCGGCTCCGGCACGACGCGCATTGACGCGTACCGTGGTTCGCGGACTCAGACCGGCCGAAGCACCAGTACGCAGGCTCCTGCATCCTCGGGATCGGGCGTCCGCTCGTCCGGCTCCGGCAGTTCGGGGAGTCGATCGCAAGGTGTGCGCTCTTCGGGATCCGGCAGCGGCTCCCGGAGCGGCTCGCAGGGCGTTCGATCCAGCGGATCGTCCTCTCCGCCACCATCTCGGAGCACGGGCACGCGTTCCAGTCCGCAGCCCAGACCCTCGTCTTCGGGGGGCGCAGTGCGTTCGAGCGGCGGGGGCTCCCGAAGCTCGGGTAGTTCAGGATCGGTTCGCTCCGGTGGATCATCATCATCGGGCAAAAGCTCGTCAGGAGGCAGCTCCTCGGGCGGAAGTCGTTCCTCGCGGGGATCCCGAGGAGGTTGATGCGGAACAGATGGTCGCGTGGACCAGTCAGCCGGTTGCAGCTTTTCCACGTGCTCTTGCCCAATACTGGCCTCGGCGAAGGAGGGCACTCCAGTCCGCGCCGGGGCCATTTCTTTGACCCATGCGCCTTCCCTACTATGGGTCCAATTTGTGAGGAAACCAAGATGAAGACGAGAATCAATACAGCCGGCGCCGCCGGCCTGTGGATGCTGGTCCTGGCCGTTGTCTCGCTCACAGTTACGCTACCCGCGCGGGCACAAACGGAAGAAGACGCGATCCGGTTTTCGGAGCGATCGCCGGCCACGGGAGCTCGAATGCTGGGTATGGGCGGAGCCGGGATCGGGGGCGTTGGCGATTGGACCGCCCTGTACTATAACCCCGCAGCCCTGGGATACCTCCGCACGAGCCAGTTGGCGGGATCCCTCAGCTTCCTCAACGGCACCTCCGACGCGACCTATTCGCTGCCCGGTGACGTAGGTGAGACGGAGGACGCGGCCATCAGCCGGACCGGCCTCTCCAATCTGGGATACGTGTATCGGGTGCCGACCGTCGTGGGCTCGCTCGTCTTCGCGTTCGGCGTCAACCAGACCCGCACGTTTAACCGACAGCTCAATTTCACGGGCCGAAATGGTCAGAACTCCATCACGGACTACTTCATGCCGCTGCCCAGTGAGTTCGAGATCACCCAGCTGAAGGGTCCGGACGACGTCTTCGACACCGACGACGACATTTTTGAAGTAGACCTGTTCCGGGACCTCTCCTTCTACGCGTACGAGACATTTGCCATCGACTTCGATCGCAACCTGTGGTATGCCGGCGACGAGGTGCCCTTCCTGCCTGCGGTGACGTACGGTACGGTCGAACAGCACGGAGAGGTCTTTGAGGAGGGGGGCATGAGCGAATTGAGTCTCGGAGGGGCCGTTGAAGCGTCGAGAGGCGTCATGGTAGGCGCATCCGCCAACTTCACGTTCGGCTCCTACCGTTTCGAAAGGACGTTCGAGGAGGACGATCTATTCAACGACAACGACGGCGTCAGCAACAATACCACGGACTTCGACTTCTTGCGCCTCACCGAGACCCTCAGGTCGGACATCTTCGGCGTAGGCATCCGCGGAGGGATCTCGGCAGTGGTTACCCCGCAGGTGCGCGTCGGGCTGACCCTCGAGTCGCCAACCTGGATGAAAGTGGAAGAGACGTTCTCGACCCTGCTCGAGACGACCTTTGACAACGGCGATTCGTTCGACTACCTGGAGGAATTTCCCGACGCGGGCGGGTATCATATTATCACCCCCTGGCGCTTCGGCGCGGGCGCGACGTTTACCGTGGCCGGACTCCTGGTCAGCGCGGATGCCGAGGTCATCAACTGGGCCGAGATGCGGTTTGATGCCGGCGATACGGGCAATACGAGCTACTTCGACGGTCTGAATCGCATCATTCGATCCGAATTCGAACCCACCATCAACCTGCGTATCGGTGGCGAATTCAACCTCGGACCGGTCGCGCTGCGCCTCGGCGGCGGTCAGCAGCCGTATCCTTACGACCTCGATGACGGCGTCGATCGCACGCGAACGTTCACGTCTGCCGGCCTCGGTTTCAATGCGGCCGACCAGATGGAAATCAACTTCGGCTGGATGCGAGAGCAGTTCAACGACCGCTATCTGCCGTACGCCGAGGTGGCCAACGCGCCTGTCGTAAGCGAGAAAGTAGCCAGGGATCGGGTGTTGGTGGGGATCAAATTTTTATTCTAGGCTCTTACAGTTTAGGAGTTTAGGAGTTTAGGAGTTTAGGAGTTACGACGCGCGACCCGCGAATCGCGACCACCTCCCGTCTCCTATCCACCACCCACCCCCAACTCCCCACACTCCCCATCACCTTCCCCTCCTCTCCCTCATCAGGGCACGATAGTTTTGTGCCGCGCGGTTGTGTTCGCGAAGGGTGCGGCTGAAGGTGTGCCCGCCCGTGCCGTCGGCGACGAAGAACACGTAGTCGTGACGCTCGGGGTATAAGACTGCGCGGATGGATGACGGCGATGGGTTGTTGATCGGGCCGGGAGGGAGACCCGTATAGAGGTACGTATTGAATGGGTGGGGGAATCTGTAGTCCCGAAAGAGGAGGCGGCGCATGCGACCGCCGTCGGTCAGCATGAGGGCGTACTGGACGGTAGGATCCGCCTGGAGCGGCATGCGGAGGCGAAGCCGGTTGAGATAGACTCCGGCGACGCGCGGCTTTTCGTGGTCCAACCGGGCTTCCCACTCAACGATCGAGGCCAGCCGCACAACCTCCTCAACGGTGAAGTTCATGCTGTCGGCACGCGCGCGCATCCCCTCGTCGAAAAAGCGGTCGAACTCCCGCTTCAGGCGTCGAACCGCATCGGGTATCGGGGTATCCCAGAAGAATTGGTACGTCTCCGGGAGAAGGTAGCCGAAGAGGTGCAGCGAGTCGGTTCCGAGTTCGGCCTGTAGAGCGGGGTCCGCGAGGGCGGCCCGGAATGCTGTCGAATCCATGTCGAGGCGCCGGTTCATCACCGCTGCGACGGTTCCGGGCCGGCTGCCGGCAGGGATGGTGACGCGGATCGGAGTCTGCAGACCGAGCCTCAACCGCCGAAACAATTCGGCGTTGGAGGCGGGCTTGTTGAACTCGTAGTAGCCGGGTTTCATCTGACGATACCACTTCGTGACGAATCCGACGGCGTTGAATGTGTGCCGGTAGCGAAGGAGTCCCGCAGACACGAGCGAATCGGCGACGGCACTGAATCCGCTTCCCCTCGGGATCTTGACCGAGCGTACGCCCTCAAAATCCGGGGTATTTCGGCCGTAGTACGCCCACATCGCAGCCAGGAAAAGCGCGGCGGCGGCGGTGGCCAGGAAAAGGAGGAGTCTTTTCAGCATAGTCCGGAGGGGGCGTCAGCACGTGGTCAGACAGGTGGATCCAGCGGCGGCTCCACCGGAGTTTGCTCCTGGAAGGTGCCGCGCTCCAGCGAGCGCGTCTCATCAATGATGCGTTCATAGAGCCTTCGCACAGCGAGATCGGCAAGGGGACCCGGATTTGACTGCATCACGTTGTCCAGTACTTCCTCCTCGCGGCTGGGTACATAGACGGGGAATCCGAGAATCTTCTTGATGTGGCCGATCTCCAGAGCACAAACGGCCCGCTCGTTGAGGAGGTGGATGATTGCGCGATCCATGGCGTCGATCCGATCCCGCCACGGGTCCATCGATGCGAGCGACGGATCGGGAGGTGTCGGAGGCGGATCATCACGCAGGAGGTCGAGCACCTCGCAGACGATGTCGACCGACGTGGGTCTCGAGGGGGGCATCAGACGGTCAGATTCGGTACGGCGGTGAGTGTAAGCGGACTCTCCAACCCGGCGAGATGTTTGAAGTGGCCGGTCATGGCGATCATGGCCGCATTGTCCATGCAGAACGCAAGAGGCGGAATATAGAGGGAAAATCCTTCCCGCTCGCCGGCCTGTCTGGCCGACTCCCGGAGCGCGGAGTTGGCGGACACGCCGCCCACGATCGCAACGTGTCGGATGCCCGTGTCCGCGACGGCGCGCAGAAGCGGCTCCATCAACATGTCGATGACGGCGGCCTGGAACGAAGCGCAGACGTCGGCGAGATGAAACGT
>CAYLXM010000029.1:0-2692 GCA_964387555.1 uncultured Rhodothermales bacterium | reverse complement strand
GGCGGCGACGGTTCTTCGATGAAGACGGAGTACATATGTCCCTCGAGGTGGTTGACGCCGATCAGGGGTCGTCCGAGGGCGACGGCAAGCGACTTGGCGAAACTGAGTCCAACGAGAAGGCTCCCTGCCAGCCCGGGCCCGTAGGTTACCGCGATCGCCGTGAGGTCGGCCGGCTGGACATCGGCGCGGCGGAGGGCGTCGCTCACCACCGGCACGACGAGCCGCTGATGGGCGCGCGAGGCGATTTCGGGGACGACTCCGCCGTAGAGGCCGTGATCGAGTTGGGAGGACACGACGTTGGACCGCAGGCGTCCATCGATCACTACGGCCGCAGCCGTATCGTCGCACGAGCTTTCGATACCGAGGAGGGTCATGGAGTTTGGCACAGATGACGGGTTTGGCCGATGCTACGCGGAACCGGCCTCGCCGGTTCAATCCGGATCGGACGGGAACGCATTGCGGGGTAAATCGGGAGCCCCGGAGCGATGGGTGGAGAACAAAGCAGATTTGGTTGAGGTAATAGAAGAAAAGCCCTAGATTCTAGAGGAATCTGTATCGAGGCATCCTTTGAAACACCATTGCGGAACTACGCTTATGCGCAGCCTTTTCATCGTCGTAGCCGTTGTTTTCAGCCTTGGTGTCTCCTCCTCGCCGGTCGAGGCACAATTGCGGTCACACGTCCCGCAACAGGCGCCGGTGAAGGTGGTCGAGACGGGCTCCGCCTTTTCCCTGAACCGGATGTTCAGCCCGGATGTCTTTCAGATGAGGCATTCGTACAGCCTGGGGTATTCGAGCTTTGGCGGCAACGGTCTCGCAATGGGCGAGTACACGAATTCCATGCTGTGGACGTTCAGTCACAAACTCGCAGCGCGGCTGGATGTCGGATTCATGCACACGCCACTCGGCACGGGCAACTCTGCGGCGCTTTTCGGGGGTCAGGAATCGTTCGGCAAGCTATACGTACGGAACGCGGAAATCGCCTTCCGGCCCAATGAGCGAACCTCGCTTCACTTCTCGGTTCGTCAGAGCCCGTACGGGCGGTACCTCAGTCCTTACGGCATGTACGATCCGTACGGCTACGGATACGGCGCCTACGGTCACCCGTACGGATCCTATGGTTCTTACGGACGAGGGTTCATGGGTGAAATGTCGTGGTTTTGAACCGCGACCCTGCCTTGTATCCATCCTTTTATCCGATGAAGCGCGGACGCGCGCACCCCGGTGGGTGAGTGCGGCCGCGCTGCCCATATTGGCACGCTCCTCCACATCGAAATCGAACCGGAATGCCCGCAGAAAGCGGCAACGCCTTCGTGGTCGTATCTGGGGTTTCGCGCTTGTCGTCGCAGCCGCCGCAGCCGGCGTCCTGGTATACGGCTTCGTAAGCGGGAACCTGCATCCTGATTTCCGGCCCGTTGACGCCGTGGCGCCGGTCGGGTCCGCCGGCGGGTCCTATCAGGTCGAGGTGCGCAACGGAAGCGGTGCGTCCGGAGTGGCACGCCGGGTGACGGAGTACCTGCGCGAGAGCGGATACGACGTCGTCGAAGTAGGCAATTACTCGGACTTCGAGCAGACGCTCTCCCGCGTCATCGACCGGGGCGGCAACCTAGAGTCTGCCGAAAGGCTCGCGCGTGTGCTGGGCTTGGAACCTGAGCGGGTGACCCAGGACATTCGCCCCGAAGCACTGCTGGACGCTTCCGTCGTCATCGGAAAAGACTATCCCGGAATCCTTCCGTTCACGAAAGCCGAGTGACGCTTCTCAGACAACCGATTCGCAGATTCAATATGCCCACAACCAATCCCGAACTTGCGCTCCTGACCCGGAAACGCCCGAAGCGAAAAGCCGGCAATACCCCGGCCCAGGAATTGGCCCGTCTCGCCGTAGAAGGCATCCTCTCCAAGAAGGGCTTTGACATCAAGGTGATGGACATGCGGGGGGTGAGCGGGTTCGCCGACTTCTTTGTACTCTGCACCGGCGATTCCGACACCCAGATCAAGGCGATTGCCGAAGCGGTCGAAGACGTCATCAAGGAGAAGGCGCAGGAAAAGCCGTGGCATGTTGAAGGGATGGACCACCGACAGTGGGTCTTGCTCGATTACGTTGACACCGTCGTGCACGTGTTCGATCGCGAGCGCCGGGTTTTCTATAGCCTGGAACGACTCTGGGCCGATGCGCCGACGCAGGAAATCGAAGATGCGGCCACCGACGTGGTGTTGGCGTTTCCTACGCCCGAAAAGGAGGGGGAGGGCGGCGCCTCCGTCCCACGGTCCTAACGTTTCGCGCTTCCTGATCCATTCCGTCGGCGGCACCATGACACCCCGAAATACACTTGCACTGGCGGCCCTCCTGGGAGGGTTCGCCGTTGCCCTGGGCGCCTTCGGGGCCCACGCTCTGGAAAATCTGGTGTCCGCCAATCGCCTCGAAACGTGGGAGACGGCTGTACGCTACCACTTCTTCCATGCCCTCGGGCTGGCCGTACTCGCACTGTGGCGGGACCGGGCCGATACTCCCTGGTACCGGACGTCGACCGCTCTCCTGCTCCTCGGGGTCCTGCTCTTCTCCGGTTCCCTGTACCTGCTCGTGCTTCTCGATGCCCGGTGGCTGGGCGCCGTAACGCCGATCGGTGGCGTTTTTCTCATCGCGGGTTGGCTGCTCTTCGCCACAGCGATCCTTCGGAAACGGTCGACGCCGTAG
>CAYLXM010000028.1:35755-47248 GCA_964387555.1 uncultured Rhodothermales bacterium | reverse complement strand
CCGGGTCTCCGCTTCGCTGCGCCCGGGACGCTCACTCCGTTCGCGCCTTCGGACCGCCGCACCCCGGACCTACCTGACCACATATACCTCATTGGGATCCCACGCCTGAATATCCGCCCGAATGAGGCGGCCGACTTCCGTGCCCTCGAACCGCCGGAACAACTCCGAATCCCGGCTCCGCAGCCGCTCGAAGAGGTCGGACTTGGCCACGCCCATCGGATACGCTACCAATACGTAGGCCCTGAAACCGGCCGCCTCACGGCAGACAGGCGTCCGGTCGACAACTCCGCTCCCCTCCATGCTCTGGCGGACCACCAGACGCGACGCCGCCGCATACTGCGACTGGAAAGGACCGACCTGCTCCCCCGTGATCTCCGCCACGGCCAGATCCTGCACGCCGTAGGCCCAGGTTTCGAGTTGACGGCCGACCTCGGCGCGCGCCTGGAGGACCGCCTTGTCGTACGCCAGTTGCATGTCCTGCGAAACCGCCGTGGCGGTGGCAATCAGGAATCGGGGATGGGGAGGAGGATCGGCATACCATGCGGGGGGCGGACAACTCAGAACATCCTGCCCCGCCGCATCGGCCTGCGGGGGCGGTTCGACCTCTGTTGAATGGGAGGAAGTAGCACATCCGATCAGGGAGGCCACCGAGACAAGTAGCACGAGCGTGCTGTACGGGTCGCGGGCAGTGCGCATGGCTCAAAAAGTTCGCTGGATGCGATAGGGGTACACCCCCAGTGCACGACGATCGCGCGGCACGGATAGCCGCCATCGCCCGAGGTCACGAAGGGAACAGCCTCCCGACGTCATTTCGTCCGATCCGAGGAACTGCCGTCCGCAGGGGAAGGAGTGGAGATCGCGCGTCGCAACCACCAGGATGGTCTCTTCACTTTCCGCGCGATTCGCCGGGGCCGACACCCGAAGACGGAGGCCGGCCCTGCGAAACTCGGAGGAAGGATACTCGAAGGTCGAGTGGGCCGGAATGAGATCCGAAGGGGCGATCGGATTCGGATAGAGCACCCAGAGACTGTCCTCCCGCTGGAAGAGAATCGTCAGATAGCTGTCCCGCGTCGGTTCCACCTCAATGATCATCTCCTCTTGCGCGTCCGGGTCTCCGCGGTCGACGAACGTGTCACGATTCAGCGTGACCAGCACCGTATATCCCGGATCTCCCGGGGCAGCGGCCTGCCTCTCGACCCGGATGCGATAGGTGAACCGGTACCACGACCGGCCCTGTTCCTCATAGGCGCCCTCCGACACGACCGCATAATCCGTGACCACGCCGACAGCGTCGCCCGCAATCACCGTCCAATACCGTTCCGCCACACCCCCCTCATCGTCCCGGGCGAACAGCCCCTGACTCGATTCGACGAACAACCCGTAGATCCTCGTCGCTTCCGCCATCGCCTCCTCGAGGGCCCGGTGTCGTGCCTCGGGGTAGGAAAAGGTCTCGTCAATGACCATATCACGCGCGATCACTACCGAGGTATCCGCAGCCGTCGTACCGCCCTCGGCCGCGCTACACCATGCCACTGCAGCAATTAGCATGCCAACCGGCAATACGACCCGGTAACGCGTTGCAGTCGCCAACGTGCTCATTGAATGATCACCGATCGGGACACGGTCCCCTTTGCGTGGGCCAGGCGGACCAGGTAGAGGCCCGGAGCCGCCTCGCCGCCGGTGTCCTGCGCCCCCGCCCATTGAATACGGTGCCAACCTTCGGCGAATCGGCCTGCGGCCAGATCGGCGACCCGCCGCCCATCCACCGAAAACACTTCGATGCGGACATCCATCGGCTCCGGGACGCCAAACTCCACCTGAACGACGCCTCCTGAAGGATTCGGATACAACGGTCGAAGACGCGGAGATACCGGCGCGAGAGAGGCCTCCCGGTCCGCGATGTAGCCTGGCGGTCCTACCAGCAGGACCATCTCACGCTCACCGCGGAACGACGCAAGGTGAGCCGCCTGTTCGTCGATTCGATGCACAAGCCCGTCTTCCGCATCGATGAGGGCGACCGCAAGCGCTGCCCACGAAACCGGCTTCTCCGCAGACACATCGATCGGCCCCGGCGACGAACGGGCGATCCGGAGCCGATAGAAGGCGCCTGACGAAGGATGCGGTCGAATATCCCGCGCGAGGAGGTACGCCGAGGGCTCTGAATCGAGAAGTACACCGGCATTGAGCCCACCGAACAACCCGGGCGGCTGAAACTGATCCATGCCGTCGAGACCGTCCGACGCCCCCTCCCGGAATCCGATTTCGATCCGCGATTGGCCCCCCTCCGGCGACGTAACCTTGATTCGAAGCCAATCGGACACCGCCTCCCCGTCGTCCGAAGCCGACAACACGGGAATCGCTGGCGAGCCCCCCGGATAGGGAATCTCCAGCGAGGAACGACCGTCCCGATTGAAGAAGTAGTACCCCCGATAGGGTTCCATGGACCCACTCTCGCTGTAGGCGCCCTCGAACCTCCACAAGACATCCGGCGCGTCGTTGACCACCTGCACGTCTGCCCACCGGACCGGGCGCTCAAAGGGATTTCCCACCTGGTTCCAGCCCGGCTGCAGCGGGATAGACGCCTGCTTCGATCCGTCGATCGCTGCCGTCGGAACCGAGCCCTGGTACCTCCACGATCCGATCGCGTGCAGCCAGAAGGCCTTCCCGGTCTTGAAACGAAACGCCACGGAACCGTCATATTCGACCAGATAGTCGGATGCACGACCGTTGTCGAGGTAGGCATTCCAGTCCTTCCCCGCATCGCCGGAAACGGTTGCCGAGATCGGAACGTCGACCGCACCCGGGAGACTGACCATGCGGTAGGACGCGCTCGCGAGAGGCCCGAAGGTGCGCGCGGCATCGAGGAGGAGCGTGGCCGGATACGTTCTGAAAGCCGCCGATCGCCAGGGGCCCTCCCCTCCGGCGTTCACGGCGCGGACCCTCCAGTGGTAGAGGCGATCGGCTTCGAGCACAATGTCTGTGACGGAGGTCGACATGATACCCGTTCGGTCTACGATCGGGGCCGCAAATGCGGCGTCCTCCGCGACCTCCACCTCATAGGAGGAAGCGCGCTCAGCGGGGGCCCAGCTCAATGTCGCGGGCGTGACGATGCCCTCCTCTCCGTCCCGTGGTGAAAGCAACTCGGCAGGCCCGGGAGGGAGCGGGGCCGTACTGAAGTGCCAGGTGGCTGACCAGGATCCCGGACCCGATTGGCCGTCTGCCCGAACCCGCCAGGTGTAGGTCTTGTCGGCGCCCAGTCCCGTCACGACGGTTGTTGTGCCTAGCACGTCCGTCCGAACCAGGACGGGTGAGAGAAAATCCGTCGCGTCGTCCACCTCGATGCGATAGTCCGTGGCGCTTCCCACAGGGTTCCACGACAGGGCAACCGGGCGGGCAACGGCCTCGGCGCCGTCGGGCGGCGACAGGAGTTGAGGAGCCGCAAGCGCAGGAGGCCGGCCCGTACCGGTCAGCGGGATGTCAAATGGCGTCGGGAGATTGTACGCGTTATGCGAAATGGCCAAGGTCGCGGTGCGAATACCCGTCCGAAGCGGTGCGAATCGAACCGCTACCACGACCGAATCGCCGGAAGGCAAGGCGATCGGAGCAGGATCCTCCGGCAACCCGAACCCTGCGGCGTCCGCACCTGCCCCGAGCGTGATCTCGCCGGTCAACACACCTCCTCCTTCATTCATGATCGTCAGCGAGAGGACGCGCTCCGACCCGACCTCTACCCCGCCGAAATCCAGGCTCGCCGCAGAGATGGAGAGCTTCGGATCAAGCGAAGAGACGCCCGTGCCGGTCAGCAGAACGGAATGCGGGCTATCGGCCGTATTGGTTTGGATGATGATCGATCCCGAGGAAACCCCGCTTGCGATCGGGGAAAAACCGATCTGTACGTCCCGATAGGCGTCGGGCACGAGCACATCCGGCCATTCCTCCGGGTCAAGGAGGAAGTCGCTGGGCGAGCGGTCTACACCGAGCAGCACGAGGTTTTGATTTCCGACATTCGTGACGCGGAGCACGCGAGTCGCCTCCTCTCCCATCATAACGAACCCGAATTCCAACGCGCCGTCCGAGAGCAGAATCTCCGGCCCGATGCCCTGACACTCCAGGGACACCTTCCACGGCTCTTCGAACCCCGTCGCGTACACCAGAAACTCACCGCGGGCGGGTCGCGATTGCGTCGTCGTCGGCCGACAGCGCACGGTGGCGAGACGCTCATCACCCGGTCGCAACGTACCCGGCGCCCCACCCGCCACGAGCGAAAAGGCGGAGTCCCCCTCCACGGCCAGGGCGGTCAGCGAGACCGTGACACTCCCGCGATTCCGTATGAGGATGCCCTGATCGGCCGAAGTGAGCCGCGAGACCTCGCCGAATTGCACGGAGGAAGGGGTCAACACGAGATCCTCGGCCTGCTGTCCTGAGAGCGGACGTGTGGCCGTAAGGAAGAGCAGCCAGAGGAGTACCGCCGTTCTGAGACCGCCGGACGTGCCCGAAGGGAATAGCACGCATCCCGAGCCGGCCCGAACGAGCCCTGGCTGTGTTTCCCTTTGACTGTGGCGCCGCACTCTCATCAGAACTGGACCCGACAAACCGGCAGTGATGAACCCAGGGAATAAAGATAGTCTCCATGCACCACTAACAGCAGGTCACTCGGAAGGCCCCATTTCTCGTGGGCGCCGTCGCAGACCTCAGAGGCGAAACCCCCGCCGGATCCACGTGGTACTTCGCCTCTCCATCGGACCCTCGAGTAACCGTACGGCAAACGGGCGTCCCCACGTACACGTCCGTCCTGTGGCAGACCAGTCCCCCCGGGCGGTCGCCGTACCCGTCAATCCCGGGCCCAGTTCAACAGGGTCCGTCGGCTCACATCGGTAATCGACTCCGGAGCGACGCGGCGCTGCTTGGCGATCCGACGGATTTCCCTGGATAGAAAGTCCTTCAACACATCGTCTACCGTCTTCGTGGGAATCAGACCCAGTTGATCCAGGATCGGATCGAGAGGGCGTGACGCAAGGTAGGAACGGAAGATCGTGCGTTCAACGGGTTCATCTCCAGAGGGTACGTCGACGGGATCACGCTTCGGGCCCGGCTCTTCGAGTCCGTTCGTGAGCGCGTACATCACCGCCGCCTCTAGCTTCATCGGAGTAACTGCATCGGTCAGGCCCGACAACAGGTAGTACGCCACCCGATATAGATTTCTGAGATTGGCGGGAAGGGGATGAACGGACAGCGCCTCCACGATCCGTTCGTGGTCACGAGATCGGAGGGTCACCTCGCCGACCGACGACCGTACCACCGCCTGGCGCCAGACGCTCTCCCAGATCCAGTCCAGATCGGCTCGGATCTCCCGCAACGGGGGCATGCGCATCTCGAAAAGGCTGATCCGATCCAGGAAGTCCGGGTCAAGGCGTTCGCTCAACGTCTCCCGATCCAGATTGGTCGCGGTGATGAGCCTGAAATCACTGTGGATGGGCTTCGTCGTGCCCAGGGGTGTGTATTGCTTCTCCTCCAGCGCCCGGATGAGGAGGCGCTGCACTTCGCGCGACACGTCGCCGATCTCATCCAGGAACAAGGTGTCCCGATCGACCAGCTTGACCAGCCCATCGCGGCTTTCCACCGCGCCCGTGAAGGCGCCTTTCCGGTGCCCGAACAGCTCGGAGCGCATGAGTTCCGCGGTGAACTGTCCGCACGAAACCGCCGGCCACGCGGCATCCAGTTCCGGATTGCGAAACGGCGACACGGCCCGAATCCACCGCGCCAATGTGGTCTTTCCCGTCCCCCGCTCGCCGGAGATGAGCACGGGGACCTTCAGGCCGGCTATCCGGCGCGCCTCGTCGCGCGTCGCACGCAGTGCGTCCGAGCGCGCCCGACTCAGATCCCATACGACATCGCTCTCCAGACTTCCCAGGTGGACGGGCCGGGTCTGCCGGTAAGCCTTGTAGTAGGTATCGATGCCCACCCGAACCGGCACGGCGGCCGGCTCGCCCGCCTGTCTCCGGTTGGCGGGAATGCCCTGCACCACCTCGAACGGCGGTTCGATGTACCCGGTCTCCGCCATCAACACCCAGACGGTGTGCATGGCCGGCGTTCCCGGACTCACATTGATCAACAGGGTGCGACCCGGGTGTTTGCCTCGAATGTCCGGCACGCGGCGGCGAAGAAATGCGAAGATGGCCTGATGATCCACCGGGCTGGCCCCGTTCCAATACCCCACGTCGACGCCAATGCTCGCATCCACCTCTGCAATCGCATCTACCGTTTCCCTGGCGATTCGCTTCTCGTACCGTTGCCGCTCCTGGCCGCGCCCGATCGTGTGCAACAGGAACACATGCCGCACGCGCCCCCTGTAGGGAGAATCGGGATCGAATAGGAGGCCCATTGTGGGGCCGATCTGCAGTTCTCCACGTGCATCACGACGAAACGTATCGTCCTGATTGCGGACATATGGATCGTTATTCCGGGCGATCCACGAGAGGAGTATGAATTCTTCGGCAGGCATCAGCGAATCCGGCAAATTCCGTTTGGATAGGGCCAGCGGAAGATAGGCAATCGGCAATAAGTTGCCATCCCCCGGCAAAATAGTGCGCACCTCCCCACTTTCCACTTCCCACCCTCGGACCCTCGGACCCTCGGACCCCCGGACCCTCGGACCCCCATTTCACTCCCACCTCCCTCTTCCCGCTTTCCACTTGCCACTTGCCACTTCCCACCCTCGGACCCTCGGACCCCCGGACCCTCGGACCCCCATTTCACTCCCACCTCCCCAACCGAACGAGCGCCCGGAACGCCCGCTCGTGCCCCTGCGCCGCGGCTTGCTCGAACCAGTCCGCCGCCAAATCCGGATCGGCCGCCACGCCGCACCCTGATTCCACCAGGACCCCCATGAGATAGGTCGCTTCGGGCGCCCCTCCGGCAGATGCGAGCGAAGCCAGATGATAGGCCTCCTCGCATCGATTCTGTCCGGCGTAGAGACGCGCGAGGTTCACACGCGCCACGTCATTCCCCTGCTCCGCCGCGCGGGCGTACCACCCTTCCGCATTGCCGCCGCGCTCGGGTTCGGACTCATACAGAAAACCGAGCAGCACCTGTGCTTCGGCATCCCCCGCATCGGCCGCTTTCCGATACCATCGCTCCGCCTCGTCGGTTCGCTGAAGGTTTCGGGAGAATACGATCCCAAGGTTATATGCGGCATGCGGCGATCCGAGCGAATCGGCCCGCAGGAACCACGCCACCGCCTCCTCATACTGCCCCGCCTGTACGGCGCGACGCCCCCGCTCGAGGGCCTCGCCGGCCGTCAGCCGGGGCGTCGCCGGCATCGGCGATGCCGCGGCATCAGGGTCCACACCAGCTTCGGCGAGCGATTCGATTTCAGGAGGAATCTGTACCCCATGAATGCCCGGTAGCGGTGTTCCGGCCTCCGTCCCGGTGCGTGTGCCGGCAGCGCCCGCCCCGCTATGGGTGTCCGCGAACCCCTGGTCGGGATGGAGGCCCCCGGCTTCCGGCCCGGGATGGGTGCCCACGGCCTCCGGCCCGGGAGGAGTAGACGCGCCCTCCCGCGACGTACCCCAAAGATGGACCAGTCCCAGAGCAACCAGCAAGGAGCCGACCAGGCCCGCGGCCCCGCCGAGAAGACGCCGGCGACCGGGCCTTGAAGGCACGTCCTGGGCGCGCAATCGTGCGGCCAGTGCCCTGGCGCCGGGAGGTCGCGAGCGCCGGTCCAAGGCCAAGGCGGATTCCGCGGCACGCGCCACCCGCGGTGGGATGACGGGATCCACGCGGTCTGCCCGATCCAGGACGGCGCCGGCCTGACGGACCGGGGCGGCAGGGGGCGTTTGACCGGTCAGCATCGCATACAGGGTTGCACCGCAGGCATACACGTCGGTCCACTCTCCCAACGGCTCCCCAATGTATTGCTCCGGCGCGGCGTAGCCGGGCGAAACCACCACCGTTCGACCCTGGTCGGGATCGCGCCGGCGCGAGGCGCCGAAATCGATCAGGATGGGCCTGCCCTCCTCATCCACGAGAATGTTGGATGGTTTGATGTCCAGATGGAGCAACCCGGCATTGTGGACCGCCTGTAGCCCGTGCAGCAGCTGAAGCATGAGTGCAACCGCCTCGTCCGGCGCCAACGGACCGCCCACATCGAGTTCCTCCTCGAGTGACCGCGCTGCCCGGAAGGGCATCTCGATATACGCCGTGCCGTTCTCTTCAAAGAACGACCAGACCGGCATAATGGCAGGGTGATCGATCGCGGCGAGCGCCCGAGCCTCCTCCAGGAACGCGCCGCAACCGCGCTCGAAGCGCTCCGGGCGCTCAGGGACAACCTGGATGCCGTCCGTACCTCGGGATACGAATGGTGGAAAAAACTCCTTGATGGCAACCGACCGTTCGAGCTGGACATCCGAGGCCAGATAGGTGATCCCAAATCCCCCCGGCCGACCCAGCACCCGCTCCACCCGAAAGCGGTCTGCCAGCAGAAACCCCTCCGGCAGGGCCTCCTTCGTGCGTGTGCCGGCCGCTTCTGGTCGTCGGCGAGAAGCGGACGCGCTTGCCCTGTCCTCCATCCGGGCGCTCCGTTCCTCCACCAACCGGAACAACAACTCATCTCTCAGCGCCTCCAGATCTTCCCTCTCCTCTGCCCCGAACGCCACCATCAACTGGAGCATGTCGTCTACGGCCCGATAACTCTCGTTGATGGTCAACCCCCTGAAGTGCGCCCATCGGTTGCGCACCAGTTCCAGGTTCTTCACCTTGTTGAAGCCGGCCCTCGCGTCCGGTCCGTATGGGCGAGCGAATACGTCGCGCCAGCAGAAATCCATCACATTGAGCAAGGTCTTAACATCGCTCAGATCGAGAGGATTGTACTCCGTGAACGTCATCCGCCGACCCACCTCGACGTGCCACTGCGAACCCCATACCCGCTCCAACATGTGGAGCGCAACCGGCTTCATCGCGTCCCGAAACAACTCGAGCGCACGGGCCAGGAATTCGGAAGGTTGGGGGACAGTAGCCATTCCCGTTTGAACAAGCGGCTGGAACACGGCCTCTACAGCGTACATTGCACTGTTCGAGAGCCCGGTTATCGTCTCTTTAGATCGAGAAGCGACACCAAATCCATGTCGGCCTTGTGCACCAAGTCCCGCGCCACCCGCTCGGTCCGTCCATGGTCGAGATGCAGCGGTCTCGGTGGACCGGCCTGCGGAAGCATGATACGCCCGGGCGACAAGGTTACGAAACGGTGCGGTAGGCGTCTCAAACCGGGAGTACGCATAGCCCTCCTGTTCTGGTTCCTGTCGCTCGGCATCCCCTGCACGGGTTTCGCCCAGTCGTACCGGGTCACCGGTGTCGACTTCCGTGTGGATGACGACCTGGTGGTCGTTTCCTATGACCTGGAATCCGACAAGCGCCGTCCGAAATGGTTCACCATTCGCTTGCTTTTCGCCCCCGGCGAGGGACTGGAAATGTGGGAACCGCGCAGCCTGGTTGGCGATGTGGGACGTGTTCGCCCGGGAGCGGGAAAATCAATTCGCTGGTTGGTGCTGGATGAGTTTCCCGATGGCCTCGATCTCGAGCGGGTTCGTTTCACCGTGGAGGCCACGCCGTCACGTTCGTACCTGGGTCGTTTGCCGCGGCCGGTGCGCCTCGGCGCCGCCGCCGTTATCGTCGGGGGTCTCACGGTCGGAGCCGTGCTTCTGGCCCGGGGCTCGTCGTACCCGGAACCTCCGTCCCGTCCGACGTCGTATTAAGGTGACGGGCGGTCTCCTATTGCTTCCTGCATTCGCCGCTCCAGGTTTGCCGATTGGCCGTTGGCTCCTCCCTATGCGCCCGACCCCGTCGACGCTTCTGATCCCCCTGCTTCTGGCTCTCGCAGCCGGCTCGATCGGGTCGATGCCGGCCTCCGGCCAGACCCGTGTTGCGGGGGATAGCCCTGTCGGGGCTCTTCGGATCGTGCCCGACCACGAGCCGCCTGATCTGCGGTTCACCACACCCGTTTTCGACGCCTCCGGCCGCACCATCACGGAATCCGACTCGGTAACGCTCTCCGGGACCGTCTCAGATGCTACGGGCGTGGCCCGACTGCTTATCGGGGGCGAGATTGTCACCGTGGCAGATGGGCGTTTCTCGCGCACGATCCCCCTCAGGGAAGGCACAACCATCCTCCCCGTACTCGCCGAGGACACGCGGGGCAACGTGGCGACCCGAACCCTAACCCTCGAACGGACGGGACGCTGGGCGCCCGGAACGGCGCAACAGATTCCCGACGCGTCACCCAATCGAAATGCCCTGGCAATCTCGATTGGAATCGAACGGTACCGTTCCCTGCCCCTTGCCGCATATGCCGACAACGATGCGCGCCGATTTGCGGAATATGCCCGGCGGGCCCTGGGCGTCCCGTCCGATCGAATCTACCTGGCCGTGAACGAAGACGCCACCCTCGGAGAACTGCGCAAGGTGTTCGATCCCAGTGGATGGCTCGACCGGCGGGCGACGGAAGATTCAGACATCTACGTGTTTTTCTCGGGACATGGCTTTCGAAATCCGGAAATCGAACACCAGGGCTACCTCATCCCGTACGAAGCCGAGCCGCTCTACGCCGGGATGAACTACCCCCTGGAGGCGCTCTATGAAGCGCTGGGGCGGCTGAAAGCCCGCACCGTGACCGTGTTCATCGACGCCTGTTTCAGCGGCTTCTCGCGCGGGCGGGATTTTCTCCTGGGCGGCAGCCGGGGACCCATGGCGTTCGATATTCGAACGACGCTCGAGGGCACGGAACTCCGCTACCCGCATGTACTCGTCTTCACCGCTGCAGACAACCTGCAGTTCGGCGCCTCCACCGAACAGGGGCAACATGGCCTCTTCACCTACTATCTGCTCCGTGGCCTCCGCGGGGAGGCCGACGATACGTCCGGCGACGGCGATCGCGTGGTAACCGCGGAAGAGCTCTTCCGCTACATCTCCACCCGTGTCCACCGCGCCGCCCTCGACCTGGGACACGAGCAGACGCCCGTCCTCAGCGGACGCGATCTCGACCGCCCGCTCGTGCGCTACTGATCCCGGCCCGGTCCAGCAGAACTACTGGACGGTCGTCCAGGTCGACTCCTCCGCCCAGTGTTCGGCCACTTCCTCCTCGATCCACTCTCCCGAGTCATCCTCCTCGAACATCTCGCCGAACGTGTAGGGCAGCCGATCCGACTCATGCGTCCAGACGGTGACCCCAAAGAAGGTGAAACTGCACGCGTATCGAAACGAAGAAGGTCGCCCGGTAGCGGTACAGCAAAGTTGAAAGAGGCGCATATTCCGGAGGATTGGTCCATGGGATTGTTCCTGATGTCCCCATGTGCCAGAACCGTGCCGGACACCAAATTCCCTGAAACAGCGTCCTGAGGCTGCATCAGGGAACTTCTCTTGGAAAAATGTTGCCAAAGATTGGCAAGAATGTGCGCAGATGAACGACCCGGCGTCCTCCTCCGGCGGCAAACGAAGCGCGCA
>CAYLXM010000028.1:0-35655 GCA_964387555.1 uncultured Rhodothermales bacterium | reverse complement strand
ACGGGCAGGTCCGATTCACGGGCGGCGCCGAGCGCCACGGGCTCCCCTCCGTGGTCTCTCCGGGACCCATATTTGCGTCAGCGGACGAGAGCCAGGTGGCGCGTCCATCGTCCCTCGCGTGTCTCCATGAGACAGAAGTAGGCGCCGGACGGGAGGTCCGCGCCGGAAATGACGATTTCGTGGGCGCCGGCCGGCAGCGATCCATCGAACACCACCTGGACCCGCCTGCCCAGGAGGTCGTAGAGGGCCATGCGGACCATGCCTCCCTGTGCCAGTGTAAACGGGACCCGGGTCGTGGAAGAAAATGGGTTCGGATAATTGGGCTCCAGCCTGGTCTC
Organism: uncultured Rhodothermales bacterium; assembly: GCA_964387555.1. Classification (GTDB taxonomy): domain Bacteria; phylum Bacteroidota; class Rhodothermia; order Rhodothermales; family CAYLXM01; genus CAYLXM01. Next base: position 35,317 of record CAYLXM010000028.1, on the reverse strand, counting down.
GATAGGTAGCAGGCCCGGGTCTTCGCTCTCGGTCATTTCACCTACTGTAACGAACACCTGCGCGGAACTGCGCAGTCCCCCCGAATCCGTGATCTCGTAAACAAACCAGTCGTCACCCCGGAATCCTTCGTCCGGAAGGTAGAGGAGATACGTGGGGTTGATGAGTACGGTCCCGTTTTTTGCCTTTTCCCGTACGGCCGTGATGCGGATTTCATCTCCGTCAGGATCGGTATCGTTCATCAACGGCTCGATGTATACCCTCCACTCGGCCACGGTCATGATCGTGTCGTTGCGCGCGACCGGGGGCCGATTCAGTCTGGCGGTCACGAACCGCCACGTATCGGACGGCGTCTGTTGATCACCTCGTCGCGCCATCACCCGCCAGATATGCGGAGTGGATGTTGCGATTGCCACGTCCACTACACCCGTATTCGTGGTAACCTGCTGCAATACCGGTGTCTCGAAATCCGACCCTGCCGAAACTTCGATGACATACGAGGTGGCCGTCGCTACCGGATTCCATCGAAACGAGACCGGCGATTCCACGCCGAGATGGCCGTTGGCAGGCTCAATCAATTCGGGGGCACCAAGTGTTCCCTCCGCGATCCCGGTCCCGCGAAGCGGAATCTGGACAGGGCCGTCGGGACCGGCCGCGTTGTGATCAAGAAGAAGCGTGCCGGTGAACGTACCCATCTCCAGCGGCATCATCGACAGCGAGAGCAACAGCGTGCCGCCGGGGGGAACCGACTGTGGGATGCCGGCTGTTTCGAGCATAAAGGGAGTCCCCTCCCCCGAAACCAATGTCGGCGCGAACTCGAGCGGAGCCGAACCCACATTCGACACCAGCACCTCTCTCGTATGCCTGAAGCCCAGCGGCACCTGACCGAAAGCCAACGTATCGACGTCCGTGGCCAGCACGGGCTCCGGATCGGGGTAATATCCGGACGCGGTGACGTCAAGGGCCAGATACCACGGCGCGTTCGTGGCATTGTGCGCCACCCGGGACCGTGTAAACACGGCTGCGGTATCACGGGGAGAGAAACCCACCTGCACCAGCAGCGAATCGCCAGGACCCAGATTGAAGAGCCCTCCGCCGCGCTCATAGAAGAAACCGAGATCGGGAAAGTCGCTCGTGCCGTCCACGACCGACCCGATCAGCCGCTCCGTGCCACCTGCGTGATAGACCACGAACGACTGAATCGCCGTCGTCCCGATCGCGACAGGGCCAAAATCCAATCGTTCTCGGGACACGGTCATTTGCACATCCGCGGCCATGCCTTCCCCTTCCAGGGTCACGATGAACGGGGAGGGTACATTCCCGGCATCGTGGGTTACACGCACCGAACTCGGCTTAATCCCGGTCGAACCGGGCTTCAAGCGGACCACCACCTCGTGGGACTGACCCGATTGCAGGGAGTATGGGCCCTCACCCGCCACGAAAACATACCCTTCCGACCGGAACTCGGACCCTGCGGTCACCTCTCCGTTCAGGACACCTCCCGCACCGTTGGTGATCAAAAACGCAAGATCCTTCCACGCTCCCACGGTGACAGAGCCAAATCGAAGAGCGGATGAGGTGGCCAAGAACGACTGTTGCGACGGGACACCCTTTCCGGTTACCGTGATTTTGATCGGACTATCTTGCCCGCCGACATTGTGCGAGATCTCGAACAGCGAGCGTTTGTCGCCCTCCGTCACCGGCTTCATCCGGACCTTGACCTCCCGGCTGCCGCCGGCCGGTAGGGAGAAAGCGCCTGAACCGGAGACGATCGTGAAGTCGTTGTCCTCGAAGTTGGGCCCCGGAGTGACCGCCCCGCTGAGCACTTCTTCGCCGGTATTTACGATCTCCACGGCAATCTCCCGCTGGTCACCCAGGGAAACATCCCCAAAGAACAAAAAGTCCGTGGGCTCGACACGGATCGACGGACGTCCCGCCGCCAATAGCCGCATCGCATTGGAGAAGGAACTCGTCTCTCTCCAAGGCTCATGGGGATTTGGGGAGCCCTGCGCGGCGCCCGTCGCCGTCGCGGTGACCCAAGCACCTTCCGGGAACCGATCGGCCGGAATCTCAACCGTGATTTCCCCGAAGCCGAACTGATTGGTCTCGATCAGACCGGTTCCGATCGGCGCCTGCCCCTCTCCAAACCCCGACGGATCCGGCTCCGTGTTGGCGAAGAACTCAAGCGTATAGGATGCGCCCGGCGATGCCGCCATCGAGGCGGCGACCTGCACCGCGGTGCCGGCGGTGCGAACGGAAAGGATCTGAGGAGCAGCAATTTGGGGTGTTCCACCAGCATAGACAATGCCTGACCCACCGTTGTGGTGGATGCGGTTACCCGCGATTTGAACCGCCCACACTCCCGGCGCTGTCGCCGATCCCATTCCGAGGCGAATCCCATCTCCTCCGTTGTGGGCGATCACGTTACCCTGGTCAGGGAGACCTCCGCCAATCGGCATCGTCCAGCTGGTCCCTTCGCTCTCTTCGCAGTACGGCACGTGAATCCCGTGGGCCCCGTTACCCAGCGGCACCTTCCCGGTGATGTCCATCCCGACGATATTGCCCTTTACGCCATCGGGAGACAGGCCGCAGACCATTACCACGCCGGTGCTGTCGTTACCGGAAATCAGGTTGTCGGAGACCGAACCCGTCAGCAGGCCGCCACTCACCACGCGAACGCCGATGCCGTTGGGCAACGCCGATCTGCCTGTCGCATCGGTGCCGATCCGGTTGAGCGAAATCCGGCATCGGCTGCACTGCAATCCGACCTCCGCATTGCCGGAGATGACGTTTCCGGCGATCTCCGCGCCGTAGGTCTGAAAAGAACTCCAGTGGGAGATCCCGACCCGATTGCCCACGGCCCGCGAACCCGACCAGTCCGTCCCGATGACGTTGTTCAGAATACGCACCTCCGGACTCTCCTGGATCCCACCGGATGAAATCCCGATATCATTGGCTGCAATGACGTTCTCCTCGATCAACGCGGGGGACGCCACCTGGAGACCATACCCATTGCCATCCGGCGTTTCACAATCCAGGGCGGTGCCGATGCAGTTCTTGCGAATCCGAACGTCCGCTCCCCCTGCTACGGAAATGCCGGCCTCTCTCGATGCATGAACAGCGGATGAAGCAATCAACCCGACGGATCCGCTTTGAACCGAAATGCCGGTGTCCACTTCGTGCACGTCGAGACATACCAGGCTCGCCTCCGCCTCCGGGGTCGGGCCCATCTCGACTCCGGTGGCGAATCCGCGAATCTCCACCCGCTCGATGCGTACCTGCCTGGCGCGTATCGTGAACGCGACTGCCTCATCCGGTGTTTGCGACGGGCCGACGCGCTCGATCACCGCGCCTACGCCCCCCGATCCCGGGAACAACTTCACGGGAAGCAGATCGCCACATCCCGGGAGGGGGCTCCCGCCGATGACATGCACGTTGTCACGCAGGATAACGTAACCCTCCGAGGGGAATGCAACTGTGATCCTGGGCACCTGTATCGTGATAATGATCTCCTCCACACCGGGAGATGCGTTCGCCTGTTCGATCGCGGCGCGCAGGGTGCATCCGCCGCCGCTCGCAATGCACGCACCGTCGAGCAGGTTCGTATCGCCCTCGTCGCGGTCTGAGTTGACCGTGAAGTAGACGGTGGCCTGCAACGGCAAGGACAAGACGAGGAACACCCCGAGAACCCGGAGAAGGCCCAGCAGCATGGTAGGAGGTCGTTCGTGTGGTGTTGTGCCGGATCGGCCGAAACCTCGATCGAAAAGGAACTCCATGCGCCCCTCACTGTCAAGCGAGGATTTGCTCAAGTAGCACAGCGCGCCCAACCCGGAACCGGCGGATCACATTGGACGAGCCGCTGGCGCCCTACCTGTTGAAAGGGAACACGTTGGAGTACATGGTGACAGTGGACCGTTGTCGTTCTGGCGCGCGTCGGACCGCGGGTGGAACCGTGCAGAGAAAAGAGGCGCGTGAACGTTCGTTAGACGACCCACCGAATCGGTAAGACCGGGCGACGCCGTGCAGGGCTGCGAAGGCGCCGGATCACTGCGTTGAACCGGGCTTGAGGTCGTACCGATTGATCAATCGGTGCAGGGTCCGCCGGTCGACGCCGCATCTCCGGGCTGCCTCGCTGATGTTCCAGCCCGCCAACTCCAGATGGCGGGTCAGATAGGCCCGTTCGAATTCCTCGAGCGCCAACTCTTTCGCGGCATGGAACTCGAGGCGATCCCAGTCTCGCTTCAGGACCTCGGAGCGGCCCACCGTCACAGCCTGCGGGAGATCGTCGATCTCGATCGTGGGAGGGTTCGACAGGTAATACGCGCGCTCTATGGTATTCTGCAACTCCCGCACATTCCCGGGCCAGCCGTAGTGGAGCATGGAATCCAGGGCTGGGGCGCTGAACGCCGACACCCCTCTCCCGTATTTCGTGTCCAGGTTCCCGAGAAAATGACGCGCCAGTAGGGGTATGTCCTCAGCCCGCTCGCGAAGAGGAGGGACATGGATGTGGATCGTATTCACGCGGTAGAGCAGATCTTCCCTCAGGCGACCCGTCGTGACGATCGTCCGAATATCCCGATTCGTTGCACTCACCAGACGCACGTCGACCGGCACCTCCGATTGGCCACCCACCCGTCGCAGTTTTCGGTCTTCCAACAAACGGAGCAGCTTGACCTGAAGCCCCGGCGCCATCTCACACAACTCGTCGAGAAAGAGCGTTCCGCCGTTCGCCAGTTCGACGAGACCGGGCTTCGACTGAAACGCGCCGGTAAAGGCTCCCTTTTCGTAGCCGAAGAGTTCGCTCTCGAAGAGCGGCTCGGGCAGGGCAGAGCAGTTGATGGGGATGAGCGGGCGGTTCCGCCGGAGTGACCGCCGATGGATGGAACGCGCCACCAGTTCCTTCCCGACACCGCTCTCTCCGGTGATCATCACGTTGGCGTTGCTGAAGGCCACCCGCTCGATCAGTTCAAAGACGCGCCGCATCCCCGGATGCTTCCCGATCATGTCGTCAAAACCGGGCGCGTCGTCGTTGACCGGGGTCGGCTGGAGTTCCTTCATGGCCGCATGCACTGCGGCGACAAGTTTTGCGCGCGAGAAGGGCTTCTCGATGAAGTCGAACGCGCCATTTCGGACCGCTTCCAGGGCGGAATCCACGGTGCCAAACCCGGTCACCATGATGACGGGTAAATGGGGATGCCGTTGCTTCGCCAGCCCGAGAAAGGTCATCCCATCCATACCCGGCATCTTCATGTCACACAGGACCAACATTGCCGCGTTGCCCTTCGAGAGGTCCTCAAGCGCTTTCCGCGCGTCCGCGTAGGCACGCACACGGAAGCCCTCTCTCACGAGCAGTTTCTCGTAGCTACGGAGCATGTCCTGCTCGTCATCGATGACGAGGATCTCAGGTGTCTCCATGATCAACCGGTATTTCCATGACAAACCGCGCTCCGGCACTCGGGGCGGGGTCCACGGCGATCGTACCCCCGTGATTGTGGACGATATTCCGGACGATGAAGAGGCCCAATCCTGTGCCGGCCCCGTCGCTCTTGGTCGTGAAGAAAGGCGAAAAGACGTGTTCAGCCAGTTCAGGCGGAATACCGGGACCGTTGTCCTCAATCACCAGGCGACAGATTCTCACACCATCTGCGTGCTCGAGCACTTCACCCTGAACCCTCAACTTCGGAACGTTGCGATGAACGGCATCCAAACCGTTGTTGAACAGGTTGCAGAACACCTGCTCCAACTGGTTTCCGTCCGCCCGGAGGACGAGCGGGGTTTCCGGGAGTTCGACCGACACGCGCGCCCCGGACTTGCGCAACCTCGGCTCGAGCACTTCCAGGGAACGCTTGACCACGTCGGCGAGGTTCGTCGGGACAAACGACGGTGGCCGTTGTCTGGCGTAGTGCAGAATGCTCCGGGTAATATCTGCGATCCGCCCCGTCTGGCGGATAATCATCTCCACATCCTCCAAGACGGGATCGTCGGGGTCTCGATCCGCAATATCTTCGTGGATCAGTTCGGCACGAGCCAGAATGACCCCGGTCGGATTGTTCACTTCGTGGGCAATCTCCGAGGCGATTTCCCCCAGCGTGACCAACCGATCGGCCCGCTCCAACTTCTCGAGATGGTCGGCTTCCTCGCGCTGCCGCATGGCCGAGAGCTGTTCGACGGTTTCGTTGAAACGCGCAGCGAGCATCCCGATCTCATCCTGCCCCCGCACCTCTACGCGCGTTTCGAGCCGGCCATCCGCGAGATCCTGAAAGCCCTTCAGGATCCGAGCCAGCTTCGACTCGATCAGATTCTCATACAGGAGGTTGGTGGTTGTCCACAAAATCATGATGATCAACAGGCCGCCGGCGATCGAGAAGTATTTGACGAAATGGGTCGTCGCTTCCCGGTCCATGAAGCTCGCATAGACATCCAGCGTACCGATCGGATCCCTATTGGTGCCATGACACGACTGGCACCGATCCTCCACATACAACGGATGATGGTGCACATGGACGTTCCCGACCTTCGAGAAGGCTTCCAGCGCCCCGCGATCCCGTCGGAAAAAGGCGCTATCGGCCATCTGAAACACGTTGAGACCCACCTCAGTCGGCCGGGAAGAAGAGACGATGTCACCGGACCGGTTAAGGACCCTCAATCGATCGATGCGCGGATCACGCCCCAGCACCTCGATGGACGGTTGTAGTCCTTCCTTTTCGCTCTTGATCAGGTGCGGAATCAGGCTCTCGTAGACGAATACCGTGGTCGTCTCCATCATCGTGGTGACGGACTCGTCATAGTCCCTTTCGATGCGCAGGACGAACAGCGCCACCGGCAAGCCCACCACCAGGACCAGCACCACAGAGATGAGGGCCATCAGCCTGAACTTCAACGACCGGAACGGGCGCGCATACGCGCGCCCGCCGGCCCGTTGATCGTCCTCTGTCTTTTGCCTTCTGAGCATTCCGCTCGGCCCGTTCCTGCAGATGGTCAACAGCTCCGGCCGGTGCGTCCACTCGGCGATGCCCCGCAAGCGGGTGCACCATCCATCCAGATACAGGTGGCAGCCACGCGCCGGCCCACGGATGGCCCCATGGTACGATCCGCGGGCCGCTTGAACAAGAAGCGCGTGTACGGGGAGGTGGATCGGTCACCCGGCAGGACTGAGTCCAATCGCCGAGCAAATGACGTGCAACGCGTGCTCTTCGAGCACGGGCTTGAGCAGGACCGTCACTTCGCCCGCTGATGCCAGCGAGGAACAGGTCGGGAACGTGCTTTCGGAAGCACAGAGAAGGAATCGGCAGTCGTGGTCGATGGACCGGAGAATGCGCACCATCTGGCCCACACGCTCCCCCACCATGTCCACATCCAACACGACGAACGCCGTGTGCCGGGAAACGAACTCATCGATCAGATCCAGCTCGTCGTGCGCCCGACGAACCTCAAACGTCCCACACCGGTGCAGGGCTTCGGCCAGGCGTTCGGCGAACTCGGTCTCCCCATCCAGCACGATCAGCCGGTGGTCGATGGGCAGCGAGGTCCCCATGGTCGTTGACCCAAAAAGGGAAGCCCTGCAGGGCTGATGCCATGCAGGGCTTCCCCGTGGTGGAGGTAGCTTCCTTGTTAGCGAAGGAGCGTCATGGGACGGGCCTGCGCGAATTTACCGGCTTCCATCCGGTAGATATAGACACCGGATGCGAGAGACCCGGCATCCCAGGTCAACGAGTAGGTGCCCGGCTGACGCATGGCGTCGACCAAGACGGCGACCTGTTTCCCGTTCATATCGACGATCGAGATCTTCACGTGCGCCGCTTCCGGCACCGAGAAGGAAATCTTCGTCTGCGGATTGAACGGGTTCGGGTAGTTCTGGCGCAAGGTGAACTCGGTCGGCACGCCGTCACCTTCGACAGCAACCATCACGAGCGACGACACCTCCTGCGAGAACGAACCTCGGTTCAGCGCGAAGTCGTAGGCCACCACGCGATAGTAGTAGGTCATTCCGCTGGCTACCGTGTGATCGACGAACACAGGTTCCGCTGTTGTACCGACCGCAACCGCCGGCTCAAAGCCCATTTCGTCGCCGCGATAGACCTCGTAGTATTTCAGGTCCGACTCGAGGGCCGCATCCCAGGCGAGTGAGACCACGACGCCATCGGTCGACGCCATGACGTTGCTCGGCGCGGAGGGCGCGAGGTTGTCAACCGAGTAGCCCCTCGCTGCCTGCGACGTTACGTAGTTCTGCGGAACCTTGGTATGGCCGGAAACCATGAACCAGGACCACGTGGTGTCGGTGCCGACCACATCGTAGAGCGTGGGAACGACGGCAACGTACGAATCGAGGTGCGCTGCCGGCTGGCTGCCAACCGCTGTCCACAGGGCGCCCTCGGCCATCACGCGGGCCTCACCCAACTTGGCGGGGTCCGTCGGCACATCGGCCAGGCTCTGGAACACTCTTCCGCTGAACGGGGCCTTGTCCGCCTCGTCGACCTGACGCCATACGTAGTACGTCTGCAGCGGATCGTCGCTGGGACCGTCACCGCCGAAGCGGGTCCAGCTGACCATCACCTGCTTGCCCTGGTCGTTCGGCACATCGACGATCTGCTCGATGTTGTTCTCCGTAAGTACCCCGAAGAGAAGTACTTGCCTGGTTAGCTTGAGGAGGTTGGCGGCGAACTGGTAGTTGTGCAAGCCATGGCTTCCATCCTCGTGGACAAACTTCCAGTTGAACGCCGCTTTCATTTGCAGCGGCGTAAAGTCCTTCGTCGTTACGACCCCGGGCTCGCCGAGCGGAGGCAGGAGCTTGCCGACTTCGTCCAGCAGGCCCTTGATTTCGTCCACGGTGGATTCCTTCGTGCCGTCACCGTCCATGTCCTCAGCCGACATCAGCGACTCGAAGGAGTCCAGTTCGCCGTGGCAGGTCACGCAGGCACCCGTGTTTTCGATGTGTTCACCGTCGATCTCGACGGCCATTCTCCAGCTATGCTCGCCGAGCGGGCTCATACGATCTTCCGCATGCCCGGTCGCGACCGCCTTGTAGCCTGGCTCACCCTCTTTCGGTACGTACATGTGGCAGTTCACACACCCGTCTTTGAGCGCACTGCTGTGGATCGAATTCGGGAGTCGGCGTCCGAATGTAATCGCGTTGGTCCCCGCCAGCATGTCCGTCTGGTTGCTGTAGTGGGGGCCGAAGTGGGTGCTGGCGTTCGCGGGAACCGCGTAGGATTCCGCATCGCGACGTCCCATGTGGCAGTTCATGCAGAGACGCCCGTTGCCGCCCCATGTCACGACCACGCCGTTCGGCAATGTGGCGTTCTCCACGCGACGCAACTGATCCGGGAACTGGGTCGAGTGCGGGTCGTGGCATACCGCACAGGACGTCTGCGCAAAGCCGGTCTTCAGATCATGGTTGCTGGCCGGATCCACCTTCGCGATGAAACCCCAGCCCGAGTGGCAGTCCGCACACCCTGAGCGGGTCGACGCAGAAGCGATACCGACCGCGTGACCCGAGCCTTTCCATTGAATACTGCGTACGTGATAGTGCCCATCCTCGTGGCACGTTCCGCAGACCGCTTCGTCGAGTGACATGCCGATCCGGGCCTTGCTGCCGAAGTGCTGGCTGCCCGGTCCATGGCAGTTTTCACACTGGATGTTCGACCGCTGCGCCAACTCGGGGTAGTTCGCCACGATGTCGGCCCAGTTGCCGTCCTGCAACGTTTCCGGAAAGGTCCATCCCAACGCCGCGGCGACGTCGTCAAACCCGCCGTTCTCCGCTTCGGGATCCGTGTTGTACCCCGCAACGTGGCACTTGACACAGCCGGCGTTGTAATGGGCGCTCGCTTTGCCGTCAATGGCATTCTGGAAGAATGTAGCATGGTCGGTCCCAGCCCAACCGGCCGTGACGCCCGAGTGGCATGTGCCGCACTGGCCCGCCATCGTGTTCGGCGTCGCACCCGCGATACTGCCCACGCCGACGTACTGCGCCGCCGTGATGGTCATCGTCGCCGGGGCCGCGCTCGAACCGGATGCCGTGGTAACATTCAGGGTCACGGTGAACGTACCTGCCATGTCGGGCCGGAACGTGTTGCCCTTCGTACCCGTGCTGTCAAGCGTCGCGGTCGATCCTGCCGGACCCGTCAGCGTCCACGCATAGGCCGTAACCGCCTCACCCGCCGCCTCGCCACCCATCAGATACACGATCTCACCCTTGCCCACCGTGGCAAGCCCGGAGGTCTCGAATGAGAGTCCCAGCACCTCGGCCTCAAGCGGGCTGATACCCTCCACCTTGATCGTCGCCGTAGGGGCCGCGTTGAATACACTCAACGCCCCTGCACCCATCACGACAAAAACCGAGGCCAAAAGTAACGTAACCAGATTCTTCATAACACTTCTCCTGAAGTTGTTGGATAACCGTCCTCATAGGACCCTGAACCCTTATCAACAACTATGCCATAATATGTAAACATTTATAATAAAGAGGTATACATATTCTACGGCCGGATGGATGCTCGCAAAAAGCGCGACACGGATGTCGCACCGATGTCGAGGAATATGAATAAAACTATGTGATAGAGATATTTATATGACCATGACTCCGCGTGCCCCACTGCGACAATCATGTCCCACACAAGGGGGGCCCTGCACGTGTGGGGAGTCTCCGGCTCCGTGCCTCCGGAGGAAGAAGTGATGAAGCCTCATGGTCGGCCACCTACCGCGGAAAAGAAAAGGGCGGACCCGGATGGATCCGCCCTCGACGTTCGCTCGAACGAATGATGCTCTCACGGCATGAGCGTCTTCGGGACGTTGATGCGGCCCCGGCCGTAGAATGGATCCGTGCCGGGTTGACCCAGATCGTCGGCCCCCTGGGCGAGACGGGTCTTGATGCGCGACGGACTCCGTCCCACATCCTCCACCAACAGGGCAGCCAAGCCGGTCACGTGCGGCGCCGCCATGGACGTTCCCGCCATGCCGATGATGTAGGTCCCGGTCTGGCACACCGGGATCACCAGACTCGAGGTGGAGCAGGCGGCGTAGATGAACGTCTGCTTCTTGAGGTCCTCGTTGACATAGGACCCCCCCGGCGCCGCTACACTGATGCCCGACCGGCCAAAGTTCGTATAGGAGGTCGGCATGTCCATGTAGTCGGAAGCCGACACGGCGACCGTGTTCGGCATGCCGTTGTACAGCCTCAACGAGGCGCCGTCGTGATCCAGATCGGTTGCGCTGTTGCCCCCCGAAACGACGACCGTTACGCCTTTGGAATTGGCATAGTTGAAGATCCGATTCAGGTAGCCGATGATCCCCGCCGTCCCCTCTTCCTCCCTGGCAATCCACTTCGGAAAATCTCCGCCCAGGCTCATGTTGATGACGTCCGCACCGTGATCGACGGCGTGCAAGAGCCCCTGAATCGTGGCCCCGAAGCCGCACGTACCCTCCACCGAGCAGATCTTCACGCCCAACAAGGTCACCTTCGACGTGACGCCGGCCGCTAGATAGGCATTGCTGGACACCGTGGCCGCCACATGCGTGCCGTGATACCCCAGATCGGTGACCGGATGTCGGGACGGGAAGTAGGTGGCCACAAGGTCATCGTCGGACGGCACGAAGGACACAGACCGGTCCAGATCAACGCGACCCTGCAGGTCCGGATACAGGTAATCGATCCCCGAGTCCAGAATCGCCACCGTCACATGCTCGGAACCCAGTCGCCCCGCTGCCCACGCCTTGTCTGCCCCGATGATGCGCATGTTCCACTGCCGCGCATAGAAGTAGGCGCCCGTGGGATCATCCCCGTCCTCCGCAGTGGCCACCTCCGCCGCGGGAGGCCGGCCCAACTCCATCTGAAACACCCGGTCTGAAATGACCTTGCTCACGCCGGAGATTTTCGAAAGGTCGCCTTGAGCGACACCGGACACGATGGCCAGGCCGGTCTCGTGCGCGAACTCCAGCTTCCCGCCCATCGCCTCCACACGTTCTGCAAACCCATTTGATACGCCCTGCTTCGCGAAGAGCACGAGATTCCGGACTTCGGAAACCGTTGCGCCGGACCGCGTCTTGTCCGCCCCCTGCAGATCCAATTCCGCTTCCGTGAGCAGAGGGGCCCCGCTCTCACAGCCCATCAGGAGTACCGTGAACACGACGAGGGCTCCGATTGTGATCCTCTTCATGATTCGTACGGTTGTGACCGGCCTGTCCGCGCCGATCGGATGCTGTTGCCGTACCTGCCATTTCGTCTGGATGGGGTACGATGATTTCTCACGCCCGTCCGCCAAACGCCCAATCGCCCTACGCTCAGCGATTGGGCGGAGCGGGACTCTGAGTATTAGAAGTTTACGGGCCGGTCCGAATTATCAAAATCCCACCCCCCCTCTGCATCCTTTCTTCACTGAAGAATCCAGGTGAAGATGCCAATGAGAATCATCGCGATGACGGCCGTCACGATAAACCCCGTGATGGCGGTCCGCCCGGGCCGCATGACCTCGAAATCGGGATGGTCGAAAAGGACATCCCGCGGAGCCGGTTCCACGCCTGGCGGCAACGTGAAGGGCTCCACCTCGGGCTCCGGCCGCAATACGGGCGTGCGGATGCACACATAGAACCGGTCCAGCTTCTCTTTGGCCACCGGCCGGGTGAAGCGACTGACAACCACGATGGCGATCAACCCCGCAGCGAGATAGAGCAACATCTGCCAGGGCAACGACAACGCGCCGTTCTGCAGCAGGAAATCAGGCAAATGCGACGCGAATCGGGCATCAAAATCCCAGAGCGTCACCCCGAACAGGGAAATCTTGCTCGTCCCCAGCCACACGAAAAAACTGGCCAAGGTCGCCGCCCAGGCTCCCGCCGCGGTGGCCTTCCTCCAAAAGAGCCCCACCCAGAACGCAATCCCCATCATCGCCTGCATCGACCAGAAGATCTCCAGGCCTCGGACGACATTCTCCATCTCGAACGCAAAGAGGATCCCCGCCAACACAATCCCAAGCGAGGCCAGACGCCCAACCCACAAGTAGTGCCGGTCGGGACGCCCCTTCACGAGATGGCGCCGATAGAGGTTCTGCGTGAAGAGGGCGGAAGAGGAGACCATGAATGCATCACACGAACTCATCACGGAGGCCAGGAGCGATGCCACGAACAAGCCCACCAGTCCGGGAGCCACGGCGGGCAACAACTCACCCGCCATCTTCCCGTAAATCTGATCCACGTGCACGTCCGTCCCCGCATACAGACCGATGGCCGCCATACCGGTCAGTACCCAGGCGATCGTGCACACCCGCTTCAAGAGGTTTCCTCCCGTGACGCCCCACCGGCCCTCCATCTCGGTCAGGCCGGCCGAGCTGGCCGGAAGCTGGTGTGGCTGGGTCACCCATCCGACAATCCCGACCAGTGCAATCACGGCCACGTAGAACACGGTGATCTCGCCCGGAGCAAACAGCCGAAACTTGGCCGGATCGTCAATCACCGCCCTGAGCCCATCAATCCCACCCACGGCATTCAGGGCAAAGGGAAGGAGGATGAATGACAACACCACGGTGAGAATGCCCTGCACGAAGTCCGTTACGATGGCGGCGGTGATGCCGCCGGCCATCCCGTAGATCACAAACATGATCGTCATCCCCCAGATCGCCACATCGACCGATATCGCGCCCCCGGTCACGGCCTCCACCACCGCCCCCGATCCCCGTAGCATCAGGCCGATGGTCACGAGCAACTGCAGCATCCCCATCACGGCATACAACCCGCCCACACCTGCATCGTACCGGGCTTCGAAGATGTCGGACGTCGTTACCGCGCGCGTGCGCCGCAGGATGGGCGCAATGAGCCAGTAGAACGGCGTGATGGGCAGGTAGAGCCACTGGTACCAGATCCCGGATGCGCCCGATACATACGACTTGGCCGCCACTGCTACCGCCTGGTCCGAGTGCGTCCCCGACCCGAAACTGAAGAGCATCATCATCAGCTTGCCGGACCGGCGGTCGCTGACGAAGTAGTCCGCCGCACTCGCCACCCTGCGCGCCGCGCCAAGACCGAGCGCCATAATCGACACGAGGTAGAGCAGGAGGACGATCCAGTCGATCGGCGTGAGTCCGGCCATGGCAGCACCTGGGAATAAGGGCGGGAAGAGGAGAACTTAGGATTCCTCCCCGGAACACCCAAGCCCCCCCACACCGTCAGTCGGGAAGAAGGGCAAACCCCTCCGCGGACACCGACACCGCGACGGGCGTCGGAACCGGAATCCCCAGGAGCGCAGCGGGCACTTCAGAAGCCATCGCCCACGCGGTCTCAAACGGGACGCCGCAGAATCGGGCTACGTTGAGAATCGCCCGATCGAGGGTCAAGGCGGATCCCGCGAGATGGGTCGCTCCGGGCCTGGCGCAGCGCAGGTCAGCCGATACCACGACCTCGCCGCCGCCAAATTCGTAGCGACCCGGCCCGCAATCCGCCGCGGCCATGGCGTCGGTCACGAGGACCGATCGGTCGGGGGTCTTGGCACGCAGGAAATTGCGGAGTGTCGGCCATGGCACATGGTGACCATCCGCGATAAAGCTCGCCGCCATCCGGTCGTCGGCCAGTTGGCGCTGCACGTAGTTGTCCAACCGGGGTAACAGGAGATGAGACCCGTTTCCGAGATGGGTCGACAGGCGAGCCCCGGCCTCCACCGCCGCGTCCAACTGGTCCGGACCGGCAGCGGTGTGCCCGATGGCAACCACGATGCCCGCCGTACGGAGCGTGTGGATGAGATCGATCGCCCCGGGCAACTCCGGAGCGAGCGTGACGAGGAGGATCCTGGCCCCGGCGACCTCCATGAGGGCGCCCATCAGATCGGGCATCCGTGCAGGCTCGCTGCAGTGCGCAAGGGGATGCGCTCCGCGGGGGCCATCCTCCGCTGAAATGAAAGGCCCCTCGATATGCAACCCGGGGAAAAACGAAGAGAGCCTGGCGTCTGCTGAGGCGATGCGTCCGAATGCCTCGGCGCGTGCGATCATCCGATCCGGGCGATCGGTGATCAGGGTGGGCAACGCCGCCCGAACCCCGCGGCGCGACATGGCCTCAACCACGCCCGACCAGTCTGCCGGCCTCCACCGTTCGGGATCTGCGTTGAAATCGAACCCTGCGTACCCGTTGACCTGCAGATCGATCAGACCAGGGCCCCGGTAGGTTGAAGGCAGGGCGGTCATGGCATGGGTCCCCTTCAGCCGTCGCGCAGAAACACGGCGGATTCCTTGTCGAGAAAGAGCCGACAATCCTCATGCCGCTGCAGCGCAGAGGCGGGCACCTTCGGCGTCACCGGCCCTTCCACCGCCTCTCTCACCGCCACGGCCTTCCGGGCGTCCGGCACCGTGCAGATAATCGAGCGCGCCTTCAGAATCTGCGGTACCGACATGGAGATGGCAGAACGGGGGACATCTTCCAGGGTATCAAACCACCCCTCTCCCAACTGCTGGCGACGGCACGCGGTGTCGAGGTCGACGATGAGGTAGGGCTCCTCCGTCTCAAAATCCGCGGGCGGATCATTAAAGGCCAGGTGTCCATTCTCACCGATCCCGATGAACGCGACGTCGATTTCGACCGCACGCACCAGATCCGACAGACGACGCCGTTCGGCCTCCGGGTCACCCTCCGGTGCAATCCAGTGGAATGCGCCGATCGGTCCGGGAAGCCGCTCCACGAACCGCTCACGGAGATATCGCCGGAATGATGCCGGATGTTCGGCCGGCAGGTCGATGTACTCGTCGAGATGAAAGGCGACGACACGCGACCAGTCGATGTCGGGCTGTGCGACCAGCGATTCCAGCATCTTGAATTGCGACGCACCCGAGGCGAGTACGATGGACGCCTGCCCCCCGCGGTCGAGCGCACGTCGCAAGCGGATGGCTCCGGACTCGGCCGCCTCGAGCCCCACCTCGGTTTTTGTATCGGATATCTTGATGACCATAACCCTGTATACGCAAGAAAATCCCGCGAGATTACCTCGCAGCGTCGATTTCGTAAATGATCGACTGCCGGTTCATTCCGAAAGCGGTCCCGGAGAATTCCTTCTGCCAGTCCTACCGACACTTCCCGTCGCGGGCGGGCATCCTCGAAGAAAGCGCTGGTGGATGCCCGGAAACGGAGATTCATCGAATTCGGCCTTCCGGGGGCGGAAACGATTGCGCTTCTCACCCGGGAGGAAGACGCTAGCACCTCACCAATGCCCGGCCATCCATTGCTCCGCCGCCATGACGCGCCAATACCTCCTACTCCTCGTTCTGGTCCTTTCTTTCGGCTGCGCCCCCGCCCCGGATCCGTCTCCGGCGCCACTCTTCAACGGCGTCGACCTGGCCGGCTGGGTGAACGTGAACGGAGCGCCGGAGACCTGGACCGTTCGCGACAGCATGATCGTCTGCTCGGGCCATCCCTTCGGGATGCTGCGGACACTCAGAATGTATGAAAATTTCGTCGTTGAATTGGAATGGCGCCATCTGGTGCCGGGTGGGAATGCCGGCCTTTTCATCCACTCCGACCCACTTCCCGCCGTGGGTTCCCCGTTTTCCCGGACCATAGAGGCGCAGATTCTCGATGGGACGCACGGCGATCTGTTCGCCATGAACGGCGCGCGGCTTACCCCCGATCGATCGGATCCAACCTGGCCGCCCCGGTCCTTGCCCACCGAACAGCACGTTAAGCCGCTCGGTGAGTGGAACCACTACCGCCTTGAAAGCCGTGACGGACGTATCACGCTGGCCGTTAACGGTGTTGAGGTCAACGGAGGATCCGACGCCTTCCCGCAGAAAGGCTATGTCGCTCTCGAATCGGAAGGCGCTGAAGCCCATTTCCGAAACATCCGCCTGACCGAATTGCCGGGGGCTCCGGAAGACCCGGAGAAGACGGCCGAACACGACGCCGGCTTTGTGGGCCTCTACAATGGAGTTGACTTAAGGGGATGGCGAACGGAATCCGCCCCGCTCCGCGAACCCGTCGAGGGCTGGGAAGTCGACGGATGGCGCCTGCGCGCGACCGGGACTTCAAGTCCAACACTGCATCACGTTGCGACCCTTGGCCAATTCGAGTTCTTCTTCGACTTCCGCCTGATGGGCGACTCGACCGGAACGGACCACGGGGCACTGGCGATCGGTGCCGGATCGGAGAATCTCGTACGCTTCGGGTCGGGTCCTGCGGGTTCCGGCGCCGTCGTCACGGGTGGCTCCGTTTCAGAGCCTGCAACCCGGGCCGACAACCCCGTTGGAACCTGGAACCGCCTTACCGTTCACGCGGGCGGCGGCAAGTTGACGGTTCGGCTCAACGGCGTTTCCGTCAATGAAGCCCCCTTCTCGAATGACGCATCGCTCTCGGTCGGATTTGTGCGTACCGGCCCGCCGTTTGAACTGGCCAACCCGTTCGTGAGAGACCTCTGAGTTGCCCGCCGACTGGCCCTGTAACCATCGAGGCTCGGTATCCGTATGGAGGGCTAGAGGGTCCACCCGCCCCCTACGTCTCTTCTCAACGCCGAACCTGTGCGTCCATGCCAGTAGCCACCAAGCGCGGGGCGGGTCTGTGGTCTGTCCTGACCCTCTTGTTCCTCCTCACACCTTCACCCGGCTCATTTGCCCAGAACCCCAACGGCGATGAACTCGTCGCGGCCGACACGCCGGCTGCCAGGCGAGCGCCAGGCTCGCTCACCCGATTCGCGCCCAGCATCCTGCCGACGCTCCGGTTGCACAGACGAGATGGGGCGATTTCGCTGGACGGTCGGATGGATGACGCCGGCTGGGCCACCGCGGCCTCCGTTTCGAATTTCACCGAATTTCAGCCGACGGAGGGCGCGAAACCGCCAATCGACATACGCACGCGCATCGCGTACGATGAGAACACCCTCTTTGTCGCCTTTGAGGTTCTCGACGATCCGAAGGCGATTCGAGCCAACTATAGCGGGCGAGACCAGATCTGGAACGACGACTACGTCGGCATCATCCTCGATCCCGTTGGTGACGGACAGGCGTTATACTTCCTGGGCGTTAATCCTTACGGGATTCAGGGTGATTCACGCATCCAGGCGAACGGCAACGAGGATGAAGGCTTTGACATGGTCTGGGAGTCCGTGGGTCGCATTACGGACCAGGGCTATGTGGTGGAGATGGCGATCCCGTTCCGCAGCCTCCGTTTTCCGAACAAAGCCGAGCACGAATGGCGAGCCACGTTCTGGATCACCCATCCGCGAGCAAGCCGCAGTCAGTACAGTTGGGCGGCCATTTCGCGCGACAACAGTTGCTGGCCCTGCCAGTTTGGCACGCTACAGGGGATTGAGAACGTCCGCTCAGGCCGCAACATAGAGGCGATCCCCACGCTCGTCGGGGCGCAAGCCGGCGCGCTTCGCGATGAGGAAGACCCGAAGAGCGGGTTCGACAACGGACGCATCCGGCTGGAGCCTTCTCTCGACCTCAAATACGGCATCCGATCCGATCTTACCGCCGAACTTACGCTGAATCCCGACTTCAGCCAGATTGAATCGGACGCCGCCCAGGTCGATGTCAACACGACGTTTGCCCTCTTCTATCCCGAAAGACGGCCATTTTTCCAGGAGGGCGCCGACCTGTTCTCGAGCCACCTCGAGACCATGTATACCCGCTCCATCAACAATCCCCTCTTTGCGGCCAAACTCTCCGGCAGGGTGGGCTCCACCAGCCTGGCCTTCCTGTCCGCACGCGATTCGAACACCCCGCTGCTCCTCCCCTTTGAAGAGCGCAGCGAACTGGTAGAGGCAGGAAAGAGCACCTCCACCGTGTTGAGACTCCGGCGGGCCTTCCCGGACAACTCCTACATGGGCGCCCTGGTCACGGATCGCCGTCTGGACCAGGGAGGATCCGGCAGCACGGCAGGCGTTGACGGCCTGCTCAGGGTAGGCCGAACCCTCTCCCTTCAGGGCCAATTCGTCGCCAGTGCCACCTCGGAACTCAACGATCCCTCGCTCTCGGCCGGCTTCGCCGACCTCCAGTTCGATCGCGGTGCGCACACGGCCGCGCTCGACGGTGAGTCGTACTCGGGCCACGCCTTCCACGTCGGGATCAATCGCGAAGCGAGACACTGGATGTTCGGCGCACGGTATCGCCAGTTCAGCCCCACGTTTCGCGCCGACAACGGCTTCATCCGGCAGAACGACCTGCGAAACGTGCAACTCTGGCAGGGGATCGCCATCTACCCGCGCGGCATCCACTTCATCGATCGTATTCTGCCCAACGTCGCTGTCTGGCGGTCCTGGAATTTCGACAATCTGCAGAAGCGGCAAGGGTTGGATATCGAGGCCAACTTCCAGATGAAGGCGCAGACGTTCGCGTTTGTCGGGTACGAACTGATGGAGGAACGGTTCAAGGATGTCGACTTCTCCGGCCTGTACCGATTCTCGGGCGCTGCCTCCAGCAACTTCAGCCCGCGCGCCGGTCTTCACCTCTTCCTCGAACGCGGGATCGACATCAGCCGCAACGAGGAAGCCCCGGAAAAAGGGCGCAGCCTCACCGTGCAGACCACGGTCAACCTTCGACCCACCGACCGGCTGCTCGTCGCCCCCAGCTTCACGTACGCCGAGTTACGCAACCGCGATACCGGAGACGCCTTCTTCAGCGGCTTCATTCTGCGAACGCGCCTGAACTATCAGGCCACACGCGCGCTCACGTTGCGAACCATCGTCCAGTACAACGACTTCTCCGAACAACTCGAAATCGACCCTCTGCTTACCTATCGCATCAACCCGTTCACCGTCTTCCACATCGGCTCCACCCACGACCTCAAAGACCTCGCGTCCGACCAACCCGACGAGACGAACGTCTTCCGCCAGACGGCCCGGCAGTTTTTCTTCAAGTTTCAGTATCTGGTGCAGGGGTAGAAGACAGGAGTTTAGGAGTTTAGGAGTTTAGGAGTTGCGACCACTCGCCCACTCGCCCATTCCCCAACCCCCACCTCCCTCACTGCCCATACTCCCGCCACGCGCCACAGTGCCCCTACTCCCCTTACTTTCCGCACTCTCCACACCCTCCACACTCTCCGCACTCTCCGCACTCTCCGCACTTTCCACACTTTCTACACCCCCCTACCTTCCCTCCAACCTCTTCCGGACCTCGTCCAGGATCTCCGCCGTCCGCGAGGCGCCGACCCGCGTGACGCCGATCGCGCGCGCTTCGAGGATGAAGTCCAGCGACCGTACGCCGCCGGCCGCCTTGATCTGGACGTGCGACGGCGTGTGCTTCCGCATGAGCCTGAGATCGTCCATCGTCGCGCCGCCCGTTCCGTAACCAGTCGAGGTTTTCACCCAATCCGCGTCCAACTCTCCGCAGATCTCACAGAGCCTGACCTTCTGGTCGTCGTTGAGATAGCAGTTCTCGAATATCACCTTCACCTTCTGCCCCCGCTCATTGGCGGGCTCGATCACCGCGCGGATGTCATCGCGGACGTACTCCCAGTCGCCGCTCAGCACCTTGCTGATGTTGACGACCATGTCGAGTTCCTCCCCGCCGTCGTCGAGCGCCCGGAGCGTCTCGGCCACCTTCGTCTCCGTCGTGTGGCCGCCGTGCGGAAACCCGATCGTCGTGCTGGCCTTGACCCCGCTTCCCGCCAGCAGGTCGGCGCACCGCCGCAGAGAGTAGGGCATGATGCACACGCTGCCGACTTCGTAGGCGAGTGCGACACGAATTCCCTCCTCCAACTGCTCCTGCGTGAGCGCCGGACTGAGCAGGGAGTGATCGATCATCCGGGCAATGTCGGAGTACGTAGAGTCCATGACGGTCGTCTCTGGGTTTGGGTTGGCAATTCGACCCCGCGCAGCCAACGCGACTCCGCCGGGTCTAACCCCCCTTTTTGCCGCGCAACCAGGAAAAATTCCTGGCGTATCGATCGACAGCACGTCCTCCGGCTCCAACACCGTTTCGTACACGGAACCGGTCAGCATACCGTCGAGTTCGGCGTGTCCGCCGGGCCCGGCTGCCGAGGAGTTCGTTGGTCAGTAGTTCAAGGTGTCTCACTTCGCCCGAGGCGCCACGCGGATCGACGCGAAACGTCGTTGGAGCGTTTTCCACTGATGTCCCGTTGCTGCTGGCATCACGGTTTGGCCCCCGGGACGGCGGCCCGCCCGAGGTATGGACCATCAGAGACCCCCGCATGCCGATTCGCAGGCAACTCCACCGGCGGTGACGTGACCGCGGCTGGTCTACATCCGGGGCACGAACTGGCGAAGGTAGGTGTGACTCTGGCGAAGAGAGGCCTTCCGAAGGGCCAGGGACCCCTCATAAGCCCGATCCTCCACCTCTACACAAACCGGCCCGGTGTAGCGCACATCGGTCAGGACGCTGAAGAAACGCCCCCAATCCACATCCCCCATGCCGGGAAGCTTGGGTGTGTGATAGTCGTTGGGAAACGCCATAATGCCCGCTTCATCGAGCCTGTGCCGGTCGAGACGGACGTCTTTGGCGTGCACGTGAACCAGACGGTCGGCAAAGTCCCGCATGGGCTTCAGGTAGTCCATGTGCTGCCAGATCATGTGCGAGGGATCGTAGTTGAGCCCGAAATGGAGGCTCGGGATGGCCTCGAACATGCGACGCCAGACGGCCGGGCTATGGGCCAGGTTCTTCCCGCCGGGCCACTCGTCTGCCGTAAATGCCATCGGGCAGTTTTCGATGCCGATCCGCACGCCCAGGGCTTCCGCACGCTCCACCAGCGCCGGCCAGATCTCCAAAAATCGCGGCCAGTTTTCATCAACCGACTTCTTCCAGTCCCGACCGACGAACGTATTCATTCTGCCGATCTCGAGCCGAGCCGCCGCTTCGATGACCTTTTCGATGTGTGCCACGTAGACGGCCGCTTCCTCCCGATCCGGTGTGAGTGGATTCGGATAGTACCCCAGCCCGCTTACCGTGACGCCGCTGTCGGCGGCCAATTTCCGCACATGCCGTGCATCGGAGTCGGCGAAGTCGGTTACGTCGATATGCGTAACCCCCGCGTACCGGCGCTCGGCCTTGCCCTTCGGCCAGCACATGACTTCCACGCAATCGTATCCCTCCTCGGAGGCGAACTGGAAGACCTCCTCGAGCGAAAGGTCGGGGAGGATGGCGGTGACGAAACCAAGTTGCATGACATCCCTCCAAAAGCATCAGTGGATGATTCAGACGTGCACCCAGCGCTGCGCGCGGTGACTTTCGAGGATTGCTTCGCAGAGGAGAACCTCTCGATGCCCCTCGGCAAACGTAGGATAGGGAGCCTGATCGGCCGGGACGCCTTCGCGGAGTGCGCCATAGAAGGCACGGAACAACTGTTTGAACGTGTCCGGGAATCCCTCGTTATGTCCTCCTGGAAACTGTGCGAATCCCCTGGCACTTTCCGAAAGGAGGGCCGGATCGCGCATCAGGACTTCGTTCGCGCGCTCACGATGTCCCTTCCAGAGTTCGTTCGGACGCTCGCTGTTCCACGCGAACGCTCCCCCGGAGCCGGAAATTTCGTATCTCAGACAATTCTTGCGCCCGGCTGTGGCCTGGGACACCCAGAGTGCCCCCCTTGCCCCATTGGTGAAGCGGAACAGAATACTCCCTGCGTCCTCCGTGTCGATTTCGACGGGTTCATACTCCTGCGCCGCTCCCATCTTCCCGGAAAACGTCTCCACCTCGCCGCGGGGACGCCGCCGCACCGGATGGACGGTCTGCAAATCCGCCATCACCTCCGCCACTTCGAGTCCCGTGATCGAAGTGAGAAGGTCCATCCAGTGCGTCCCGATGTCCGCCACCGCACGCAACGCACCGCCCTCGGACGCGAGCACCCGCCAGTTGTAGTCCGTGTCGTACAGCAGCCAGTCCTGCACGTAGCTCCCTACGATAGAGTGGACCGACCCGATTTCGCTCCGGCGAATGAGCGCACGTGCCTCGAGGTTCAGCGGATAGAACCGGATGTTGTAGCAGACGCCTGCCGCCAAGCCTGTCTCGCGCGCCAACGCGACGAGCTCAGCCGACTCGGCGGAGGTCATGGCCAATGGCTTCTCGCAAAGCACGTGCTTGCCCGCCTGCAGAGCCTGGAGTGCAAAGGGATGATGGAGACGGTTGGGAACCGCCAGGTGGACCACGTCGATGCGAGGATCCGCGAGGACGGCTTCGTAACTCTCGTACGCGATCTCCAGTCCCGCCGCAGCACGTGCGCGGAGGGACTCCGCATGATCGGCGCCCAGCACGCCGATGGGGGGCACCCCGGCGCGCTTTAAGGCCTCGATGTGAACGGGACCGATAAAACCGGCTCCCACTACGGCGACTCCCGGAACGTCCATGGTCTTGGGTCTAGATGGTCGATGGTCCAGTGGCGCCGATAACGGAACACTGGTTACCGGCCCCCTAATCTAACCCTCAACCCCTCGTGACTCAACGAGCACGCCCCAAGGTTAGCGATTCCTCGCCGCTTCCGCGGTGCGAACCGGGGATCCGTTGGTCCCGTTTTTCCGTGCGAGGTAGCGCGTCCTCGTGTTGCGCCACAGTTCGCTGTGATCGAAGGCCAGGGGCAACCCCTTGTCGAGCTCTTCGGGAGTGGCCCAGTGGATGGCGTCTGTCTCATCCAGCGCCTCCGCCTCGACGTTCTCCCGTTCGATGTAATAGGCGATGTCGAAGACATGATCGCGGGGATCGCGCCGGGGGTCCGACCGCACATCGATAAGCCGCAGCGCGTCCGGATCGACCTCGACCCCCGTTTCCTCGAACAACTCGCGCGCCGCCGTCTCCTCGATCCGCTCCAGCCCGACTTCGAGAAATCCGCCCGGAAATGCGAAACATCCGGCGAACGGCTCGCGCGCCCGACGGACCAGCAGGAAGGCGCCCCGGTTTACGTCATGCAGGACGACGGTCGCCGCGACGGCCGGATGAGGATACTCGTACGCGTGGTATACCTTGCCGTCACCGGTTTGAACGCGGAAGGCCAGGGCGGGCGGGGATCCTGATTCGGGCGGCAGGAGGAGCGGCAGCGCCGGAATGGGGTCTGTCGGTGTCATGCCGGAAAAGGCTAAGGGAACGGTCGTCGCGATGAGGCGGGGAGGAGAGGAAACGTCCGGACGCAGAACTCCCCTCGGTTCCCACATAGACGGAAAGGGGATTACATTGAGGCGGAGCCGACGGCATGGGACGCACCAAACGCCCTCGCACGTTCGACCCGTTGCAGGTAGGCCTGGCGCGCGATGGCCACGTCATCCAGAAAGAACGGCAACTCTTCCAGGAGGAGCGCCTGGGGGCCATCGACCAGTGCCTTGCCGGGTACCGGGTGGAAATCGACCAAAACCATGTTGGCGCCCGCGATGACCCCCTGGGCGGTAGCGTGAAACACGTCCATCAGACCGTCGGGTGACCGGTCTCGTGTGCCCACCGAGTGAGACGGATCGACACAGACGGGCACACGGGTAAGACGTCGCACGACGGGCACGTGCGAGAAGTCGACCATGTTCCGGTGCGGGTCGCCCATGTTCGTTTTTACGCCTCGAAGGCAGAAGACGACCTGCCGGTTGCCCTCCATGGCAACATATTCCGTGGCGTTCAGGCTTTCGTTGAGGGTGATACCGAAGCCGCGCTTGATCAATACCGGAAAGTCCTTCTGCCGACCCACCGCCTTCAGCAATTCGAAGTTCTGCGTGTTTCGCGTTCCGATCTGAACCATCACGCCCGTCGGACGCCCGCAGGCCTCGAGTTCCTCGTAAATCTCCTCCACGTGGCTTTCGTGGGTGACCTCCATGGCCACCACCCGGATGCCGTACTTCCCGGCCAGGTCGAAGACGTACGGGAGACAGGATTTTCCGTGGCCCTGGAACGAATAAGGATTCGTCCGCGGCTTGTAGGCCCCCATTCGGGTACAACGCTGGCCGTGCTCACTCAACGCCCGCATCATGATTTCCACATGCTCGGGTGTGTCGACCGCGCACAGGCCGGCAAAAACGTGGAACGTGTCCTGACTGAAACGGACCCCGTTAAAGTCGAAGGACATCCCGCGGTCCTCCTGCTTGTGTCGACCGAGTATGCGGTACTCCTCCGAAATGCGCACCACGCGCCCGACACACGGGAGGCTCTTCATCTCGTCCACAGACAGCGCTGCCGTGTTGCCGATGAGGTAGATCTCCGTCAGCAACTGTTCGGCGCCCTGCACATCATGGACCCGCACCTCGATCCCCTGAAGGTGGGCGAGGTGGTCCATCAGTCGCGCGTATTCCGCTTGATCGGGACGGGTATTCGGCTGGAGAATCAGGATCATTCGTCCGAGAGCACATCGGTGGTCAAAAGCGAGCCCCGAATATAGCGTCTACAGGACGAAAACCTAACGGGCCTATCCGGGAAACACGAAGAGGGAGTCCGGGACAGGCACGTTGAGCTCGATCTTGTCGAAAGTAATCTCTTGCGTTGGCCCACCGCGCTGCTTGATCCGCATTTTGAAGGGCCACACCACGCCGTCTACCTCTCGAAAATCGGACATGCGGGTTTCCGTCGCCACCTTACGACCCGACTGGGCGTCCACACCCTCTCCGTCAATCCGCACGATCTGGTTGGATTCGGCGTCGAGATAGAGGGTCGTTTCCGTGCTGTCGGGCGTCATGACCTTGAGCAGATGGGCCGGGAGTCCGTCCGTCTCCCCCTCCCCGGCGTACGTCAGGGTGAGGCCCTTCGCCTTGTAATCGATGAGTTCACCATCGATATCCGCCTGCGAACGCATCTGCTTCGTACGCGCCGCATCGAGCTTGCGCGGACGGGTCCCCATCATCGGATTGATCTCCCAGGCAGTCTCCCCGTCGAAGGCATTCACGAAGGACATGCCCATTGCCTCAACTGATACGTCCATTCTCGTCGCACCCGGGCGCTTGACAAGAATCGTCATGGGAAGATCCATCCCCTCGATATAGAACTGGCCGTTCATCCGAACCGACTCTACAGCCCGAATGGCCTCCAGGCCGCCACGTGCCGCCGTGTTACGCTGTGCCAGATCAGCTTCCATCGTCAAAGGCTCCTTCGACGACGCTCCGCCCGACGTCCCGCAGCCCGATTGGAAGGGAAGAACGAGCAGAAGAAGGAACGGAAGTAGGCGCGGGTTCATGCGGTCCTCTCTGGGTGTTGGTGGTGGGTTGGTGGCAAGCCTCGGTGCTCAGACAACGATCAAGTACGATACGATTCCCGGACGGCGCCGGTTGCGAAGATCGTACTGATTCAGGCACGGAAAGGGAGGGTAGCCGCCGTCTCTCCTTACCGGCCCGATCCGGTCTCCAGGAGCCAGGCGGCAGAGACTCTGTCTTCCGGCACGTCTCCCGCTCGGGCGCGCAGCGCCTCATCGCGCGTCTCATACCGGCCGATGACGACACGGTACCAGGAACGGCCGGCGACCGTACCCGGAAAGACGTCCGCTTCTCGTCCTGCCGCCCGGAGACGCGCAGCCTCTGCCTCTGACGCCCCCTGATCGATCGAGGAAGACACCACCCAGCCGAAACGGCCGGAAGCGGACCCGGTTGCCGGCGACCCTTCGTCCGGCAACGCAGCCGAAGCAGGATCGGGGAGCAAGACATCCTCGTCCTCGTCCTCTTCCTCTCTCTCTTCCTCTTCCTCTTCGACGACCGTCGGATTGGCCTGAGGGGAAGGTTGATAGACCCGGGACGGGAGTGCATTTCTGCTTGAGAAGGGGGATGCGAAGATCTCGCGAACACCCCCTGAGGCCCGATTGAATGCCGCTTCGAATTCGGGGTAGTAGTGAATGACCTCGTAGAACAGGCGCGCGATATCCCGGTCGATCGGATGGAACCGTTCCCGCAAGTCCGTTTGGGAGGGGAGAACCACCTGGATCCCGGGGCGGAATTCGAGCAGGGACTGGCCCAGCGTGGGATTCAGCTCGAGGACGCGCTTGAGCACAAGGACGCCCTTCAGCAAGTCGAGGGACGACGAGCCCCGCACGCCGGGCGGCCCGAACGGCGTAAGCAGGATGCCCCAGGTCTCCTGGTCGCCGCCGGCGTCCTTATGGTTCAGCGCGAGGAGCTTGTCGAAATACGTCTCGGGGGTTGCCTCAATGTAGTCTACGCGCGCGCGGGGCAGCGTAAAGGGACGACTCCCCGAGCCCGAGTCACGCGCCTGCATGGTCAACGCCAGGGTCTGACCGGGTCGCGCCTCCTGCTCGGCAAGCAAGCGATGCAGGAATGCGGTGCGCATGCCCGTTCCATCTCCACCGCTACCGGTCTCCTCAAACAAGAGGATCCGCTCGGAATCGACGTACTCGTGGAATCCCGTCTTCTGGACAATCTCCCAGAGCATCCGCCGGACCAGAATGTCCTCTCCGGGGATGCGTCCCTTGAGAATCTCCCCGACCTGCGGCGGAAGCTCGGAGACCGGTCTGGCCCCGCGGTAGTCTGACGCCTCCTGTACCAGGCGCCGCACGGACTCGCTTTCCGTGATGAATCGAAGGTCGAACACGTCGTCGTCCCGCACACGGTAGGCATTGCGGAAGAGCGCATGATCAAACGAATTGAATAACTCCGCGTCACGCGGCACGACGTAGCTGAAATTCCTCGACTGCTGCGGCACGACGTGCGGCACGAGGACGACGATCACCTCCTTCTTCAGAAAATCAACCGTAGTTTTCCTGAACAACGCGCCGAGCAGTGGGATCCTGGATAGCACCGGGATGCCGATCTCCCGCTTTCGGTCCTCACGAGAAATGAGCCCGCCGATAATGAACGGCGTATTGTCTGCCGTTCTCACAAAAGACTGGACCTGCCGCGTATCGATAAACGGCGCAAAGAAAACGCTGCTGCTGCTCGACTGGGTGCCCAGGGAGGTGCTGATCGAACTCACGATCGTCTCGACCTGCATGGTGATCTCCGATCCATCCTCATTGAGCCGGGGACGGAGGTTCAGTACGATGCCCACCGTGAAATACTCCACCGACGACGTGATGCCTGCTGCCGTGGAGGTCGATTTGACGACCGGTACCTGTTGGCCGACCTGGATGCGGGCCTGTCGACCATCCAGGGCGAGGACAGATGGGCGGGAGAGAATCTCCGCATCCCCTGTGGACATGAGGGCTTCCAGGCTGACGCCCAGGAATCGCCGGGCAACCTCTGCACCGGTTGCGCCGCGCAGGTTATTGAACACCAGCGAAAAGGGGAGTGCATTTCCCGTTTCCGGGTCGCGATCGAACCGCGCGTCGATCACGTTCTGCGTCTCCATCGGCTCGGCCGGGGTCACCCGATCGTCCCTTGTGAACCGCGTGTCGATGCCTAGCTCCCGCAACCGGTCCGTATTGATTTCGATCACCATGGCTTCGATAAGGATCTGGCGAGCCGGCAGGTCGACCTGATCGCGAAGCAGGTTCAGAAGGCGCTCTAGACCTTCCGGGTCGTTCTCGTCATACATGATGAGCAACCGTTGGAGCTGCTCACCGGAGGTAGCATGGTGGAGATAGCTGCCGCCGATGTCGGGTACGCCGCTTCCTGCCGACGAACCTGCGAAGCCGCCGTCGAGTCCGCCTCCGAAGCCCCCGCCAAATCCGCCTCCACCACCAATACCCCCGCCGCCTCCTCCTCCGAATCCTCCTGATGCCTGCGGCGCAGGATCGATGATCGACGTTTTGGGTGCATCGAGCATCTTCACAACGAGCGGCAAGGATACGACTCCCGTATCCGTGGGACTGAAAATGTTTTCGAGCAACGACTCTCCGGCGCCCGAACTGAATTCTATCGTTGCGTAGCCAACCGCCTTCAGCACGGCCATGGCCCGATCGGCCTGGATGTAACTCAGCGGGTAAACCCGATACGCCGGACGCCTCCGCTGCGGAAGGAGCCGATCCTCCAGAATGTCTGCCGCGGTCTCCGCCAGAGCGCTCATCACGACCTCCACATCCGGGTTCGACGCGACCTCACCGAAGGACTGCACGCTCCCCGTCACGTAGAGCTCGAACCCAGATTCGGGATGGGCCAGTACGGCAATTTCGATGGTCCTTTCCGCTTCCTGCGCGGGGCGGTCCACATAGCGGCGGACCTCCCGAACCGACCGCATGCCGGCGGCGACTCCATCCGCTGAAGCGACCTCGATGTACCCGAGCGGGAGTACGGCGCGCAGCGCGGCATAGTCGACAAACTCGAGGGTTCGTTGCAGGGTCGAGTAGGGAGAGGGGATGGGGATACCTTGCTGCGCCGTCACTCCGCCCGACGTGGCCAGGCAAGTCAGAACCAACCCACTAATGCGACGAAGGATGGGAAACCGCATGGGCAGTGTGTGTGGGTTCACTGGGTGGCAGCGCGGGCGGTGCGCAGGTCTCGCGTGAGCGCAAGCACCACCTCCCGGGCAAACTGCGGGTGACGCAGCAGCAGTTCGTGGAATTCTTCACGGCCGATTTCGAGGAACAGGCAGTCCGTCTCCGTCGTCGCCGACGCCGATCGCTGTTCCCCGTCGATGATACTCAGTTCTCCGAAATAACGTCCAGGCCCAAGGGTCGCAAGGTGCTGATTTGCCGTATGAATGTGTACGGCACCCTCAACGATGAGATAGAGGCGATCTCCGTCCTCACCTTGCCGGAAAACCATCCTGCGTGCGGGCACCGCGTTTTCCCACGCGATATCCGCCAGACGCTCCAGATCGTCCAGCCGCATACCGGTAAACAACGGGACATTCTGGAGGAACAGAACCTTTTCGATGAGCAACATGCGGAGGCAACAGCTTGTGATCGCCGAAGGGAAAGATAGGCGTTTGCGGGCGTATCAGGGGGCGTATGCGGACGAAGTCGCCTCCGAACCCTCGGAATGCTCGCTGAGCAGTTTCCCCGCGAGGCCTCGAACCCTCGAATGTGGATCCCGCAGCAATCCGCGCATGGCCGATCGGTGCTCCTCCGTGCCCAATTCCGATACGGCGCGCAGGGCAATCTCACGTACCATGTCGGAAGGATGGTCAAGTTGATCGACCACCCACCCGAGCCGACGGGTCGAGTGCTCGAGGCGATCGTATTCGATCCAACCTGCCGTGTGCCATCGCGAATCCGCTTCCGAAGGACCCGCTATGTCAGCGCGGATGGTGTCGGCAGCACGGCCCGGATCATCGGCATCGAACAGGAAAAGCACCGCGCCACGCCGCGTACGATCCATGGCATTGTCCATGACCTCGAGTGCGGCGGCGCGTCGCGCCGGGTCATCCGACGCCAGTCCGTCGATGAGCGCCGAAGCCGGAATGCCGATCAGCAGCCCGACGACGTAGCACAGGCACACCACGTGCTCATCTCGCACCTCTCGGGCCGCCTTGAGCAAGAGTGTGGCATTCTGCTCGCCCGCGAGGGCGCGACAGAGCCGCTCCTGTTCGAGCGCGGCATTCATGGACGCGTCAAATGTCCGAAGCAGTGCCGCTTCCTCCCCTTTGGCGAGTCGCCCACCCCCTGAGCGACTCAGCGCCCGGAGGACACCATTCCGCATCGCTGCCTCGTTCGCGCGCTCCAGGGCTTCAAAGAGTAGCGGCCGGCCGGCGGGCACGCGGGACAGGATCGACCAGACCCGATGCGCGCTGCCCTCCGATTGGCGAGACGCGGATCCGTCCTCCGCAGCCCCTACGGGGAGTGTCCCCAGGGCCCGCTCGCCGAACGCCAGCAATGCCTCCTCGGCGTCACCGCCCGACTCACGATCTGAGAGCAACGAGACCGCTGTCTGGAGCAACTCGTCAACGGGCCGCCGTCGCAGTGCCCTCAAGGCTGCCCGCCGCACATCATCCTCAGGATCGATAAGGAGGGCACTCCATCTCGGCAGGGCTACCGCTTCATCAAACTCATCGATCACAGAGGCCACCGCAATACGGTCACCGGTGTCCGGACTGAGGAGCAGTCCATCCAGCACCTTCTGCATTGCAGCGATCTCCGGTTCACCTCCCCGACGCATGCTGTGCACGGCGGCCTCGGCCCGGACGAACGGGTCAGGATCCGCCGCCGCATCGTGCAGTTTCCGGACGGACCGGTCTCCCCGTCGGCCGATGACCCGGACCGCCGCGCGCCGAATCCGCGGATCCGCATCCTCCACGTAGGCCGCCACCTGGTCCGCATCCCCCGCATTCGCATATTCGGCGAGGTACGTGCAGGCCTGGAAACGAGACTCCGCCGAAGGGCGGTGGAGAAGTTCCATGTAGACGCCCGACAGGTTGATTTCGGGAAGCGAGGACACGAGTTCGGTCACCCGCGCAAGTTGCCCGTCCGACGCCTCTCGAACCGTTCGCTCCAGGATCAGCCGGGACTCCCGCTCCTGAAGCAGGGTCGTTTCACCCGACACATCCAGCCTTCCCCGCGACAGCGAATCGGCCAGCGCTTTCACGTAGTTGTGGTGGTTTCGGCCGGTCCACACCAGCCATCCCAGGGAAGAAAGCGCAGCGCCTCCCGCGAGAACCGGAACGGAGGCAAACCGGTCGGCCGCGATCAGTGCGGCTCCCGAGACCAGTAACGCAGCGACACCGGCCACAGCGATGGCTACGGGCTTGAGCATACCGTCCACCACCGCCCTCGTCTGATGACGGGAGGAGCGGGCGACCCCCATATACAGCACCTGCAGGGCAGCCACGTCGATCGTGAACGCGAGGACCTGAACCAGGAACTTGGAGGCGACAGCCCCGGCTAAAGTGCCTGTGATCGCCGTGACCACCGAACCGATCAGTAACGCAGAAGGCAAAACGCGCAGGCCCATGAGGAGGCCTCCATGGCGCATGATGCGATGAACCAGGAACAACTGGATCAGCAGGGCCACGGCATTGCCGGCTCCGTAGAATGTGCCGAAGAACGACACCAGTTCGCGGCCCTCAAACGACGCCTTGGCGCCCGACTTGAACTGAAAATCGATGAGCGTCAGCGAAACGGTCGCCAGGAAGACCATGGCCGCCAGATCGCGCGTCTGCGGACTCCGCAACAGGGCTGAGAAGGACCGGCGCCGGACTTCAGGCCCCCGCTTCGGCGCCTGGCCGACCAACGCTTGATCCCGGTTCCCCAGAAGAGCGCCCACAAGGGCAAAGAGCAACAGAAGGGCAATGGCAAGGAGAAAGAGATCGGCCGTCTCGAATCGCGCGGCAAACAGCGGCAACAGAAACCCGGTCGCAATGCAACCCGCCGTCCCGGCTGCCCCGATATAGCCGAAGAATCGTTTCGCCTCTCTGGGCTGAAACAGCTGCGTGGCAAACGACCAGAAGACGAGCACCGGCACGAAAACGAGCAAATCGCCCATCAAAAAGGCCGCTATGCCCGCCTCACGCATTCCCGTCCCGACCAGCGCCCGCACCCCGAGGGCCATGAAGGACAGCAGCACGGCCACCCCCGCCACGAGTCGGGACAAAGGGAAACGTCCGGCAAGCAGTCCAAAGGCGAGCGAGAAGAGCCCCACGATCGACGCCGTGCCGAGATACATGTAGGCCAGCGCATCCGCGCCGTACCGGTCCAGAAACAGCGTATCACCCGCCGTTCTGCCTACCAGGGCAGCCGAGGTGACGCACATGAATCCGAGCGCCGTGAGCCAGACGAGGTGCCCTGTGATGGGCCGATTCTCGGCGCTATGCACAGATTTAGACGGGAGATTCGGTCAGAACGATTAGAACCAGGGCAGGTAAACTAGACAATCGAGCGATATGGCGCTACCCTCTCGGACTCCTATCGCCCGGCGCGGATTCAATCCGGGCGTTCGCCATCGGCCTGATTCCCATCGTATTATGGACCAAATCGCGAAAAGGGCATGGTAGAACCGATTTCCCCGTTTCCTCGCGTCATCATGGTCACCGCCCTGGCGGTGTTCCTCTCAGCCTGCCGTCCGCTCACCCCGATGACCGAACTCGATACGCTATTCTCCTCCTATTCGCGCCCCGATTCGCCCGGCGCGGCAGTACTCGTGACCCTCGGCGACCGCATACTTCTCGAACGATGCTACGGGCTCGCCGACGTGGGGCACAAAACGCCCGTTACACCCGAAACCAACTTTCGGTTGGCCTCCGTAACCAAGCAGTTCACCGCAACCGCAGTCCTGCAGTTGGTCGAAGCGGGGCGGCTGACGCTCGAAACGACCATGGCCGACGTGTTCCCGGAATTCCCGATGTACGGTCGGTCGATTACCACCCGTCTTCTGCTCAGCCACACGTCCGGTTTGCTCGACTATGAGGACCTGCTCCCGGATACGCTAACCGGCCAGATCCTCGATGCCCAGATTGTCGAGATCCTGGCAGGCGTGGACTCCACCTATTTTCCTCCAGGAACGGCCTACCGATACAGCAACTCGGGCTATGCCGTCCTGGCGATGATGGTGGAGCAACGCTCCGGCGAGCGTTTCGCCGACTATCTGAAGAACCACATCTTCACTCCAGCCGGGATGAAGAGGTCCGTAGCCTTCGAGGACGGGCGGTCCGTCGTTCCAAATCGGGCCTTCGGGTATCGCCCCACGCCCGACGGTTTCGTGTTCGCTGACCAAAGTCCCACAAGCGCCGTCCTCGGCGACGGGGGCATCTATTCCTCTGTTCGCGATCTCGCGCGGTGGAACCAGGTGCTCTACTCGGATGTGCTGCTTCGACCGGAAACGTTGGAACTGGCATTCACTCCGGCCACCTCCACCGATCGGGAAGGCGTCGGATACGGCTTTGGCTGGCGCATCGATCGCTTTGCGGGCCAGCGACGCCTGTCGCACACCGGAAGCACCAGCGGCTTCCGCAACGTGATTCAGCGATATCCAGACCGGCGCCTGACGATCGTCATTCTCTCGAACCGGAGTGAACCCGAAGTTGCAGACCTCGCCGACCGTCTGGCCGAATGGGCCCTGCTTCGGCAATGAACCGCACGGAGCAACCCGGCTTCCCCTTGACCCTACGCCTGCCCGACGCTGTCATCGGAATCCCATGTTGAGCGGAATCGACTACGTCGTCGTCCTCACCTACCTGGCCGGCATTCTCGTCCTCGGCCTCACCTTCCGGCGTTTCGTCTCCTCGTCGCAGGACTACTTCCTCGGGGGACGCCACCTCCCGTTCTGGGCCATCGGGATGTCCATTGTGGTCTCAGACATCGGAGCCATCGATTTCGTCGGGGTTTCCGGGCAAGCCTACCGCTACGGGATCGCCGTCGGCAATTTCGACTGGCTGGGCTCGGTTCCCGCGATGCTGCTCGCCGCGTTCGTCTTCGTACCCATCTTCTGGAAATCCCGCCTCTACACGATCCCGGAATACCTGGGCCGCCGCTACAACGACGCCGTCCGCACGGTGGCTTCCCTGACCTGGATCATCTTCTTCGCCTTCAACCTCGGAGTCGTCTTCTGGGCCACCTCCGTCCTCCTGCAATCCCTCCTCGGCTGGCCGATCTGGCTCTCGATTCTTCTGACGGCCTCCACCGTCGGGCTCTATACCGTGATGGGCGGACTCGCCGCGGTGGTCATGACGGACGTCGTCCAGTTGGTCATCATGTTCATCGGAGGCGCCGCGCTGGTTATCCTGGGACTCTATCATCTTGGAGGATGGACCCCGCTCGTGGAACAGATCCACGGCATGGGCGAGACCTATCGCAACCACTTCGAGTTGATTCGCGTCGGCGACGAGACCCCCTTCCCGTGGACCGGTATCCTGTTCGGCCTCACCTTCGTGATGGCCAATGCCTACATGATCGGCAACCAGGCGATCGTCCAGCGCTGCCTCTCCGCCAAAAGCGAATGGGATGCCCGGGCCTCGATGATCCTGGGCGCAGCCCTCAAAATGCTGATCCCGGTGCTCGTCCTCTTCCCCGGCCTCATTGCGCTGGCGATGTTTCCGGATCTGGAGGACGGCGACCAGGCCTTGCCCACGTTGATTCGTGCCGTCCTGCCCCCCGGCCTGCGAGGACTCATGTTCGCCGCCTTCCTGGCCGGCCTCATGTCCACGCTCGACTCGATCCTCAACTCCACGGCCACGCTCTGGACCAAGGACATCTACCAGCGCTTTCTGAGACGAACCGCCTCCGACGCCCACACCCTGCGGGTCGGCAAGATCGCCACGATCACCCTCGTCCTTTTCGGCGTCCTCACCTCCCCGGTCAGCGCACAGTTCCCCGGACTATACGTGGCTGTGCAGACGTTCCTGTCGTTCTTTCAGGGACCCGTGTTCTCCGTGCTCCTGCTTGGCATGTTCTGGCCGCGCGCTACACCCTGGGGCGGCTTCGCCGGACTGGCAGGAGGCATCTGCGTATCCGGCCTCCTCTACGTCTTCAAGGGAGCCCTCTTCACGCTGGAGGATCCCTTTTTATACGTATCCTGGTGGTCGTTCGTTGCGGGAATCGTTCTGACGATTGCCGTGAGTCTCCTCACGAAATCCCCTTCGCGCGACAGCCTGGCCGGCCTCGTATTTCGGTTTCAACCGCGGAGGGCGGCGCGTTCCTGAA
>CAYLXM010000027.1:24998-47592 GCA_964387555.1 uncultured Rhodothermales bacterium | reverse complement strand
CCCGACGCCGCACAGGTGCGCATCGAGGTGTTCGATCTGCTGGGGCGTCCGGTGATGAGGCTCGAAGACGGCCGGCTTTCGGCCGGACGGCACGAGGTGGCTTTCGAGCCGGTAGGATTGCCCGGGGGGGTATACCTCGTTCGACTCGCCGCCGGAAGGGAAGTCGTCACCAGACGGTTTTCTGTCGTCAGGTGAGGGCTTGCGTGGGCAAGGGAAGGTCTGCTCCCGCCAGGGTTCCGGACGGGGATGGACCTTCCTTGGCGTTGCGGGAGGCCACATCAAGTCGTCAAGCCCAAGGGCCAACCCTGAATGCCGTTTCAGAAGGGAACCCCGTTGTCGCCGAAGCCTCCGAGGCCACGAACTGACGAGCCGACCCGCGCCTAAAGCCGTCCTCGATGTCGATTTCAGCACGATGAACCGCCTCAACTGCTGGATCATCGTCTCGCTTATTTGAGACCGAAAAGAAAATTTTCAGACAACAGAGTATGAATGGCGCAATGCCTCGTCCCGTGCGTACTTTTAGTCGGTCGGGACGTCAGATGCGTGTAGAAGGGAGGGCACCTGATGCCGGCTCAGGGTCGGAATTTTCGCGGTGAAGTCTATCCCGCAGGGGAGGCGGTACCGAAGACCTTCCCGGAGTTCTCGAATTCCCCGTGGTCTGGATAGGGCACCGGCCCGAATTGCCGGTTCCGCTTCAAACGCCCAGTTCGGTCTTTCTCTGCATTTCCGATGAGAATAACGTCAATATCTGGAGGGCGGCTCACATGTCATTCTCCGTCCGTCGGTCCCTGAACGTACACTGCCGCATCCGCCTCGGAAGCGGCTTTTTTGTCGCCGTTTGTCTCTTCTCTGCATGCCGGGGACGCAGTGCGCTGGCTCAGGGCGGGGGACCCGGCTGCGACGTCCTCTCGGGTAGTGCGAAATCCGTAGCGACGACGGGTGACCCCGGCCAGAACATGGGGTACCGGGAGACCATCGTATCCGATCTGAAGTTCGTGCAGGATCAGTCCTACCAGGGTCCGGGGACCTATTGGAAGCTGGACAGTGGCAATGCCGCTTGGAGTGCGTTCGGCCAGATTGGAGAGTGTAGTGTCTCGGGTCAGGACACGAGGGTCACGCTGGGGCCGGAGGATGGCTCGGCCTTGATCGCACCCGATGGCACGTACCAGATTCAGGTGACGGCGAGTCGCCTGGCTTCGGCCGCGGAAATTCGGACCCAGTGTCCGGGGCAAGATGAGGTGACGACGCCCCCTTCCTTCATCGAAGTCATGGGCGTTTACCCGTTCGAAGGATTCAAGGTGAGTGCCGACGGCAACCAACTCCAGGGTGCGAAGTCGCAGCAGGCCGGAATCGAGTCGTCGTGGTCGCTTTCCCGCTGCAAGTCCATCACCGTGACGGCGCCCACGGCCGACGAGCATCTCGTCCCGGGCGAGACCTACGAGATCACGTGGGAATCGAGCGGCGTGGAAGAAGTCAACCTGATCCTGAAGACGCGTGACGGGCAGTATTTTGCCGACATCAAGAAAAACCTTCCGGCCAATCCCGGCTCGTTCAACTGGAAGGTGCCGGACTCTCTGGCCCGAAGGGCGGAAGTTCTAGTCGAAGACGCCTCCACACCGGCGGTGAGCGACAAAAGCGACCAGTTTCGGATCAAGGGCTACGTCCTCACGCGGGTGAGGAACGACGAATACGAGCGGTTCGAGCCGAGCCGAAACGGCTGGAAAGCCGCAAACAGCCGCGGTAGCTGGGATCCTCCCAGTTATGCCGACACCGGCCAGTTCGACTATGCGACCGCCCCGCCCGGAACGGACCCGTTCATCGGACGACCGTATCCGGCAGAGCAGTTCAAGCCACTGGGTGTGTCCAGAGCGTCGCACGAAGATTTCCCCTCCATGGTGCGGGCTTTCGGGCACGAGCCCTTCTACTGGGAGCCTGCCGCGAACGGGATCTACAAGCACTCGGGGCTCGCTTTCTGGGTCGGCAAATCGGACCCGGACTGGGGCGGCTCCTGTTCCGGTATGAGCGTCACCGCGCTCATGGCGTTCTCCGAGCCCGCGAAGTTCGGTGGCAAGTTCCAGGCGATCGGCCACCAGGAGTATCTCTTCGACGTGATCCGGGGCGCTACAGTCTCGGATCCAGTGCGATCGGCGGTCAATACTGAATACGCTTACTGGAACGGGGTGCTCGCCCGGAATCACTTTGCCGCGAACAAGGGCAAGTCTCCGCGGATGACTCTCGAGGACCTCAAGCAGATGCTCCTCGACAAGAACGAGCGGCATGAATCGGATGCCTACCTGTACATCCAGGATGCGAATGGAGCCCACGCGATCGTTCCGATCGAAATGTCCAAGCTTTTCGACGATTCAGCGCAGTACATGCTGGAAGTCTACGATCCGAACGACCCCGGCGAGAGAAAGCGGCTTCTCGTCGACTCGACGGCCAATTCGTGGCACTACCCGGGGTGGGGCTCCCGCAGGTTCCTCTTGATGGACCGCGTCGCCAACTACTATCCGGTCGCCGTCTACCCGGGATCTTCCGCGGCAGCGAAGCACCAACTCGACGACGAGTGGGAGATCATCCCGACGGGCTGGGCCGACATTCGCATCGACGGAGCGGCCGGCTCCCTGGGCTTTGTCGACAGCACCGCATATAGCTCGATGCCGGACGTAGAGCCCGTGTTCGAACCGACCGGCTACCCGTCTACCCCAACCTACAGGCTTCCTCCGGCGAACTACCGGGTGACCCAGTTTGCCTACCGCGAAGCGGAGGCCCGGCTCATGGTGCGGTCCGGGCAGCTCACCTACCTGATCTCCAGAACCGACGCCGCGCCTGAACAGACCGACCACTTCTCGCTGGGCGACGGGATCGGCATCCGAAACGGCGACGGGGCGAGCAAGTCGTTTTCTTTCCACATTGTCGCTCCCCCGGTCGACGAGGATCACGTTTATCAGATCGAGGGACTGACCCTCGGAGGTGAGGATTCCGTTCGCGTGAGGCTGGATCCGGATGATCTCCTCCGTCTCGAGAATCTGGGCGAATCGAAGACCTACGCGTTGCTGGTGCGAACGGCCGGTTCGAACGGGCTCCGTACGTTTACGCATCCCGCGGTCTCCATCGACGCCGGGGCCGTACACCAGGTCGTGCCGGACTGGGCCGACCTCGGGCGGCCCATCCTCATCCGCGTCGACTCCGATTCCGACGGCACGTTCGATAGTTCGTTCGAAATCGTGCACACCGGCGCATCGCGCGGGGATGCGGCCGGACCGGGTCCGGGCTACCGGTTCGCTCTGTATCCCAACTACCCGAACCCATTCAGCGAATCGACGACAATCGAATTCGAACTGTCGAGCTCGGGAGACATCCGACTCGCCGTGCTGGACGTGCTGGGAAGAGAGGTTCGACTTCTCCAATCAGGACCCATGGCGGCAGGTCGGCATGAGGTCACGTTCGATGCATCCGGACTTCCGGCAGGGGTCTACAGGGTGTCCCTGAGGGCCGGTGCGCGCATAACGAACCGGAGCCTGACGGTGGTCAGGTAGGAGAGGAGGGGAGTCACAGAACTCGCGTCGGACGGTATCGGCAGGATCGGGGGCGTCCTTTGGTGTTCATTTAAACGGGTTGGAGGGTGGCCGCACCGTTTTCGCACGCTTCGCGCGTCTGCCGCACGGCGCCTCTCGCACCGTTTCCGCGCCGTTCTCGCACCCCCACCCCTACCTCCTCACAAACGGCACTGCTTGCGTCTGAGTATCCATCCGGACGATCGCCATGTAGGTTCCGGGCGCCAGCGTCGGACCGGTCAGCGCGACCTGGTGCGACCCGGCCGAAAGGCGGGTGTCGAGGACGCGGCCCAGATCTCGTCCCAAGATGTCGTGGAGCGTTATCCGGACGGAAGATGGGGCTTCCAGGGATATCGCCAGGGTCGCGTTCGGGCCGGAAGGATTGGGATAGATCCGCAGGTCACCGGGCAGCGAGGGTTCCGGTGCAAGACCCATGTCGCTCGAAACGAACACAGCGTCCGGACTCAGCCGCCGGTTCACGAGGAGCATCACGGCATCCGCACGCACGGAAAGACCGCCCGCACCGGCATGCTCCATCCGGGCGATCTCCTGCTCGCCGGACTCGAAAAACGCAGATCCCACCCGAAGCCAACCGCGGTTTGATGCGACCGCCTGATTGATTCGTCGCTCCGCACCGCCGGGAATACCGACGAGGACCTCCGTTTCGCCCGCGACGCCGTACACGAACACATCGTACCAGGCGGCGGTCTCCACATCGGCGCGATAGATGATTTGGTCCGAAGCGGCGCCCGAGCGGACCAGACCGTCTGTGCTGTTCGCGTCGGAGAGCGCCTCTGCAAACCCCGTCCTCTCGTTGAGTGGATCATCCTCCTGGACGACGATACCGGCGGGTCGCCAGACGCCGGATCGGTACGGCGGCAAGGCCGGCGAGGCATACAGTGAGCGTTTTAGTCCCGGACCGACCAGCTTGGCGCCTTCATAAAACCAGTGGATGTGTCCGGCCGCCCCCCGGGTCCGGGTCTCCTTGATGAACGCCTCTACGAGCGGCAGCCCGGCCACGTAGTCGCCCGAGCGGACCAGCATGCCGGGATACAGCCGGTCATAGCCCGGCACCTGGGCCCGAGCGTAGTCCACAGCAATTCGAAGATCCCGCTGGTAGTCGGATGCCGAATACCGGTAGACCTGAGGGGCGACGAAATCGAGACTCCCGTCGCGCACCCACATCCGCCAATCCTGCAGAAACAGCTCATACCCGTACGGGAATACGACCGGCGCGTTCGACACCAGCACGTGGGGGGCAACGGCCCGGATGGCGTCGAAAAAGTCCTGATGGAAGGCATCCAGAATGCCCGACCGCCAGCGCATCCAGGCCGGATCCGCCGGATTTGCCGGTGGATCTGAGCCATTGTGCTCGTCCCGGTACCGCGCCAGGTGGGCATCGTCGTACCCGAAATCCGTGGTGACGCAGCACGTCCCGTCCCCTTTGTGCACATTGCCGTACCGGACCCGATCCAGATGGATACCGTCGATGTCGTAGCGCTCCGCCATCTCCTGTCCGAGCCGTATCAGGAAATCCTGCACCTCGGGATGAGCCTGACTCAACCAATGGAAAGGGTCATCGGCCACCGCGCCGCCCGTCGAGCGGCGCTTGCCGGCCCATTCAGGGTGGGCGTCCAGAATCGGTCCGGGTTTGCCGTAGGCGGCGACGAATCCGTACTCGAGCCAGGGGTGCACCTCGATCCCCACGCGGTGCGCCTCGGTGAGCAACTCCTCCAGGAGATCCCGGCCCGCAAAGACGGGGGATACGGCTTCTCCGGTAACCTCGTCCATCACTTCGCTGGGATACAGCGTATAGCCGTTATTGTAGACAACCGGAAACACCGCGTTGAAACCCCACGCCGCCAGTGAATCCATCGCCCGGGCGATGGAAGTCCGGGAGGAATAGACGTCCGAGGCGACATTCGTCATCCAGACGCCGCGCAGTTCCGGCGGCGTGGGTTGTGCCTGAGCAGGGGTTGCCGGCAGGAAAAAGAGGAGGAGTGTCGGAAGGAACAATCTCTGCATCAGCGGCCGGGATAGGTACGAGCATATCCTCTTACAGTACCCATCCGGTGGGACGAAATCCAGTTCACAAGCCTCTCCCGACGACCGTTCATCCAAAAGCCACAAAAACTTGCCGAGCCCCCCACCACCGGAAAGCTCATCGGGGCTATCATACATCACTGAAGTCATCCTGTGGCCATCCATCTCCTGTCATGCGACCGACGCGCACCGTCATCTCTCTTGGACTCCTTTCGCTCTTTTTGCTCCTCGCTTCGCCGGCGTGTACCGCCGACCGGGAGGAGACGCGAGCGTCCATTTCCCTGAATGGGGTCTGGGCCTTCTATCCGGAGGGGGGAGAGACCCGGCACGACATCCGCGTCCCGTCCTTCTGGGACGCGCCGCAGG
Source organism: uncultured Rhodothermales bacterium (assembly GCA_964387555.1). Classification (GTDB taxonomy): domain Bacteria; phylum Bacteroidota; class Rhodothermia; order Rhodothermales; family CAYLXM01; genus CAYLXM01. The sequence continues at coordinate 41,626 of CAYLXM010000027.1, read as the reverse complement.
ATTACGGCTTCCCGGCGGAGTGGCTGCACATGCGCCACGGCATCTACCGGCGGACCTTCACCGTGCCTGCCGCCATGGCCGACAAGGCCATCTTCCTCGAAATCGACCGGGTGTCCGTCCTCGCCAAGGTGTTCGTAAACGGCCAGGCCGTCGGCGGCGAGACCACGGGCGGATATCTCATGATGATGCTACCCTACAAGCTTGACATCACGGCGCTGGTGGATCCGGCGGCGGCGAATGAACTCGAGATCAGGGTCTGGGGCGGACAGAGCGTGGTCCACGGCGAGGAGGGTTTCGATCCGGCCATGCAGGATTTCCCGGCCGACGCGTTCGAGGACGGTAAGCTCCTCTATCCCTGGGGCGTGGATCACTATGACGGGCGCCGCGGGCTGTGCGGAGACGTCAGGTTGAGCGCGCGGCCCAAAGTCCACATCGCCGACATATTCGTCATCCCCCAATTGAACCAGAATGGGGATCCTTCGGACGACCGGATTACCGTGCGGACGACCATCACCAACACCACCGCGTCCGCCCAGTCCATCACCTTGTCGCAACAGTTCGAACCGGGAGTGGAGGGCGCCGGCGTCCCTCGGTTGGAAATCCGCGCGCTAACGCTCGAACCCGGCGCGTCCGAGACCGTGGAAGTCGCCGACGTCCCGTGGGGCAATGCCCGGTATTGGTGGCCGCATGACCCGTTCCGGTATGCGGTCGTGTCTTCGCTGACCGGTCTGTCAGGTCTGAAAGACCGGATCGAGACACGCTTCGGGTTCCGGGAATTCTATTCGGTAGATGGACATTTCGCACTGAACGGGACGCGCGTGAATCTCAGGGCCGAGTCGTACGAGTTCAGCTGGCACGAGGGGTATCGGCACGGACCCGCCACAGCCCCGGTCTTGTCCACGGCCGAACTCATCCCGGCCCTGCAGGAGCGCCTCGTCGTGGCCTACAAGGACCTCAACCTGAACACGCTTCGCGTGCACAAGGCGTCGGGCATCGAGCGGATCTACGACCTGGCCGACAGCCTCGGGATCTTTGTCATTGACGAGGCGCCGCTCTGGGAGGTGCAGCAGCGGACGGACGAGCGGGCCGCTCCGGCTTTCGAAGAGTGGATTCGACGCATGGTGGAGGCGCGACGGAATCATCCGTCGATCATCCTCTGGAGCATTGCCAATGAATGCTGGGGGAGCCCCATCCCCGAGCGGCTGTACCGGGTGGCGAAGGAGGCGGACCCGACGCGGCTCGCCTATCACCAGGGGATCTGGCCGATCGACTTCAAGGGAGACCTGGAGTCGGTCCACTACACGGGGGGCTACCCCATGGGCGCCTTCAATACGGCGGACCTATACGGCGTCTACACGCCGAATCCCGACGTGCCGAAAGGGGAGGGGGAGTCGCTTTTCGCGGACGGATGGCCGCTGAAGAACCCGGATGGCACCCTGTCGGATCGGCGGACGCAACGCGGCGAGGTGGATCATCCGGATGCGGTTTCCCAGGCGGAGTGGCTGCGGGGCGTCGCGCGGACCGTCCGCGCGATGCGGTTTGCGGAATTGGATGATGTGCGCTCGTACATGAACTGGATCTACGCCTTCGAATCCATCGAAGCCGACATTCCGCTCACCTGGGCGGATTCGACCGCGCCCGGTATCCAGCCGATAATCCTGCGCCGGCCGGTCCTGAATGTGTTTGACGACCGGTTTCCCGCGCTGATCGAAAACGCCGCCATCGCCGCCTGGCGCGCGGCCCATGCGCCCGTGGCGGTTTTCGACGTGGCCTTCAATGCGGCCGACCGCCTCGGGGTCGAGCCGGAGGTCTTTCAACCGGGAGCCGTGCTGGAGCGAGAACTGGTCGTCTACAACGATGTGTTATCCGGTGGGCCGGGCGTGACGGTGCATTGGGAGCTCATGTCTCACAATGCGGTTACCGGTGCCTCCGTCATGCTCTATTCGGGTTCTACGGAGGTGGATGTGCCTTATGGTGAAAAACGCTTCGAGCGGGTCGCCACGGAGGTGCCCCAGGGCATTGATGAGGGCACGTGGCTCGTTCTGAAGTTGCGGGCAGCGAAGGAGGGGACACAGGTATTCGAGGAAGAGAATCGCCTGGGAGCCATCGGTCGCCTTCCGGAGCCGCATCTCACGGTGAGGGTGGATACGCTCCGTCTGGGGAGTTTGACTTCGTCGGACGTGTCCCAACTCCGGAAGATCACGCTGGTGAACACCGGCGGGGGATTGAGTGAACTCTGGACGGCGGAGGGTTCGGACGAGGTAGTCCAGCTGACACGAACGTCCGGCAATCTGCGCGGGGAGCAGGAGGTTTTCTTCCGGGTGGATGTGACGGGTCTTGCCCCCGGCACGCACGAGCGCACGGTGACGTTCAGCGCGGCGGGCGGGAGCAGCGCGACCGTTTCGGTGGCATTCGAAATAGCGCACTCGGAGTGAGACTCACGCAGAGGCGCCGAGACGCGGAGGGTGGCATCCTTAAACACCTCCCTCTGCGTCTCTGCGCGACACACACGGCTACGGTCGCGCTTCCAGTGCAGGGCCCCATTCAAGTACATGCGCAGAAAGGTTTCGGATTGCGCCACGAAAGACCGAAAACGCCGCAACGCCTGCCTTCCGACTTCTGACTTCCGATCTCTGACCCCCGCCCTCCGACCTCGTGTCCTACCGCGCCGGCGGTACCGAATTGAGGTAGCCCCGCGTGGCCAGCATTTCGCCCATCGGCTCATACGCGCCTGACTCGACGGGTGGCGCCCACGTACCCAGTCCATCCACATACCGGTTGAACATGCAGAATGCGGCGGCGATGAGGACCGTGTGGTGGATTTCGTCGTCCGTTGCCCCCTCTGCCCGGGCGCGGGCGATGTCATCGGCCGAGACGTTTCTGCCACTCTCCTGCACCCGGGCTGCGATCTGGAGGAGCGCCTTCATCTTGTCGCTGATCTGCGCGGAGGGGATGTCATTCTTGACCGCATCGACAACGGCCGCCTGCTCCCCGAGGTGATAGCGCGCGGCCGCGCTGTGGGAATTCTCGCAGAAGCAGCATTCGTTGCGGGACGACACGAACGACGCGATCGTTTCGCGCTCGCCCGAGGTCAGGGTCGAGGGTCCACGCAAGAGTTCTTCTGCCAGTCCATTGAGGTGAATCGCCGTTTGAGGGTACTGGGCCATCAGTCCCACGATGCCCGGAAGACCGTAAGGTACCTGGATGTGTGCCATGATCTTGATGATTTGGTGGTGGTGCGATGAACTGATTTGGAAAAACAAAGCCGATCGATTCGCGAACGGCTATGTGGATCGCGTCACTGCGGCCCGTCCAGCTCGCGTGCTCACGTGACCACAGGGAGAGCCTGCGGGTTGTGTTTCCGGCGTGCCTGCAGGAATTGGTCGAGGATGAAGGCCGGCGGCCCCACGAGGAAGAGCGCGTAAAACGGCGCGTAGACAGACCCGGCCAGCCGGAGAAACATCTCCACGAAGGCGATAGCCGCGGCCACCGCGATACGTCCGCGCGTCGTACTCACCGTCGTTCTGGGGTCGGTGATCATGAAAAGGACGAAGAGTTGGTACATGGGTCCGGTGAGCGGTGCCAACTCGGAAAGGAAGGGATCGCCGGTGACGAAGGCCCGTACGCCGGAAAACAGCACGTAGCAGACCACATACGTAAGCGAGATGTGAAAACGCCGGACTCGGCTGACGATCACGGCGCCCAGAACCCAGATCACGAGCATGGCCGACAGGTTGTTGCCCCACTGGACGCTGAGCGGCGCCACGGCGAACGGCGCCAGGAAGAACATCACGCAGATCCCGAAATTCGAGGGATTCCAGATGTGACGATCCCCGTAGCGGAGGACGTATTTCGAGGTAATGGAGAGCAGGGCACAGAGGATGAACGGCCAGTAGAAGGTGGATCGGATAAGGATGCCCACGCTGATACCCGACACGTACGCGCCGGCAAGATGCGGCACGCGCCCTCGGAGGTACAGTCCCAGGACGACCTCGGCGGCGATGCTCGTCACGACGGCCGCGAGCGTCCGCGTGAACGATTCGAGGATGCCGAAGGAGAGGTGCCCGGCGAGCAGAATGAGGGTGATCAAAGCCGGGCCCAGATACCGGGCATCCAGGTGAAGTCGCCGCAGCCCCCTGGAGGGCGCGGCCCGGTGCACTGACCCGTTACCGGACAACTCGGGGCTCACCGCCACCCTGGACTTTCGCAGTACCTGCGTCATGCTCCGGCTCCTGGCTTCAACCCGGGTTCGACCAGGTGATGGATCCGGCTGGGCGCCGGCGCCGGGACGGTCTGGCGGATACCGGATGGCCATACGACCTGTACCGAATCCACGACCGCGTCGGGTCCCAGTCCGAAATGGAGACGGCGCATGTTCTGCGAGGCGAAACCGGTGCCTCCGGACACCTCCTGGACCCGGCGATCGTCTCCGCGGAAGAGTTCGACACGTGTTCCGATGGCGCTCCGGTTGCTGGTGGTCCCCTCGAGTTCAAACGCGACCCAGTTCATTCCTTCTTGTACAGTGTTCCTGTACAACAGAAGCGGTCCGCCCTGGTTGGCGACGAGGACATCCAGGACACCGCGGTTTTCCAGATCAGCCAGTGCGACGGCGCGACCGTCGAAGGTGTCGGCGGCTCCGACCGCACGGGCAACATCCCGGAGCGACCCGCGGCCGTCATTGAGGAAGAGCCGCGTGGGCTGGTACCCTGACAGGCTGCGTCTGCGCATGGCCGGCCAGTTCGCCGCATCCTCCATAATGGCCCGGTTGCCGCTTGCCACTTTCGTCATGTCGTACCAGTAGCTTTCCTTCGATTCCCCGGAGATGAACCCGTTGACGACATAGAGATCGAGCGCTCCGTCGTTGTTCAGATCACCGAACTGGGCGCCGTAGCTCCACCCGGCGAACTCCACACCCAGGGAGGAGGCCAGGTTGTGGTACCGCGACGCCGAGGCGTCGGCCGGAACCCACAGGTTGTTGCCCTGCATGAGTATCCCCGGCTCGGAGATGTTGGAGATGTAGATAGACAGGGTCCCCTGGCCGAATAGGTCGCCAAACGACACGTTCATGCCGCTTTTCGGGGCGAACCCGACGCGCGACTTCTCCCCGATCTCGGTGAACCCGCGGCCCTCGCTGTTCAGGAAGACCTCCTCGACGCCGTAGTCGTTTGCCACCACAAGATCCGGGTACCCCGAACCATTCAGGTCTGCCGCCGAGGAGGCAAGCGACCACCTCGTGCTCGTCAGGCCCATCTCGGAGGCCACTTCCTCGAAGGACCCGTCCCCGCGATTGCGAAGCAGGAAGTTGCGTCCGCCATTGTTGGCGTACTCGAAGCTCTCGGGCATGATGCGGGTCGACTCGAGTTGCCACAGGTTGATCGATTCGGGGTAGTATCCGCCCACGAAAAGATCCAGGTGGCCATCGCGGTCGAAGTCGAACCAGACGGCCGTATTCGCATTCACCCAGGAGGGGAGACCGTGAAGGACGTCCCGGCGTGTGAAGCGCAGCCCGGACTCGTTGCGAAAGAGCAGGCATTGCCCCCACTTGTAGAGGAAGAGGTCCTCGTATCCGTCGTTGTCATAGTCCCCCCAAACCGTCCCCATGGAGACGCCGGTGTCCTTCCGGTTGACATCGGCAAGTCCGAGTTCAGGTGCCACGTCGTGAAATGTGCCGTCACCCAGATTGCGGTAGAGTGCATTTCGGCTGTCTTCACCGCTGTTGGTCACGTAGAAATCCAGCCATCCATCGCGGTCAAAATCGACTACAGTTACGGACGCGCCGAGGGAAGCGATTTGCGGCATGATGGGATCGAGCCGGGCATCCAGGCGGGGTTTCTGGTGCGTGAACGCGATCCCTGATCGTCTGGAGACCTCCTCGAGCACGAAGCCAACCTTCTCGAGCGCCTCCGCCTGCGAAAGGCGATGGCCGGCCGACCCGGCGGCGTGCCGCTGCTGCAGCAGCGCCGGGGTGGCGATCATCAGCCCGAAGGCCACGGTTGTGACGAGGCGAGGTCCATCCATATTTGTGCGGTTTGCCGGTTCTCTGAGGGGGCGGCTCGTTTCTCGCCGTGGATCCCGAGCGTCCCCTGACCGTGTCGTCCCGGTGCGTCGTCCACCCCCTTCCGGACGTCTCCGGAATCCTCCGGGGGCGGAAAACGGCACCGGCGAAGCAGTGCGCCGGGTCCGGATGATACCGTGCAAGTCGGCCCCATGTCAAGCCTCAAAAGCCGTTATTGCCTGTTCGCAGACCGAGAAATCGACGAAAAACGCAATTAATTTTCACGCTAAATTAAAAATGAACGATTTTCATGCAACGACTTAACATAAAATGAAACAGAACTTAACGTGACGGTGCAGTAATGGCCGTCCTTGTTTCGGCGATCCCTACAGGTCCAACAAGACGCGAACGATCCGAGCCACCCGCTGCATGGTGGTCTCCTCGACGGTCCCCCATCGCGCAACCAATCGATCGGGGTGGGAGATTGAGCGGATGTCCTCACACTTGATATAGCTGGGTACCCGTACCCCTCCTTCCGGCGGGAGCAGGAGAACGTGAGACGGAATACGCCGGTGCCGCGACGTGAGGGGCAGCACGACGACCAGTCCGGAGGCTCCGTGATTTAAACCGTCGGATGACACGACGAGACAGGGGCGGATTCCCTGTTGCTCACGTCCGCGCGTCGGATTGAGGTCAATCAGCCAGATCTCACCCCTGCTCGGTTGTGCGCTCATCTTCATCGGCGAGATCATCCAAGAGGGCCTTATCCCAAAGAGCGCGTTCTAACTGCTCTTCCTCCCACTCCTGACGCCGCTGCTGCACGGCCAGATACGCCTCATTCAACCGCTCGAAAAATCGAACGCGCTCCCATTCTTCGGTCAGCTTATCGAGGGCTGCGGTAAGGGAAACGCCCTCATCGTCGGCGATGGTCTTCAGAATGCGGTGGGCTTCGTCGCTGATGCGAACGGTCGACGGCATTGGATCTGGGGCCTCTTTACGCATGTTTGACTACACTTTTGTATACGGAATCGTGTATGGCAGGTTTCAATCATACATGCGGATTTCCTCTCCAGAGTGCGCCATCCTTACTCGAGAACGGTGCACCTGCGGCTGCTGCCCTGCGTCCGCTGCCGTCCGCGCAGCGGTTCATCAACAACCTGCCTCCCCTTGCCCTAGAACTGATGCAAGATCCGCATCATCCCCAGGCGCCCGATTTCGGGGGCATTCACGAATTCGCGGTGGAGGTTGTCCGCCACGTTCTGCACCGTGATCGTGATGCGCGTCCCCGGGGAGAAGGGCACCTTGCAGGTGGCGCTTACATCGAATACCGTGAAGGCCTCCACGTGTCCGATGTAGACGTCGGAGCGCACGGGGAACGCTCCTACGCGGCGCATTCGGAATTCGGCCTCGAAACGGCCCGCAGGCTCGAAGTAGCGCAAGGAGGACGAGAACTTGTGTTTCGGCGCGTTGAGGGCCACATCGTCCACCCCGTCCACCTGCTCAAAGAAATTCCGGCTGAGATAAGAGTAGCCGCCGCTGAGGGTAAGTTCGCGGGTCACAAAGAAGGTGAATCGCGTGTCGATGCCCTGAAGGGAGATGTCGCCGAAATTCCGGCGTACAAGAAGGACCGCCCCCTTTTCGAAGGCCTCTTCAGGGGAGACCGTGCCGAAGGGAATGGCGGAGGCCAGCGTTTCTCCCACCAGCCATGCGATCTCATCGGCAGAGGATCCATTCCGGTTGCCGATCGCGATCAGTTGGTCCAGCGTGTTGAGCGCGATGCGGTCGGCGGCATTTTTGGGGTCCGACAGTGCATTCTCCAGCGAGGAGAGCAGATAGGGGCGCAGCGTCGCGGCATCAAGGAAAACGTTGGGGGTCGCCACCTGAAAAGGACCGATGAAGTTCCTGACCCGCGTATGGTAGAGGTCGATCCCGAAAAGCAACCTCCTCCCGAGGATTCCCTGGTAACCGAGTTCGATCGTTTGATACCGGGTGATGTCGAGCGGATCGACATCGACCACATCGGATACCGGCACGAAGGCCTGCGTCTCCAGATCGAGTTTTTGAAGGACCTGGTCGACGCCCGTCAACGTGACCGGAAGCAGTCGGGCCAGGGCCTCCGTCACCGGGAGCACGTCGGACGGAGGGAGCAGGCCGGCGTCGGCAAGGCCCTGCGGGAGACTGGACAGGGCGGCCTGCCGGGCGACGCCCCACATCACGTTCGTGAATGTGGGATCGTTCAGACGGATGGGATCCGTGTCGGCGAGACCACGGGGGTCGAGGCGGGCGAACGGGGAGTAGAATTGGAGCCTGCCGTCGGTCGTCCGCTGAAAGTGAAACCCGCCGTCGGCCGAGCCCTGTACCCAGACGTCGGTAGACGGCGCAAAACCCAACTCGGGTTGGAGTCGAGCGCTCTGGAAGACATCGCGCAATCCGAGCACGTCGGCAAACAACTTGTCGGAGCCGGGGGTCTGGTAGGCCCGGTTGAATGAAAGGCGTACGGCGCTCAAGGGAGCGATTCGATGAACCAGCGCCAGGCGGGGCGAGAAGGTGGGATGGTCGATGCGGTTGTGGTGGTCGATCCGTCCGGCGGCAATGAGATTCAGCCGGGGGGTCAAGGCCGTTTCGGACTGGACGTACGCGCCGACCTCATTGATGTCATCCCGATCCTCGAAACGCCGGCTCACGGTCCCTTCGCTGTTGGGTCGGGTGAGGAAGAGGTCCATCCCGTAGGTGAAGGACTGCCGTGTACCGAGCGCGTACTGGTGACGAACCTGGGCCACCCAGAACCGGGACCGTTCCCGGAACGGCATCCCCGTGCGCAGCATGAAGGAGTTCCCCGCCTGCAACGCGTTCAAATACGCCTGGGCAAAAAGATTGCGGTACGTGAGCCGGGCCTGCAGGTAGGCGACATAGGCGTCGTCGATTTGTACCGCGCCGGTTGGGGAGACTTCGATGTTGTTGCCCCGCGTAACCCCGGAATTCACGGTGATAGTGCCGGCCGGGGCAATGCGGTAGTCCATCCGGCCGGAAAAGGACAGGGTGCGCACGCTGAAGTCCCTGGCGCCGATGAGCAAGGTGTCTGCCGATGCGCCCGCAATGAGCGCCTCGGAGCGTGCCTGGAGTTCGATCGGATCGAAATACGCGTAGTCCTCCCCGTCCGCATACTGGGCGGAAACGCGGTATCCGAACCGGTCGCCTCGGGTGGCGGTGTGAGAAACGCCCGCAGTGAAGATGCTCTTCTGCCCGATGCCGACGCCGGCTACCGTCCCCTCAGATTCGAAGGGCGACTTGGTGAGGACGTGCACCACCCCGTTGGCGCTGTTGGGTCCGTACAGGGCAGAGGCCGGTCCGGAGACCACCTCGATGCGGTCGAGGTCGAGGTTTCCGATGGGGATCAGTTGCAGTGCGGTCAGGCGGATGGACGGCACCTGGGCGATGCGGTCGTCTACGAGCGTGAGCAGCGAACTGGCCAGGTTGTCGTTGAATCCACGGATAACGACCCGTGACTGCACGATCCCCGTGGAGATGAGGTCCACACCGGGCGCTGTCTTGAGGTGCTCGGCGGCCGTGAGCACGGTCCGGGTTTCCAGTTCTCGTGCATCGAGGACCGAGATGGCGGACGGCGCCTCGAGCAGTTTCTGCGGCGCGCCGCGAGACGCGGTAACGGTAAGCGGGTTGAGGTGGAGGTTGGATGGGACAAGGGAAATCGGGAGGGAGCGCGTTTCCCCGGACTCGATCGAGATGTTTTCGAGCCGCTCCGGGTCGTATCCGACGAATGAAACGGACAGCGTATACAGGCCGGCTGCGAGGGCGGCGAATTCGAAATCCCCGCCCACGGCGGTCGTGGTGCCGGTCTGGAAGCCGGGAGCGGAGAGCAGGACATGGGCCCCGGGCAGCGGCTCGCCGGATAAGGCATCGGCAACCGTGCCTCGGAGCGTAGCCGGTTGGGCGAAACTCACAGTCGCCGCGAGTGCGCCCAGAAGGCAGACAACGATCGCGTACCGCAGGCTGCTGATTATTCGGCGGTGAGGTGGAGATGAGGCCGGCATGACGTGCTCCTTGGTGAACCCTCAAGATAGGGGATGCGCGGCGAACCGCACCGCAATGGCCACGGCCACAACCCGAGTGCCGGTGACCTTAGACGGCTCCCCCCCCCGCGTGGGCGGCCCTGGGCACTGCGGTCTTCCCACGGTGCACGTATTCACGCGTCATGCGGAGGATCCACTTAAGATCGAACCGGCGATCGAGGAACCACACCCGATTGTGGATCGGATCGGTTCGTTCGCGACGGGCCCCAAGAACGACGATTTTGTCTGAGCCTCCGAGTACGAGGCAGTAGATTGTCGCTACGAACTGCAACCGCTTTCTTAAATGGGTAACAAATCCAACGACATCACCATGCGTTTGGCACTCCGATCTCTTCTGCTCCTGCTTTCACTCCTGTGCCTCCCGGCCCTCTCATTGGCGCAGGGGAACATGGAGGTGATCGTGTTCGACCCTGTCGGGAAGGTGCCGGTCGCGGGTGTTCGAGTTGACATATCGAATCCTGTGCAGGCCATTCGGGCCTCAGGAGTGACGGATGCCCGAGGTCGCGTGTTCTTCGCCGGACTGGAGACCTCCGGATCCTATGAGGTCAAAGTCCTCTCGGACGATCGGTATAATGAGGCCGTGGCTTCCGATGTGCTGCTCCGCAACGCGCATACGCAAGGCGTGGCGCTTCTCCTGCATCCCATCAAGGAGACCACCCTCGACCAGATCACCGTGACGGCAGAAACCGGCTTCGCCAGACGAAACTCGGTAAATGCCGAGGTGGCCTCATCACTCGGAGGAGCCGAAGTGAATCTGCTGCCTGTGGAGAGCAGGGATCTGACGCGGGCACTCTATCGGCTCCCCAACGTGTCTCCCGCAACGGGGTTCTATCCGGAGGCGCCCAACGTGAGCGTCAACGGGGCAAACGGCCTGTTCGTGAACTACATGATTGACGGGCTGGACAATAACGAGAACTTCCTGGGCGGGCAGAAATTCCCCATCCCGGTCGGCATGGTCCAGGACGTTTCCGTGCTGTCGAGCAGTTTCTCGGCGGAGCACGGGCGTACCGGAAACGGCGTCTTCAACGTCACCACCAAATCAGGGGGCAACGAACACGCAGGAGAATTCTTCTACGGGACCCGCCCCGGATCGGTACTCGACGCCTCGAGCCCGTACAACCAGCGTGACTTGTCGGGCAACGCGGTGAAGGACGGGTTCAGCCGGCAGCAGGTGGGCTTCGCTGTCGGAGGGCCGATCCAGCGAAACCGGACCTTCTATTTCGTCAATTTCGAGCAGACCCGCGACACCAAGGACAACTTGCTTGCCTCGACTCCGCTGGGCGTGGCCGAGACCGTTCGTGGCACCAATTCCTATACGCTTGCATCCGCCAAGGTCAGCGTCCGCTGGAGTGACCGGTCTCGTTCATCCCTCCGCGGCCACCTGGGGCGGATCGGAATCGATCGGCAAGGCGGCGGGCTCGAAGGAGGCGTCATCTTCCCATCCGCCGCGAATACCCAGGATCGCAACAGTGTGCTCGTCGCGCTGCAAAACACCTGGGCAGGACGCCGGCTCGCATATGAAGGCAATGTTCTCTATGGCCGCTTCCGATGGAACTATGCCCGAACCGACGCCCAGGATGGGCCGCAGGTCACGGTGCTCGATGACCAGGGGCTGACTGCCGCCGTGCTGGGGCATCCCGGTTACGTCTTCGACGAGACGGAGAACACGCTGCAACTGCAGCAGAAACTCACCTGGTTCAACGGACGCCATCGCGTGAAAGGGGGCTTCGACGTGTTGAGCGCCGACTTCAGGCTGCAGGGGGGAGGTAACCCCAACGGCAACTATCTGGTCCAACTGACCACAGCCCAGCTCGAGGCACTTCGTGTGGGTGGAAGGGGCGCGGGTTTGCTTCCGGATGACCTTCCACCCGATACGCGTGTCGTCGACTATGCCGTCGAGTTGCGTCCCGCAACGTTTGGGACGCGCCAGTCGCTGCTCGCCCTGTTCCTGGAAGACCAGATTGCGGCGGCCGACCGATTGACCGTGACTGTGGGCCTGCGTTATGACTACGACACGCTGACCAAAAGCGGATCGACGAAAGGAGATCTCAATAACCTCGCCCCAAGGCTTGGCTTCAATTGGTCTTTCGATGAACGGAGCAGCCTTCGAGGTGGATACGGAATTTACTACGACAAGATCGTCTATGCCGTGCACAGTGATGCACTGCAGCAGAACTCGACCTCTCAGGGGTTTCGTGACCAACTCGAGCAGTTGATCGCGATGGGGACCCTCCCGGCCGGTACGGACATCGACCGGATCACTTTCGACGGCAACCTCACGGTGAACCCATCGGCCACCGCGTATCTCCAGGGACCCACTCCGTCATCCGTGGCCAATCTCCGCGAACTGGCTCGCAGCAATGAGCGTCGGATTCTCAACCCGGACGGTTGGCAGAGTCCCGAGACCCACCAGTTCTCCGTCGGCTATCAGCGCCAGATTGGCTCGGAGATCCTCTTCTATGTGGATCTTCTCCACGCCCGGACGTCCAACCTGATCCGCCTTCGTGACCTGAACGCGCCCGCCTCGTATCGGATCAGCCCCGAACAGGTCGATGCCGCGGCGGATCCGTCGACGCTTGTTCGCACGCCGGCCGAAGCCGATGCATCCCGCCCGGTCGCTCCGGTCAACGGAGGCGCCCGATCGATCATCGTCTCCGAATCGGGTGGGGAAGCCCGATACGCGGCCGCCAATCTGAATCTGCAGAAGGATAGAGGAAATGACTGGTACGCCTATCGCGTTTCCTACACCCTCTCACGCCTTCGCAACGATACGGAGGACATCAACTTTCGCGCTCAGGACTCGAACAATTTCCAGGCGGAGTGGGGACCTTCCATCAACGACAGGACCCATCTGATCAGCGGTATCCTCTATGCCCATGCGAAGGAGGAGCTTTCGCTGAGCATCGCGACACTTGTTCAAAGTGGTCAGCCCGTCAACCGCGTGCCCGACGCCCGCATCTTCGGGACGACAGACCTGAACGGGGACGGACGCTCGTTCGCCGACGCGTACTCGGGCAATAGTGACCGCGAGCCGGGAGAATCGCGCAACAGCGATCGGTTGCCGTGGTCGACCCTGTTCGATCTCGGACTGCAATATAGACTGCCTCTTCCGGTCGCCGGCATCGAGGTGCGTGCAGACGTGTTCAACGTGCTCAATACCACCAATCTGAGCGGGTACGCCAACAACGCGACCCAGAGCAACCAGATTCAGACGGGCCCCGCCGGCAGCGGGATTGTCCGAAAGAACGCGGGGGCGCCGCGCCAATTCCAGTTCGGCGTGCGCTACCTGTTCTAGCACGAGACGGGGCACTTTGTAGCAGCTCGGGGCCTTCGTGGTTTCTTGAAGCGTCATTCGGTGCAGATCGCCGGGCGTCCCCATGCGAGCGGGATGTCCGGCGAACAGCGTATCGTGCCGGGTCGAGGTGTGGCGAACGATCCCGTGGAACACAGCGAGTCGATGCGGCAAAACCCCAAGCCGGTACGGCAGGGGGATAGCGGACCTGATCCGGGAGACGCACGTTCAAGCCGCCGGTTTACGTGAATACCGACGCCTCGTATGAAACCCAGTGACGGCTTTCGCCTCTTCCAGAGGCACCTCTGGCATCCGGCCCGCGGCACCTATCTCAGCACCATGCGCCTGTTCGGGCGCAATTTCGACTGGCGAATTACGGGGCGATGGATGGTGCTCTCCGTGGTCATCGGGATCGGTGGGGCCATCGGAGCCCTGTTTCTCTCCACGATGGTTCGGGGCGTGTCCGAGTTGTTTCTCGGCGACCTGGTGGGGTATGCCATGCCGCAGCCCGGAGGAGAGGGCTCCGGTTCGGAGCCGTTCGATCTTGCGGCGGCCCTGCACCCTCTCAGACCCTGGTTGCTCTTCCTGATTCCCGCCGCCGGGGGCCTGATCTCGGGCTGGCTCGTCTACCGGTTTGCACCCGAAGCGGAAGGACACGGAACGGATGCCGTGATCCGGGCCTACCACCACGAACGCGGCGACATCCGTCCACGTGTTGGTGTTGTAAAGATGCTGGCTTCCTCCATCACGATCGGCACCGGTGGCAGCGCGGGGCAGGAGGGACCCGTGGCGCAAATCGGGGCCGCCATTGCCTCTTTTCTTGGACGGCGCCTGCGGCTCAGCGAGGGTGATCGGCGCCTGGTGGTCATCGCCGGCATGGCGGCCGGCATCGGCGCCATCTTCCGATCCCCCCTTGGTGGATCGCTCTTCGCCGTGGAGGTCCTCTATCGGGAGGATATCGAGAGCGAAGGGATCATGCCCGCCATCGTGGCAGGCATCACGGGCTACTCGGTGTACAGCACGATCGCCGAGTCGAGTTCGGTGTTCACAACACCCCGATTCGAGTTCATCAATCCGATCGAACTGCTCCCCCTGGTGCTGTTTGCCGTGATCTGCGGGCTGGTAGGGATCCTCTATACGCGCTTTTTCTATGCGACCAGACACCGCGTGTTCGACCGCTTGACGCTCCCCTCCCACTTCAGGCCCGCGCTCGGGGGCTTTCTTGTCGGTGCGATCGGCTTCTTCTTCCCGGCAGTACTCGGATCGAGCTATGGCTGGCTGCAACAAGCCATCTACGGCAATCTGCCGATGCTCCTGATGGCGGTGCTGGTTGTGGGGAAGATCGTCGCGACGTCGCTAACGATCGGTTCGGGCGGATCAGGCGGCGTGTTCGCCCCCTCCCTTGTCATCGGAGGTATGCTCGGGGGGATCTATGGCCAGGGGATGCATGACCTGGTTCCGCAACTCGTCACCCAGCCTGGCGCCTACGTGATGATCGGCATGGCGACCTTTTTTGCCGGCGTTGCCAATGTGCCGATTGCGATGACCATTATGATCTCCGAGATGACCGGCAGCTACACGCTACTCGTTCCGCTCATCTTCTCCGCCGTGATTGCCCACCTGCTGGCGCGCCGTTGGAGCCTCTACACGCAACAGGTCCGCAACTTCAACGAGTCACCGGCGCACCGACTCGAGTTGACGCCCGATCTGCTGTCCAGCATTTTGGTTCGGCGGATCGTCGAAAAGCCGGTTTACCACCACACGGTGGTACGCACGCATACGCTGGAAGAGATTGTGAGTGTCTTTACCCGAACGAAAGAGGTGATCCTGCCCGTCATCGACGACGAGGCAGAGCGGGTCGATGGTGCCCCGCCATACTGCGGTCTGGTCTTGCTCGACTCGATCCAGCCCCTGCTCTCCATGGGGGAAATCGAGCGACGACTGGTGATTGCAGCAGACGTGATGGTGCCTTTCGTGTCGGTGGGCCTCGACGATCCGCTCGATCGCGTGATGGCCGTCTTCGAAAAGGTGGGTTACCCGGAGTTGCCGGCCACCGATCCTCAGGGGAAAATTGTCGGCTTCGTACGCCTCGGCCAGGTCGTCAGCGAGTACCACCGGGCGTATCTGCGGAAGAAGGCGGAGTAGGAGGCGAGATGCGCGGCGGCAACAGGTCACGCGCTGACGCAGTACTCGACCCGGCATGATGGGGGACGTACGAACATCTTCGTGGCCCGGCCCGCGCCTTCCCTGTATGCCTCTGGCTGACTCAGCCACTGATCGGGGATTACTCAATGGAATCCAAAATCCGCTCGAGCCGCTCCCACGCGTCGTGGCGCGCCTGACGATTCGGAGACGTGTCGGCCGGATTGTCCCCACTGCGCATGAACGCGTGACCCGCACCCGAATAGACCGCTACCTCAAAGATCTTGCCCGCCTCGCTCATCAAGGTTTGGGTACCTTCGATGGTCGCATTCACCCGCTGGTCGTTTTCTCCGTAGAAGCCGTAGACTGGTGTCTCGATGCGAGCAAACACATCAGCCTCCGTGGGGGCAGTCCCGTAGAAGACCAGCGCCGCAGAGAGCCCGGTGGTGTTCGTCGCATAGCGGAAGGCCTGTGATCCACCCCAGCAGAAGCCCACGACGGCTACGTTTCCGTTGGCGGCGGGCAATGCGGCAGCATACGCCTGGACCGCCTTCAAGTCAGCCGTGATCTGGTCCGGGTCGAGTGCGTACAGCGCCGTTCGGGCGGCATCTTCGTTCTCGAAATCGCTGGTCTTGGCGTGGTCCTCGTCAAATTGAGAGAGGAGATCCGGCGCGATCGCGAGGTATCCGGCTGCGGCCAATTGGTCGGTGAACGAACGAACCCAGTCGGTGAGTCCTCGGTTCTCGTGGAGGACCAGTACCGCAGTGGCGTTGTCGGCGCGTTCCGGGTAGGCCACGAACGCATGGACCGTTCGCTCCCCGTACGCCACCTCGACCCACTCATGATGCCGCGGAGAAGCCGTCAATTGCTCCAGCGCAAAGTCCTGCGCCTGAAGGAACGGGGAGGAGAGGAACAGGGCGAAAATGGCGAGTCGACGCAGCATGATTGCGAAGGATATGTGAAGAAGTACCTGGTTACAAGCACATCCACCGCCGATGGTTCCGGACTCCGAAAGCTCGATGCCTGGATCCCGGCGTCCGCCGGGAAGACGGGCCGAGACGCGGACCTCACGTCCTCAACTCCTGGATCCCGCCTTTCGCCGGGAAGACGG
>CAYLXM010000027.1:0-24898 GCA_964387555.1 uncultured Rhodothermales bacterium | reverse complement strand
AGACGCGGACCTCACGTCCTCAACTCCTGGATCCCGCCTTTCGCCGGGAAGACGGCCGAGAGGTATCGCTCCAACTCCTAAACTCCTAAACTATAAACTCCTAAACTTTAATATACCTACTCCCCCCGATACACCTTCGCCATTACGGCCGTCTTCAGGCTATCCTCCGCCACCGCATTGCTCGTAAACATCTGAACACCCGTCGCACCGCCTGCCAATCCATTGCGAAGTACCGATTCGAATTCTTCGGGCGTTACCCGTCGCGGACCGTCGTAGGCCTGCACGATCGTCCACACTTTCGGAAATTCGGAGGGATTGATGTTCATCCTGTCAGAAAACCATTCGATATTCTCCTTGACCCATTCCGGGCTTCTTCCCATCCGGGCGTGATACACCATCGGCGAAAAGACGTCCGCGGTTTCGCGCAATAGATCATAGTCCAAACCCAGAATGCGCCGGCGTGCTCCGTCGTATTCCTCATCGTCCCAGGGTGCGTGATAGATTCCGACCAGGGCATCCGGGTTGATCTGCTTGACGATTCGGCGGAAATCGCGCGCCCACCCCGCGATGACGTCAGCCCGCCAGTCTCGCCATTCCCGGTCATGGTGGTCAAAAATCCATTGGGCCTTCTCCGGAGTCGGACCGTCTGGCACGACGATCCCCGTGGCGGCCTGAAACGTGGTCAGACAATGCGGACAGAAACAGGTCTCAGGCAGAATGGGCTCCGGCTCCTCAAACTGGGCATGCCAGTGGACATAGTCCATCCACACGCCGTCCACGTCGAATCGCGCCATCAGCCGCCTCAATTCCTCCATACGATGCGTGCGAAACCCCGGCTCGGTCGGACACACACCCATGAACCAGGAGGCGGCCTCCACCCGGTCCCCTTTTTCGTTAATCGCCCAGGCTTCGGGGTGCGACTCCACATAACCCTTCCCATTCAATGTTGGAAACTCCGCGAAAACGCGCAGACTCTCCGCACGCGCTCGCACCATAATCGCCTCCGTAATAGCCGGGCCGTGCATAAAAATGGCATTGACACCCAGATCATCCAGTCGATATCCCCGCTCCCAGAATGCATTGGGGCTCCCATAGATGCCGCGTATTTCAATGACTTTTTCTTGTGGGGGAGGAACGACATGGGACGTGCATCCCGCGGCAATCATACCGACCATCAAAACGCGAAGGAGTGTGAGAAGGCGAATCATCTTTTGTACGGCGGTTGTATTCGTGAACAATGGAGTGCGGAATGGCAGAGGAAAGGTGACCATCAGAACGCGCACCGGTTCTGACGGACGGCGATACACAACATCATTTCTTCCTCCCATACAGTGTTCCCAGAAAGAACCCGATAGGGGCCAGGGTGAAGCTCAGAAGTCCCGCATGGGTGGCGCTCAATTCGGGCAGAGCCAGAGCGAGGAGGGGCGGGATCGCGCTGAGCAGGAAGGCGGCATAGGCGCCGGTCGTGTTGGCCCGCTTCCAGTACATGCCGCAGACCAAACCGGTGATGATCCCGGCGTATGAAATAGACCCTGTAAGCGTGATATACCGAAAGACGGTATCCGTGAACGTATAGTAGACCCCCCACGCGTAGATGAAAAGGGCAATCAAGAGGATCCCCATACGGGTCCAGAACATCCGCGCCTTGTCGTCGAGCGGCCTCCTGGACAGCGGCGCACCGATGTCTTGCACGAGAATGGCGCTAAACGAGAGGAGATAGCTGTCGTAGGTGGACATCGATGCGGCCAGGAATCCGACCACGACGAGGCCCATCAGCCCGGTGGGCAGGATCCGAATGAGCATCTCCGGCAGCGCGGTCTGCGAGGAGGACGCCGCACCAAGAATGGCAAGTGCCGCGATGCCCCAGACCATGGGAAGCGAAGCCCTGAGCAGCATAAAGAAGCTGCTCAAGCGAAAGAGTTTGAGCGCTGTTGACGTGCTCTGCATACTGAGCGTTCTCTGGACAACCGGCTGCCAGGACGACCAACCGCTCAAGTAATACCACAACGTCCAGATCACGAAGAAGAACCCGTATTCCGCCGTCTCGCCGAGCCGAAATCCGGCGGAGCCGTACTGGGACTCCACCGCCTCCACCATTCCTTGCAGTCCTCCTGCGTAGTGCAAGGCCAGCGCGGTCACGGCGGTGATGCTGATCGCCATCACGGCAAATTGAAGCACATCGGTAAGCACGACCGAGTACATACCCCCGAGCATCGTGTAGCCTACGACGATCACCAGCAGGATTCCCATGACCCATGGCAGCATCCCAACTGGAAGTCCGAACATCGTAACCAGAAAGCGCCCTTCTACCTGAAGAAAGATGCCCAGGTTGAGAATGCCGGTCAGGAACGTGGCGATTCCCGCAACGAGCCGAACACCCTGCGAATACCGCACGGCGAAGTACTCGGGCACCGTGCGAAGTTCGAGGGCGCGCAAGTTCTTGATGACGAACCCGGTTCGACCGATCAGCCACATCGTTCCGGCCGCTATGAAGGCCGTCGTCAGGGCAACGAACCCGTGGGCGTACGCCTCCTCGGAAAAATAGACGACAGTAACGAGGCCCATCTCCGTCGCCGAGAGCGTCGCAATCCCCCATAGGGGACGCAGCCGGCGGCCCATGACCAGGAAATCATCATGCGTGGCGATCCGCCGATGCGCCACGATCCCGATCAGTAGCGTTAGCACCACAAAGATGCCGACGGCGACCCAGTCCACCAGACCGAAAGACGAAGCACCCACGGTGTCCTCCTGACCGCGCTAGAGTTCGACGGCCCTGCCACTGGTGGCGGACAATTCGATCGCTTCAACCACCCTGGCGGCGGCCAGACCGTCTTCTCCCGTGACCATGGGCTCCGTGTCCGTAATCAGACACTGAATGAAGTGCTCGATGGCCGCGACGCAGAACCCCCCGAGATGCCCGTACACGTCCACGACCCCCAGAACATCGGGAAGCGCGGCGGCGGCCTCCGTGAAGGACTCAATCACCCGGTGGTCACTCGTGTTGACGTAGACCGTGCCCCGGGTGCCGACAAATTCCGCCTTGAAATCAAAGACACTGGGCGCCCGCTCGTTCAGGATCCAGCACGTCTCGAGTACAGCAGTACTTCCGTTGGAGAGTTCCAGAATGGACTGGTAGAAGTCCGGCGTGTCGACTCCGAGTCCCCGCAACACGCGCTCGCGTCGAACGGAATACACCCGCGACACCTCCGCCCCCGAAATCCAGCGCGCCAGATCGACCAGGTGACTGCCGAGGAAATGGGCGGGCGAGGAGCGATCCGCCCAACTGAGCATCCGGGTCGGTACGAACAGCGTATCGTTGAGCCGAAGGTTCATCATGATCACATCCCCCAACTCGCCGCGCTCGACGTGACGTCTGACCTCGAGGAGGGGGAGGTTCCATCGGTTGTGGAAGTCGACCATGAGTTTCACGCCCGCGGCGTCGCGGGCCTTCAACATTTTTTCGCATTCCCGGGCCGTCGTGGCCAGAGGCTTCTCGACCAGCACATGCTTGCCCGCGAGGAGGGCCGCGTGGACGAGTTCGGTGTGCGTGAAATCGGGTGTCGCGATAGCGACCGCGTCGATATGCGGATTTGCCAGCAGGACCGCCCAGTCGGTGTGGGCCGACTCGGCGCCGTATTTGCGCGCAAAGCCCTCGGCACGTCCGAGGTCCGTGTCGCACACGGCGACAAATCGAACGAGGGGAGAGGAGTGATAGACCCGGGCGTGGACTGAGCCCCACGATCCGCAGCCGATCAAACCGATGCCAATGGGAGGGTGCATGGAGTTTGAGGTCGGTGTATGTGCCAATGTACGTGCGGCCGGCTCTTCATACTCCCCAACCGGAGGTCCTGCGTTATTCCGTCAGTCAGTACCTTCTCCGGTACCCATTGGAAAGGCTCGGCGCGTCGTATCGCTTGGTAGCCGCCGGCCACCCACACCGAGATCCCGGGTCTCCGCTTCACGCCGCCCGCCATGCTCGTTTGAATGGCGCAGCCCGTACTCTCCCATTCTACACGCCGATGCCCCTCCGCATCCTTCTCCTGCCGCTGGTCGCCTCATTCGTCGCGCTGCGTGTGACGGCGCAGCCCTCCCTGGTCCAAACCGTAGAACGCGCGATCGCGATTCCAACGGTCAATTCCTACGTTCAGACCTCTCTCTACGTGGATCCGGTCGAGGCGGATGTGCTCACAGGACGCTGGAAACGTCCGGTTGCCGGCTCTTCGCTCGCCGTGCTGGGCGACACGGTCCGCTGGGAGGAGATCGAGGCGGATTCCGCAGGGTGGTTTCAGCACCGGGCCCTGCGGGGGGGATGGGTGTACGCGCAAGTCCACTCCGACAGCGACCAGATCGTGCTGCTCGAGACGCTCGGCAACAAGTTCGCCTATGTGAACGGCGAACCCCGCATCGGAAATCGGTATCAGGCCAAGGACGCATTTGAGGACTGGGAGCCACGCTTCGACTTCCACCTGCTGCCGATCGCGTTGCAAAAAGGGGCAAACGATCTGCTGCTCCGATGCAACCGGGGACGGCTGAAAGTGAACCTGTACACTCCGGAACACCGTGTGGCGCTTAACATCAAGGACCTCACCGTTCCCGATGTGCGTCCGGGTGAGAATGAGGAGATGTGGGGCGCCGTCGTGGTGATCAATGCGCAGGAGGGGCAAGGGGACGGGTTGGTCATCGAAAGCCGCCTGGGCGAAGAACCTCCTGTACGCACGACAGTGGCCTCGATCCCGCCGCTTTCAGTCTTCAAGGCGCCCTTCAGATTCCGCGCAAATGGATGGGGCAAACATGAGGGGGAGGACCTCCTGGCCCTTCGTGTTCTGGATTCCCGGGGGCATGTCCTGCACGAGGCAAGCGTGCCCCTGATGGTCCGAAGCGGCGCGGGGCTCCATCGCCGCACGTACCGCAGCGACGTCGACGGCAGCATACAGTACTATGCCGTCCAGCCTGCCACAAAGAACGGTCCTCAGGCGCTCGTGCTTTCCGTCCACGGCGCAAACGTCGAAGCATGGAACCAGGCCTCGTCCTACGCGCCCAAATCCTGGGCCCACATCGTGGCGCCGACGAACCGCCGGGCCTACGGGTACAATTGGGAGGACTGGGGACGGAAAGACGCCATCGACGTGCTCGATCGGGCGGAGAACGAATTGGACGTCGACACGGAGCGTATCTATCTCACCGGGCACTCGATGGGCGGACACGGCACCTGGATCCTGGGCTCCACCTACCCGGATCGGTTCGCAGCGATCGCCCCCAGCGCGGGGTACCTCCGCGTAGGAGCCTACTACCACCGGGCATTCGGAAACCGCGGCCTCAGGAATCCCGCGCTGATCGATCGCGCCCTTAACGTCACCCTGACCGACTCCCTCCTCATCAATCTGAAGGGACTCGGCGTCTACGTGCTCCACGGCGGTGCGGACGAAGTCGTCCGACCCGACGAAGCCCACCGTGCGCTGGACATCCTGCGATCCTTCCACCACGACTTTCGCTATCACGAGGAACCGGGCGTGGGGCACTGGTGGGATCGCTCCGACGAACCGGGCACAGATGCCGTCGACTGGTTACCGCTGTTCGACTTCTTCGCGGGACGGGCCAGGCCGATGGTCCATCGCATCCGGTCACTCGACTTCAGGACGGCGCATCCGGGCGTGTCGGCTTCACACCACTGGGTGACGATCTACGATCAGGAGCGGATGCTCGCGTTTAGCCGGGTTCGTATCCGCCTGGATCCCGGCCGAAACCGAATCGCAGGATCAACGGAGAATGTCACGATGCTGGCGATCGATCCGGGCATCCTCTCGAAAGAACGGCCGGCCATTTTTCGAATCGACTCCGACTCGCTTACGTTCGACTGGGCCGTCCATTCGGTGGAGGATCGTATATACCTGGAACATTCGGACGGTTTTTGGCACTTTTCCCCGAAACCCGAACCGGCCCGCAAGGGTCCTCACCGGTACGGAACCTTCAAGTCCGCCATCGATCATGAGGTGGTTTTTGTGGTGGGCACCGGCGGTACGCGCGACGAGAACGTATGGGCGTTTGCCAAGGCCCGATTTGACGCCGAGACGTTCTGGTACCAGGGCAACGGCCGCGTGGAGGTGATCGCCGACCAGGCTTTTCGTGCGAAGGACTACGAGGACAGGAATGTCGTGCTGTATGGGAATGCAACCACGAATCGGGCCTGGGACGACCTCCTGGCGGATAGCCCGGTTCAGGTCTCGCGAGGACGAATCTCGTTTGGCGCCGAGGTGCTGTCCCAGCGCGACCAGGCCGTGCTTTTCGTGCGCCCACGTGCCGACAGCGACCGTGCCGTCGTAGCGGTAGTTGGAGGGACGTCCCTCGCGGGGATGCGTCTGACGAATACCCTGCCGTATCTCTACCAGAACTTTGCGCTTCCTGACGTGACCGTTTTTGGTACGGACGTCCTCGGTAACCCATCACCCCTTCCCACGCGCATGGGCTATTTCGGGTCGGATTGGTCCATCGAGAAGGGAGAATGGGAATAGGCCGGATTCCCATTTCAGCGATGCACCGCTTCTGACCCGCTACGTTCCGCGTTGGATCCAAAGGCCGAGAAACCGGTCGGTGATTCTGGGCGCCCCGGCGTCCAGCATGACCAGGTCACGGTCCACCAGGCTCTGTAGGGCCCGCTGGACGCTCGATGCCGTGCCCAGGTGTGAGGTACGGATGAAGGAGGCGGAGAAGAGGGATGGTCCCGGCGGTTCGAGCGCCAGGGCGCGCAGCAGCCGCTGCTGGTTCAGGGAAAGGGACTCCCAGAGGACGCGGTAGACGGCCGCCTCCCGAAGGAGCATCAGATCGACTGCCCGCTCCAACCGTCGCTCCGTGGCGATTTCGTCCGGCGCCGTCAGTTCCCAGAGCGCATAGGCGATCCGTTGAACCGTCCGAGGATGCCCTCCGGTGAGGGCTACAAGGCTGCTGACCGTCTCCTTCTCGACGATCTTTCGGGCACGGAAGAAGCGTGATCGGATGAACGGGATCCAGTGATCGTATGCGATAGGTCCGATCTCAAAGGGTTCGGCCAAGCCGCCCAGAGGCCCAGCGTTCTCCATGAAGAGCTTCTCCCCGAGTCGACGCCGGCCGGCGGCAAACAAGAACGCGACGCCGGATTGTACCCGCACCGCTTCCGCGAGGGCTCGAAAGAGGACCTGGTCGGCGAGATCGGCCAGTCGGTCTATATGGTCGAAGAACACAACAACCCGCCGCCTGTCGCGCTGCATGATGCGAACGGGCGCGTGAAAGACATTCTGGAGAGTAGCGTCGGACACCTCGGTAGCCGGATCTTCGAACCGCAATCGGTCCAAACCAGCTTCGGTCTTCCTCACGGCAAACGACAGGTCGCTGAAAAGCGAGCGGACTGCTTCTTGCAGGCTCACTCGGTCCGCAGCCGCTGCCTGCGTAAAGGCGCCGGCTGCCGCATCAACGAACGAGATCCTCCCGACTACGCCGCGGAGATCGATGGCTACCGAAATCCACTCCCTGTCCGGCAGATCGGTCAACACGCGCCGCACCAGGGAGGTCTTGCCAACGTACCGGTCACCTACAACGAGCACCCGCTCTCCTCGCTCGATCCTCTCCCGAAGTTCTTCTCGCTCAGACAAGCGATCGCAGAAGGCATCCGGACCGGCGGCGCCGTCAATCAGAAACGGATTCAGCATACTCCATCCCATTCGTTACGCATCATGCGTAACGACCCGCCACCCCTCTTCTTGTTCCGCGCCCACCTCCCGTCTCCCACCTCCCGTCTCCCACCTCCGGTCTCCCACCTCCCGTCTCCCACCTCCCTCTCCTCCCCCTCTCTACTTCTCCCGCTGCGCCACGAAGAGCTTGAAGTACAGACCGCCCTCTTCCCGAGGATCGGCAAGGAAGACAAACTCCTTTCGAACGGTGAAGCCGCTCTCCTCGAGCAGGCGGCGGATTTCCGCGCCGGCGTGTCGGAACACCTGCACGTCCGACGCTCCATCGGGTGACTTCACCAGGTGAAACGACCCGTCGTTCTCCTTTCGCTCTTCGACGCTGAATCCAAAGATGCCGCCCGGCTTCACGATCCTTGACGCTTCACGGAAAACGGGCCCCAGATCGGTCATCAGGTGAAGCACCGCGAGGGAGACGATATGGTCGTAGGTGGCATCCGCATAGGGGTACGGTGGATTGCGCAGGTCGTGTCGCACGAGTTGACCGACGAAGCCCTTGTCCGCGCACGTCAACAGCATGGCATCACTGCTGTCGAAACCGGAAACCTGCAGGCCAGCCCTGTGAAAGGGCTCCGTGCTGAGTCCCGTCCCGATGCCCATGTCGAGCAGCGTCTGCCCTCGGCGCACATACTCGTGCATCAACCCGTACAAGGCCTCGTGCCCATACCAGCCCATCTCACGAGCCTGGCGGTCGTACATTTCCGCATCCTCCCTGCGGTACGCGGCAGCCGATTCGGTGAAGGGGGATGGACGGGTGTGCGACGAGAGGGCGGCCATGGGGGGTATCGTTTTCAGGCGGGCCGAAATTACGACGATCAACCCTACACCTTTTTGTGAACTTCTCTCTCGGATGAGGCGATAATGCGTGTCGGGGTGCAGAATCATGTGATTCGGAAAGACGGCACCCCGACGCTCAAGTTCCGAATCTGAAACCAGCAGCCTCATTCTTCCGTACCAAAATATTTGGCATTAGGTCCTGCCCGCACGGGCGACCCGGGCGCTTCCTCCCTGAACCACCCCGCCGAGATAGGGAACGGATGCCGGGCCTCCCCAGGGAAACAGGCAATGGCACTCATCTTCCCTTCATCCTCCCAACCCACCAGAGAGTCCCGTGATTCACACCCTGAATCCCAGGTGCCTGGCCTTCGCAGGCGCCCTGATACTGCTCGCGACAGCTGGCCCGGCAACGGATGCCGTCGCACAAACCAAATTGCTGCGCTTCCCGGATGTCCACGGGGATAAGGTGGCGTTCACCTTCGCCGGAGACATCTGGACTGCTCCCGTTTCGGGCGGCGCCGCCACGCGGATCACCGCACACCCGGGGATGGAGGTCTTTGCCAAATTCTCGCCAGACGGGAAATGGATCGCCTTCACCGGACAGTACGACGGCGACGAACAGGTGTACGTGGTTCCCGCAACAGGAGGCGAACCCAAACAACTCACCTACTACCCTGCGCGTGGACCCCTCACCCCCAGGTGGGGATGGGACAATCACGTGTACGGGTGGAGCGTGGACGGACAGTCGATCCTCTTCCGTTCCATGCGCGATACATGGAATCTTGGATCAAACAAGCTCTATACCGTCGCGAAAACGGGCGGTCCCGCCGTACCGCTTCCCATGCCCGAATCGGGAGCAGGTGACTTTTCGCCGGACGGGAAGCGCGTGGTCTACTCCCCCCTCTTCCGTGACTTCCGTCCCGAGAAACGATACGGAGGCGGCCAGGCCAACGACCTGTTCGTTTTTGACCTCACGAACAACGACGCCAAACGGATCATCGACCACGAGCGGGCCGACCGTGACCCCATGTGGATCGGCGACACGATCTACTTCAGTTCCGACCGGGACGGCACCTTCAACCTGTATGGCTATGACGTCGCTTCAGGTCAGATCACGCAGATCACGCAAAGCAGGACATGGGACGTTCGTTGGCCCAGTTCAGACAATGAGGGGCGGATCGTCTACGAACTGAATGGAGAATTGCAGATTCTGGACGTGGACTCGGGAAACAGCACGCCGATCAGCATCACCGTGCCGGACGATGGATTGTGGAAACGGGGCTCGCGCGTATCCGCGGCAGTTCAGATCGAAGACTTCGAACTGTCCCCGAAAGGCGAACGTGCCTTGATCGTCGCACGCGGCGACATCTTCACCGTGCCTGTTGAAAAGGGCCAGACCCGCAACCTGACCGCCACGTCGGGCGCTCACGACAAATGGGCCAAATGGTCCCCCGACGGCTCCAGAATCGCCTTCATTTCCGACCTGACCGGCGAAGACGAACTGTACGTCATCGCACAGGACGGATCGGGGAAGCCCGAGCAACTCACCAACGGGGGAAAGGCGATGCGGTATCAGCCGGAGTGGGCCCCGGACGGTAAACGGATCGCTTTCGGCGACAAGGACGGAAAGATCTTTGTGTACGCGTTCGACACAAAGTCGCTCACCGAAATCGTCGACGCGCCTCGAGGACAAATCCGCAACTACACGTGGTCGCCGGCAGGAAACCATCTTGCCTTCAGTATGGCCGGCAAGAACGGCTTCAGCGCGGTCCATATCTGGAGCGCCCGCGACAACCAGGTACGCAGGATCACCGATGGGCTCTTCGACGCCGACAGTCCGGCGTGGGAACCCGACGGCAACTATCTCTTCTTCCTGAGCGATCGCGACTACGCGCCGCAGATATCGAGTCGGGAGTTCAACTTCGCGACGAACCGCATGACCGGCATCTTCGCGCTGGCGCTGCGTAAGGACGTGAAACACCCCTTCCCGCCCGAAAGCGACGAGGTTTCGGTGACCGCCGAGGAAAAAGGTGCATCCGAGAAGGATAAGCCGGCGAAGAAAGAGGATGACGCGAAAAAGGACGCGACCGGAGAAGCCCTCGCCGATCTCGTGATCGACTTCGACGGGCTGGCATCAAGAGTGGCCCGCGTGCCGCTCGAGGGGGACAACTACGGCGGACTCGCCGCGAAGAAAGGGCACCTCATCTACGGCGTGGGAGGAGGCTTCTACTACGGGCGCCAGAGCGATCGGCGCCCATCGTTGCGGATATACTCGCTGAAAGACCGCAAGGAGACGACGCTCGTCGAAGGCGCCCAGGGCTACGCCCTCTCCGACGACGGCTCCAAGATGCTCGTGCGCTCCGGCGGCAGTTTCTCCCTGTACGACGCCGCGCCGAGCGGCGCCAATTCGAAGAAGGACGTCTCGACGGCGGGGCTGATGGTAGACCGGGTTCCCGTCGAGGAATGGCGGCAGATCTTCCAAGAGGTCTGGCGGCAGTACCGCGACTGGTTCTACGTAGAGAACATGCACGGATACGACTGGGACGCCCTTAAGGCCCGGTATGAACCGTGGCTGGCTCACGTGGCCCACCGATCCGACCTGAACTACCTGATCAGCGAACTGGTGTCCGAACTGACGGTGCAGCACGCCTATGTGGAAGGGGGCGATTTTGAAACCCCCGATCGCCCCCGCGTCGCACTTCCCGGTGCACGTTTCGAGTTGGACGCGGCATCAGGGAAGTATCGAATCACCAGGATCTTCCCCGGACACAATGAGGAGGCCAACTACCGCTCACCCCTCACGGAAATCGGCGTTGACGTGCAGCCCGGCGAGTACGTGCTGGCCATCGACGGAGAAGCGCTCCGGCCCGACGAAGACCCCTACCGGCTCCTCCGCAACAAGGCGGATCGCCCGGTGGTGTTGAGCGTCAACACGAAACCGACCATGGACGGCGCCCGCTCGGTGACGTTCAATCCGGTCACCAGCGAACAGGACCTCATCTACCTGGATTGGGTGCTCGGAAACCGGGCGCGCGTCGAGCAACTCTCGGGTGGCCGCCTGGGCTATCTGCACATCCCCGACATGGGGGCGCCGGGACTGCGAGAGTTCATCAAGTGGTACTACGGGCAACTCGACAAGGAGGGCCTCGTTGTCGATGTGCGTGCCAACGGG
Organism: uncultured Rhodothermales bacterium; assembly: GCA_964387555.1. Classification (GTDB taxonomy): domain Bacteria; phylum Bacteroidota; class Rhodothermia; order Rhodothermales; family CAYLXM01; genus CAYLXM01. Next base: position 13,234 of record CAYLXM010000027.1, on the reverse strand, counting down.
GGCGGAAACGTCTCTCGGATGCTCATCGAGCGCCTGAGACGCGTACTCCTCGCCGTCAACTTCAATCGAACGGACGAGCAGCCGAATACCTATCCGGACGGCGTCTTCCTTGGACCTATGGCCGCCATTCTCGATGAGAACTCGGCGAGCGACGGAGATATTTTCCCGCACATGTTCCGCGAGGCCGGTCTCGGTCCGCTCATCGGACGCCGGTCCTGGGGCGGGGTCGTAGGCATCTCGCCCCGCGGTCCCCTAATCGACGGTGGCGTGATCTCCATCCCGTTGTCCGGTATGGCCAATCCCAACGGGGAGTGGATCATCGAGGGATACGGCGTCGATCCGGATATCGAGGTGGAAAATGACCCGAAATCGGTCATCGAGGGGAAAGATCCCCAACTCGAGCGCGCCGTCGAGGAGGTCATGAAGAAACTCGAGGGCCGGGAGATCACGCTTCCGAAGAAGCCCGAAGGGCCCGATAAGACCGAGAAGCGGTAGACGTGGACGGAGAGGGGGTGCCTGTCCGGCCGGTCCAGCGCGCGAGCCACGCTGGACCGGCCGCTCAGGTTCCCGGCGTGCCAAACCCCTGCAGGTGCAGTCCGGGACGCCGGCCCTCGCTATCCGGGATCGCCGGCCCCAGCCGTCCGGTTCGCCGCGCACGGTCCGGGATCGACGGCCCTCGCTTACGGCAACGCCGACTCAACGCCGCCCAATTCTACGGGCCTGTCGTCCTCGTCCAATTTGTCTGACGTCAGCGGACGGGTCCATTCCGCAACGAGCACGCAACGGCTCGCCGGCTGAGGATTCTTACAGCGCCCGTGCGCACCGGGCTTCAGGAGGACTTCCTGGCCGGCCTCGAGAGTACGGTGAACAACAGCAGGTTCAACAACTTGTCAAGCACACTCGATACGAGCAGCATCCCGGCGAGCGGAGCAGATGCCACGGTGAGAAGGCGCGACATTTCGATGCCCGCGCCGACGAACAACAGATCTCTGGAAGGGAGAACGGGGATACGGCTGATGACCATGGATACAGCCAGGAAGCTGAACCAGGTCTGGATCGACACCTCCGGCATCACAACTTTCCACTGAAGGATCTGAAACGCACTGACGCAGAGGACGCGCGCACAGTGGAGTAGCCCGACGCGCACGAGATCGCGCGTCGGCAGGCGGAAGATCGTGTGCCGGAAGCGCGCTCCGGCCCAGGTCAGCGCGGCCACCACGAGGATGGCGCCCGCTACCCAGAGCGCCGTCGTTGGCCCGTCAGACCCCGTCAATAGAGACAACTGTCCCGAGAAGAACAGGGCTCCGAGCAAGATGGCTGTCCAGACGTTGTTGACGACGATGGACAGCACCATACTGTCCTTTACCTCCGCAGCGATATCGCGGCGCGGTCGTCCCGTTTCGCTGCTCCCCCAAACGGCGAGATAGACCTCTCCGGAATACCCGAGGACATCCTTGTTCAGGACCCGCTTCTTGAGGGAAGCGGCGAGGATCGCCGATGGCCGAACGTGCCAGATAGATTGAAATATGGCTACCTCGGAGAGGGGAAGCGTAAAATAGATGCACAGAAAGAGGAGGAAGTAGTAGGGGGTGGCAGGGAGCGATCCCAGGAATTCCTGCCAGCCGATCCGCGTCAACTGGTAGGCCAGCAGCCCGATTACGAGCACGACGATCCCGCTACGGGCCCATCCCAGAAGGCGTCGGACCCAAGGCCTTCCCAGGAGGGACTGGAGTCTCTGAACGAAATGGGGGAGCGTCATCGTTTTCTTGGCCCGATTTCCGACCAATCAACAGGTGGTACGGAGAGGATTGGGGCGAGGGAAGCGGCTTCCCGCGGCCCTGCGGCATCGCGTGTGGAGGCGACTACCAGGTTTCAATGGTCCTTCTCAAGGAGGTTGAACAGATGTTGGACGGGCTCTGTGAGGGCCGTGATGCCGTACTGCTTTTCGGCGTAGGACCTGCTGCTCTTGGACAGGTCCGAAAGCCGTTCCGCATCTGAAAGCAAGCGATCGATTTGCGCCACGAAATTCCTCCGAGAGACCCTCAGGCCGCAAGCCGGTGGCAGTACGTCTCCGGCAATGGCTTCGGCAAATGCGGCGGCCGGCAGGCCGCATGAAGCGGCCTCGGCGAGAACGCGCGGCGCGTACTCACGGGTGCTGGTGTGGAAGAGGACTCGGGCCCGGCTCATGATGTCCGGCATTTCGGCGTGGGCGACATGCCCAAGCCATGTGATACGGGGGTACCGGGCTCTGAGCGAGGCCAGTGCAGGTCCGCTGCCGGCAACGGCGATCGATACGTTCGGGGGAAAAGACCCTAGCGCATCATACGACTTGACGCCCTCGACCAGGCGTCCGACCGAAAGCACATCCCACGTCTTGCCGCGATCCGGAAACGGCCGGAATCGTTCTGTGTCCACGATTTTTGGCAGGTGGATCAGCCGGCGCGCAGAAACCGGGCGGCGCCAGGGGCGTCGAGGCGAGACCAACGCGGTGCGCTGTCCTTCAGTCTCAAAAAATACGGCTGCCGCGCGTGGGACCTCCCCGGTGTAGAATTTCCCGCCGATGACAAACGCGAACGGGATGCCGGCCGGCCCAAGATGCTGTCTGACCAGGCGAACACCCACAGCCCCGTCGACGCCCTTGAGAACGCACAGGTCCGGTGCGTAAGACCTGCAATACGCCACCAGGGCCTCGCTTTCGTGGAACTTGGTCTGCTTTCCCGTCCGGGAAGGTGCGAAGAGCCGCACCGCAAGATCCCCGATCGGGTTGACGTGGAGTCGATGCACGCCGGGGGCGCGATCAACGCCCCAGAGTTCAACATCATGTCCGAGTGCGGATACCAGGGCCGGCATCCACTTGTCTCGGTTCAGGAGGGACAACCACTGAGTGGTCGTCAGAAGGTCATGGTAGATCGGATAGGTTTGGACAAACGCGATCCGCATCAACGTGTCGGGAAGATGCCTAGCTCGAGGGAGTCTTCCACGTACATGCGAAATGTTTTGAGCGCTTCCGGATCGAGCTGAAACCGCGGATGGGCGAAAAGGTCCTTTCGGATAAACGCATGCCAGCCGTACAAGAGGAGGTCGGGAAACGTATTGCGCAGGCGACGCAGGAAATGGTCTATGTCCCAGGTGTTGTTGCCATGGAAACACCGGATATAGAGATGCACGTACGCGGGGGACAATGTGTGATAGCGAGCACGTTTCCATTGATGCAGAAACACCGTGTCCTCTCCCCGGCCCACCTCCGGGTACCGGACAGATTCGCTTCTGCGATGTACGATGCTGCCGGGAATGCCGTGCTTGAGCAAACCCACATACGGATGCCGAAAATACGCTTCGGTATCGAGGTGCATGAGCGTGCCCTGCAGGCTGCAGGCCTCATACCCCGCCGCAAGAACCGCTACTTGATGCTCCAGGCGCTCCGGATGATACCAGTCGTCATCATCCCACTGGGCAATGTACTCCCCCGACGTGTGGGAAAGCGCAATGTTGCGCAGTCGGCCGAGGACGTTCTCACGTTCCTGCGGAATCCTGATGTATGTCAATTCCGAGGCCGGGACGTCTGCCAGGATGGGCTCCAGATCCGCGGTTCCGTCGTCCAGGACGACCAGCTCCTTGTTGGCATACGTCTGGCGAAGGTAACACCGGACCGCACGCCGACAGAAGCGCGGCCGATCCGCGGTGACCATAACGCAACTCACTTTCGCACCGCCTTCCGCGTGCTCGGGTACACGTCCCTGCGGTGATGCGAGTTGTGTGGGGGATGCCCCCTGCCTGTCTATCACGCTAAGGATTACGTTTGCCGGGACGTCTCAGAAGGTGAACCTCACGTGCCGCTTCGGTCTTCGAGGACCCGAAGTAGCGCCGGAAGGAACATAAGGGCTGCGAGCAAGGTCGAGCCGATCCCTGCAACGGCAACCTGTCCTATCGAATTCAGTCCAGGGTGGAAACTAAGTAAGAGTCCGCCGAAACCCACCATCGTGGTGATCGACGCCATGGCAACGTGTTCTCCGGTCGAACGAAGCACTCTCCCCAAAGCGCCGGGTCCTTCCTCGCGATACCGCTGCACCAGGTGGACCCCGGCATCGTTCCCGATGCCGAGTATAACCGGCAAAACGACCAAATTATAAAAATTCAATCTCAGATCGAACACCTCCATCAGAAAAAGCATCCAGAGGACGCCAACCATCAGCGGGAGCATGGCAAGTATTGCCCACTGGATCGATCTGAAATTGAGTAACATGAGCATCGCGACGATGACGAAGGTGGCGACGATCATCCAGGGCGCCTCGGCCATCATCAACCGAAGCATGTCCGCGGCAACCAGCGACGACGATGCCGCGTGGTAGATTTGGCCGTTATCCGTAACGATGCGGCCGACGTCTTCGGCGAATGCCATGGAGTTCCGGCCGTCGGCCATGGCAAGCGAGGGGTAAATGATCACGAAATTCCCCAACGTGCCGGATTTGGTTGTGAACTGCCGCCGAAGTTCCCCCGGCACATCGGCCAAAGCGAGCGCGGAGTCGGTACTGCTGGCCCGGCGAAGTTCTTCCAATTGGGGGGAATCCGAGTCCTGAAGCACGGACCCATCAAGAAGCGCGCGGATTTTTCGAATCTGTTCGAGTTTTCGCTCCTGGTCGGCCGGCGTCATGGGGAACCGGTCCTGCAGACTCTCAATGCTCCGGATCGTAGGGGAGAGCGTGTCGCGAGACACGTGATCCTTCAAGGTCTTGACCACGGCCGGCACGGCCTCGGGATCATCCACCAGGACGTAGGCCGGGTTTCTGCGTCCCCGCGTACTCCCGACCACCCGCCAAATCGGCTCCTGGCGCTCCTCATACTCCTCCAGCGTGGGTTCCAGCTTTCCGAAATCGAATTCGAATTCGACGGTGGGGAGCAGCGCCAGAGCCGCGAATACGGCCAACAGGCTGCCGGCGATGACCCACCGGGCACGACGAGGCTTGCCACCCGAAGCCCTGGGCATGGCGCGGGGAACGGCTTCGGAGCCGAACCGCAATACCCCCAGGGACTCGAATACGGCCAACAGGGCAGGAAGGACAAGGACCATGGAGACCAAAGCAAAGAGAATGCCCGTTCCAGCCATGAATCCGAACTCGCTGAACCCGCGGAAGTCTGCCGCCATCAGGATGAACAGGGCGCCCGCGGTCGTGAGCGCACCTGCGGTAATGGCCTGTCCCGTGGAGGCAAACGTGGTCTCCGCCGCATCCGAGATGCCCCGACCGAGTGCCCGCTCCTCCGCATAGCGGGCGTAGAAGTGAATGCCGAAGTCGATGCCAAGCCCGAAGATGACGAGGCCCAGCGTCGAGGTCATCAGATTCAGGGAATCCAGTGTGAGATAGGCAAGGCCATACGTCCAGGACAGCCCCATAAGCAGGGGGAGACCAATGAGGACCGCGAGGAAGGGGGCCCGGGCCAATTCCGGTCCGATTTGCCGCCAGGAACGGAGATGGTCCCTGCGGGAGTGAACCGACTTGTAGATGAAGTAGGTCAAGACGAGGAGGAGCACGAGCGTGACACCCATTCCGAAAGAACGCTGGACGTCTCCCGTGATGGCGTTCACCTCGATGAGTTGTCGCAACAGGCGGCCGGCAACCGATACGCTCATCCCAGGGAAGAAGGCATCAGGATCCATTTCCTGCACAAGGGCTTCCGTATCGGCGTAAACGTCTTCGATGAACGTGAGATTGGTCTGCGTCGTCGTGGGGTAGAAGTGAAGGACCAACACGGTGCTGTCCTCCGAGATGGCATATTCCTTCCCCACGATCCGTTGATACGCGTCGAGCAGGTCGTCTGCCGTGGAATCGGCAGGGGCAGGGTCTTCCTCCTCGAGGCTGAAGTAGAACGGGTTGGCCTCGAGAATCGCTTCCTCGATTTGCTCTTCCAGGTACGATTCAAGGCGGGTCAACTCCTCATCGGTCGCGAAATACAGCGCATTCTCTTCCAGAAAGCGGGTGTCGCGCCGGTACTCGACGCGATAGAAGTAGTGCTCGTCATGCCGTTCCCCCTTCAACGCCAGCATGCGCGGGATCAACGCCTCGGCGAAGGCCCGGTTGGCGTCGAAGGAGGGGCTTTCAATCCCGATCGACAGGGCCGTCTCCCCACCGACGACCTCCTTCATGGCATTGAGGGCCCTGACGCTCGGGTAGTCCGCAGGGATCAATTGCGCCAGATCCGAATCGATCCGCAGGTTTCGCGCAAGCAACAGGCCGACGACGGCCAGCGCCGTTGCAGTGAGCAACACCCGCCAGGGGTGCCTGACAACTGCGCGGATGAGGGGTCGGAGTTGCTGAAAAATGCGGTCCATATCCTCTGTTCGGTCCTGCGAAGACGTTGGCGGCACCGGCAGCATCGTCAGTGGCCCATCCCGCACCCCCTTCAACGAATCTCAGGGCAGCACAGGGGAGACTACCGGGCTGCGGGCAGCAACATCAGGTCATCGAAGTCAATTTCTGCCATGGAGTGGGTGGTGTCGGAATCACTCCAGATTGCGATCGAAACCGGTTCGTCCGGCGGCGCCCGCCCGAAGAGTCGGCGATAATCGGCCTCAACGTCGCGCTCGACTCGAAGCCATTCTCCGGTTGATCGGAGGCCGCTGGAGACCACGACAATCTTCAACCGACCTTTGGAGAGGACCGTACCCACGGGCAGCGTACTGCTGTAGGTATACTTGATGCTTCGCGGTCCACGAAACCGGTCCATTGTGAAGATGACATAGACGGCGCCGCCGGTATCGTTGATCGTATCCTCCCTTGCACCGGGCGGCAGATGATTGGCTCGCCAGCGCCACGAGATCCTCGGATGCGAAGCCAGTTTCCAGTCCATGCCCCGGCCGTTGGGCAGAATCAGACGGACCGATTCGTCGACCACACGAAGTCGCAGGAATCTGGAGTCTCCCTCCTTGTGGATGGCAAAATACTCACCTTCTTCCCTGTTGGCCGGATCGGGTCGAATGAGGCGATATCCGCTCGTTCCCCACCAGCGAGACGGATCAGCGCCTTCCGCGTCCTGCTCGAATCCGTCGACCAGTACAGGCTGCACCGGAGCCTGCGCTGCCGCCGGCGGCAGAACGGCCAGAAGCAGGAACGCGAGCACGATACCGGAGCCAATCGGTGTTTGTGGGCGGAAGACCGGCATCAGATTGGTAGGAAACGGGAAGGGACGAAAGTATGGGCATGGGGCTCCCCAGCGGATGAAGAGCAGCACGCCGCTCGGTGATTCCCTCGGGTCCCCTTGGACGTGTGGCGGACGTCTGAGGCGGTACCCGGGCTCATGAGGCGCCGGCGATCTGGTTCCGCTTCTTCTGCAAGCTCGCCATGAGGGCGTCGAAACCCCTTTTGCGGATGACGGACTGGAAGGAACGGGCATACCCTTCGACGGTCCCGACATCATCGATGGTGATGTTCGTGGCAGCCCATGCGCCGTCCAATTTGGCCAACTGGTAGTCAACCCTGGTCGTCTTGCCCTTGTGCGTCGTCCGTGTTCGAACGGTGGCCGTGTTGCCGGTCACCTTGATCTCGTCGTAGGTCACCGCAGCATTGTAGACTTCCAGGTCGACAAGTGACTGGGATCGGACGATTTCGCTGAACACCGCAACGAACTCCGCACGGCGGGACGCGGACAGGTCCTGCCAGAATGGACCAAGGGCTTGCCGCGCCATCTCGTCGAAACTGACGAGACCGTTGATCAGATCGGTGATCCGGGCCTTCTGCGCAGCCGTAGCGCTCTTTGGATTGTTAATAATGGGCTTGATTGCTTGCTTGAGCTGAAGATCCCGCTGTTCGAGGAGGGAGCGGATCTCGCGCTCCGCGCTCTGACCGTGTGCGGAGGCGGACAGGAGAAAGGCAGGCAGAAGCCCAACCAGAAGCAGGAAGGCCAGTCGGATGGCGATGAATCGAAGGTGCATGTCAGGCGAATCCTGGTCGGCAGCGTGTGGACCCGTACAAACGGGTTACCCGGCGTTTTGTTGGGTCATTCATAGATTACTCAACAAGCGTGCCAATTTCCGCGTCGCCGCGAAGAAGGCCAGCAGCGGCAAGCAGGCGCAGTACGGCCATGTTGTGGCGGAAGACGGCTTCGAAGTACCGCGCCTCCAGCTCGAGGTTCTCACGAACGGCCTTTACGAGGTTCTCCGTACTCCCGAGATCCAGATCAAAGTTGATATACTCGACGCGCAACCACTCCTTGCTAAGCTTCAAGGCTTCATCCCGGGCACTCAGTGCGGCCTGGGCCGTGATGAGGTTTCTGAAGGCCCTTTCGACCTCGAACAGAACGAGTTGCTCGGCCCCGGTCAACTGGGCGCGCACCGCCTCGCGCTCCGCCTCGGCTTGCGCCACTTTGGCCCGGGTTCGGGGGAAATTGAGCTGCATGCGGAGCCCGATCCCGGCTGCAAGTCCGCTTCCGATGTACGGATTGCCAATGAAGGGATTGCGCTGCCGGGGCCGGCCGGCCGTATACCGATTGACGGAAGTGACGCCGACGAACAGCTTCGGGTAATACATCGACCGCGCAACCTGAACCAGGGCAGAGCGGGCAAGAAGGCCCGCGCGCGCCTGCGCCAATTCCGGCCGGTTTGCCATGGCCGCATCGATGTACGTTTCGAGTGACGACGGTACGAAGGGTAGCGGCCTCAGTTCGACGCGCGCTGGACGAATGATCGTATCGTCCGGCAGCATCAGTTGCCGGACAAGCGCCATGTGCGCGGTGATCTGGTTCTGTGCGACTTCGACTACCCGCTGGTTGAACTCCTGCATGGTGATCTGAAGCTGAAAGAGATCCGCATCGTCAGCCTCTCCGCGTTCGAGCAGCGACTCGAGTTCTTCGGTGGCTCTGTCTACCACTTCCTGCGTGCGCTCGGCAAGGCGAAACAGTTCGTCTGCAAGGAGGAGACTGTAGTACAGTTCGCCGACACGCAGGGCGACCTCCAACCTTTTGTTGGTGTATGCCGCCTGCTCCACCTCGACCCCGTGGCGAGCCGCGCGTCGGTATCCGGATACCTCACCCCAGGAGTAGACCGGTTGGAGAAGTCCGATCTCTATCTGATTAAAAGGACTCAGCGTGTTCCAGTCGTTGCGGACGTCCGGATCGAGATAGAGCGCGTCCTCGGGGACTCCGTTCGGGTTCGTCACCCCCGGCAACACGGAATGCGCCGTCGTAGCGGTGAACTCGGTCAAGAATCGGGCCGCCCGGGCCTCTGCGCTGCGAGCCTCCGCGAACGAGACCTGCGCCCGGGCAACGTCGAGATCAGGACTGACATCGAGGGCTCTGAGAAGGACGGTCTGGAGCGATACCGCCATCGTGTCGTTCGCGGACTGGGCCACTGCAGCACCTGTGATAGACAGGATGCCGATGAACCACATGCCATAGAGGCTTCGCATCGAGATAACGCCGTTGAAGATCCACACCCGCTGAAGAGCGCCTTCTGCCCAGTATGCCGCGCGTCCGGGCGACCACGTAACGTGAATCAGACACCCCGGCAAAACAAATAAGATAAGACCGCAGGTCTAATCCGTTGCTCGACACTGCTCCACCTGCCACCCACCACCCACCATCCACCACCTCATTCCCCCCTCACGACCATCAACCGGATCTCCGTCATTTCCTCCATGGCAAAGCGGACGCCCTCGCGGCCGAGACCCGAGTTCTTGACGCCGCCGTAGGGCATGTTGTCGACCCGGTAGGACGGGATATCGCCGATCACGACCCCTCCGACTTCGAGCCGGTCCCACGCTCGGTGCGCACGAAAGAGGTCCCGCGTGAAAACGCCCGCCTGGAGGCCGAATGCGGAGTCATTCACCATGTCGAGCGCTTCGTCGAAGTCGCCGAATGGATAGAGGTTGGCTACCGGACCGAACGCTTCGGCGCAATGCACTTCGGCTTCCGGCGGGACACGTTCCAGGAGGGTGGCTTCCAGCATGGCCCCATCTCTCTTGCCGCCGCAGAGCAATCGCGCACCGGATGACACGGCCGTTTCGATCCACCCGTGCAATCGGCCGGCCTCTTTCGCGCTGATCATGGGGCCGATGAACGTGTCCTCGAGCTTCGGATCTCCCGTCTTGAGCCGGGTTGCGCCATGTACAAGACGCGTTTTCATCTCTTCATAGATGGAGGTATGAAGGAGGATGCGCTGGACGCCGATGCAGGACTGTCCGGACTGATAAAACGCCCCGAAGAGGATCCTCTCCACCGCATCGTCGAGGTCTTTCCACGTCTCGTCGACGACCACCGCAGCGTTCCCGCCAAGTTCGAGGATGACCTTCTTCTTTCCGGCCCTCGCCTTGAGCGCCCAGCCGACTTCCGGCGAACCGGTGAAGCTGAGCAGTTTCGGCCGCTCGTCTTCCGTGAAGAGATCCGCCCCTTCTCGACGACAAGGAAGGATGCTGAAGGCCCCCTCGGGGAGGTCCGTCTCGGAAAGGATTTCGCCGATCAACAAAGCCCCCACCGGCGTGGCAGAGGCGGGCTTGAGCACAAACGGACAACCGCATGCGATGGCGGGTGCAATCTTGTGTGCGGCCAGGTTGAGCGGAAAGTTAAAGGGGCTTATGAAACTGCACGGTCCGATCGGCACGCGCTTCCACATGCCCCGGTAGGCTGCCGCCCGGGGCGAAATGTCCAGTGGCTGTACCTCCCCATGCATGCGAACACTTTCTTCGGCAGCGATCCGGAACGTGTCGATGAGCCGAGTCACCTCCCCACGCGCATCCCGGATCGGTTTTCCCGCCTCGATACACAACGACATGGCCAACTCCTCGAACCGCTCCTGAAACCGTATCACGCAGTGGTTCAGGATGGCCTGCCGCTCGTAGCCCCGCAACTCGGCCATCGGCCCGCGGGCACGCACGGTGGCCTCGATGGCCCGATCGATGTCGGACCGGCCGGCCAGGGCCACGCACGTTGCGACCTCGCCGGTGAATTTATCGGTAACCTGGAGGTCCAAATTGGGCTGCTCGGGCCGGTTGGCCACATAGAAAGGGTATCGATCGCGGAGCATGACAGGATAGTAATGGCGGTGAACGTACAGGACACGCCGCGCAACAAGAGTGGTGCACAGGCGATCGGATATCGTACGGAATTGAATCCACACCGGACGGATTAGGTTCGTCAGTAGCATTTGTCCGGACGGCAAACACCCCCGGTAATGAGGGAGTCGACCCCGCGCACGGAGTTGGATTTCCTGCACGTTAGGTCGGTCGGATGGTGGCCGACAATCGGCTCGCTGTCAATGCGCAGCACCCGGTTTTTCGCGTCGCCGGGGCAGAGGGCAGGGCGTCGTAGCCGCCCAGGTCTTCGTCGTCCGTGCGCGTTTCACAAAAGCCCCCTCTGCCGTCGCCGATGCGAGTTTGCCAACCAGCGCACGAGTCAGATCCGCGAAATTGAACCGGCGAATGCCGAGGGCGACCGGTCTGGTACAGATGACGTATGTTGGATGCAATGACCGACGATCCAGGAAACGTCCTTTCATTCCGGTCACCGTTTTCAAACCCGCAACACCGATGAAGTCAAGTGTCTTGCTGCCCATGTCCCTGCTACTGACCATTTCAGCCTGTGCGCCCGAAGAAAGCGCCGCTCCGGCGCCCATGCCCGAACGGATCCGTGTCATTTTCGACACGGACGCCAACAACGAAGTCGACGACCAGCATGCACTGGCCTATCTCCTCTTTAATGGGGAGGTGTTCGATGTGGAGGCCGTGACGGTGAACGCGACAACGAACGGCGGCGATATCCATGAGCAGGCGCTCGAGGCGGAACGCGTCGTCCGGCTCTGTGGACTGTACCCGGCCATGCCGGTTCTCAAAGGAGCCAACGGCTCATTCGAGGATATCCAGGGGACGCTCGATGCGGTCGACTACGACGGCCATGAGGCGGTCGACTTCATGATTCAACGGGCGATGGCCCCATCCGACAAACCGCTGGTGCTGCTTCCCGTGGGCAAGCTGACCAACATCGCGTTGGCTTTGAAAAAGGCCCCGGAGATCGCAGGCCGCGTGCGGATCGTCTGGCTGGGCTCGAATTACCCGGAACCGGGAGAATACAATCAGGACAATGACGAGGCCGCGCTGAACTTCATCCTGGATGCGGACGTGCCGTTTGAGATCGCACTCGTGCGATACGGCAAGCCGTCGGGAACGGATGCGGTACGCGTGACTTTCGACGACATTGTGACGCACATGCCGGGCAAGGGTCCGCATATCGACGAGCCGGTGACAGGCCGCCACGGCGTGGCCTTCACGAATTTCGGCGACTACTCGGTCAACCTCTTCGAGCACATCGAATACCACGGCGATCCCCCTTCGCGCGCACTCTTCGACATGGCGGCGGTGGCTATCGTCAAAAATCCGACCTGGGCCACGCCGGTGGTCATTCCACGGCCCATCCTCATTGACGGAGTGTGGGAGGACCGGCCCGAGAATCCGCTTCAGATGACGATCTGGGAGGAGTTCGACCGTGCGGCCATTCTCGCCGATTTCTGGCAAACGATGGACACCCCGGTGCTGGTTGCCGCGCCGTGAAAGGGTGACAGATGAGGCCGGAGTACGTCCGTCAGAATCTCGGACTGCTATTCCGGACGCTCTGCGGGGTCCAGGGAGATGTACAGATCGCGGGATTCGGCGTTGACGGCCTTGCCCGCGGACGTGCACCACGCGACGAGCTCCTCCACGTCGACCGGGACCCGAACCGGCCGCTCGCCCGATGCACTCAACTTCATCAGGCGTTTCTTCTCGCGCGTGTGCCAGGCGTCGTAGCTCTCGTCGAGATCGTCGCGGTCTTCCGAGACCTCCCGCAACCGGTCCCACTGGTCGGCCCGGTACCAGGCAATCTTCACGACGGTCTTCCCGGGGATCCGGGGCGTGCGAGGAAGGCGATCGAGCATGGCTGAAGGGCGTTACGGAGGTGAGGGCGGGGACGTTAGGAGAGGCGTCATGGCAGAACCACGTGCAAAACGTCATTCACAATAAAATACGAAAAGTCCGGGAATCCGACGCTGATACCTCTGCCTCATTCCCCCCAACTGGGCCTGTTCACATGCTTCACGCGGCATGCATCGCCCGCTTCCGATGCGAGCGGTACATTGGATGGGCAAGCAAGGGTGCTGCCGGCCCGTCCACCGAAGCGCGAAACGCAAGGCTCATGGTCCAGGGCCTATCGTTTCACGAAGCCAACCCTCCCCATACTCCCCATACTCCCCATACTCCCCCCCCCCCCCCCCCCCCCCCCA
>CAYLXM010000026.1:0-48133 GCA_964387555.1 uncultured Rhodothermales bacterium | reverse complement strand
GCCGGAATTAAGGAGGCGAATCGGGCCCATGACTTTCATTCGCGCAGTGAGCTGCGCGCCGCACTCGACCAGCTGCGCGGCAGCAACGGGAACGGCTCGGAGGAGGACGAAGACGAGTTTTAGCACGGTTGCGTAACCGCATTGCCGGTCGCTCGTACACTCTGGGGCCGTCACCCTTCTGAGCCGAACTATCCGGGAATCTCTCGATGGCCTCAACATCCGCGCCCTATTTCAAAGCCACGCGAAGCGCGACGTTCAGCTATCTCGTGTCACTGCCCTTGCTGGCTGCATACGAGGTGCTCATCGCGTTCGTGAACCGTGGTGCGCTTCAGCAGGTGCGAGTGGGCGCCGATGTCTGGATCAAGCAATTCCTGGCCGCCGTGGGCGCTACGGAGATACCGGTGCTGGCGATCGGAGTTGGCGTGATCGGTGCGATCGTCGTCTGGGCGGAGCGTAAGCGGCGTCCGCGCATCCGGGGCCGCTATTTCCTCTGGATGCTGGGCGAATCACTCGTCTACGCCGTCGTGCTGGCCTTTTTGGTCAGCGCGACGGTAGGCGCCATTTTTGCGATGACCGCTCCCGGGAAGATTTCGGAGCTTCCACTCTTGACGCAGCTCGCACTGTCGCTCGGAGCGGGCCTGTATGAGGAGCTTGTCTTTCGAATCTTGCTGGTAGGCGGCCTTTTCTGGATCTTCCGACGGTGGTTCGGCGGCGCGTCCAGTGGGCGGGCGAGCGGGGGAGGGCCGTTTGGCGCCTATGTGGCCGCAGCATTGATCGGGGCGCTGGTGTTCAGCGGCGTACATTATATCGGCCTGTTCGGAGATGCCTTCACGCTGCCCTCCTTTACGTTCCGTTTCCTCTTTGGTCTGGCGCTAAACGCTGTATTTCTCCTGCGGGGATTCGGAGTCGCTGCGTGGACCCACGCCCTGTATGATGTGCTGGTCGTCACCAGAATCCTGGGCTAAGGCGGGGTCAGGGGCGGATCGCGCGGGTGTACCCCGAGGGGCGGGCATGAGGCGGTGAAACCGCAGACCGAGCAGCACTGCGGCGAAGGCAAGACCGAGTACGAGGCCCCACCAGAGTCCCTTCCCCCCGCCCCCGAGCGGGAAGGCGAACACGTAGCCGGAAGTGAGGCCGATGAGCCAGTAAGAGATGAGCCCCACGAGCATCGGGATGCGCGTGTCCTTCATGCCTCGCAGCGCACCTCCCGCCGTGGCCTGCATGCCATCGAACACCTGGAAGAATGCAGCGATGCCGAGCAATCCGACCGCGCTTTCCACCACGCCCTGGTTGGCAGGCAGACTGACGTCGATGTATAGCGAGACGATTTGCCTGGGAAAGGTCCAGAAGCTGAGGGCGGTGATCGCCATGAACCCCGTGCCGATGAGCATGCCCGTAAATCCGGCCAATCGGGCCGCCGAAAGATCACCGCGTCCAACTGCCTGACCCACACGCACGCTTGCGGCGATGGATACGCCGACGGGCACCATAAACGTCACCGATGCGCACTGGATGGCAATCTGGTGTGCGGCGAGGGTCGTGGAACCGAGTGTTCCGATGAGGAAAGCCGTGGTAGCAAACAATCCCGCTTCGATTCCCCAGAGAGCCCCGGTCGGCAAGCCGATATGGAGCAACTCACGCAGCGTGGGCGGGTCGGGCCGGAGCATGGAGCGGAAGACGGTGCACCGTGCGAACCTCCGGCTCAGCGAGATGTAGACTCCCAGGAGAAGGAACATGCTCCAGTAGACGGTCGCACTGGCCCATCCCGCTCCGACGACGCCAAGCGCAGGGAAACCGAATTCCCCGAAGATGAAGACGTAGTCGGCGGCGATGTTGCAGAGTACGCCGAGGACCGCCACATAGAGTACGGGCCGGGGCCGCGAAAACCCCTCGACGAGATTGCGCAGGGCAACGAACCCGAGCGCCGGCATGAAGCCGAAAGCCATCGCGCGCAGGTACGTCTGCGCCCGTTCCACCACGGCGGGGGATTGCCCGAATGCCGCCATCATCGTGCCACTGTTCCAGAGCAGAAAGAAGGCCGGAACGGTGAGCACAACCGCCAGGAGGAGGCCCTGCCGAACCGCACGGCCGGCATCCTCCAACCGCTCTGCGCCGTAAGCCTGCGAAACCATGGGGCCGACGGCGTGAATGATGCCCATGCAGATTACGAGCAACGGGAAAAACGTCGCAGCCCCGAGCCCCACTGCGGCCAACGACTCCTCCCCGAGGCGGCCGACCATGACCGTATCGATAAAGCCCAGCGATACCTGGGCAAGCTGGGAAAGCACGACCGGAGCGGCCAGAACGGCCGTTCGACGTACCTCCTGTAGAAACGGCGAAGACACCTGTCGGCTCGACACGTTAAACATAATAATACGCTACTCCCGGACGATTGATTCGCTTTCACCCGCACGAGTGGGCCTCCTTTGGTTCACCCACGCAATACCAGTTCCGCTCCCTCCTGCGCGGGGTGGAGGTCTCGTTTAGTCGGATCTCCGTATCTTGCCCTGTTATGCAGACTGCTCCCCGGATCAGCCCGTCAGAGGGCCCTGTCGTCGCGCAGCGCAGCGATCTTCCCGATCTGTCGGTCGTGATCGTGAACTACAATGTCCGCCCCTTCCTGGAGCAGGCGTTGATTTCGGTATTCCGCGCCTGTGAAGGCATCGAGGCCGAGGTGTTCGTGATTGACAACAACTCGGTCGACGGGTCTGCGGAGATGGTGCGCACACGCTTTCCGTCGGTTCACCTGGTGGAAAACGAAGAGAATGTTGGCTTTGCCCGGGCGAACAACCAGGGCATTCGGCCGGCGCGCGGGCGGTTTCTGCTCATTCTGAATCCTGACACGATCGTGCAGGAAGACACGGTCGTCACGCTTCTCCGGTTTATGGAGGATCACCCCGCTGCAGGGGCTGTCGGGTGCAGAATCCTGAATCCTGACGGGTCGTTCGCGCCGGAGAGCCGCCGCACGTTCCCCAGTCCGGCGGTCGCGTTCTATCGGATCTCGGGATTGAGCCGTCTTTTTCCGAAGAGCCGTGTGTTTGGTCGCTACAATCTTTCCTATCTGCCGCAAGACCAGGTGGCCGAGGTGGATGCCCTGAGCGGGAGTTGTATGCTCGTCAGGCGTGCCGCGCTGGCCTGGTCTGAGGATCAGATTCGCCGGATGGAGGAAGAGGGGGTAGACGGAGATTTGGCGTGGGCTTCGGCGCCCGACGGATGTCCGCCTGAGGGTCGGGGAGCCGGACTGCTGGATGAAGACTTCTTCATGTACGGGGAGGACCTGGACTGGTGTTTTCGGATCCAGCAGGCGGGTTGGAAGATCTTTTATACGCCAGAGACCCAGATCATCCACTACAAGGGGGAGAGTACGAAACAGGGTGAGTTGCGCTACGTCCGGCTGTTCTACGGCGCGATGCTGCTGTTCATCCGCAAGCACTTCCATGGTCGCTATTCGGGGATATTTGCCTGGATGTTGCGCGCGGGGATCGTATTGCGGGCGGCCCTCAGCGTGATGGCCAGCGGGATTCGCGAATTGAAGGGCCCACTGGCTGAGCTCGTTGTTGTAGGTACGGTGGTGGCGGGCGCCGGTGCGTTCTCCGCCTGGAACGCCGGGAAGTCGTTTGGCCCCCTCTTCTATTTGCTGGTGACGCCCGCCTATGCGCTGCTCACGGTGGTGAGTATCGCGGCGGCGGGGGGCTATCGCCCGTCGCGGCGCGGCACCCTTCGGCCGGTTCTCACCGGAGTGGGTGCAGCGTTCGTTGCGGCTTCGGTGGTCTCCTTCTTCGTCCGTACGATCGCGTATTCCCGGGCCATGGTCTTGTTGGGATTCGCGGGGTCTGCGGTTGTCCTTGCCCTGATCCGGTGGGTCGGTCGAAGTCGGCAGAACGGGCGCAAACGGGCGCTGCTCGTGGGCAGCATTGATGAGGCCCGCAGGCTGCATCGTATCCTTGCCGGTTCGCCGGACCCTCCGCTGCAACTCATCGGACACGTCCCGCCGGATTCGGAGGTGAGAGGGTTGGAGGTTTCCCCCAACGGGCTGCTACGGCTCGGCACGCTCCGTCAGTTGAGGGATGTCGTGCGCGTGCGGCGCATCGACTACGTGGTGTTCTCGGCCGCTGACGTGAGCAACCGCAGCATGTTTGGTCTGATGCAGCAGATTCGAGATCTCCCCGTTCAGTTCAGAGTGTTCGCTCAGGACTCGAATCAGCTCATCGGGAAGGCGTCGATCGAGGACCTTTCTACGCCCTTGCTGGTTGGCGCGGAAATATCGCCGGCCTTTCCGCGATCGCGCTTGACCCGACGATTGTTCGAAATCCCTGTGGCGTTGATTCTGATGGCCCTCTATCCGGTGGCCCAACTCGTATCAACGGTGGCGCGAGGTCGCCGAGCGGTCACATGGCGCCGAATCCGCACACGGCTGGCGGGTCTACCTGCGGTCCTGACCGGCAGGCGGGCCCTGGTCGGGTACAATCCATCCGGCCGGTTCTCGCCTCCGGCCGAATGGGGCATCGAGCCGGGACTTTTTCCCGTGGTTTCGGATCGCTCCGCGGGGTTGCTCTCAGAGGCCGAACTGGGTGAGGCCTACTGGTTGTATGCGCGGAATCAGTCGGTCGCGCTCGACCTGGGCATTGCGCTGCGGCGGCTCAGTTCAGAAGGCTGAGACTTGCCCGCGCCGAATTCGCGGGCCTATCTTCTATCATTGGGACGTCTGGAGTGGTCCATTATGCATCTCCTCGATTTTGAAAAGCCGCTCGTTGAACTCGAGCAGAAGCTGACCGAGCTGAAGGCGTTGGGGGCTGCCCGGGAGGGCACGGAACTCGACGAAGGGATCCGTAGGCTCGAAGCCCGGGTGGACGAACTGCGGGCGTCCATCTTCAGCAATCTGACGCGCTGGCAACGGGTTCAGATCGCCCGTCATCCGGAAAGGCCGTACACGCTGGACTATGTCGGTGCGCTGTTGTCCGACTGGGTCGAATTGCACGGCGACCGCTACTTCGCCGACGACCCGGCGCTGGTCGCGGGCATGGGGCGGTTTGCGGGTTCACGGTTTGGAGGGAAAGACCGCAGCGTCGTGCTGGTGGGTCATCAGAAGGGCCGGGACACCAAGTCGCGCAAGTATCGCAGATTCGGGATGCCCAATCCGGAGGGATACCGCAAGGCGCTTCGCGTAATGCGCCTGGCTGCGAAATTCGGCAAGCCGATCGTTGCCCTGCTCGATACGCCTGGTGCATATCCGGGCATGGAGGCAGAGGAGCGAGGACAGGCGGAGGCCATCGCCCGCAACCTTCTGGAAATGGCACGTCTTCCTGTACCCATCGTCATCGTCGTGATCGGAGAAGGGGCCTCCGGAGGGGCCCTGGGCATCGGTTTGGGAGACCGCGTGCTCATGCTGGAGAACACCTGGTACTCGGTGATTTCCCCGGAGAGTTGTAGCTCCATTCTGTGGCGCTCCTGGGATTTCAAAGAGGAGGCAGCCGCCGCACTGCGCTTGACACCGGTCGATCTTCGAACGCTGGGCCTCATCGACGGCATCATTGCCGAACCGATCGGCGGAGCACACCGCAACCCGCAGAAGACATTTGAAGCAGCAGGAAAGGCAATCTCGGACGCCTTGACCGGACTCGAGGCGATCCCCATTCCCGACCTGCTCGATCAGCGCCTGCGCAAGTTCTCCGACATGGGGTCCTGGAAGGAGATGTCCGGCTCCGCCCTGTCACCTCATGCGCTCGAAGGAACGGTACCGTCGTGATCGAGTGGACCTATCTTCACCGGGTTCGGTATCGGGAATGTGACCCGATGGGGGTCGTCTATCACAGCCACTATCTCGACTACTTCGAGGCGGCACGGACAGAGGCCCTTCGCAGACTGGGCGTATCCTACCGATCCATCGAAGAGGAAGGCGTCACCATGCCGGTCGTGGAGGTGTCCCTTCGCTACCACCGGCCTGCGCGATACGATGATGAACTGGAAATCCTCGCGCGCTTCCCGGATCCTCCGGGAGTCACCATCAAAGTGGACTACGAAGTGCGCCGGCGTGACGAACCGGAGTTGCTCGTGACGGGACGCGTCGTGCTCTGCTTCCTCGACGCAGAACGCGGCCGGCCGATCCGCGTCCCGGACCGTATCCGCCGACTTTTTGAGTCCCCTCCCCGGAGCCCAGACCAGGAATAGCGATGACGCGAATCGATGCGGATCAGGGACCCGCGCATCCTCCAGAGCTTCCCTCGTATGTGGATGTGGAGGCGTTGGATCGCTCGATCGAGGCGTGGTATGCCGAAGATGTCGGTTCGGGGGACGTGACGACGGACGCGACGATTCCGGAGGATCGCCAGGCGTATGCAGAGTTTCTTGTCAAGGAAGAGGGTGTGATCGCCGGTCTCGGCGTCGTCAATCGGGTGTTTTGTCGCCGCAGCCCCTCACTCGCGCCGGTCTGGCGTGTGGAGGACGGCGCTGCCGTGGCCAAGGGACAGGTTATCGGCACGGTCACCGGGAACGCCCGGTCGCTCCTGATCGCCGAGCGTCTGGCGCTCAATCTGCTGCAGCGAATGAGCGGGATCGCGACCGCGACGCGGCGGATGGCCGAGCGCGCGCAGCCGGCCCTCGTGCTGGACACGCGGAAGACGGCGCCGGGACTCAGAATGCTCGACAAGTGGGCCGTCCTCCTGGGCGGCGGGGCCAATCATCGAATCGGGCTATTCGACAGGGTGCTCATCAAGGACAATCACATCGAGGCGGTTGGCGGTATCGAAGAGGCTGTACGGTCGGCAAGGGCCTATCTCGATCGCACGAGCCGGCACCTCGAAGTCGAAGTGGAGGTACGGTCACTTGACGAGGTGCGCAGGGTGCTCGAAATGGACGGTGTGGATTGGATTTTGCTTGACAATATGGTTCGTCGCCTGCCCGACGGAGGCCTCGACACGACGCTTCTGCGGTCGGCCGTCCGACTCGTCGCAGGAAGAATACGCACCGAGGCCTCCGGAAACGTGACGGAAGAGACGGTGGCGGCCATCGCGGCTACGGGAGTGGATGCGATTTCATCCGGAGCGCTCACCCATTCGGTTCGGGCGCTGGACATTTCCCTCAAGATTCGCCTGTGAACCGGGAGGCCCGCTAGCAGATTCGAGGCAGCAAATCCCCGGTCAGCGTATCCAGAATGCGTGGTACACCGATCGCGCTCATCAGGTGGACGTCTCCCGCCGGACCGGGTGTCACGCTACCGATGCGGCAAGCCCCCTCCCCATGCGGCAGTGCGCGCATGCTGGCGAGGGCATCTTCCGATTCCGCCTCCGGAACGAAAACGATCAGGCGCCCTTCGTTGGCCACGTAGAGGGGGTCAAGACCGAGCACCTCGCAGGCGCCGCGGACATCCTCGCGCACCGGGATGCGCCGTTCATCCACGTCGATGCCGACTTCGGCCGCTGAAGCGATCTCGTTGAGTGCGCCGGCAAGCCCCCCGCGGGTCAGGTCCCGGGCGCATCGGACGCGGATGCCCGCCGTAATGAGGGCATCGATGAGGTGGGAAAGCGGTGCGCAGTCGCTCTCGATCGTCGACTCGAACGCGAGGCCCTCGCGGACGGCCATGATGGAGATGCCGTGGCGTCCGAGATCGCCGTTGGTCAGAACGGCGTCGCCCGGACGGACGGCGCTGGGGTGTAGGGTGAGGTCGTGATCGATGAAGCCGATGCCGGAGGTATTGATGAAGATGCCGTCGCCCTTTCCCCGGTCGACGACTTTTGTGTCCCCCGTAACGATGCGCACACCGGCTTCTTGTGCCGCGTCGCGCATGGAGCATACGATGCGCCAGAGGGTCTCCATGGGGAGGCCTTCTTCGAGGATGAAGCCCGCGCTGAGCACGTGGGGCCTGGCTCCGCTTACCGCAAGATCGTTGACGGTTCCGAAGACCGCGAGGCGGCCGATATCGCCGCCGGGAAAGAAGAGCGGATGCACGACAAACGAGTCGGTCGTGAAGGCGATTCTGTGAGCGGAAGGCGCCAGAACGGCTGCGTCGTGATCGGCCTGGAGCGCGAGGTCACCGAATCCGCGCTTGAACATCCGGTCGATCAACTGGTGCATCAACTTTCCCCCGCTGCCGTGTGCAAGCAGCACGTGCGGGTATTCGCTGATCGGGATGGGACAGGAGAGGGAGAAGTCGAGCGGTTCGCTCATGCGGACGTTGTTTTGGGCGCGGCGCCTTCTGCGCGCACAGCCCGATATCGATAGTACGCTGCACACGCACCCTCGCTGGAGACCATGGTGGCGCCCAGCGGGTGTTCGGGTGTGCAGCGCGTCCCGAATGCGCCACATTCGCTGGGTTTGAGCAGGCCCTGGAGCACGAGACCACTCACGCACTCTGGGGACTCCTCGACAACCATGTCGCCGACGGCGAAGCGCGCCTCCGCGTCGAAGGCCGCGTATTCTTCCGTCAGCGCGAGTCCGCTATGCGGGATCTCCCCGATGCCACGCCATTTGCGGTCGGTGATCCGGAAAACCCTCCGGATGAGATCGATGGCAGTCGGATTGCCGTTGGACCGCACAGCGCGGGCGTAGGCATTTTCGACCTCATGTCGTCCCTCCTCCAGCTGGACGACGCACTGGTAGATACCCTGGAGCAGGTCTGTCGGCTCGAAGCCGGTCACGACGATGGGAACACGGAATTTCTCTGCGAGAGGGAAGTACTCCTCAACGCCCATGATTGCGCACACGTGGCCGGCGGCCAGGAATCCCTGCACGCGGTTGCGCGGGGACGAGAGCAGGGCCTCGATGGCCGGCGGGACGAGGACGTGGGAGACGAGAACGGAGAAATTCTCGAGCCCTTTACGAGCGGCCGCATAGACGGCCATCGCGTTAGCCGGGGCGGTCGTTTCGAATCCGACGGCGAAAAAGACGACCTCACGGTCCGGGTACCGCTCGGCCAGGCGCACGGCATCGAGGGGAGAGTAGACCATCCGCACATCGCCACCGCGGGCCTTGACGGACAACAGATCGTCGTGGCTGCCGGGCACGCGCAGCATGTCGCCGAACGAACTGAAGATGACGCCGGGGGAGGATGCGATGGCGACGGCCTTGTCGATCAGTTCAAGAGGAGTGACGCAGACCGGACAGCCGGGGCCGTGTACGAGGGTGACGTTTTCCGGCAGGAGTTCATCTACCCCGAAACGAATGATCGAGTGCGTCTGGCCGCCACAGATCTCCATGATGGTCCACGGCCGGGTAGTGACACGGGCAATGGCCTGGGCGATCCGTCCGGCATCCCTTGCGTTGCGGTATTCGTCGAGGTACTGCATGTGGAGGAGGCAGTTGTGGCACCTGGCGAATCAGGCGGTGTGATCCGGGTTTTCGTCCCCTTCCGCCAGTTCGCCGAGTTCGTCCATCTCGTCGAGCAAAGCGAAGACCTTGTGGGCTTCCTCTTCATCGACCGTGCTTATGGCGAAGCCCACGTGGACCAGCACGTAGTCATCGACTTCGGCCTCCGGGACATAGGCGAGACTGATGTCTTTCAGAATGCCGCCGAAAGAGACGCGGCCCATTCTGGAGAGCGGGTCATCGCCCTGGATGCTCAGGATCTTACCTGGAACGGCGAGGCACATGGAGCGATCTCAGGAAGAGGGTGACGGGATGGTGACGTTGCCGGGACGTCGTCTCGCGGCAACGAGTTGTCCCAGGCTGATCCCTCCGTCGTTCGGGGGAATACGTTGGTGCCAGTACGGGCGAAAGCCGCGACCTTCGAGGGCGGCGACGGTCAACTCGGTGAGCAAGCGATTCTGGAAACAACCTCCTGTGAGGGCGATGCGTTTCGTCTGTGCGAGGGAGGCTACGGTACACACAACCTCGACGAGCGTTCCATGAAACCGTGCGGACAGGGCGTGGATGTCTGACCCTTTGCGTACCTCTTCAACAAGGGTGCGCACCATGGGGCGCCAGTTTATCATCCATATTCCGGAGTGGTCCTGCTCGAGTTCAAATTCGAACGGTCTGGCAGGTTCGGACGGTGTGGCGGCATATTCCAGTTGCATGGCGGCCTGGCCTTCGTATCGACTGACCTGCCGGATATCGAGCAGGGAGGTCACGGCATCGAAAAGGCGGCCTGCGCTGGACGTGAGGGGGGACTGAAGGTTGCGGCGCATCATGTGTGCCAGGAGACGTCGTTCGTTTTCGGTGAGCGCGCGGAGGGTGGGAAGATCCGTCATGGAGAAAGCCTCCTCACCGAACGTGGCGTAGAGTGCGCCGAGGGCGGAGCGTCTCGGTTCGCGGATGGCCGTTTCGCCGCCGGGGAGGGGAAAGGGCGAGAGCGCGGCGAAGCGCCGGAAGTGGCGCTCGTCGACGAGAAGGAACTCGCCGCCCCAGATGGTCCCGTCCGGGCCGTAACCGGTTCCATCCCAGGAGACACCCAGTACCGGTGCGCTGATCCGGTTCTCGGCCATACATCCAAGGACGTGGGCGTAGTGATGTTGGACGGGCGCGGTGGGGAGGCCCGACTCGCGGGCAAAACCGGTCGACAGGTAGTCCGGATGGAGGTCACAGGCGATCAGATCGGCGCGACAGCCGTACAGGGATTGGAGGTCTCGCCCCACTCGTCGGAAGGCCTCGAAGGCGGGAACGGTCTCGAGGTCGCCGATGTGCTGGCTCACGAAGGCCTGGTCGCCGACACTGAGCGCGACGGCGTTCTTCAGATGGGCGCCGACTGCGAGCGTGCAGACCCGATCGGAGGAGGCCGGGGGGGGCAATGGAATCGGCAGCGGGGCATACCCTCGGGCGCGCCGTAGGACCAGTTCGCGGCCGAGGACGACGCGGGTGATCGAGTCGTCCACGTGGCGCAGGATGGGCCGATCGTGGACGAGGAAGCGGTCGGCGATGCCTCCCAGACGCTCGCGTGCCTCCTCTTCCGCAATGCAGATCGGTTCGTCGGAGCGGTTGCCGCTGGTGGCGACGAGGGGACCGCCTACGGCATCGAGGAGGAGGTGATGGAGCGGCGTGGTTGGCAGCAGGATACCGAAGGTGGGATTTTCGGGGGCAATCAGGTCGTGCGCGAGGGACGCGTCTGCACGGCGGTCGAGGAGCACGATGGGGGCTTCGGGAGCGCGGAGCAGGCGTGCTTCGAGCGGGGTGATATGACAGAGTCGCGAGGCCTCGTCGACGGTAGCCACCATCACGGCGAGGGGCTTGGCTTCTCGGTGTTTTCGAAGGCGGAGGCGGGCGACGGCTTCACCATTGGCCGCATCTACCATGAGATGGAAGCCGCCGAGACCTTTGACCGCCACGATTTCGCCCTGGAGGAGTGCGGAGGCCGTCTCCAGGAGGGCTTCGTCGCGCGTGTGCGTCGTCCTGCCGTCGGGCGTACGGAGGCTCAATTGCGGTCCGCAGTCGGGGCAGGCATTCGGTTGAGCGTGGAAGCGGCGATCGGCGGGGTGCTCGTATTCGGCGCGGCAGGCCTCACAGAGGACAAAACCGCGCATGGTGGTGTGAGGGCGGTCGTAGGGCAGGCGTTCGATGATGGAGAAGCGTGGCCCGCAGTGGGTGCAATTGATAAAGGGATAGCGGTAGCGCCGGTTGGTAGGGTCGAACAGCTCCTCCAGGCATGCGCCGCACGTGGCCACATCGGGAAGGACCAGTGCGGACGGGGACCCGCCCCGGCTCGGGAGGATGTCGAAACGGGTATGGCCAACAGGATCGAGCGTGGTGGGTTCGAGACTGGTGATGTGTGCAAGCGGAGGTCGGTCTGTTTCGAGCCGGAGGAGAAAGGACTCCAGCCCGGCGCCGGAACCTTCCGCTTCGACCAGCACGCCTTCGGCCGTGTTGCAGACCCAGCCGGTGAGAGTGAGATCCGCCGCAAGCCGGTAGACGAAGGGGCGAAATCCGACCCCCTGAACGGCGCCGCGGATCGCAATGAGCAGGCGTTTGTAAGCCATGGCGCTCTGGAGTCAGCTTGCCGGGGGTTCGCTGATGCGGCCGGGCACGGACCCGGTGGACGGATGGACGGTTGCCAGTTCGAGCGAAATACGTTCAGCGACCCTCAGCACGGCCTCCTGGACGGCGGGCGAGAGAGAATCGCCATAGTCAAAGTCGGCCCCTTCGATGCCGTAGACGATCAGTCTGGGCGGGAGCCGGTGCAGGACGCGCGCCAGTTCGACCGCTTCGGCGACGCTGAACGCGTGGGAGGAGTAGTGAAAGAAGTCGGCAGGGAGCGGATCGTGGAGTGCATCGAATCGGAAGATGGTGCCGGGGGTTGAACCGGTTCTGGCCGCATCCACCACAAAAATCACTTCGAACCCTTCCCACGACTCGAGAAGGGTGGCGCCCTCGCCGGATGCTTCCAGGAGGTCGGCCTTGCCCGTGATCCTTTTAAGGAGGAGATGGATGACGGCAGGACCTGCTCCGTCGTCTCCGCGCAGGCTGTTTCCTACGCCGATGATACGCGTTTCCATAGACTCCACGAGCTCCCCCTCGGCGGGCGGTGCGGGGGCAACGTGTTATGCCCGCTCCGCAAGCGCATTCAGCCGCGATCGATGTGCAGTTTCAGGTAGTGGCAGGAACACGAAATGCAGGGGTCATAGTTCCGGACGCTTTGCTCGCATTTCCACTGGAGCTCGTCATCGGGCAGATCGACGTACTGGGAAACGAATGCCCTCAGGTCACTCTCCATGATCTTCTGGTTCTGTGACGTAGGGGGGACGATGCGGGCTTCTGTGACGAGCCCCTTGTGGTCGATCGAATACCGGTGCCAGCAGATGCCCCGCGGCGCCTCGGTGCAGCCTGTGCCCGTGCCTTCGCGCGGTTCGACTACGATGAAGGGCTTCCGGGGGGGGTCGTAGGTGGATACCAGTTCGAGGGCGAGGTCGACCGCATGCAGCATCTCGATGCTCCGGACGACGATACTCTTGTACGGGTTGGTGCAGACGGGTCCGTAGCCGACCGATTCGGCTGTTTCTCTGGCGACAGGTCGTAGCCGGTCGTAGCCCAGGTTATACCGCGCCAACGGTCCGACCATGTAGGCGCCACGCGCCTTCAGGGCGGCGTGGAGGGACGTCGAGCGGGCAACGTGTTCTTCGTAGAAGTGATCGAGAAAACTCGTCAGGGGGATGTCGAGGCCTTTGTTCGACACCAGGCGGCCGTCCAGGATGGCATATTCGTCGGGTCGACTGAGCGCGACGAATTCGTAGTCCTGGTCAAACTCCGGCATTTCGAGTGATGCGGTGAACCGAACGGTTTCGATAGCGGCCTGCCGGGCCCAGGTCAGGGGTTCGACCAGGGCCTTCATCTCCGAACGGGATGGAGCACGATAGAAGCCGCCCACCCGTACGTTGATCGGGTGGATTTCCCTGCCGCCCAGCAGGGTCATGATCTCATTGCCGATCTTCTTCAGCTTGAGGCCACGTTGAACCGCCTCGTGGTGGACGCTCGCCATGCGGATGGCATCCTCGTAGCCGAGGAAGTCGGGTGCGTGGAGCAGATAAATGTGGAGCGCATGGCTTTCGATCCACTCGCCACAATAGAGCAGGTGCCGCAGCCGACGGATATCGTCGGGCGCGGTGACGCCGCACGCCTCTTCCATCGCATGCGCACTGCTCAGCTGATAGGCAACGGGGCAGATCCCGCAGATGCGCGCGGTGATATCCGGCACCTCGGTGAAGTGTCGTCCACGCAGGAAGGCCTCGAAGAATCGGGGCGGCTCGAAGATCCGCAATTCGACATCGGCCACCTTGCGGTCGCGGATCTTGACGAAGAGGGCCCCTTCTCCCTCGACGCGGGCGAGGTAATCGACCTTGACGGTCCGGTTCGGTTTGGGCCTGACGGGCTTTCGCGGGGTTCTACTTTGCGTGCTCATGTACTTCGCTTTCCTTGCGGAAGGCTTCCGCATTGGCATTAAAGGTGCGGAAGGAGCGTGCCACGGCGGCCGAAGGCATGCCCAGTTGGATCATCTGTGCAGCCAGAGAGGCGGTATTGGGGGCCTCTTTCGGACCGTAGCAGCCGTAGCAGCCCCGGTCGTAGCGGGGACACAATGCGCCGCATCCGGCGTGGGTGACGGGTCCGAGGCAGGGCGTGCCCTTGGCGACCATGATGCAGACGGAGCCCTGCCGCTTGCATTCGACGCAGACGCTGTGGGGAGGGATATTGGGCTTCCGATCATTGAGGTAAGCGCTGAGCAGTTCGATCAACTGGTATTTGTTGATCGGGCAGCCCTGCAATTCAAAATCGACGAAGACGTGGTGGGAGATCGGCGTGGAGACTTTGAGCGTCTCCAGATAATCGGGCCGGGCGTACACGCGGGCCGCGAACTCGGTCACGTTCGCGAAATTGCGCAAGGCCTGAATACCGCCGGAGGTGGCGCAGGCGCCAATCGCGACGAGCGTCTTGGATGCCCGGCGAATTCTGTGGATGCGTTCGGCGTCGTGGGGCGTGGTAATGGATCCTTCGACCAGCGACAGGTCATAGGGGCCCTTCGATTCCGCTCGGGTGGCCTCGGGGAAGTACGCGATCTCGACCGCACCTGCAATATCCAGCAACTCATCCTCGCAATCGAGCAAGCTGAGTTGACAACCATCACAGGAGGCGAATTTCCAGACGGCCAGTTTAGGCTTTCTGGGCTGGGGTTTCTTGACTGGCATGGTTAGAACTCACGTATACCGAACAGTTCGCTGATTCGCCCGTAGCGGAAGACCGGTCCGTCTTTGCAGACGAAGTTGGGTCCGTGCTGGCAGTGTCCGCAGAGCCCGATCCCGCATTTCATGTTGCGTTCCATGGACACGTAGATCTGTTCGAGGCCGAGGCCTCGTCCCTGAAGTTCGTGTGCGGTGAAGCGCATCATGACCTCGGGTCCGCACACCATGGCCAGCGCGTTGCGCGGATCGAAGGGGGCGCGTGGAATCAGCGTCGTGATTACGCCGACGTTGCCGTACCAGGACCGGGTGGCACGGTCGACGGTGACATGCACGTCGACGTCGAGCCGGGAGCTCCACCGTTCGATTTCGGGGCGGAAGAGCAGGTCCTCCGGCGTGCGTGCGCCGTAGAGCACCACAACCCGTTCGAAGCGGTCGCGGTGGGCGAGGACGTGGTAGATGACCGGTCGCAACGGGGCCAGGCCGATGCCACCTGCGATGAGGACGACATCGCGTCCTTCGGCCTCCTTCACGGGCCATGCGCTGCCGAAGGGACCTCGAACGCCGAGCATATCGCCGGCCTTCAGGCGGCGCATGATGCGGGTTACCGTGCCAACCTCCCGGGTGGTGTGGACGAGGACGGAGGAATTCTGCGGATCGCCGCTGATGGAAATCGGCACCTCTCCGACACCGTAGACGTAGAGCATGTTGAACTGTCCGGGTGCGAACCGGAAGCCCTGTCGGTGTTCTACGTCTAGTTCGAGAGAGAACGTATCGTCGGTCTCGCGTTTGTGCCGCAGGACGTATCCGCGCATGGGCAGCATGGGGTGCCCGACGCCGTGGCTGCGAACGCTTTGCGAGGCTGTGAGGGCGGTGGTCATGGTGACTCTGGAGGGTGAATCGGTATCGGCTAGCTGTACATGTCGACCAGCAGCATGCGCACGACCATCAGGCGTTGGATGATCAGGCGTGTGAACCGTTTGAGCACTTCGTAGCCGAAGACCGGGTCGGCATCACACTTGTCGCGGACGCAGCGGGCGTCGAATCGTATAGCGGACACGGGGGTAATGGCGCGTGCGTCGTAGTGCCACGTATAAGGTGGAATAAGCCATGACCAGCCAAGGACATTGCCTTCCTGCACGGTCTGCAGCGTGAAGGTCTTGTTGGCCGCCTCCATCTCGAGTGCCACGAGGCCGTCGCGCACGGCGTAGAAGTACTCGGCATCCTGTCCTTCGTGGACCAGGAATTCACCTTCCTTGAAGTGCTGGTGAGCGGCGCACCCGGACATGAATTCGAGGAAGTGCTGCGGCATGCCTTCGAAGAAGGGCAGTGACGCAAGGCTTTCGGTGACGGTATGGACTTTCATGGCTTGCCTCGCCCTCTGAAAAGGTGGAATCGGCGGAAGGGAAACGGGCGGTCCCGGTGATCAGGTTTCGCGGATGGCTTGCACTTCTTCGGTGAGGTCGATGCCAACGGGGCACCAGGTAATGCAGCGGCCGCAGCCGACGCATCCTGACGTTCCGAACTGGTCGATCCAGCTGGCCACCTTGTGGGTAAGCCACTGCCGGTAGCGCGCCTTTCTCGAGGTTCGGACGCTGCCGCCGTGGATGTAAGAGTGTTCGAGTGTGAAGCACGAGTCCCACTTCTGCCAGCGCTCGGAATGATCGCCGGTGAGGTCGGTAACGTCCTTCACCGTGGAGCAGAAGCAGGTGGGGCAAACGAGGGTGCAGTTGGCACATGCCAGACACCGATCGGCCACTTCAGTCCATCGGTGATGGTCCAGATGGGTCAGCAGGAGTTGGTGGATGTTCCGTGTATCGAGCTTTTTTTCGACGGAGGACTCGGCGCGGGCGACCACTTCCGCGGCCGCTTCGACATCGTCCTGTTTGGAGGCCCGGCAGGGCAGGGTGTCCAGTACCTTCGTTCCGGTTTCGCCGGTTGCCTCCACCAGGAAGTCATGGCGCCGTTCGTCGATCAACTCGGTGAGACACAAATCGAAGCCGGCATCGACACGCGGTCCTGTTTCCATCGACGTGCAGAAACAGGTCTTTGCCGCTCGGCTGCAGTTTACTGCGACAATGAGCAGGTTGCGCCGGCGCTCTGCGTAGACGGGGTCCACGTAGGGCCCTTCGAGGAAGACGCGGTCGAGGATCTTGATCGCTGCCAACTCGCAGGCCCGGACACCCAGGAAGGCCGTCTTTTGTACCTCAACTTCTTCCGGGTAGATGTCAAACCCGTTGCCTTGTGGCTTGCGTTCGGCATGCCAGAGGCGCCGCGATGCCGGGAAGAGAAACTGCTTCCAGCTTTGTGGCCCGACGACGTGGGCGAAATAGCCGCTGCCCGCCACGTGGTGCAGCCGATAGGTACCCCCGTCCTGCTCATCTACCTGATCCCGCGGCAGTTCGTCTACGTGCTCGATCCGATCGTACACGACCGTCTGTTGCTGAACGGTTGGTCCAAACACGGCATACCCTTCCTCGTGGAGCCCGTCAATCAACGCCTGCAAATCTTGCGCGGCAAGAACGGCCATACTGGATTCCGGGGAGGCCGGTCGGGGCTCCTCGACCTTCTTGACTCTCATCTTGGGTTTCTCGGTTGCTTGGACGGGCACGCCAGAGGCAGGCACACCCGAGACCGGCACAATCAACCGGATGCCAGGGAGAAAAGGCGTAGGAAGCGAGGGCTGGAGCAAGCGAGGAGGACCCGCTTTGACGTGAGAGGGTTCTCCCTACAGAGCGAGCAAAGCGCTTTCAGGATGCCGCAGCCGAAGTCGAGAGACTGGTCACACCTCTGTGGAAGGCCGGAGCCGGACGGTGTTGTGGGGGGGCTGCAGCGTTGTACGGCCGGATTCGTCACGCTGCAATGCGGCCGCTTGATATTCGACCTCAAGACGTCCGAGATGCGGCAACTCGACGCCTTCTCCGGCTGCGAGCCGTGTTCTCGCGACCCGGATGAGCGCATCCAGAAGGGGGCTGTTCGGGATCTGAGCTGGTGGATCGGACGCGTTCGGACGCATCTCGTGTTTCGTGAGAACGAAATGCAGCCGCGAGAGCAGATCGTGTGCGCTGAAAGGCTTTGTCAGGTAGTCGGTCGCGCCAAATCGGAGCCCGTCGCGCAGCGAATCTTCATCGCCCGGTTCGACGACCAGGATCATGGGTGTGTCTGACAGACGATCCAGGCTACGCAGCGCCCGAACCGGCAACACCCCGGGCGCGCGGTCTATTGTGGCATCAACCAGGATGAGATCAACCCGCTCCATGGCTCTGGCGGCAGGAAGCGCTTCATCGAGCACCGTCTGATGCACAACCACGAAGCCCTCCTCTTCGAGGTGATGACGAACGACGGCAGGAATCAGGTCGTTCGGCAGCACGACAAGGGCCGAGCGTCCGGGCGGGGGCCCGATCGTGTCCTCAAAGAGCAACTGGCCGGGCCCTGTATCCTTGGCTATCGAAAGGAGCCGCGCAGCCCTCAGGGACGTCTCGCGAAGCGACGTGTCCTCGTCGACTCGAACGACGCCGCATGAAAATGAAAGCTGAGCCGGATGTTCTGCGCCGGTCTCGTAGGGTTGTCCGCGCAGCGTGGCCAGCAGCCGATCGAACAGGGGGGGCAGCTCGTTCCGTTTGCGGTTGAGGACCAGAATGGCGAACTCGTCGCCGCGCCATCTTGCGGACAGATCCGATTCCGTCAGGGTGTCGCGAACCAGTCGGGCAGATCGCCGAAGCACATCCTCCCGAATACGCGGGCCGTGCACATTGACGAGCGGCTGGATGTCGTCGATGCGGACGAGGGCAAACCAGAGGGGCAAGCCGGCGCTGCGGGCGAGATTGAGCGCACGCTGGAAGGAAACGCTGAAGGCGTGGCGCGTGAGGAGTCGTGTAAGCGGGTCACGACGACGGCTCAGCGGTTGGGAGGACGTATCGGGAGACGGGGTTTCAAGCAGGCCCTGTGCGGCCCGGGTAAACGCCTCGGGATCGACCGGCCTGGTGAAGACGGCCGAAGCGCCCAAAGCGGCAAGCTCATCCTCCAGATGAGGTCCCATGGCGCCACAGACAACCAGGATGGGCAACTCTGAGGCCCGTGGATTGCTGCGGAGGCGCTCGACGAACGCCCGGCCATCCGCGTCGGGCAGACAGAGGTTAACCACGGCCAGCGCAAACCGGTGCTGCAGAAGAAGCTCCTCCGCCTGCAGGGCGGTGGTTGCGAGATAGAGTTCGTGTCCGGGTCCGGCCGGCAGGCGCTCGAGGATCTCCCTTTCCGCCGACAGGCGCCCCACGAGCAGCACACGGGCACATTGCGGTTCGCGACCCGTGCTGACGATTTCGTCCAGCATCAACAGCAGCGCGTCAAGCCGCTCCGGCAGGTTGTTTTCCGTAGCCCGCTCCAGGGCCGCTGCGGCCCTGGCGATTTCGTGGAAGCCGTACGCCACGCTGGCGTCCAGAAGAGATCGGGCGACGCGCTGAACCGTAGCGCGGGCTCCGGGGACATGGTCCAGCAGAATGCGGCGCGCGTTCTCCAGGACCGCCAGATCAGCCTGCACGCTCTCGCGGTACCGCTGAAGCAACTTCGATGAAGTGGACGAGTCGGCCATGCTTGATCGACCGGGATGAAACCGGACGAGAATACCCGGCAAAACAGAAATCGATTAAGAATGTACCAAGATACAATGTTCGGGTGGTTTGAAAGACCCGGCGGGCGCAAGGAATGTCGGGCCTCGCCTCCCGTGTTGCTAACTTCGCTCCAGACAGGCGCCGCGCTGCGGGCGTAGGGGAGCCCACCCACAGACCTCATCTGCTCCGATTGTGCACGACCACGCTTCGCATCACCACCACAGCCACACGGCCGATAATCTCAGGACGGCGTTCTTTTTGAACCTGGGCTTCGCCGTGCTGGAACTCTTCGGAGGATTGTGGACGAACAGCGTGGCGATCCTCTCCGATGCGCTGCACGACCTCGGTGACAGCCTTTCTCTGGGCATGGCCTGGTATCTACAGCGGGTATCGGGCCGGTCGGCGGACAAGCGGTATTCCTACGGATACGGACGGTTCTCTCTCCTGGGCGCGCTGACGACGGCCGTTGTGCTCGTCCTGGGCTCGCTTTTCATCGTGGCAGAGGCGGTGCCGCGGCTGCTCGCGCCGCAGCCGACGAATGCGCCGGGGATGATTCTCTTTGCCGTGTTCGGAGTGGCCGTCAACGGCTACGCCGTGTATCGGCTCAAAGGAGATCGGAGTCTGAATGCACGAACCGTGGCCTGGCACCTGCTGGAAGACGTGTTGGGATGGCTCGCCGTGCTCGTTGTCGGGCTGACGCTGCTCGTAACGGACCTCACGATCCTCGACCCGATTCTTTCGATCCTCATAACGCTCTACGTGCTCTGGAACGTGGTGCGAAACTTGCGCAAGACCGTTGCCCTTTTTCTGCAGGCGACGCCGGATCACATCGATCTGGCCGATATCGAGGCCCGTCTTGCGGCGCTGAAGCACGTTCGCTCCACGCACCACACGCACGTCTGGTCACTCGACGGCGAGCATCACGTGCTCACGACGCATCTGGTAGTGGGCGATTCTACAAGCCGGGAGGATATCATCCGGCTCAAGCGTGAAAGCAAGGCACTGGTGGCGTCCATGCACCTGGCTCACGTCACCGTCGAGGTGGAATATGAGAGCGAGGAGTGTGGGATGAGGGAGGGAAACGCATAGTTTCTGAGTTTAGAGTTTGGAGTCGCGACCGAAGGGAGCGTCCCGGGCGGAGCGAAGCGGAGACCCGGGATCCAGAGTTTGGAGTCTGGGAGTTGCGCGTCCGACTCTCCCGACTTTCAACTTGCGACTCCCGTCTCCCATCTCCCATCTCACATCTCCCATCTCCCGTCTCCCATCTCCCGTCTCCCATCTCCCATCTCCCATCTGCCTTACACCAGCACCTCCACCCGGTCCCCCACTCGAATGCGTCCCGTGACGACGGGAATGGCATTCATTCCGAAGAGGATGCGGCCTTCGATTGACCGATAGGACCTCAGCGTACTCAGCGGCTCTCCGGTCCGAGCACCCGTCTCCTGGTCGACTGTGATGACGGCACAGCGAGCGCATGGCTTCACCAGGGCGAGTTCGACGTTGCCGATGCGGATGCGTTTCCACGTGTCCTCCTCGTAGGGGCCGGCGCCTGAGAGGACCAGGTTGGGCCGGAACCGGTTCATGGCGACCGGTTTCTCCAGGCGCTTGTTGAGGTCTTCGAGGGAGGAGGGTGTGGTGATGAGCAGGGGGTATCCGTCGGCCAGGCTCACCTCATCGTCGGCATTGATGGCATAGCGGGGGTCGACACGCCGTCGGGCATCGCCATCCTGGTAGACCAGTCGACAGGGCGTCCCGAGGAGGGTTGAGAACCAGGACGCGGCTTCTTCGCCGCTGTCGAGCGTCTCCACGGTGTCGTTCCAAACGACGGTAGGGCTCCGACGAGCTGACGGCCGAGGTGTGGTAACGAGGAGTTCGCGGTGGTTCGCATGTCGGAACAGGAGCCCTTCCGGTAGCGTGAGGACATCTATCCGGGCCATCTCGGGCAGGTGTCGCTGGGTGAGGAATCGGCCCGCAGTGTCGACAATCATGAAGCGCCGGTCGCCGGACAATCCGCGCCGCTCGACCGAGGACGCCTCGACGGTCGATCCGCGCAGCGACTTGACGGGGTAGATGAAGAGATCCGTGAGGAGCACGGTGGGTCAGTCGGTTTCCGGATGGACGTGGATGACGCAGGTGCGGTTCTCCGGCGACCTTATTTGGAGGAGCCCGTTGTACAGGAGGAAGCGCCCCTCCTGTCTGAACGCGCCGGCTCCGAAGAAGAGGCCGATCCGGCGCCAGCGGCAGCGTCGGGGACTCCAGACCGATACCTCCACACGGCGTGGAAGCAATCCCGTGTGCAGGGCAACGGTATGCCATTTGCCGGCGCGGAGATTGACCTCGAAGCGGCGTCCGGGAGGAGGAGTCGTCATGTTGGATCTGGCGAGAGCGTGAGGCGGGAAAATAGCACACGGCAGACGGGGTGGGTTCATGGATTTTCGTGGCGTCCGGCCGGCGGGATACTCTTCACGCTGAATTGGCTATCTTTCGGTCATCTCTCTGACATTCAAACGGTGACTAAGGTGAATAGACGACATTTTCTTCGGATGGCGGGCACTTCAGCAGCGGCACTGGGGGCAGGTCCGGTCCTTGGCGCCCGGGCGTCGGGTCGTCTGGTGGAGGGGTTCACGGATTTGCGCAGGGGAGCCGGACTATTCGTCGGGCGAGGCGGTACGATCGGGTGGCTGGTGACGACGGATGGGGCCGTGGTCGTGGATACGCAGTTTCCCGATACCGCGGCGGTTTGTCTGGAGGGGATTTCCGCCCGATCCGGCCGGACCGAGGTGGATCTGGTGATCAACACGCACCATCACGGTGATCACACGGGCGGAAACGGCGTGTTTGCGCCGGTTGCCCGCCAGATGGTGGGTCATTGGAACGTCCCCGGCCTTCAGCGCGCGGCTGCGGAGCGTTCCGGTGCCGCGGAGCCGCCGGTCGTTCCGGTCGTCACATTCCGCTCAGAGTGGAGGATGGACCTGGGGTCGGAGGCGGTATCGGCCGTTCATCTGGGTCCGGCGCACACGGGCGGCGATATCGTGGTGCTTTTCGAGCGCGCCGGCGTGGTGCACATGGGAGACCTTGTTTTCAATCGCCGTCCCCCGTTCATCGACCGCCCCGGCGGCGCCTCGATCGCCGGGTGGATTGGCGTGCTGGAGCAGGTCTCCGACCGGTTCGGGGACGACGCGCTTTTCGTGTTTGGTCATGCCGGGGAGGGGCATCCGGTCACCGGCGGCAGGGATGATGTGCTGGCCATGAGGGACTTTCTGACGGCATTGCTGGCTTTTGTACAGGGGGAGCGGGCCGACGGCAAGAGCGAAGAGGATGCGGCGCGGGCCGTACACGTGCCCGGATTCGAGTCATGGAGCATACCGGATCGGCCCCAGGGCATACAGGCGTGTATCCGGGTTGCCTATCAGGAGTTGGGAGGGTAGGGGCACTTCTTTTTCCACACGGATTCTTCTTGCGCGACGGCCCCGTCGTTGTTTAGATTTTGTTCAGACGCTGAAGCAGTCGCACCACCACGTTACACAGGAAGCGGTTTCAGCGATTCTGTGCGGCCTGAAAGGGAGGGCCGTTGCCAAGATCACGGATCGGATAGGCCAAGCTGGTCATCGACAGATTGTCAGTTTTTCGTCATACAGACTCCATGCTCACGACCTGGAGACCGTCCTGTCAGTTGATGCCGGAGGTATCTGCTGAAGGGCGTTCATCGTGTTTTTCGGACCAATCAACCCATCATCAGCCTCACGTGAAAAAACTCGGAGGGTGTACATGAAAAGAGTTACCAAGCTACTCGTAGCGGTGGTACCCCTGCTTTTCGCGGCGCAAGCACTTGCCCAGACGGGCAAGATTTCCGGTCGTGTGACCGATGCCGCGAGTCGGGACGGACTGCCTGGTGTGAACGTGTCGATCGAAGGCACCACACAGGGGTCTGTATCCGATTCTGAGGGATACTACAGTATCATCAACGTCCGCCCCGGCACGTATGCCGTGCGGGCCTCGTTCGTCGGCTTCACGCCGGAAGTGGTTCAGAATGTTCGTGTGAACACCGGTCTGACCACCGATCTGAATTTTCAGTTGCGTGAACTGGTGATCGGCGGCGAGGAGGTCGTGGTGACCGCAGAGCGGCCGATCGTTCAGCTCGACGTTTCTGCCAACGTGGTGAGCCTAAACCCGGCGGAATTCGAAAACCTCCCGGTGGCCGGGGTGACGGAAGTCATCGATCTCCAGGCCGGCATCGAGCCGGGTCTGCAGTTCCGTGGCGCCGGCTCCAACCAGTTGGCGTTTGTGGTGGACGGGATGAACATGCGGACCGGCCGCGACCAAAACCCCTTCACCAACATCGCTTACACGTCACTGGAAGAAGTGCAGGTCCAGACGGGCGGTTTCAACGCCGAGTACGGCAACGTGCGCTCAGGGATCATCAACCTGACCACCAAAGAGCCGTCGCGTACCCGCTACAACCTGGACGCGTTCCTTCGGTACCAGCCGAAGCAGCACAAGGCTTTCGAAGGCCTTTCCACGCTTCCGGAAAACATCGGCGACTGTGGGTTCGGTACGGACAGCCCCGACCCCAACTGCGACAACTGGTACAACCGTGGTCCCCTTGACCCTGAGACCCGCCTGAATGGAACGGCCGGCGTTTGGGACGTCTACACGCAGCGGCAGTACCGGCCCTTCGAGGGCTGGAATGCCATCGTGGATCGTCTGAAAGGGGATGGGTTTGATGTCACGGTGGACGACATGCTCGAGTACTACCAGTACACCCACCGCAAGGACAATTCGCCCCAGGTGGCGGACTACGAAGCAGACGTTACCCTCGGTGGACCGCTCGTACCCGGGCTTGGCCAGAAGATGGGCGACCTGCGATTCCTCGCTTCCTACCGTGGCACCCAGAATACCTATCTGATTCCGCAGTTCAGGAATCACTTCGGCGCCCAGACGGTGCAGGGCAAGATCGTCTCGAATCCGAGAACGAACATGAAGTTGACCGTGCACGGGATGATGTCCTGGGAGCGCGGCAACAACGACGACGCGTATGCCACCCGCCTCAACCTGTACAGCGGATGGATTCCGCGGTATCCGTGGCAGTGGGGACCGTACGCGATCAACGAAGGCTCGGAAAGGGGCGACGTGCTCTACTCCGACGCCACGCTCGATCTGGGAGACGTCGACCACAACATGCTGGGTGTCAGCTTCACGCACACGGTGAACGCGAACACCTTCTATGAAGTGAGCGTCCAGAACGTCCGTTCGAAGTATCGGACGGGTTTCGCGCAACTGCGAGACGCCGCCTACATTTGCCCGCCGAGCGGCGTAGCGAACGACGGCGTGACGCCCTGTATTCCGGGCTGGCCGACGGGTTCGCTGTACACCGACAACTTCGGGCGTCTTACGGCATCCGGAGAGCAGGCGCTCGCCCAGGGACTGGGTGGTGTAGTCTGCTTCGGCGGGGACAGTGATCTGACAGGAGACGGTACGACAACCGCGTATTGCGCGGGTGAAGAACCTCTTGGCCTTTCCCCGGTGGGCGGAAACCTGCTCACGGGCGAGTCGACCGGTGGACACTGGTCGAAGGCGCGCGACACGACGGATGTCGGCCTGTTCTCGGGCAAGTTCGACCTGACGAGCCAGGTGAACCGGTTCTTCCAGCTGAAGACCGGCGCCGAACTCATCATCGGCGACTACAACGTGAACACCCAGTATATGGGCTTCCAGTTGACCGGCCGGTTGGAAGGAGGTCAAGCATGGGAGCGTAGCCCCATCCAGGGTGCCGCGTATGCGCAGGGGAAACTCGAATTCCAGGGCATGATCGCCAACCTGGGATTGCGTCTTGACTACTTTGACGCGAACTCCCAGTGGTGGGTGTTCACCCCGTACGACATGGCGCTTCGCGGTCGTGAACCGGTCCTCGACGAACAACTGGAAAAGGCGGAGCCGGACGCACAACTCTTCTTGAGCCCGCGCCTCGGCGTGTCGTTCCCCGTGACGGAGAACAGCAAGCTGTACTTCAACTACGGGCACTTCCGCCAGATGCTCAACGCGTTTGACGTGTTCGGCGTGCAGTCGACCCCGGACGGCGGGATCGACATCATCGGCAATCCGGACAGCCCGATGCCCAAGACGGTGTCCTACGAACTGGGCTTCGACCAGAACCTGTTCGACCGATTCCTGCTCCGCATCTCGGGTTACTATAAGGATGTCCAGGCCCAGTCTCGGTCGGTTAGTTTCAACGGCCTGGGGGCTATGGTCCAGTACAGCTCCCGCCGTCCGTGGAACTACCAGGATATCCGGGGCGCCGAGATTACGTTGAACAAGATGACCGGCCGCTATTTCCGCGGTTTTGTGAACTACACGTACCTGCAGACCAAGAGCGGCAACTTCGGTTACTCCGTGTTCTACGAGAACTCGTTTGAAATGCTGAGCTATCTGCGCACGACGACCGACTACCGGCAGAGTGCACCGATCGCCAGTCCTTTTGCGCGCATCAACCTCATCTTCCTCACGCCGCAAGACTTCGGGCCGGATATGGGCGGATTGCGCCTGCTCGGTGATTGGCGCGCCAGCCTTCTCGGCGAATGGCGTTCCGGCCAGAAGTTCACGTGGACTGGTGGTGGAGGTCAGGCGCCTGAACTGCAGGACAACGTCCAGTGGAGAGACTACTGGAACTGGAACCTGCGCGTCACGAAGAATGTGGACTCCAAACTCGGAGACCTGCAACTCTTCGTCGACATCGACAACCTCATGAACCGCAGGCACTTGTGGAACGAGATCGGCTTCAGTGACTACGACCGCGACAATGATCGCTACATGTGGTCACTCCATCTGCCGGAAGATGTGTTCGACGGGATGGCTGCCGTGGATGGCTCGCTGCCCTTCAAGGACAAGACCGGTATGCCGTACATCTGGGTGCCCGGTAATGACCGGCCCGGTGATTTCCGCAAGCCCGGCGTCGAGTTTCAGCCCATTGAGCCTGTTGTCGACCTGGCCGGTGTAACGGAACCCAGCCAACGTGCCTGGTACTGGGAAAAGTCGACCGGCAACTACTCCCGCTGGAACGGCACCTCCTGGTCGGCAGTGCCGCAGGACGAGCTTGACAAGGTCCTTGATGAAAAGGCCTATATCGACATGCCGAACCTGCTCTTCAAGACATTCCTCAACCCGCGGATGGTCTCCATGGGTCTGAGAATCTCTCTCTGATGCCCAACCGGACGGCGCCCCTTCAATGAGGGGGCGCCGGTCCGGTTAGGCGGCAAACGAGCCTCCAAGAAACACCTTTCCTGAAGAAACATGAGGATGAAACTGACAAACCGCTTCGCGATCGTCACGACGCTCCTGCTGGTCGTGGCGTTCGCTGATGAAGCACGGGGCCAGTTCACGGGCACCTGGCTCGACATCGGCGACCTCGCGCAGGTCTACGTCGAGGGCGGCTTTCGGGCAGAAAGCGCACCGGGTATCCCGTTCGGACTGGAGTACCCTCAGATCCTGCGTAGGAACGCCGCACAGCACAGCCGGGCTCAGGCGCTCTGGATCGGCGTCAAGAACTGGACCGACGAGCGCGGCACCAACTTCCCCTGGTATGTGGGCCGCGGCGGTCCTCGCACCCCGGGTATCGGCGTCACCTTCCCGGTCCAGAACAAACTGGTTTCCCGGTACGAGGATACCGAAGTATTGGTGGATGGCGCCCTCTCCTTCAAGAACCTCGCCATCGTTGAAGAAGTAGACCCGAATCTGCCCTCCGATCGCATGGTGGATAACATCCACAACATGCGTCCCGGCGTCACGGTGCACGGGAAATACTACGCCTACTCGAACGCCTATTTCGACAATTTCCACCTGCACCAGCTCGAGTACTGCAACACCGGCAACCTGGACGACGATGAGGATATCGAACTCCCGGGACAAACGCTGAATGACACCTACTTCTTCCGGATTCACCGTTATTCTAGCCCTCCGGGAGCGAGCTGGGTGACGTCCGGCGGCCAGGTGTGGGGTAAGTTCAACATGGTAGACGTGGTCGGCGACGGGCACGAGGACTACAACGTCGACTTCACCGCCATCTACAGCTGGTACGGTTGGGAAAAAGACTACACCCGGTACAACAGCCTCGGTGGCCCGCTGTGGGACGATACGCACTGGTCGAATACGGCAATCCCCGGGGATACGGTGGGCCGATTGGGCGGAGCCAATTTTACTGGTCGTCTCACCCTGCATGCGGACGCAAGCCCGAGCAACTCGAACTTCATCCGCTGCACGCCGGCGACGATGGAGACCTGCCAGCCCCGGACCATGGGCTTCATGGACCAGGACGAGACGCTTACGTCCGATGGGTCCTCGCATGAGGACTACTATGAACTCGGTATCCTGACCCGTGAAAACCCCGCGCGCTTCCCTGGTGGTAGCTCCCGGATGTACCCGCACTACATCTATCGCGTCGAGCCGACCGGTAACTTCTGGGAGCCGAGCGGTGATGCGGCCCTCGGGAAACAGGGTGGTTTCGCAGCGACAGAGGCCTTCGGACCGTACACGCTCGGCTTCAACGAATGCATCAATCTCGTCCAGGCGGAAGCCGTCGCCGGATTGAGCTATGATGCAGGTGTTCAGATCGGGCGCAAGTATAAGCGTTCCGGCGCCAATGACAACCTGATCATCGAGTACGACGCGGACGGCGACGGCGCAATCGATCGTACGCCGTTCCAATCCCCATGGGACGTTCGGAACTCCGGCGGTGAGGCCCTCACGAAGAACCAGTGGGTCATCACCGGACGTGACTCCCTCATGCAGTCCTTTGAGCGCGCAACCGCCCTCTGGGAGAAGAGCAACGGGATGACCGTGTACCCGATTCCCGAACCGCCCCATCCGCCTTCGAAGGTGGAAATCTGGGGTCGCCCGGATGGGATTGACGTAACCTGGGTGCCGGCGACAACGGGCCCGAGCGTGACGGGTTGGGAAGTCTACCGTACCAGCCGGTACGAGGACAACCTGCTGGACGCAGACGGTGACGGCATGGAAGTGGATGCGCAGGGTAACCTGATCGTGGGCTACGAGAAGGTCGCCACGCTCCCGGCAGGCGCCACCGAGTACAAGGACACCAGCGCGAACCGGGGGACGGACTACTTCTACTACGTGGTAGCCGTAGGCGCACCCCAACCGAATGATCCGACGGCCCTCAACGGCACGCCGTCCGGCGTACCGCTTCACAGCAGCCGGTATCAGACGCAGAGCTATCTGCCGACGAACCTGAAGCGCGCTGCATACGGTGCGACGGGAAGTGTGCGTGACGCACGCGTCGTTCCGAACCCGGTGAACCTCGGCTCGGATACGTCGGTGCGTTTTGCTCAGGAAGACCGTGTCGCGTTCTTCAACATCCCCGGTCAGTGCACGATCAAGATCTTCACGGAGGTCGGCGAGTTGGTGCACACCATCGAACACCTCGATGGCTCGGGCGACGAACTGTGGAACCTCACCACGGCCTCCCGCCAGCTTCTCGTCAGCGGTATATATATCGCTGTGGTCGAGGATCTCGAGAAGGGAGAATCGTTCACTCTGAAGTTCACGGTCATTCGCTAGCCTAGCAGCCTATCTCCCCGGCCTCGTTGGAGGCCGGGGGGATAGGGTGAACCAGACCTACCCGGTCACACAAACCCAGGCGTTACGATGAAGAAAATCTTTCACACTAGCGCGTTCACCCTGCTGCTGGTCCTCGTCTTTTCCGGCGTGGCGGCTGCGCAGGTTGTGACGCCGGATACGGAGGTGGAGCTGAAGAAGCGCGCGCAGACCGGCATGAAGTTTCTAAGCATGTCGGTCGATGCCCGCGCCACCGCCATCGGCGGGGCGGTGATGTCTGAAACGAACGGCAACTCCTCATCCCTGTTCTATAACCCGGCTTCGATGGCCGGCATGGAGGGCGCCTTCCATGCGGGTTTCTCGAACATGGCCTTCATTACCGACATTGCATACAATGCTGCCAGCCTCGCCTACAGGCCGGCCGGTAACATTGGCGTGTTCGGCTTGTCGGTTGTGGCAGTCGACTATGGTGATTTTATCGGAACGGTCCGCGCCAACAATGATGCGGGCTTTCTCGAGACGGGCACGTATTCACCTACGGCCATGGCAGTCGGCCTTGGTTATGCCCGGTCGCTCACCGATCGGTTCTCTGTCGGAGGCCACGTGAAGGTTGCGTATCAGAACATCGGAGACGGCTTCGTGACGAGCCGTGACTTTGGCAACCTGAACCAGGTGGCAGCGGAGAACACGGCGGACTACGCAAAGCAGACCCTCGCGGTCGACTTCGGCGTCATCTACAAGACGGGCTTCAAGAGCCTCGTGATCGCTATGGCGGCGAGGAACTTCGCGCGGGAGCTTACCTACGTCCGCGAGCGGTACGAACTCCCGCTCACGTTCCAGATCGGCGCCCAGATCGACGTTGTGGATTTCACGAGCCTGAACCCGGACCAACACTCCTTGATGTTGCATGCCGACGCGGCCCGTCCGCGTGACTTTTCTGAGCATATCAAGTTCGGGTTGGAATACGGGTTCATGGATATGCTTTACCTTCGCGGGGGATTTGAGAACTATATCATGGAGGAGCAGGGCGTATCCTTTGGCGGCGGCGTGAAAGTCCCGCTCGGCGGGATCCGGTTTGGAGCCGACTATGCCTACACCGATTGGGGTCTCTTCGGATCGGTGAATCGCATCAGCGTTAACGTTGGCCTGTAGCCGATCGATCGGCCCCTGAGTAGGAGCCGTCACGTTATTTCGGGTATGCATGGAGCGCCCGCGATGCCAAGAGCATCGCGGGCGCTCGGCAGTTTTGGGCAAATCCCGATGCCCCTCGAATCCGACGATCCTTCACCACAGGGCAGGCGGCGAAGTCGGAACTTAGGGCCACGGTAACCTTTTCAGTCCCCTGCCACGGAGTCGACACGGTCATTCAGTCCGCACAGCTTGCCCAGGGAATACGTATGGCTGAACGAATGCCCTCTCACGTCGTGCGTTGGTTGTTCGGGACGTCTGTGGGAATTGTCGCAGCCCTGTTGACAGGGTGCGGGGGAACGCCCGAGTCCCCAGCCGAAGCAGACGCAGGAATCCGCTTCGTGGAAGTGACCAATGAGGCTGGGCTTGGGGACGCTCATCACGAAAACGGCGCCGCGGGCAAGAAATACTATCCGGAAATGATGGGCTCCGGCGCCGCCTTCTTTGACCACGATGGAGACGGCTGGTTGGACATCCTCTACCTGGGCGGCGGGAAGTGGGACGGCGATGCGGGCAGCGAACCACAGTCCATCTGGCTATTCAGAAACAACCAGAACGGCACGTTCAGCGAGATCACGGAACAGGTCGGCCTCGGTGAGGTGACCGCGTATACCATCGGGCAGTCGATCGCAGACTATGACAATGACGGGGATCCGGACCTCGTAGTCACGACACTGACGCGCAACCTGTTCTTCCGCAACGACGGCGGACGATACGTGGAAGTGGGCCGGGAGATCGGATTGGGTGAGGAGTCGGTATGGAGTTCTTCTGCGCTCTTCTTCGATGCGGATCACGATGGCTGGCTCGATCTGTACATCGCGAATTATGCCGACTGGACACCGGAGAACGACAAGTGGTGTCCCGCCGGCTCCGACATGAAGCTCTACTGCATCCCTGCGGATTACGAAGGGATCGCGTCCAAGTACTTTCGTAACAATGGCGATGGTACGTTTAGCGATCGTAGCTGGGAGGACGGATTTCTGCCCGCTATCGGCAAGTCACTCGGG
The DNA here is from genome assembly GCA_964387555.1 of uncultured Rhodothermales bacterium. Taxonomy (GTDB): domain Bacteria; phylum Bacteroidota; class Rhodothermia; order Rhodothermales; family CAYLXM01; genus CAYLXM01. The sequence goes on along the minus strand of CAYLXM010000026.1, from coordinate 17,176 downwards.
GTGGTTGAAATCGACTACAACAAGGACGGCTGGACGGATATTGCCGTATCCAACGATGGGGAGGGCGACCTGCTCTACGAAAACAGGCGTGACGGAACGTTCATTGAACGGGGGGTGGCTTCCGGGTTCGCATTCTCCGAGCACGGAGAAGCACGTTCCGGCATGGGGATCGACGCGGGCGTTGTGGACTCGACGGGCCAGGTGACTATTTTCATCGGCCACTTCTCCAATGAAAGCTCCGGCGTATTTCACCACCTCGGCAACGGGCTGTTTCGGGACCGTTCTACGGTTTCCCGGGTAGGGCACGCCAGCATGACGCGCCTCACGTTCGGCATCTTTCTGCTCGACGCCGACTACGACGGCGACCTCGATCTGTTTGCTGCCAACGGGCATGTTCAGCCCGATCAGGTAAGCGACACGGGCCACATCACCTTCCGGCAGCCCCCTCAACTCTTCATCAACTCCGGCGAGGGGGAGTTTACCGTATTCGAAGGATCGGATGAGGTGTGGCGCCGACCCCTCGTGGCCCGGGCAGCGATGTACGGCGACTTTGATCGGGATGGACGTCTTGACATCCTCATCACGGAAAATGATGGTCCCATTCACCTCTGGAAGAATACCAGCACGAGCGGCCGGTTCTTGCGCGTACGCCTGTCGGGACGCGTTTCGAACAGAGATGCCCTGGGAAGCCGGCTAGAGGCATGGGTGAAAGGACAGTACATGGAACGGCGTGTCCGGTCCGGATCAAGTTACCTTTCCCAGATGGAAAGGACCGCGACGTTTGGTGTTGGGAACGCCGATAAAGTGGATTCGTTACTTATATTCTGGCCGAGTGGCCGGGTCGACCGATTCACGGAGATACTCGCCGACCGAGAGATTGCGCTCGTAGAGGGAGAGGACACGTTCCGCGAAGTGCCGCTGGAAGGGAGTACTGCACGCTGATATGCCGTCCAAGACTGCGTTTTCATTATTGGCGTTTTCTGGACTTGTGGTCGCGGGAATCATCCTGTGGTCAGGCTGTGGCTCCCAGGGCGGCGAGCAAGCGCCTCCCGAAGAGGAACCCGGTGTTGTGCGATTCACAGACGTGACGGCGGCCGCAGGGCTGGGCAATTTTCTCCACCACCATGCGGGATGGGGCGATGCCTGGGCTCCGGAAATCAACGGCGGCGGCGGCGGTTTTCTCGATTACGACGGAGATGGCTGGATCGATTTGGCGCTCGTTCCCGGTGGAGCCTTCCGGGGTCAAGGTCAGGACACGCTACCCGCTCTACGACTGTACCGGAACAGGGGAGACGGGACATTCGAAGATCGGACACGAGAAGCGGGATTCTATGAGCATCAGACGTACGGCTACGGAATCGCGTTCGGTGACTACGATAACGACGGGGACGAAGACATTTTCCTTTCATCCCTCTACCGTGACCTCCTGTTCCGGAACGACGGAGGTGGCGTTTTCAGCGAAGTAGGCCTCCAAGCGGGGTTTCAGGAGGAAGAGAATTGGGGAGAGTCCGCCATGTTCTTCGATGCGGATCGGGATGGCTGGCTGGATGTGTATGTGGTGAACTACGTCGTCTGGTCGCCCGAAACGGATATCTATTGCGCCCATGAGGGGCAGAAAGTCTACTGCACGCCGCAGGAGTATCCGGGTCAGCGCAGTCGGTATTTCCGGAACAATGGTGACGGAACGTTTTCCGATTGGACTGAACGTGCGGGATTTGCTGCCGGTATCGAGGAGGAGAGGGACAAAGCCCTCGGAGTAACCGAACTCGACTACAACCAGGACGGTTGGCCGGATGTGATGGTAACGAACGACACCGAGCGGGATCTCCTCTATGAGAACAACGGCGACGGCACGTTCACTGAACGCGGCATCATGGCAGGGATTGCCTACAACGCGAATGGAAACCCGCGTGCGGGCATGGGCATCGACGTCGGGGCCACGGATGCAAGCGGAGAGACTACCATCGTCATCGGACATTTTACCGAAGAAAGTATAGCCGTATACCGCCACGTGGGGAACGGGCTCTTCATGGACCGGGCCGCCGCCGCCAAGATCGGCCACGCCAGTCTAATGACGCTGACGTTCGGCGTAATCCTCTTTGACGTTGACCTGGATAGCGACCTCGACTTGTTGACGGCCAATGGACATGTGCAGACGCACATCGCGAAACTCGTGCATGGTGTCTCGTTTCGACAGGAGCCCCAACTGTACCTGAACGACGGCAACAGTACCTTCACCGAGCTACAGTTGCGTGAGGATGATGGGTTAAACGAAGCAAAGGTCGCGCGGGCCGTGGCCCACGCGGACTTTGACCGGGACGGAGACCTGGACGTCCTCTATGTCGAGAACAACGGACCGGCCCATCTGCTTCGGAACGATACGGAGGGGGGCGGATATGTTCGAATAAAGCCGATCGGGACGAAAAGTAATCGCAGCGCCATCGGGACCCAGGTCGACGGTTGGATGGGCGATCGGCGACTCGTGCAGCGCGTCCGGTCCGGTTCGAGTTATCTTACACAGTTTGAACTCGCCGCAACGTTCGGCCTCGCTGAGGCTGAACAACTCGATTCGGTGCTGGTTCGCTGGCCGAGCGGCCGTCGAGACAGATTCGAGAACGTGAAGGCGAACCAACTACTTCGCATCGTCGAAGGCACCGGGCGGCTGGAGCCGTGGACGCCTGGAGAATCCAGAGATTCAACACCATGAAACGTACCATTCTCTCGGCCTTCACGCTCGGCGCCCTATTGCTGGCCTGTTCAGAGCCTGCAACGGTCACCGAGAAACTCCGCTCCAAGCTCGAACCCCGCATCGGTGGGTTCATTGTTGAAGCCCAGCGGGCGTATGAAAGAGGCAACTATACGATAGCGTTAGCCTGGACCGACAGCGCTGAAGCTTATGCGCCGGAACTGGCTGACCTGCACTATCTGCGGGGCGTCATCTACACGCAACTCAATCAACTCGATGTCGCGCGGGCTGCGTATGAGACCGTCCTCGAGTTGGATCCCAGATACAAGGGCGCCCGCTTCAACCTTGGGATCAACGAATTTAGACGGGGCAAAGTCCGTGAGGCGGTAGATCTCTATCAGGATGAGTTGACTCTTGGCGAGACCTCTTCGCTCTGGCACGAAATGGGCCGGGCATATGCCTCAATGAACGAAGCGGATAGTGCGGAGGCAGCCTACACCCGCGCCATCGAACTCGACTCCACCAATGCGACGGCAATCATGTGGCTGGGTCAACTCTATGAGGAGATCGGCGACATGGACCGGGCCATTGCCTATTCGAAGCGGGGCCTTCGATTGCGGCCGGAAAATCCGGACTATGCCTACATTGTCGGGTCACTCCTGCACAGAACCGGTAAGACAGAGGAGGCCTACGAAGTCCTGCTGCCCATGGCCGAAAGCCGTCCGTGGCACCAGGGCGCCCAGTTCAACATGGGACAGATTCTCATGGCGATGGGTCGAGAATCGGATGCAAAGGTCTACTTTGCCAAGGCCGACACGGCCCAACAGCTGCAACAGAAGATCAATGAAGCGCAGGAATCCATCAACCGGTATCCGACCGAGTTGGAGCGCTGGACGGAACTTGCCGAATTGCTTCGCCGTGCCGGTCAGGTGGACCGGGCAGCAGATGCCTATAAGGTGGCGGTCACCCTGGATCCGTACAACCTTTACCTGCAGAGCAACCTCGCTTTGCTTCTGATGGAGCTTGGCAACACCGATGACGCGCTCCGCCGCTTCCGCGCGATCGTGCGGATCGACTCGAATCTCACGGACGTCTGGTTCAACCTTGGCGTCGCCTATGCGAACACGGGTCGATACAATGAAGCACGTGCCGCCTGGCAGCGCGTAGCGCGGCGGCAGCCGCGCAATGCGGCGGTGCGGGAGAGCCTGGCCCGACTCGAACGGATGCAGTCGGAGGCGCAGGCACAGCAGGCCGGTTCCCAATAGGCGGCGACGGTCGCCCCGCGCTATATGCCGACGGGGGCGGCGGTATGTTCGTACATGTTTGGAACCCGCGGGCTGAAAAGTCCCACGGCGTTCCATGGACGAATGAGCCCCTCGACCTCGTCCTCGAAACGCTCCGTCTCCTGCCGGTCAGGCACGCGGCCACCCCGGACCAACACCCCGATCGTGTCGGCGCAATGCCGCACCACATCGCGCAGTGCGTCGTCATCGGCAGACAGGAAGGCGCTCCCGGGTTCCATGCGCCCCTCGGAACGAATTCTTTCGTAGGAGATCGTGGCAGCGAAGTATAGCATCGTCGCCGCCCGGAACAGGCGAAAGTCGACCATAGCGCGGTAACAGGCGGAGACGAGCAGGTCGATGAAATCGATCTCCTTCAGGATGGTCTCTCCATATCCGGCCAGCGCGGTCTCGAATGAGGGACGTTCCCAGTCTTTGGCGAAGATGCGGGCAAGTCTCTCAATGCCACTGAGCGTGTGTGCGATACCGGTCGAATGGAGCGGGTCGACGAAGCCGGCCGAGTACGGGAGTAGCGCCCAATCCCGCCCCGCGGCGACGCGCGCACGGCGCTGAAGGAGGCCCGTGCCGATTAGGCCTCCCGGAACGGGGCAGGGTCGGGCGGCACGGAACTGGCGCTGAAGCGCCGGATATCGGTTGATCCAGTCGCGCCACTCTGATTCAGGCGACAGGGAAGCGGATCCAGGATATCGTTGGGCGTCCAGGACGATCCCGGCGCTGAGCCGATCGTCCTTGAACCGCAAAAGCCACATCCATGCCCCGTCGAGGATATGATGCAGTGCAGCGTCATCGCAGTGGAAGGGATGCTCGTGGACTGCGGCACCCATCTCGACCAGCAAATCGTGCCAATGAGGCACCCCGACGAAGTGGGAAAACACCGCTCTTGACCGGGTCCTCAGGGGGGCGGCGTCCGTTGGGATGCCGAGAAGCCGCGTGATGACCGAAGAAGAGCCGGTCGCATCCACCACGAAACGGGCCTCCAACGGAAAACGTGCCCCATCCGCCTTCTGAACGACTGCCTTCCACGGCGGACCGGATGCGAGGTCCATCACCTCCGCCTCCTCGAGGAGCGGAATGCCGGCCTCTCGGACCTCGTTAGCCAGGAATGCATCGACATCCGGTCGATACCATTGCGTGTCGGAATGCGCATCGCTGTTGCTGGCCGCTACGAGCAACTCCGTGGAATGGTTGCCGTCAACGTGAAAGGGCGTGCCGACAGCGTGAGGGAAATACGAAAAACCGCGCTTCCGCCCGGCAAGGACTTCAGGATACTCGTCCTGCCAGAGGCCGTAAAGGGAGAGGGGAAAGAGGCGGGGCAGGTCGTAGCGCAGACTCAGGGAACGCAGGACCATGTTTGCGATGGGCGTCGACGACTCCCCAATGGCAAAGCGCGGATGGCGTTGCCTGTCAACAACGAGCACGCTGAGTCCGATCCGGCTGAGGACGAGGGCAGAAAGGGACCCGCCGAAACCGGACCCTAGAATCAGAACATCTGCTTTGAGGGAGTCCATGGCTTGCGTAATCGCCTCTCGGGTGGCTGACACACGCAGTTTACCGGTTCAGGCACCTGCTGTGAAAGATTCATCGTGCGAAGCCGGGCGATACGAGCCGGGCCGCATCGTCGGCATTCCATGAAGGCATGCGCGTCCCAGAGGTCGACAAAGATGCGGCCCTGAGGATGCATGAGGGCCTCCTCCATGACCTGCTCCAGGTGAAGGAGGGAGGGCGACCGGGCAAGGCCCTGGGCATAGAGCATCTCCATGAGGCCGTTTCCGGGCCGAAGGGGCACCAGCGAGACGACCTCGGCGCCGGCGGCAAACGCGATCTCGATCGACCTGTGGGTCCAGTCGATCCCCGCTTCCTCTCCCAGGAACGGTGGCCAAAGGAGGAGGAAAGTCCGGACGGCGATATCGTTTTCAGTGAGGAATCCAGCGGCCCGGATGAAGTCCTCTACGGTCATCCGCTTGTTCAGGCCACGGAGTACGTCAGGGTGAGCCGTCTCGAGGCCGAGAGCGATCTCGAGACGACCTCCCATGAGCGCGCGAAAGGACAGAACCCGGGCGTCACAGAGCCGCGGATGGTTCTCCACGATGACCGAATCAAAAGGGAGCACACGGTCGACGATGGGCTCCCATTCGCCGGGCGGAATCGCCCGTGCATCGAAAAAATTGCCGCTATTGTACAGCTTGATTCGGCTGGCCGTCGGCAGGCGATTCAGAGCGTGGTCTATTTGCCTGGTGATGCTTCCCGGCCGAACCGTCCTATCCGTGGTACTACGCCACAGATCGCACATCAGACATCGGAAGGGGCACTCGCGGTTCGTCAAAAGCACGGTGGCAGTGAGGGCTACCACACCGTCGCGTCCCCGCTCGGGCTCAATAAAGAACCCGAGCGGACGGTGTTCGTCCACCGCGTGCTTGGGCGGTCTGGCTTCAAGGATCTCCCTCTCCCGGAAGAAGGGGACCGGTTTATCCATAGATCGCAGACAGCGCCTTGCGGTAGGCGGCTTCGCCGGAGGGGAACAAGCGGTCGAAGGCAGATTCGTCGACGGCCCCGCGCTGGAAGCGTTGTTTCTCGAAGACAGGCATTTCGAGGCCCGTGATGGCGCGTATGCCTCTGCGGACGATTTCCCCCTTCAGGGCGTAGAGCCGGCTATGGTCCCAGTCGGTAAGCTCGATGAAGGGGATTCCCTCGGCCACTTCGATGACGTCCGGCAACGTGTAGGGACTGAAACTCCGGAAACCGAGGGCTCGGGGCGGCGCGTAGCTGCGGACATGCCCGCGGCTCTGGCCACCGGAGTACGTGAGCGAATGCTTGATGGCGTCGACGCCCCATCCCTCCTGGTACAGCATGAGGTTGTTGAGAACGCTCTTTATGGTCAATTCGGAGTTTTCCTCGATAGGGTAGTCCTTCAGATTTTCGTCCCCACCGTCCCCGTCGGCGAGGTATTCCCACTCGGGATACCGGCTCCGGATACCCTTGCAGAGGGCGAGCGCCATGGCGGCCGCCTGGATGTCGAGTTCCTTGTAGTCTTCGACGACTCGTACAGCCTCCCTGTAATCGACATCTTCAGCCGCGACCTCTACGACCTCCAAAAAGAGGGACAGACCCAGAGTGTCGAGAAAACGCCGGGCTTGGTCGAGGTCGGACCCCCCCTGTACCGAGAGGGTAAACGCCTTGAGGCGCGCGGGGGACTCGCCGCGGCTGAGCAGGAGGTGATAGAGGACCAGGAATACCGAACCGCTATCGATGCCGCCGGAGAACAGAACGCCGATGGGTGCTTTCGGGTCGATCCGGTCGAGCCAGGCGGCGCAGGCATTGGAAAGCGCTCCGATGTACCGCGCACCGATGGCATCGAGGTCGGTTGGCAGGGCGTTGCGCTCCGGGGTGAAGAAACGGGTGTAGGTGGGATTTGGGTCGGGGCAGCCGACCAGCTGGATGGTCAGAAGGTGATGAGCCGGGACCATGCGCGTGTACGACGGATGGAACTGGTCGGCCAGTCCTTCCGCTTCAAGCCAGGCGTGGATCTCGTCGATCCGCTCTGCGACGATGAGGCAGGGGCCCGCAACGAGTTTGGCGAGGAAGTAGCGCATCGGGCGCCCGATCGATCGGGCCATCCGCACGGAAATACCATCCTTGTGAATCAGGGCAAAGTGCCCGTTGATTTCCCTGACGCGGTCCGGGTCACCGGACGCCAACGCGGCCATGGCCTCCTCGTACGACATATTCAGCAGGAGGTTGGCCTCGGGATCGAGGAGGTTGACGAGGCGATCGATGTAAGCGGAGGGAATTGTCATAGAGGTCCAGAAGAAAAGGTGTGCCTTCAGCTATTGAGCCCCGAAGCCGGCACGTGTTATGACTTGCTGGGGGGGGTCCCAGGCGAACTTCTCCAGATACCCGGAGCCAACGAATCCGAAGCCATTCTCCACGTTCGTGAACACATTCGGTTCGACGAGTGCTTCCGCCTCAAATGCTCCGGTTGGCGATTTCCACTGTTCATCTCCGACGTGAACCTGCATTTCGATCCCGCGGAATCCGATGAGCATCGGGGAGACCTCGAGTCTTTCGTACTCGACAACAATCTGACGATAGTCGCGATAGTAGTCGACCTCGATCTCCCATCCATCGGACTTTCGCTTCGCGTGGGCTTCGTAGGGGATGGTAGTGTAAATCTCTGTCGTATTGCCCTGCGCGTCGATGCTGACGGTCCAGTAGCGCACGTCGACACGAACGAGACTCGGTGCATCCCCGTGCAGGCGAATCGTCTGCCGTGTCTCCAACACGAGCTGGGAGTTCGGTTCGATGGCTTCAATCAAAATGGGAGGAGGAACGGTCGTCTCGGCACTGGAGATCCGGCCATCAGATTTTTGGGCTTCGATCCGATAGGTGCGCCCCGCGACGACCGGGAACTCGTCCCAGAACACGTGCCTGAAATCGCCGTCGTTCAATTGAATGACGGAGTCACGCCAGACGCGGATCTCGCCCGTCTCGAGATCGATGGAGCGGACGAGCGCGTCGATGGGATTGGGAGAAATCAGGCGGAGCTGGTCGTCGATCTCAAATACCCGAACCGCTTGCGTATCACTCTTGGCGTTGAGTATGCCCCACAGGCTGAAAGCCCGGTCAATCTCGAGATTCGGTGAGACGCTATCGTTGCAGGCAAGCAATAAAAGCATTGCCGACAACAAAACGGCCGTCGTGAAGACGCGGAGGAGTCTGCTATGCATGCGGATTATCGGAAGCCCACTTTGATTCCCGCCGACGGCAGGACGGGTAACTGATCGGATCGGCGACCGGTGAAGATGTCGAGGGCGAAGAGATTCCGACGATCATATACGTTGATCACACTGCCGTGGACGGTCAGAAAGGCCGTGCGCAGGTCGAAGGTTCGTTCGACAGAGAAGTCCAGTCGGTGATAGTCCGGAAGAACACCCTGAAAGGGGCGTTCGTAAATCACCCTTTGTTCGTCCGGCTGCTCGAACAAGTTGGTTATGCCGTGCATGAGGAGAAATCCATCGAATCCGTAGATGCGATTGTAGGGCCGCCCGGAGCCGTAGTTCCAGCGCAGATTGATGTCGAATCCGGCGATCTGCGTGCCGGCCAGCAGGTTAATCTGGTGGCGGCGATCGTGCGGTGGACGAAAATCAAGCTCTTCTGCTCCATACCACAGACCGAGCGTGGACTGAAGTGCCTTGTAGCGAACGAAGGAAAGGCCGTAATTCGCCGAGGCGTATAGATGGGTACCCGTGTATTCCGCACGCACGTCGACGCCGGAGGCGCGGCCCTTCGCACGCTGAAGACGGGACGTGAATCGCGGGTAGGAGGTCCACTCCGAGATGTACAGGTTGGAGAGCACCTTGTGGTAACCCTCGATGGACACCTCCAGGTTCTTGCCGGCGTTGAGACGGTATCCGGCAAGGAAATGCGTCGCCTGAGAGAGGTTCTCCGTAGGCGCACTGCGCCATGAGGTGTAGATGTTCATCGCATCACGGCGATCGTTCAGGCCGAACACCTCCTGGTGGTAACGGCCCGCTCCGGCCGTAAACTGATGCCTTCCGACATCCCACAGGAGGCGGAGCCTGGGCTCGATAAACGTCGGATCGGCCTGACCGGCAAAAATCTGTGAGATGAGCCCGGCGCGTATGCTGAGCCCGTTGTCCAGCCGGATGTTCGGTTCGACGTACAGTCCGGCCTTGTGGCGGCGGCTGAATCCGAATTCCACGTTCTGGAACGCTCCACCCAGCAAGGAAGAGATCTCGGGCGCGCGCCAGAATAGGCCCCATTTCCATTCCACATTCCGAATGAAGTTCGTCATGTTGACGGCATAGCTATACCCGCCGAACCTCGTACGTCGCACCGGATCGCCAAGCGGTCCCAGTTCCGATTTGAGCTGTGACCACGAGACCAGCACTTCGGCGACGAAGGGGACGTTTCGGGGAAGTACGATATAACGCAGGCCGATCGCATCGTTCGACCATCGGATCTCATCAAAGACGCGGTCTTCGCTCTCCTCGCCCATCGTTCCCCGATCATACGTGTGGATGGCACTGATGGCAAGTTGATGGCTGTCGTTGATGATATAGTGCACCTTGCCGAACACGTCGCCGAATCGGTAGGGCATCTCCTCGTTCATGTAGCGCCCGGCCCCGTGTTCGATGACGGACTGGCGACCGGACGCGAGGAAGGAAATCTTGTCCCGTTGAAGCGGACCTTCGATCTGCAGAGAGCTGACAAATGGGGCGATCGAGGCGGCCCCCTCGAAGCGCCTTTTGTTCCCGTTACGAGAGTAGATGTCGAGTACGGAAGCAGTCCGTCCACCAAATGGGGCACCGAACGCGGCCGAGTAGAAGTCCGCTCTCCCGATGACGTCCGAAGGGAAGGCCGAGTAGAATCCGAGGATATGAAACGGCTGATGGATTACCATGCCGTCGAGCAGGACCAGGTTGTGCGAGGGCTCTCCGCCGCGGACGAAAAGTTGTCCACCCCGGTCCCCCATACTGATGACACCAGGCTGGGTGGTCAGAAAGGTGACCAGGTCGCCGGACACGTCGGGTGTCGGAATGCGGTCAATGTCGCTGGGGCGAATCTGCTGGAGCCCCGCCGTGACGCGCGCCCCGGACCCCTCATAGTCCGCCTCGACCACTACTTCATCGATCCGAGTCGTGGATTCGACGAGACGAATATTGCGAATCTCGATGCGGCCCGGGTCCACGCGCACGGTATCGACGAACGGCTCGTAGCCCAGGTACGTAGCGCGCAGGACGAACTGGCCCGGGGGAATGCGAGAGACCGAATAGATCCCGTCGCCGTCCGTCGTCGCACCAAGCAGTATGTCGGAGTTGACCCGAATGGCCACATTGACCCCCGGGAGGGGCTCCCCGGAACGTCCATCCGCCACGAAGCCGCGCACCGTGCCGGTTTGCCCCCAGGCCGCCGAATACAGCGCAGAGAGGGATGCCCAGGCCAAGACCAGAGCAATACGGGCGATGTGCTTCGCGCAGGAGTGGGTCATGGCAAAGCCGGTTGGGGGACCGGACAGGCGGATACAGCAGCTTTCGGGCGGCGAGAATGCTCAGTACCCCGTGGATCGGCCGGGCGTTCCCGCTGACGCATGAACTCGCACAGGTCCTCGGAATCGGCAGGATCTCCGCTGCACAAGCGTCGTTAGTATATGTCTTGTCGTCCTACTCTGTGCCACCTGCTTACCCATGATCAAATCCATCGGAGTGTGGGCTGGTCTGCTCACGCTATGTGCGTCAACCGCCTCCTTCGCGCAGAATCCGCGTGCGGGAACGTGGACCGGTCACATGCTGTCGCCTGGCGGCAGGCTGGTCGACATGAACTTCATCCTGAAGATTGTCGATGGGCGTTTGGAGGGCACCCTCGACTGGGAGGTTGGCCAATTCGAGATGCTCGACATCAGGATGTCTGCCGAAGAGATCGAGTTCTGGTGGGATGCCGGTCCGGGGCTGGCTATCGAGTGCCGCCTCGAGCGAAACGAAAAGGGGATCTATCCTGGCGGCTGCAAGGACCAGGATGGCAATATCGGGGGGGCGTTGATGATTCCGCCCGGCATGAGCGCGACCCCCAACGACATGGACGAGCGGTACGCGTACGAGATATGGGGTCTTTCCTTTGACGAATATCTGAAGAGGAAGACCATCAAGGAACAGGGCTATTCCGCCTGGATCGACACGCTCATCGAGGGCGCAGTACCCGAGGGGACGACTTTCGAGGTGGATGGGCTTCAAGTGAATGCCCGGATTATTGGCAGTACGGCGCCGACGATCGTGTTCGAGGCCGGGCTTGGCGACGATCTGCGGGTATGGCGCGAAGTGTCGGAGGGCCTGGAGGGCGTTGGTCGCCTGTTTGTATACGACCGGGCCGGTTTGGGATATTCCGACGTGGTCGAGTCAGCCGAGCCTATCGAAGCCGCGGCCCGTCGCCTGAAAGCCTTGCTCGAGGTTTCCGGGACGCCGGGACCGTATATCCTGGTTGGCCACAGTTACGGCGGACTGTTGACGCGCCAGTTCGCGGCGCTGTATCCGGACGACGTGGTAGGGATGGTGCTCATTCATCCTGCACATGAACGTCAGGCACAGGCGTGGCGAAATCTCTCAGAGGTCGATTGGGAGCGGTACTGGGAGGGACAGAAGACCCTGCACGGTGCGCTATCCTCAGCCGTAAACAACGAATTCCAGACGCTCGCTTCCGTGCTCGACGCGGCTGCCGTGGCGGGTGTACCTGCCGCATCCCCGGTACCGACCGTCGTGTTGACGAGCGAGGCCCCGGTATCGAAACCCCGCTGGATCGGCGAGACGAAGGAAGGCCGCGCGGCCTTGCGGCGGCTCCATGCCGAATTGGCAGGTTCTCATTTGGGGGATGGACACCGCGTCATCACGGCAACATCAAGCCACTATATCCATCGCGAAAGGCCGGATCTTGTTGTTCAGGCCATCCGGGACGTGTTGAAGGCGTCCGGCCACGGTACGCCGTGAGCATGGGCGCTTCGTCGTGGACGGTCATCGCAGGCGCTGCCGGCTCACTTCGAATTCCTTCAAGAAAGGCACTACCGTTAGACCGGATCCCGCACGGGGAGACCGCTCCAAACGTGATGAACTCCAATCGGCGATAGCTATGGTCAGGAAGATTCGTTTAACCAGGACTGCCTCTCGACGTCGGCCGCTTGGCCTGGCCGCTTGCGCTTTCTGCGGACTCCTGCTGACACTGGTTTTATCGTCATGCCGATCCGCGGACGTCGAACCAACAGGGAAGCCAGTCAATCCGGCGGCGGGAATCTATCTCGAGAATGCCCACCAGGCTTTCTTGCGCTCCGACTACCGGTCGGCATTGCTCAGCATCAGAAGGGCTGAAGGCATCGATTCGCTTCATCCCGATATCCCGTACGTCGAGGGGCTCATCCGTTCTCACCTGTACGAATTTGAAGCCGCAGACGACCGCTTCCTTCGGGCGCTTGCTCTCGATCCTTCGTACTTGAGCGCCTGGTATCAAATCGGACAGAACGCCTTCCTGCAGACGCGGTACTCCGACGCCGTTGCTGCCTACAAAAACGAATTGAAGCTGATGAGCGAGGGGGGGAATGTTTCGAAGCAGGACCTCGCTGTAGTCCACGGTCAAATCGGGCGTTCGTGGTTCTTTGCCAATGAGATCGACAGCGCGCGGGTCGCGTTCGCAAAGGCGGTTGAACTTGACCCGTCGTCCGCGCAGAACTACGCGTGGAAGGCCGAACTGCTTCGTAAGATCGGGGAGTACGAGGAGGCAATAGAGGCCTCCCGAACGGCTTTCCGTCTCGATTCCACGCTCGTCGAAAATGCGTACGTACTCGGGGCACTCCTGCTGCAGAAGGGAGAGACGGAGGAAGCCGAGGTCTCCCTACGATCCGTGTTGCGCAGAGACCCGGCCCATGAGGGGGCAACCTACAATCTGGGTCGCTTGCTGGTCGGGGACGGCAGGGCAGCAGAAGGGAACATCTATCTGGCCAGAACCGACAGCCTGCAATGGCTCAAGCAGGCGATTGGCTCAGCGCGTCACGAGACGTTCGCCTACCCTGACGATCCCGAACGCTGGCTGGCCCTCGCCGAACTCCTGGCACGAGAGGGAGACATCTCCGGCGCCCGAGAGGCTGCCGAGGTGGAGCGCTACCTCCGCTCTACCGTGGTACCAAGAATTCACCGCGAGTAGCCTCCCGCAGGCCCTTGCTGCGCGACGATGGTCTCAACGTCGATGCCGTCTCACGGTGCTCCCAGTCCACAACGTTCCAGTAGATCCCACGCGGTCATGAGAGCCTTCTTCTGTTGCGGATGTTGGACCGCGCGCATCATGGGGCTGCTTGGTCTGCTGATCGTGCCCTCCGGCTGCTTGTCGCCCGGCACCGGTACGCCGGGTGCGGGCAACGGCCCTCCCGTGGCCGATTCCGATCTACCCGTCTTCACGGATGTAACGGTCGACGCCGGCATCGGGGAATTCGGGCATGTCACTGGTGCCTTTGGCAATCGGTGGTTCCCGGAGATCATGGGAGCGGGGACGGCTTTCGTGGATCTCGACGGAGATGAGTTGCTTGATATTCTGCTCGTCGGCGGAAGCACGTGGCCGGGTCACGGGGCAGCACCCCGCGCCCTGGTCGTTTACCGCAACCTGGGAGACGGTACTTTCGAGGATGCGACCGACGCGTTTGGGCTGGCAGGCCTCCGTGCGGTCGGCTATAGCCTTGCCGCGGCGGATGTCGACAACGATGGGGATCAGGACCTCTTCTTTGGGACGGTAGGCCACAATCTCTTCTTCAGAAATGATGGGGGGCGCCTGGTTGAAGTCGGCACACAGTCAGGCCTCGCCGGGCCGGAGGAGTGGACCGTCTCGGCGCTCTTCTTTGATGCAGACCGGGATGGATGGCTCGACTTGTTCTATACGAACTACGTGGAATGGTCCCCCGGAACGGACATTCCCTGCACCATTGAGGGCAAGACACGCAGCTACTGCACCCCGGAACTCTATGAGGGCACTCCCCCCAGGTTCTTTCGCAACAACGGGGACGGGACCTTTGCGGACCGTACGGCTGAGGCGGGTTTCCTGCCCTCACCCGGCAAGTCACTCGGCGTGAGCGAACTCGACTTCGATCGGGACGGCTGGCCGGACTTGCTCGTATCCAACGATACCCAGCCCGATCAACTCTTCCACAACAACGGGGACGGCACATTCTCTGAAATCGGATTGCCGAGCGGCATCGCTTTTGACGAGAACGGCAAGGCCCGCGGGGGTATGGGTGTGGATGCGGGCGTCGTGGACCGCTCGGGGCAGGTCACCACCTTCGTCGGCAACTTCTCCAAGGAGATGATCGGCGTGTACCGCTACATCGGAAATGGGCTCTTCGTCGATCGGGCCGCGGTTTCTCGGATCGGGAGACCGAGCCTCATGACCCTCACGTTCTCCGTCTTCCTGTTTGACGTGGATCTTGACGGGGATCTGGACCTGTTTGCCGGTAACGGTCACCTTCAGCCTGAAATCGAGGTGACGGTTGAGGGGATCAAGTTTCGGGAGAAACCCCATCTCTTTCTCAACACGGGAGACGGCGTGTTCGAGGATGTGGCACCGCGGATTGGAGGGGTATTCGACTCTGAACTGCTTGTTCGCGGCGCAGCATACGGCGACTTTGACGGAGACGGGGATCTGGACCTCCTGCTGGTCGAGAACGGAGGCCCGGCTCACCTGTGGCGCAACGATCTGACAGGCGTGGGCTACCTGCGCGTCGACCTGGTGGGGACGCGGTCGAATCGCGACGGACTCGGGTCGGAAGTGGTCGCCGTGGTCGACGGGGAGCGGATCATCCGGCGGAAACGGGCCGGCAAGGGCTATCTGTCCCAGTCGGAAACCGCGATCACCTTCGGTGTGGGCACGTCAGATCGCGTCGACTCGCTCATCGTCCACTGGCCGAGCGGACTGAAGGAATTCTGGACGGACCTCTCGGCCGGAGATCGGCTGAAACTTGTGGAGGGAACTGGATCGCCACGCTGATAGCAAGCCATCCACCCCTGCTCCCGATTCGCGAATGCTTCACAGAGCAGACGGGCAAATCATCTGTCTCTCCGTTTCTTTGACGCTCTGTTGCCCAGGGCCCCTGCCATCTTGAAGCGGCAGCATCCCGACTTTTATTCCATGCCCGCGCCGGTACACGCCGACAAACTGCTCCGAAAATGATTGAAGCCCGTCACCTCGTTTCATCCTCTCCGCTCGACCCACCCCCTCGCCTGCTGTTGGGCCCCGGTCCCTCCAACGCCTCACCTCGTGTCCTCCGTGCCCTCGGAATGCCGGTAATTGGCCACCTTGATCCCGCATTCCTCCGCATCATGGGCGAAGTGCAGGAGCTGTTGCGTTATGCCTGGCAGACGGACAATGCGCTTACGATCCCGGTCAGCGGTACTGGAAGTGCCGCCATGGAGGCCGCAGTGGCCAACATGGTAGAACCCGGCGATGTGGTGGTGATCGGATGCAACGGGTACTTCGGCGAACGCCTGGTCGACATGGCCGGGCGGTACGGCGCAGACGTGAAGCGGCTGGAGAAGGCCTGGGGCGAGGTTTTCGACCTCGAGGAACTGCGAGCGGCCGTGGAGAAGTATCAGCCTGCCGTCCTGATGCTCGTCCATGCAGAAACGTCGACGGGAGCGCTACAGCCGCTTGACGGGGTGGGCGCGCTCTGCAGAGCGGCCGGCTGCTTGTTGCTGGTCGACACGGTCACCAGTCTCGGCGGGGTCGAAATCCAGGTTGATTCGTGGGGTATCGATATCGCATACAGCGGCACACAGAAGTGTCTGAGTTGTCCTCCTGGCCTGGGTCCGCTGACGCTGAGTCCGCGCGCGGTGGAAAGACTGCATCGGCGCGCAACGCGCGTCCCGAATTGGTATCTGGACCTGGCTCTGGTTTCGAAGTATTGGGGCGAGGATCGGTCCTATCACCACACGGCGCCGATCAACATGATCTACGCCATCAGAGAGGCCCTTCTCATCGTGGCTGAAGAAGGCCTCGAAGCGCGGTGGGAGCGGCATTTGCGAAATGCCAGGTTGCTCTGGGCGGGTCTTTCCGAGATGGGCCTCTCATGCCATGTTGCCGAGCAATACCGGTTGCCCAGCCTCACGACCGTGTGCGTGCCTGAGGGTCTGGATGCGCGTGCGGTCGCCCGCAGGCTTCTCGAAAAGCACCAGATCGAGGTGGCGGGCGGTCTCGGGCAACTGGCCGGCCGTGTGTGGCGCATCGGGCTGATGGGCGCCAATAGCAGGGAGGACAATGTCTACCGCCTGCTCGATGCCTTGAGGCGCGTCGTGGGATGAGGGCGTGAAAGGACGACGCTGGCTGAGGGGCGCTTCAGAAGTGGCCGGGACGGGAATGTAGGATGGTGGTTGGCAAGCGGGAAGGCGGAGATGCTGATTCCGGGCTTGCACAGGACTGACGTCACCGTTCCTGTGCCCTCCTGAGCCTGGCGCGATACATCTGCCGTCGTGGCGAGTGAGATGCGTCGCGTTTCACTTCCAACAAGAGTGAACCCAACCGTATACTACTGTTCGTCATCGAGAACTTGCCGTGGTCGATCGCGGCGGGTCCACCACGACCGTCGCCCACCCGCCCATACGCCCACCCGCCCATACGCCCACCCGCCCATACGCCCACCCGCCCATACGCCCAC
>CAYLXM010000025.1:0-48756 GCA_964387555.1 uncultured Rhodothermales bacterium | reverse complement strand
CTAGGCGAGACAATCCCCACCTGCCCGCTCCGTATGGAATGTGGAAAAGCGCATGCTTTCTTATCTTAATTTGTTTAGGCGGGATTTCGGCAGCGTTCACCCCCACAAGACGCACGCGCAGCCCGCTTCTTTATCGCGGAGCGGCATTCAGCCGGACATGACACCGAGGACCGATCTCTGCTACGTCATCAGCCACGGCTTCGCCGCCAGGATGGTTATGCAGTCGACCATTCTGGAGCGGCTGCGCAGCAGGGGATTGTCGGTGGCGATCGCCGTGCCGGATGCCACCGACGAAACGGTACGCCAACTCGCCGATCGCCACGGAATCGCGCTCTACCAGACGCCCACGCTCGATCCCCGCAAGTCGTATCGCTACCTGCTCCTTCGCAGGTATTTCTACGAGGACATTCGGCAGAACCCGGCGCTCTGGTCAAAGCATCTCGCCTACCTGGCGAGCGAGCCATTCCTCAAGCGGATTCGCATTCGGCTGTACTACCTGCTGAACCGCCTCGCAGTCCGGCTTCCGGGTCTCCGAAGACTCATCTCCCGGATCGAGGGACGTTTCCTGAAGCACCAGGGCGCCCGGGAGATCCTGCGGACCGTGGGCCCGCGCATCCTGGTCTCCACCTATCCCGTTGAACCGCTCGAAGCGCTGTTTCTTCAGGAAGCCCGTCGTCTCGGTATACCAACGGTCGGACATCTGCTCAGTTGGGACAACGTGACCACCAAGGGCCGGTTTGCCGTACCTCCCGATACGTATATCGCGTGGGGTCCTATCATGCGAAGGGAGATTCAGGAGTTCTACGGGATCCGGCGTGCACACATCTACGAATGTGGCGTCGCCCATTTCGACCATCACTTCGCCGCTCCGTCGCGCGACGAACTCGAGAATATTCTGCTGGATCTCGGACTCAACCCGACGCTTCCGTACGCGTTCTTCGGGATGAGTTCCCCCTTCATCAGTCCGTATGAGATCGAAGTCGTCGAATGGCTCGCGTCAGCCGTGCGCAACGGCCGTTTTGGTGATGCGCTCCAGCTCGTGGTGCGTCCCCACCCGCAGAATGTACGGGGATATACCGCCGACGAATCGTGGCTTCCGCGGCTTCGTGCCCTCAAAGGACCCCGCGTGGCCGTCGATTTCCCCCTCCTGGAGGACTCCAACCTCATGTGGTCGATGACGGAGGGGGATCTGCCTCGCCTCTCGAACCTGCTGTCGGGCTGCGCGGTCTGCCTGAATTCCGGCTCCACGCTTGCCATCGATGCCATCGTGCTGGATCGACCGGTCGTAATGACGGCCTTCGACGCCGCCCGCACCGGTGTACCCTGGTGGAAATCCGCCTCGCGTACGTTTCGCTACCGGTACATGAAAACATTGACGGACCTCGGGGGCACCTCTGTCGCCTACTCCTTCGAAGAACTCGAGAAGGAACTGCGCCTGGTTCTGGCGGACCCCTCGTACCGTGAAGCAGGGCGTGAGCGAACCCGCAGGGAAGAGTGTGGCCCCTGTGACGGCGAGGCCTCGAGGCACGTCGTCGATGCCCTGGTTCACATTCTTGAAACCGTGGGTGGCAAACCCCGCGCGCTGCGGGAAGCGCTCGTGGCGGAAACGGTCGATGGCTGAGTCTTCCGAGAGAGGCAAGGCGGCATCCACCCGTGCCACTATAGGCATCTTCCTGACGAAGATCGCCATCTTTCCCCTCTCCTTCCTGGTCACGGTCAGCATCGTTCACGATCTGGGACAGGCTGACTTCGGCAAGTACAGTTTCCTCAACGTCTTACTGGGCTTCTCGCTACCGCTCTTCTCACTCGGTTTCGGACAAGGTGTGACCTATCTGGTCTCGAGTTCCCGCTTCCGTGTCGAGGAGGTCCAACTCATGGTGCTGGCACTGGGCGCGGGATTCGGGATCGTCACGGCCGTCATCCTCTTCGGGCTCTGGCACGTCGGCGCCCTGACGGCCATCCGGGAGGCGCCGGGGGGACTCGTCCTGCTTACGCTCGCCGTGCTCCCCGTGCAGGGCATGAACATGATGCTCTACCGGTTATCGATGGGCGCATCCTGGTTCACGGTGATGAACCTGGTCGACCTGGCGAAATTCACGATCACCCCGCTGCTGCTTATCCTCTTTGTGATCACGCTCGGATGGAAGCTCGAAGGCGCCGTATTTGCCCTCGTCGGCCGGGAGATTCTGCTCTTTTTTCTCACGGCCGGGATGGTCTGGTCGCGCGTTCCTTTTCGTTTCGCGTTGCCGAAAGGGTTCCTTCGACAGGGCGGGGCCTACGGCATCAAGGCCTGGATCGGCGACCTGACGGTCGTCGCCTACACGCGCCTCGACCACTTCCTGCTGGGTTCGATCGCTGCCGATCGCGTCTACGCCGTATACAGCATCGCTACAAAGTTCACCGAGTTGCTCTGGCTGCCAACGAACTCGCTCGGTCCGGTCCTCTTCAACCGCATTGCCGGCGTCAAGGACCCTGAAGCACGCATCACGCTGACCGCCCGAATCCACCGGACCGTCATTCTTGTGGTAGTTACGGCCTCGGCCGGCCTGATCGTGGCGACCCCCTTCCTGATCCCGTGGCTCTTCGGCGCCGAGAACGCGGGAGCCGTGCTTCCGGTCTTCATCCTCATTCCCGGCACGGTCGCTCTCATTACGCAGAAGATCCTGACGAAATATTTCGGAGGGTGCGGCAGGCCGGAAAAGTCGAGCTTGACCACCGTACTGGGAACGCTGGTGATTGCCGCCCTGTCGGTCGTGCTCATCCCGAAACTTGGAGCAAGCGGGGCCGCACTCGCTTCGACGGTAGGCTATTTCACGATGGCTGTGGTCGCCATCCTGTTGTATTGGCAGATGATTCGGCCAAGGCCACTCAACCTGTACATCCCCCGGCTAGACGATATCAGGTGGGCCCGCAGCCGCGTTGCCGAAGCGTTGGATGAATGGCGCTCCAGGTTTGCAGAACGGCGCCGGCGTTCTCCCTGAATGACAAATCCCGCAAACCGTTGCACAGCGAGATGAAGGGGCGTATTTTGTCTAATTATGCCGCGCAGCCGTTTCCATAGTGTACCCGTAACCGGTTTCTGGTGGGGTTGGCCCCTCCGAACGGCGGGTTATGCGCAATTCTAGCGTGCACGGCGCGAGTTCCGAATTTGCCAGGCCCACCGTTCGAAAAAGCGGTGGGCTTTTGTTTTTCTACGCGGATGCAAACTTCCTCACAGCGACACGAAATGACGGGAGCCGAATTCGTTCGGCTGGCGGAACAGCACCTGGCCGGTGCCGAACGCGTCCTCATCCCCGTCTACCGTCGCCTCAGTGCGGATCTGCTGACCCCCGTATCGGCCTTTCTCGCACTTCGCGAGTCCGGCTCCTTTCCCTTCCTGCTGGAAAGCGTGGAAGGCGGCGAGAACCTTGCCCGCTATTCCTTCCTGGGCCGGGACCCGTACCGCATCGTCCGATCGCGGGGAACGGACGTGGACATCGTGGACCGGTCGGGTTCCGCGGCTACCGGAGCGCAGAAGACGCAACGGATCGAGGGTTCCATCTATTCCGTCCTGCACGAGTTGCTGGAGGGCGTGACGGAGGTCCACGTCCATGGACTACCGCCCCTTACGTGCGGCGCCGTCGGATTTCTGGGCTATGATACGGTTCGGTTGCTCGAGCAGTTGCCCCGACACCCGCGACCGGCCGAAGGTCTGGATCTGCCCGAGTCGTTGTGGTGTTTTTATGATTCACTCGTCGCTTTCGACCATGTCAAGCACCAGCTCGTGCTCATGGCCGGCACATTCGTGGATCGGCAGACCGATCTCCCGGCCGCCTACCGGGAAGCAGTAGATCGCCTCGACCGGATGGCGTCTCGCCTTTCCGAACCCGGCTTCGAAAGCCCGCGACGCATCCACTTGAAGGGGGCAGAGCTGCAGTCGAATGTGACGCGGGAAGCGTTCGAGCACAGCGTTGAGCGCGCAAAGCGGTATATCTTCGAAGGTGACATCTTTCAGGTCGTGCTCTCCCAGCGGTTCGAAATGACATTCGAAGGCGATCGATTCAACCTGTATCGCGCATTGCGACAGGTGAACCCATCCCCCTATCTGTATTTTCTGGATTTCGAGGACTTCGCCCTGGTCGGCTCCTCTCCGGAAGTGCTCGTTCGCGTTCGCGATCGCAAAGCGGAGTTATTGCCCATTGCCGGGACACGACCGCGTGGTGACACGCACGAGCATGATGTAGAACTCGAGGCCGAGTTGCTTGCCGATCCCAAGGAGCAGGCTGAGCATGTGATGCTCGTTGACCTGGGCCGGAACGACCTGAGCCGGGTCTGCGACTTCACGTCCGTGAAGGTTGATCGACTGGCCTTTGTGGAGCGCTATTCGCACGTCATGCACATCGTGTCGTCCGTATCCGGCCATTTGGCCGACGGCAAGGGGCCGATGGATGTGCTGGCAGCCTGTTTCCCCGCGGGAACGGTTTCCGGCGCACCGAAGGTACGTGCGATGGAGATCATCGACGAACTGGAACCGGCACGGCGAGGGATCTACGCGGGTGCGGTGGGATATGCCGATTTCTCCGGGAATATGGACACTTGTATCGCCATCCGGACCATGGTCGTGGTGGATGATCGGGTGTACGTGCAGGCTGGAGCGGGCATTGTGGCCGATTCCGACCCGGCACGAGAGTACGAGGAAACCGTTAACAAGGCCTATGCTTTGAAGGAGGCGATGCTGGTGGCGTCCGAAGGCCTGTTATAATCCGATAACCCTCATTCACGTTCTGATTGGAGCCTCCAATCTGTGTCAGATGAACATGTTCAAAGCAATCCTCAACAAAGGTGGAGCCGGCAAATCCATCTCCCGTGACGAGACGGCTGAAAGGCTGTCCGGTCTGATACGTCGTTACAACGACATCATGTATACGTACGACGCAGCAAGCGCCGTCGCCTCCGAGACGGTGGCCGAAGGTCTCAATCAACTCAGCCGGGTCGTTCGCGACGACATCGGGAAGCTGAGTGAACTGGTCCTCTCGGCCGGCGGCGTGCCCCCAACCGGTACGGATATCGAACCGGGCGACGTCAGTGCGGGCGATTCCGAGTCAGATGCCCTGAAGACGCTGATCCGGATTGAGCGCGAGTTTGCCGAAGCGCTCCGCGCAGAGTCCGCCGCAAAACACCAGCTTCGCGTGGTCGCGGGACTCGACAATACCTCGGCACGTACGAAGGAACGGCTTGCCGGACTCGAGAAACTGGGCTCTTCCACGCTGGTAGCCTCGTAACGGCTTCAACCTTCTACCCCATGGAACCCTCATCCGTTGCGGCCGGGGCGATATCCGGGCCCGAGCGGGGTGAATTTGTCATCACGTCGGGCATTCAACCCTCCGGGCCGCTTCACATCGGCAATTACTTCGGCGCCATCAGGCAGCACATCCAGCTGCACCGGCAGTACGCGTCATACTACTTCATCGTCAACTACCACGCGATGACGTCGCTGCGCGACAAGGACCTGTTGGAGAGGTACACGCTGGATGTGGCGCTCGACTATCTCGCCCTCGGCCTCGATCCGGCGCAAACGCATCTCTTCCTGCAAAGCGACGTGCCGCAGGTGAACGAGTTGGCATGGATCTTCTCCTGCCTGACCCCTGTGTCCCAGCTGGAGAAGGGTGTTGCATTCAAGGACAAGGTGTCCCAGGGCTTGACCGCGAACGCGGGCCTCTTCAGCTATCCCATCCTTCAAGCCGCGGATATCCTGATCTACGGTGGGAGCCTCGTACCGGTCGGAGCCGACCAGAAGCAGAATATTGAGATCACGCGCGACCTGGCCCAACGGTTCAATCTGGCGTTTTGTTCGGAGAAGGACCCCCTCTTCCCCATCCCCGAACCGCTCATCCTCGACGATGTGGCGGTTGTGCCCGGGCTCGACGGCCGAAAAATGTCCAAGAGTTACGGCAATACGATCGGTATTTTCGACGAGGGCAAGGATCTCAAGCAGAAGGTGATGGGCATCGTCACCGATTCGACGCCTCTCGAGGAGCCCAAGGACCCTGATCGCGACAACGTATATGCGTTGATACGCCTGTTTGCGGGCGAGTCGGACCGAGAGCGGATCGCCGCTGCCTATCGTGCGGGCGGGTACGGCTACGGACACGCCAAGAAGGAGTTGATCCGTCTGATCGACGAGGCATTCGGGCCGGCCAGGGAGCGGCGAAGAGAACTGGCATCACGTCCGGACGATGTCCGTGATGTCCTCCGTGACGGAGGAGATCGGGCCAGGCGCCGGGCAGAAGAAATGATGGTTGCCGTTCGCGAACGTGTCGGCCTGATCGTCACCCATACGTCCCGGCCATGGTCCTGATCATCGACAACTACGATTCGTTCACGTACAACCTCGTGCACCTGGTCGGCCAGTCGACCGACCGGTTGCAGGTGGTTCGAAACGATGCCCTGGGTGTCGACGACGTGGCGGAGCTCGCCCCTGAAATGATTCTGATCTCCCCGGGGCCCGGGCGTCCGGAGCAGGCCGGCATCACCGAGGAGGTGATTCGGAGACTGGGCAAGGAGACGCCTATTCTTGGCGTGTGCCTGGGCCATCAGGCCATCGGACAGGTATTTGGAGCGCGCGTTACGTATGCGCCGTCGCTGATGCACGGCAAGACCAGTCCAATTCGACACGACAACCGGACGGTTTTCGAGGGTCTACCTCAGTTCTTTACAGCTACGCGCTATCATTCCCTCGTTGTCGACCGAGCAACCGTTCCCGAATGCCTGGAAATCTCCGCTGAGACGCCGGACGGCGTCGTGATGGGTTTGCGCCATCGCGAATGGCCCGTCGAGGGCATCCAGTTTCACCCGGAGAGCATATTGACCACAGAGGGACCCCGGCTGGTGTCCAACTGGCTGAAGCGCTATCTCGTCACCGTGTGATTCCAGCTACACCGTGAAACGATACCTGAAAATCCTCTCCGAGGGCGGGACACTCTCGGAAGCCGAGGCGGAAGGCGCGATGCGTCTCCTGCTTGGCGGAGAGGCCCTTCCCGAGGAGACCGCAGGGTTCCTGATGGGTCTTCGTGCGCGCGGCGAGACGCTGGATGAATTGGTCGGTTTTACCAGGGTCATGCGTGAGGCAGCCGTATCGGTCAACGTGGACGATCCGCACGCCATCGATCTTTGTGGCACCGGAGGGGACTTCTCGGGCACGTTCAATATCTCCACGACCGTGGCCTTCGTCTGCGCGGGAGCAGGCGTTACGGTGGCGAAGCACGGCAATCGCTCCGTCTCGTCCCAGGCCGGATCGGCCGACGTACTGGAGGCATTGGGTGTGAACACCGAGTTGCGCAAGGCGGGTGTCGAAGCGTGCTTGCGCGATATCGGTATCGCCTTCCTCTTTGCCCCGTTTTTTCATCCCGCCATGCGCCATGTGATGCCTGTGCGGCGGGTTCTTGGTGTGCGCACGTTCTTCAATATCCTCGGTCCGCTCTGCAACCCGGCCGGTGTGCGACGCCAGTTGATCGGCGCTTTCTCGGCGGATGTAGCCCAGCGAATGGCCGAGATTCTATCGCGGCTGGATGCCGCTTTTGCCGCCACGGTTCACGCCGATGACGGTCTCGACGAGATCTCCCTGGCATCACCGACGACCCTCTTTCGGGCTCGGGGGGATGGGACAGGAGTGGAGTCGGAGCGCATCTTCCCGGAGGCCTACGGACTTACCCGCGCGGGCACCGACGCCGTGCGCGGGGGCAGTGCGAAAACCAATGCCGCCATTCTTCGGCGCGTGCTGAGCGGCGAAGGTGGCCCGCAGCGTGACATCGTGCTGCTCAATGCGGCCTTCGGTTTGCTCGTCTCGGGCAAATTCGGAGCCCTCGAGGAGTGTCTTCAGTCTGCTGCCGTTGCCATCGATTCCGGGGCTGCCCGGGAGAAACTCGAGGCTTTGATCACCTTTTCCCACACGCTCGGTGACACCTAGCGACCCACGACCGAGACCAATCCTACGGAATCGAGGTCCAGCGAACCCCATGGACATTCTACACCGCATTGTCGCCGATACCCGGCTGCTCGTCGCCTCCCGCAAACGCGTGACGCCCATCGCGAGGTTGGAGGATATGCCCTCGTTCTCCGCGCCCGCGTTGAATCTATCGGAAGCACTCCGCGGCGAGGGGCTTTCGGTGATTGCCGAGATCAAGAAGGCTTCGCCGTCGCGCGGCGTGCTGCGGGGCGATTTTAATCCCGCGCAGATTGCCCGTCAGTACGGACACTCCGGCGCCGCCGCGATATCCGTAGTCACCGAGCCCACCTATTTCAAGGGATCGCTGGAGCATCTGGCCGCCGCAAGACAGGTAACGGATTTGCCGTTGCTCCGAAAGGATTTCATCGTCGATCCGTATCAACTCTACGAAGCGCGGGCATTCGGGGCTGATGCCGTGCTCCTGATTGCCGCCGTGCTCGACGCCGCCGAGCTTCACGATCTTCATCAGGCCGCAGAGGCGCTCGGACTCTCGTGTCTCGTTGAGATCTACGATGCGTCCGAACTCGATCGCATCGATTTCGACCAGATCCGCATCCTGGGCGTCAACAACAGGGACCTGCGCACGTTCAGCGTCGACATCGACCATTCGGTCCGGATCTTTCAGGCCCTGCCCCCCACGGTTATCAAGGTTTCTGAGAGCGGAATGTCCGAGCCCGCCGACCTCGCCTATATCGAGCGCAATGGCGCCGATGCCGTTCTGATCGGGGAAGCATTCATGAAGGCCCCTGAGCCGGGGAAACAGCTGCGCTCGTTCCTTTCCGAGAGCCGGGCATACCTGGAAGCGGCAGGGCATCTTCGTCTCGTCGTCTGAGCGGCTTCGCAAGCAGATGGTTCGACCCAAGATCAAGATCTGCGGCATCACCTCCCTGGAGGATGCGCGATTTTGCGCTGCCGCCGGGGCCGATTTCCTGGGCTTCGTCCAGCACCCGGCGAGTCCGCGAGCCATCGCGCCTGAACGTTCCAGGGATATCATCGAGTGGATCCACGGTAGTCGTCCCGTCGGGGTGTTTGTGGATGAGGAGGCCCAGACGGTGAATGCCCTGGTGGCGCAGACGGGCTTCGAATTCGTTCAGGCTCACGGGCAGGAGTCACCCGAATGGTGTGCATCGATTGACGTGCCGGTGATCAAGGCAATAACGGTGGGACCCGAGGACACGTCCGGCGCCCTGCGTCGCCGCATGGATCCCTATGTGCCTTTCGTTGCGGCATTTCTGCTTGACACGAGGGATGTTCACTTGACCGGCGGTACGGGTCGGGTTTTCGACTGGTCCCTTGTCGACGGGCTGTCGTCCATCTTTCCGTTTTTCCTGGCCGGGGGGTTATCGCCCGAGAATGTTGTGGAAGCGATTGATCGCGTCTCCCCGTACGGCATCGACCTGTCAAGCCGGCTCGAGGACGCTCCGGGCCGGAAGGACTTTGCCCGCGTAGCGGCCCTGTTCGACGCGCTCGAAACCCGGTTCGGACCCTCGGAGTAAGCTGGGTCTGCTTTCTCCCCCTATCCTCCGTCCCGCTGAATCTCATGGTTTCCGATTTCGTACCGGCAACATCCGCCGTACCCGACGCGACGGGACATTTCGGGCCGTACGGCGGACAATTCGTCCCGGAGATTCTCATTCCTGCCGTCCGATCCGTCGCGGCCGCGTTCGGGGAAGCGTGGCAGGATGCCGATTTCAAGGCGGATTACCACGCCCTCCTGGCCGATTACGTGGGCCGCCCAACGGCGCTGACGCGGGCAGACCGGTTGTCGGCGCTCCTGGGAGGTGCACGAATCTATCTGAAACGCGAAGACCTCTGTCATACCGGAGCCCACAAGATCAACAATACGGTAGGCCAGATCCTCCTTGCTCGCAAGATGGGAAAAAGCCGGATCATCGCGGAGACAGGCGCCGGCCAGCACGGCGTCGCCACGGCGACCGTGTGCGCCCGGTTCGGCATGCAGTGCGTCGTGTACATGGGTGCCGAAGACATTGAAAGGCAGCGGCTCAACGTGCAGCGGATGACGCTCCTCGGTGCGGAAGTGCGTTCTGTCACATCCGGGAGTCAGACCCTGAAGGACGCGACGAATGAAGCCATTCGGGATTGGGTGACGAATGTGGAGGATACGTTCTACATCATCGGTTCGGTGGTGGGTCCGCATCCCTATCCGCTCATGGTGCGGGAATTCCAGCGCGTAATCGGAGAAGAGACCCGCCAACAGATGCATGCCTTCGAGGGACGTGAGACGCCGGACGCAATCGTGGCATGTGTGGGCGGAGGGTCCAACGCGATCGGAATTTTCCATCCGTTCCTGAACGATCCCGCTGTACGTCTGATCGGCGTGGAAGCGGCAGGTGAAGGACTTGATGGTCGACACGCCGCGACGCTGTCGCGCGGAGAACCCGGCATCCTGCATGGCGCGATGAGTTACCTGTTGCAGGACGCGGATGGACAGGTGCAACTGGCCCACTCCATCTCGGCGGGCCTGGATTATCCCGGCGTCGGTCCCGAGCACGCGTGGCTCAAGGATACCGGGCGCGTGGAGTATGTCGCGAAAACCGACGACCAGGCACTGGAGGGAGTACGGCTACTGGCTCAGACGGAAGGGATCATTCCGGCGCTCGAGACCGCCCATGCCATTGCCCACCTTGCGGAACTGGCCCCCCAAATGGGGACGGACGCCGTGATCGTGCTCAACTGCTCGGGTCGTGGGGACAAGGACATGTCCACCATTTCAGCGCACCTTTGAGCGCAGGCGCTTTCATCGGGTCCGGCTGGGCGCGGCGCACTATATTAATATGTTTATCCCTGCTCCGCTCATGGGGACGGCCATTCGGGTGATCAACCTTCCAGGAGACGGCGTTCCCCTTCTTTGTTTGTAACCAATGAAGCGACGTCCGCATTTTGCGGCATTGATTCGACTACTGTCTGTCGTTTTTGCCGCCCAGGCACAGGTGACAGCCGCCGCCGTGCCGGGGTCTGATTCGCCCTATTTGGCGGATCGTGAATGGATTTCGGTATCAGTACCCTTCTCGCTGGACGCTGATCGAGGGGTCGACGGCTTCGTCAATCGATTCTATCACGCGTTTGCGCAGCTCCCGGATGCCGCTCCAGGCGGCGCCGGCGCCGGAACCCTCTCGGGTATGGTGGAATCGCAGGGCTTCCTTGCGCCGCCCGCACCACAGCTGCTGGCGCCGGAGGATGGATCCGTCAACCTGTCTTCACCCGTCACGCTCTCATGGTCGGAAGCCGATGGGGCCGCCGGATACGACGTGGAGGTCGCCGCTTCGGTCGATTTCATCAACACCGTTCTCGCGACGTCCACCACCGGAACGCAGCAGAATTTCACCCCCGGCGTTTCGGGCACCTACTACTGGCGGGCTCGGGGTACGGACGGCGAGGAAGCGGGCGAGTGGTCCGACCCTTTCTCATTTTCCGTTCTGCTCTCCCCGGGGCTGCCGGCGTTGGTGCAGCCCTTGGACGGATCGACGGACCTGTTGCCGAATTTGACCCTGGAGTGGCTTGCCGGCGTGGATGCCGCATCGCACGACATCCAGGTTCACACGTCCGAGACTTTCCCCGTGGATCCGACGTATTCCGACGTCTCCGGCGAGTCTTATGAAGCGGCACCGCTCAACACGGGAACGTATTTCTGGCGGGTGCGCGCACGAAACATCAACGGGGTCAGCGACTGGACAGCGGCGTGGAGTTTTGATGTACTGGCTGCTCCCCCTGCGCCCGTGCTGCTCTCACCGCCCGACGGCACGGCGAATTTGCCGTCTCAGGTCACGCTGACCTGGCAGGAGGTCGACGTCAGCGATGTGTATCGGCTCCAACTTTCCACCTCGGCAAACTTCGCGACCACCGTACTCGACCAGTCTGAGATCGACGTCCCGGAGTGGGAGGTCTCGGGTCTGCAGACCGGCACGTACTACTGGAGGGTGCGCGGTGCGAACAGCAACGGATCGGGACCCTGGTCGTCCGCGTTCTCGTTCTCCGTCCTGCTTCCGCCCGGCCTTCCGGTACTGGTCCAGCCCGTCGACGGGGCGACCGATCTGGCGCCAACTCTTACGCTGGAGTGGCTTGCCGGTCAGGATGCCGCTTCGCACGACATACAGGTTCAGACGTCAGAGACCTTCCCGGAAGACCCCACCTACTCCGAGGTCCCGGGGACTTCGCTCGAGATTGGCCCCTTGAATGCCGGAACGTATTTCTGGCGTGCGCGCGCACGAAATGCGAACGGAGTCAGCGACTGGACGGCGGCCTGGAGCTTTGAGGTGCTCGCGCCCCCCGGAGCGCCCATCCTGGTCTCGCCGGCAGACAATGCGACAGGCTTGCCCTCCGACGTCACGCTCGTTTGGCAGGCAGCGGCAGACGCCCAGTCCTATCGGCTGCAGCTATCGTCGTCGGCCGACTTTGCCGTCACGCTGGTCGACCAGCCCGGCATCGCGGTCACCGAGTGGGAGGTATCGGGCTTGCTGACGGGCACGTACTACTGGCGTGTTCGGAGTTCCAATGCCGGCGGTGTGAGTGACTGGTCCGCGGCCTGGTCGTTCAGCGTGCTGGCGCCTCCAGGGCTTCCAACGCTCGTCCAGCCGAGCGACGGTGCGACCGACTTGCCGCCGGATGTGACGATCGGGTGGCTGGCCGGCCAGGACGCCGCGTCGCATGACGTACAGGTCAGTACCTCGGAACTGTTTCCGGTAGATCCCACCTATTCGGCAGTCCCGGGGACCTCGCTCGAGATTGGTCCCCTGGGTACCGGAACCTATTTCTGGCGCGTCCGCGCGCGCAACGCGAACGGGGTCAGCAATTGGACGGAAGCGTGGAGCTTCGAAGTGCTTGCGGCGCCCGGGGCGCCCGTATTGGTCTCGCCGGCCAACAATGCGCAGGACCTCCTACCAGACGTCTTGCTGGTCTGGCAGCCTTCGGCAGAGGCGGAGTCCTACCAGCTCCAGGTGTCGGTATTGGCCGACTTCTCCACGACGTTGGTGGACCAGTCGGGCCTCACCGCCACCGAACGGCAGCTTACGGCCCTTCAGACCGGCACCTACTACTGGCGCATGCGGAGTTCAAACGTCGGCGGATTCAGTGATTGGTCCGCGACGTGGTCGTTCAGCGTGCTTGCGCCACCGGGACTCCCAACGCTGGTGCAACCCGCTGACGGCGCCGTTGATCTTCCGTCGAGCCTCACGCTGCAGTGGCAAGCCGGCAAGGACGCGACATCCTATGACATACAGTACGGTTCCTCCCCCGCTTTCCCGGCCGAGCCGAGCCGCGAGGACCTGAAGGCGACGTCGTTTCAGATCGGGCCGCTGACTACGGGCGAGTACTTCTGGCGGGTTAGATCGCGAAACAAGAACGGAATCGGCGCCTGGACCGGTACCTGGGGTTTCAGCGTACTCGCGGTCCCCGGCGCACCCCTGCTGCTCTCACCGGAGAACAACGCTACCGATTTGCCCCCGCAGGTGACGCTGACGTGGCAGGAGGCTGCCGACGCGTTGGCCTATCGCCTCCAGGTGTCCACATCCGCTGACTTCGCGACGACCCTGCTCGATCAACTCAACATTCAGGCTACGGAGTGGGGGATGACAAACCTTGCGACAGGCAGGTATTTCTGGCGCGTACGCGGATCCAACCTGAACGGCGCAGGAGCCTGGTCGGCCATCCGAACGTTCTCCGTTCTTGCCGCGCCCGGACAGGTCCAGCTGGTGGCGCCGGCCGACGCAGCGCCCGACCTTTCCGATCCCGTGCAGTTCGCCTGGCGTTCCGTGCCCGACGCGGAACGGTACCACCTGCAAATCGCCACCTCGGGGAACTTCATTACCTCCTACTACGATAACAGTGCACTCACCGACACCATTCAGGTGGTGCAGTTCACGTCGGGGACATACTACTGGCATGTCCGCGCTATCAACGTGAACGGTGCGAGTCCCTGGTCTCAGGTTTTCCGTTTCAGCGTCGTCGCACGGCCTGGTAGTCCTGTACTGGTCTACCCGGAGGACGGCGCCTGGAACTTGCCCTCGGCTTTCAGCTTGCAGTGGTCGGCGCTCCCCTTCGCGTCGAGCTATGACGTTCAGATGGGCGTTGACGACACGTTCGAGGTGCTGCTGGTGAGTCAGGAGGGACTTACGGCCCTGCAAACGCGCGTGGGGCCCCTCGATCCGGGAGACTACTTCTGGCGTGTTCGCGCCCGCAACAGCAACGGGATCGGAGACTGGTCAACGCCGTTTGGGTTTTCGATCGTGTCCGCACCACAGGCCCCTGTGCTCATCGGGCCTGCTGACGACGAGGTGGGTACGGTTTCAGAACCGCTCCTGGAGTGGGAGCCCTCCGTAAACGCGGCCACCTATCAGCTTCAGGTATCTCGAAACTCTACGTTTACGTCCATCGCTTTCGTCGCACTTGACCTGTCCGGCACGAATATCAAGGTCGGTCCGCTGGACATCGCCACAACGTATTACTGGCGTGTCCAGGCCCGCAACGCCATTGGGGCCAGCCCCTGGTCGCCCGTGTTCCGGTTCACCGTGCGCCAGACCACGGCCCTGGAGCGAGACGGGGTCGAGACCCCCGATCGTTTTGAGCTTAAACCCAGTTATCCCAATCCTTTTAATCCCACAACCACTATTGCGTTTTCACTCCCTCATCGCGCCCCTGTCCTGTTGACGGTCCATGACCTGCACGGTCGCCTCGTGGCGACGCTTGCGTCCCAGGACATGGACGCCGGTATCTATCGGACGTCGTGGGACGCAGCCGGCGAATCGAGTGGCGTCTACGTTCTCCGTCTCAAGGCAGGTTCCTTCGCGTCCTCACAGAAACTGGTGCTTCTGAAGTGAGCCTGGCGCGTGTAGGGAAGGGACGGGTGTGGTTGCGGCGTACCGCCCTCAATAACAGACGTTTGCAGACGGTGGAGTAACAGCACGGCGACCGACCAGAGCGTACAAATCCAGATTTGACAAGTCCCTATGATGAAGCATCGACTTCTGCTGCTGCCGCTCGTCTCACTTCTCCTGGGTTCCTTCGGCACCCAGGCACAGGTGACGTTTACGAAGGCGCCGAGCACCAATCAGCTGTACCCGCGTTCGCTTGCCACGAACGAGGGAACGGTCGAGATCGCCGGTGTTGTCGACGACGCAGGGATTGAGAATCTCGTTCTGCGTCATTTTGTCGATGATGTCCTGGTTGGCGAGCAGGACATAGCCATCGGGGCGGGCAGGACGTTCGCCTACTCCACCGATATCACGGCGGCCCTGGAAGCGCACCGTTTTGAGCTGTCGGGCACCAAGGGCGGGAGCAGCACGGTCGTTCTGGATGCCCGTGACGTGGTTGCCGGGGACGTGTACATCATCCAGGGCCAGTCCAATGCGGTGGCCAAGCGATACGCCGATTCGGCCACGGGAGACGAAAGCCCATGGATTCGAACGTACGGGTCAACCGATCCACAGGTTGTGGACGATCCGGAATGGTACAAAGGGATTGCCGACCTGTACTATACGTCGGGGGCGGTCGGCCAATTGGGGATCAGCTTCGGCAAGCATATCGTGGAGACCGCCAATGCGGGCATTCCGGTTGCCCTGCTGAACGGAGCGGAAAACGGGATGCCGATCTCGCATTTCCAGAAAGATGCGGCTCCACCGTCTGCAGGAGTCCCCAACAACTACCAGCGACTGCTGCAGCGCGCCGAGCAGGCCGGTGTCAGGGACGCGATCAGGGGTATCCTGTGGTACCAGGGTGAAGCGCATGGCACGAGGGAGACGAACGTCCTCACCGGCCAGCAGTACCTTACCGCGTTTCAGAAACTCAAGGCATTCTGGGAGGGTGATTATCCCGGAATCGAAAAGATCTACGTCTTCCAGATTCGGGATGGCTGCGGCGGACCCAGCGTGGACTTGCGGGACATGATGCGGCGATTCGGCGTTCTCTTCAGCGATGTCGAGGTCATGTCGACCACCGCGCTCAGTGGGCATTTCCAGGATTCTCCCGGGCTGTACTGTCACTGGGAGTACGCGAACGGGTATCGGGATCTGGGCAAGCGCGTGTTCGATCTGGCCAACCGCGATCTGTATGGGTCAACAGTCACGGACGGCATCAATCCGCCCAATCCTCTGGAAGCCTACTTCAGCCGTGCCAACCGGAAGGAAGTGACGATCGTCATGGAAAGCGAGGAGACGCTCGTCTACCAGACAGGCGTCCACCAGGACTTTTTCGTCTATAACCCGGCTGCCGCCGAGTTCACGCCGATCGCCGCCATCGATGGGTCGGCTTCGGGCAACCGGGTCGTGCTCAAGTTTGCCGAGACCGTTCCGTCCACCTATCGCGTGGGATACGCCGACAAACCCCGCGCCGCCACGTTGCAGCGGTGGGTGACGAACATGAACGGCGTGGGTCTGTTCACGTTCACGGCGCCCATCGATACCCGGGACAATCTGCCGCCTGATCCACCCGAACTGATCGACCCCATCAACGGAGAGAATGACCTGGCCTCTCCGGTGACGCTCGACTGGGCGGATGCCCTTCTTGCGACGGGGTATGATGTCGAGGTGGCTACCTCGGCGGACTTCACGAACAAGGTGCTTACGGCCTCCACTTCCGCTACAGAACAACTCTTCACCCCAGAGGCCTCCGGATCCTTTTTCTGGCGTGTCCGAGCCAAGAACATCAACGGTACCAGCGACTGGTCGCCCACCTGGTCCTTCTCCGTGCTGTTCCCGCCGGGGATACCAACCCTCACCCAACCGGCAAACGGGGCCATCGACCGCCCCTCGAATCTGACCCTGCAATGGGTACCCGGCGTCGACGCGACATCTCATGACGTGCAGGTTGGGCCGTCAAGCACCTTCCCTGTAGATCCCGATTTTCCCAGCGTGACGGTGACTTCGCTCCAGATCGGTCCGTTGTCCACCGGGCAATACTTCTGGAGGGTTCGCGCGCGCAATCCGAACGGGGTCAGCGCTTGGACAGCCACCTGGGATTTCCGGGTGCTTGCGCTGCCTCCGGCCCCTGTATTGGTGGCCCCTCAGGACAACGCAACGGATTTGTCGGCGCAACTCAAACTTACTTGGCAAACGGCGGAAGATGCCTCGGCCTATCGACTCCAGGTATCCTCCGTCTCGGATTTTTCATCTACACTGCTGGATCAGCTCGACATTCAGGCCACGGAATGGCAGCTCAGCGGGCTCGAAACCGGAGGATATTACTGGAGAGTCCGGGGTTCGAACGTGAATGGTAGTGGAGACTGGTCGACCGTGCGCTACTTCACCGTGCTATCCGTCCCGGACCAGGTCGAGCTCGTCTCACCGGCCGACGCCGCTGCCAATCTTCCCGATTCGGTGCGCTTCTCCTGGCGTCCCGTGCCGGATGCACAGCGCTATCAGCTCCAGGTTGCGACCTCCGGCAACTTCCTGACTTCGTATTACGACAACAACCAACTCACCGATACCACCCAGGTCGTCCAGTTCTCGTCCGGGACCTATTTCTGGCATGTCCGTGCCGTGAATGTGAACGGATTGAGTCCATGGTCGCAGACGTTCCGCTTCAGCGTGCTCGCCAGGCCCATCGCCCCGGCATTGGTCTATCCGGAGGATGGCGCCTGGAACCTGCCGGCTACATTCAGCCTTCGCTGGAACGCGTTGTCGGACGCGATCACCTATGATGCGGAGGTCGCAACGGCTGAGGATTTCGAGGATCTGCTGCTGAGCCGCGAAGGTGTGACGGAAGCCCAGACCGCGATCGGACCACTCGTGCCGGGCGACTACTTCTGGCGGGTGCGCGCCCGTAACAATAGCGGAATCGGCGACTGGTCTTCCCCGTTCGGCTTCTCCATCGTCACTGCTCCTGGGGCGGTAACGCTCCTCACTCCCGAGAACGGGGAAGTGGGTACGGTATCCGAGCCGACGTTAAACTGGGAACCTGCCACACTGGCCGGTTCCTACCAGCTTCAGGTTTCTCGGAACGAGTCGTTCACTTCCATCGCGTTCATGGCACTGGACCTGTCGGCTACGCAAATGCAGGTAGGTCCGCTGGAACCGGCCACGACGTACTACTGGCGGGTGCAGGCGCGCAATGCAGTCGGGGCGAGTCCCTGGTCGCAAACCTTTCGATTCACGGTGCGGCAGAATACGGCACTGGAGCGCGATGAAACGGAAAGGCCCGATCGCTTCGCGCTTCATCCGGCCTATCCGAACCCATTTAATCCATCGACCCTGGTCAGCTTTTCCTTGCCGGATCGTTCGCCTGTGCGTTTGACGGTACATGATCTACATGGCCGTCTGGTAGACGTGCTCGTCTCGCAACCCATGGAGGCCGGAACGTATCGGACGCTCTGGCATGCCGCAGGAGAGTCGAGCGGGGTGTATCTGGTCCGAATTGAGGCGGGCTCCTTCATGGCCACGCAGAAGCTCATACTGCTCAAATGAGCCGACTCCTGCGACCGCCACGCGACGTGAAACGACTGCAAGGTCCGCGGCGTATGAAGAGCCCATCGATACGGATAACCTGAACCCTGTGGCCACGCGGCTTCATCACACACTGGCCGGTCTCCGCGCGCGCGGCGAAAAGGCCATGGGTCTCTTTCTGACCCATGGTTTTCCGGAGCCGTCATCGACTGCCGGTCTGCTCGATGTCCTTGCGCGCAACGGCGCCGATTTCATTGAACTGGGCATGCCTTTCAGCGATCCGCTGGCCGAAGGCATCCCCATTCAGAGGTCCAGCGAACGCGCGCTTCGTCAGGGAGTGACCCTGGAGAGCGTGCTCGAATCCGCTGCCGCATTTCGGGCCGGCCATGAGACGCCGTTGCTCCTTATGGGGTACATCAACCCTCTGTTCCATTATGGCGTGGAGCGGTTCTTCTCCGATGCCCGTTCGGCGGGTGTCGATGGGATCATCCTGCCGGACGTTCCCCTCGAGGAGGTGGCTTTGGTGGAGGCCGAGGCCAGACGGGCGGGCGTTGATCTCGTCCTCCTCGTGGCCCCCAACACCAGCGATGATCGCATGGCGGCCATCGACGAGAAGGCGAGCGGATTTGTCTACGCCGTTTCGGTGACTGGACTTACAGGTGCGGCGCTGGCTCAGATGACCTTGATCGAAGCCTACCTGGATCGGGCCCGGCTGCATGTCCGGCGCAATCCGCTGATGGTAGGGTTCGGCATACGATCCGCTCAGGATGCTGCCCGGCTCAGTCGACACACCGACGGCTTCATCGTCGGCTCCGCATTGATCGAAGAAATCGAGCGCCTTTGGGCCGATCCTACGTTGAATGCATCGCAGCGGCTTGACGCCGTCGGCGCGTTCGTACGCGATTTGAAATCCGCGACCCTGATCGCCTATCCTGATGAGTAAAATCACCAACTCACCCATGCTGCTCGTCGGCTTGCTGGCCGGAGCATCCTTCACACTCCTCTCATGCGGCAGGGACTACCGTGGTTTCGCCACGGGTGAAACAGGCTCGCTTGTTGTGGTGATGGACTCCACGCTCTGGCGCGGCGAAACGGGTGATGCTGCGCGTGCCGAGTTCGAGGAGTTGATCGAGACGTTTCCCGTGCCTGAGCCGGCCTTCGCGGTCGAGTATGTGGATCTCCGAACGCGCGAGCAGTTCGAGAAGAGCGTTCGCACAAAAAAGTATCTTCTCTTCGCGGGCCTTCTCGACGTCGACAACAACGTCTCGCGTTTCATCCAGTCACGCCTGGACTCCAGTGTGCAGGCCACCATTCGATCCGGCGAGCCGGGAATATACCAGCTCAGAGACGTATGGATGCGCGACCAGCTGGTGTACTATCTCGCTGCCACCAGTGACTCCAGTCTTGCGCGTGCCATCCACGCCAACGGCGCCTCGATTCGGTACAATCTCAACGAGGCGAACCGCCAGCAGATGGAGGGAGAAATGTTCTCCAGCTATCGGCAGAGAGAAATGGAGGATCAGTTGATGGAGCGGCACGGATTCGCGTTGAACGTGCAACACGACTATCTGACGGCCGTCGACACCACCGGCCTGGTCTGGTTGCGCCGCTTCGTCGATCAACAGAACTGGCGAAGCGTATTCGTCTACTATCTCGACGGGGCCGATCCTACGTCCCTGTCGCCGGACTGGGTGTTGGAAGCGAGAGACCGGCTTACGGAAACCTGGCTTACGGGTAGCCTTGGAGATTTTGTGCGGATCGACCGGCGTCGTCCGATCACGACCGAAGAAATCAATTTCCTCGGCCGGTACGGGCTTGAAACACGGGGCCTCTGGCATATGGTCGGCTATGACCAGGACGGCGTTCTGCGCAGTGCAGGCGGCGGAGGTCCATTTCTGACGTACACATTCTTCGATGAGGAGCAGGGCCGGCTCTACCTGATCGACGGGATGGTTTTCGCCCCCAAGTACGATAAACGTGAGTTGGTAAGACAGCTCGAGGTCATTGCGCACACGTTTCGCACGCAGTCCGACGAGACCCGGAGTCTCGCCGGCGCCGTGCCGGATCCGGATCGCTAGTCGATCTTCGTCTTCTCGTGTTGAACCCTGCACCAATCAAGCATCCAATTTTGGGAATCACTGAGTCCGGGCCGAATGAGCCCCTGTTGCGTCTGGGCCTGCCAAAGGGCAGTCTGCAAGATGCCACCTTTGAACTGATGCGCAAAGCCGGATTCTCCTTCTCGGTGCGAGACCGGTCCTATTTCCCGTCGACGGAAGATGATGAGCTGGCCGCCATGCTCGTTCGTGCCCAGGAAATCGCACGATACGTCCAGGACGGTGTTTTCGATGCCGGTATTACGGGTCGCGACTGGGTCATCGAGACCGGATCCGATGTGCATGCCGTCGTGGATCTCGTCTATTCCAAGTCCAGCATGCGGCCGGTCCGCTGGGTTCTGGCCGTTCCGGAAAACTCGGACATTCACTCCGTTGCGGACTTGCAGGGGAAGCGGATTGCGACGGAGGTTGTGCACATCGCCCGCCGGTGGCTGGCTCAGCATGGTGTCGAGGCGGACGTGGAGTTCTCGTGGGGCGCCACTGAGGCCAAAGCGCCTGAGCTGGTGGATGCGATTATCGAGGTGACGGAAACGGGATCCTCGCTTCGGGCGAATAATCTCCGGATCGTCGACGTCCTCCTCGAGTCCAATACGCAGCTCATTGCCAACCGGGCGGCCTGGGAGGATCCGTGGAAGCGCATGAAGATTGAAAGCATCGCCATGCTCCTCGAGGGTGCTATCCGGGCGGAGGGACGTGTTGGACTCAAGTTGAATGCGCGCCGTGAAGATGCCGATGCGCTCATTGCCTTGCTGCCGGCGTTGCGGATGCCCACGGTCTCGTCGCTCGCCAATGGAGGTGAATGGGTGGCCATTGAGACCATTATCGAAGAACGCCAGGTACGGAGGCTCATTCCCGAACTCAAGCGCGCAGGGGCTGAGGGCATCATTGAGTATCCCCTCAACAAACTCATCCCGTAACCAGAGGATGGACGTGTTTCGGGCCGGCATCGCACCCACCGCCATCCTCCTTCTCTGGGTTCTTCCCGCGACCTGGGGCTGCCGCTACTTCGAGTCTTCTCCCGGCCCGCTTCCTGACAGCACGCTGGTGAATGTGCTCGCCGACCTTCACGTCGCGGCTTCCCGGGCGGAGACGTACGGGGAACCCGCGTGGGATTGGCGCGACTCCGTTTTGGCAACCTACGGGGTCGACTCCACGCAGCTCAAGCAAACGCTGCTCAAGCACGCGGAGGAGCCCGAGCGTTTCATTCACCTCTATTCCGCCGTGCTCGACCGGCTGAACGAACTCTGGAACGGTCGTGGAGCGGCCCCCCGCCACCGGTCTGACGGATCGGTGCCGGACGACGATTCTCTTGTATCGTCCGACGTGGACACACTGCGCTAGGCTCCCAGAAGCGCACTTGCCCTATCCGTGAGAATCGGCTGGTTTGAAAGGAGATCGACATAGGTCACGTAATTCTCTCGCTCCAGCCACTCCAGCACGCGGTCGAAGCGGATCTCGTCCGACCCGGCTTCCTCGCGAAGGTCATCCAGCGACGTCCCCGACCGCACGCCCTCCAGGACCCGTCGCACCATCTGCTCGTTGTCGGGTGTGAGAACCAGCGGCTCATGCCGTCCCAGGCAGACGTCGCACCGGCCGCACGGTATCGGCGTCCGCTCCCCGAAATAGCCCATGATGGTCCTGCGCCTGCACGTTTCCGACCTGGCGTACCGCTGCATGTGCCGATACCGCCGAAGGGACCGTTTCCCCGCCTTCTCGACCGCCTCATTATCGATCCGGAGGATCCCTGTGCGGGGTTCCGTGAATTGTACCCTCGAAGCCGATCCTGCCGATAGCCAATCAGCAAATCCATGGTTTGAGAGCCAGTGCAGTCCTCTTTCGAGCCGTGCGGGATCCATGCGCAACCTTTTCGCGAGGAATGCCGGATCTACATCCACGCCGGCGTGAAACGCCTCGGCATCTACGTTTCGGAGAATCCCGTCGATGAAGCCGGACAGGGCTGTGTTGGCGCATCCGGCGGCATATCCCCTGATGCGATCGGCCGCGACGGTAAATCGAAGCCGGCCACGCCGGTCTCCTTCTCCATAGCGCTGCCAGATGCCCTGCCGTACGATGACCTCGATGCATGAGGATACGAGCACGGGCGAGATACCCAGAAGGGCGGCGACACGCGCCGAATCGATGGGCACGGGCGCATCCGGCTTGCTCCCGACGGCAATCTGCGCGAGGCTGCAGGCCGTATCGTAGACCTCCCGCACGGTTTTGCGATCGGGATGTGACTGCTCGATGAGCCGAAGCGGCAGCTTATCGTCCTCCTCGTGTACAATGAGTACGGCGTGAGAGCGTTTCCCGTCCCTTCCCCCCCGGCCTGCCTCTTGATAGTAAGCCTCCAGGGAAAGTGGCAGGTCGACATGAACGACAAAGCGGACATCCGGTTTGTCGATTCCCATCCCGAAGGCGTTTGTTGCGACGACGATCCTGCGCTCACCCCTGAGCCATCGCTGGGCGACCGCCTCACGATCTTCTGCGTTCATTCCTCCGTGGTAGGCCTCCGCTCCGATTCCATTTCGCATCAGCCAGGCCGCCCACTCCTCGGCGTGTCGGCGTGTGCCCACATAGACGAGACCGCTGCCCTTGACACCCTCCAACACCTCCTTCACCTTGGCCCGCTTGTGCTCCGTCCGAAAGATGGACCACGTGATGTTGGGGCGATCAAAGCCGTGCACGCGCACAAGGGGATCCCGCAGGTGCAGGTGGGTGACGATGTCGCGGCGCACCTCCGGGGTAGCCGAGGCGGTCACGGCCAGCGTCACGGGATGCCCGAGTGCCTCGCGGGCCTCATGGATGCGCAAGTACGAGGGCCGAAAGTGAAGGCCCCACTCACTCACGCAGTGCGCTTCATCGACGGCGAGCAATCCGATACGCAATCGGGTTGCGCGCGCACGGAAGAGGTCACTTTGCAGGCGCTCGGGGGCAATGTAGAGCAGTCGATAGCGACCGAACTCCGCATCCGTCCATGTCTGCTCGATCTGCCGCTGACTCAGCGTGGAGTTGATGAATGCCGCCGGGATGCCCCGGGCCCGAAGACCTGCGACCTGATCCTGCATCAGCGCGATCAACGGTGAAATGACCAGGGTCAGTCCATCAACGAGCAGGGACGGCACCTGATAACACAGCGACTTCCCGCCGCCCGTAGGAAAGATGAGCAGCGTGTCTCTCCCTTCGAGAACCGACGAAATCGCCTCCCATTGACCATGTCTGAACGCACCGTATCCCCAGTGTTGATTCAGGAGCTGTAGTGCTCTTTCCTGTTTTTCGCCGTCCAGGCCCGTCTCAGGCATGTGATTCCGATCTACTCCTATTCCGGCGTCCGGCATTCACGGTTGCCGGGCTTCGAGACGCTGTGCTATTTTGTTCTTTTATGTTTGGGCAGGCCATCTTGTTCGTTCCCTGCCTCATCGATCCCCACCCGCCGCCGGCACCTCCGCTCGTTGCCCGGGCCGGCTTCCCCGCGTGCCCGGTCTTGCTCGCCGTTCGTCATGATACTTCCGCGCGTAACGGTCATCATACTAAACTGGAACGGACGAGACATCCTTCCGCTGACGCTACCCAGCGTCGTCGCGACCGAGTACCCGAATCTCGAAGTCGTGGTGGCGGACAATGCCTCTACGGACGGGTCGCCGGCATGGATCGAGGCGAACTTCCCTCAGGTCCGGCTCATCCGGCATATGGACAATCTGGGGTTTTGCCGGGGCAATAACGAGGCGATCCGGCAAACGTCCGGACCCTACGTCGTCT
This sequence comes from uncultured Rhodothermales bacterium, assembly GCA_964387555.1. Classification (GTDB taxonomy): domain Bacteria; phylum Bacteroidota; class Rhodothermia; order Rhodothermales; family CAYLXM01; genus CAYLXM01. The sequence continues at coordinate 24,511 of CAYLXM010000025.1, read as the reverse complement.
TACTCAACAGCGATGTTGAGGTGTCCCCGGACTGGCTAAGGCCTCTGGTAACCTGTCTCGAAGCGCACGCAGACGTCGCCGCCGTTCAGCCTAAACTGCTGCAATACAAAGACCGGACCCAATTCGAGTATGCAGGTGGTTCGGGAGGTTTTCTTGATCGATGGGGTTATCCCTTCACACGGGGGAGGCTCTTTTTCACCCTGGAAGAGGATCATGGGCAGTACGACGATGCGCGGCCCATAGTCTGGGCCAGCGGGGCAGCAGTGCTGTTGAGGCGTTCGGCGCTGGAATCCGTCGGCCTGCTCGATGAGACCTTTTTCCTTCACATGGAGGAGATCGACCTCTGCTGGCGACTGGCCAGGGCCGGCTATCGGATCATGGTCGAGCCTGCAAGCCGCGTCTTCCACATTGGAGGCAGTTCACTTCCGCAAGGGGATGCTCGGAAGACCTACTACAACTTCCGCAACAACCTGCTCATGCTCTACAAGAACCTCCCGCCGGCCGCGTGGAGGCGCACGTTCCCCATTCGTATTCTCTTCGACTCAGCCGCTGTGTGCCGATCGCTACTGCTGGGCAACGTTGGAGAGGCTTTCGCCATCCTGCGTGCCTATGCAGACGCCCATGTGCTGAAGACCCGATACCGCAGCTTCCGTCCATCTGCTGCCGAGGCCGCCGCTCCCCTCTGGTATCGCCGGTCGGTCGTCATCGACTATTTTCTGCGTCGCAAGCGCACGTTCAGTTCGCTGCCGGCGGAAGCGTTTCTCCAATCCGGGGCCTCCTCCGAAATAGAGCCGGGAGGAAGATCAGGGTGATGCCGATGAGTACGATCGCCATGCCCAGGATAGCGGGCGGTCGGGGAACTTCACCGAACAGAAATACCGCGATTATCGAGGCCGCCAAGGGCTCGAGCAGTGTGGCCAGGCCCACATAGGCGGCCGGCATGAATCGGACGGCGAAGTTCAGGGAGCCATGTCCGAGAATTTGAGGTCCGATGGCCATGAGCAGGCAGAGCCCGTAGAACGTCCATCCCCATCCCATCAAACGCGTGCCCACGATGAGGCTGACGATCAGGCAGGCAAGTGCCGTCACGGCATACAGCGGGAACACGTATCCGAGCCAGGACATCTGTCTTCTTACGACCCGCCCGATGAGCAGATATCCGGCCACGAACAGGCAAGCAATGAGGGCGAGCGCATTGCCCAGGAGCGCGCTCGGAAAGATATCGCTGGCGGCATCCGTAAGACCCAGCAGGGCAGACCCGATGACGGACACCACGATGGCGGACGTGGCGATGAAGGAAAGTCGCTCCTTGAGGAGAATGACACCCAGTATCGCCATGAACAGCGGGCTGGCCGAGACGATGACGGTTGCACTGGCGACCGATGTGAGATACAGCGACTCGATCCAGGTGATGAAGTGCAGGGCCAGCAGGATACCTGACAAGGTGATGAACACCCATTCCCTCCGGCCGAAGGTCAACCATTCACGGCGTGCCCGAACCGCGGCAAAGGGCGCCAGCAGCAGCGCTGATAAACCGGTTCGCCACACAGCGATCGCCAGTCCAGGCGCCTCCGAACCGGCAAGGCGAACGAGAATGGGGCTGAACGAGAAGCTCAGAACCCCGATCAGCAAGAACCAATAGGCCCTGACCGGCCGTTGCGGGTCAACCATGGTAAGGACCCACGTTACCTGAGCCTGAATTTTTCCAGCGATTCCACTTCTGCGATGTCTCGGTCAACGCCCTTGCGCGCCAGCATCAGCGCGACGTAGGAGACGATCGGCAGCACCAAGGCCACCAGCAAGCCCATGTCGAGCGCGATGAGGTCCGCAATCCGCCCGGTCAACAAGATGGCTCCAAAGAGACTGACCAGCAGGGCGAGCGTGGCGTACTGCAGGACGACAATCAGCTTCCGCTGCATCGTGCGCTGCCGGTAGAGAACGATGGTGCCGAGGGCCCCGGCGCCAACGAGGATACTGAGCAAGGCGACCAGTGGAAAGAGCCAGGCGGGTTCCGTCATCGACGAGACGCTCGCCAGCCAGGGAATGTAAACGACGGCGAAGGCGGCGATCAGCAGATAGAGTGATTGGATGCGTTGGATCATGACGACATCTCGGATGGAGTTAGGCAAGCGACTGACGGGTCTTTTCGGCGACCCGTTCGGCATAGTCCGACGTGGAAGCGGTGCCCCCAAGGTCCGGCGTCAGATAGCGGCCTTCCTCCATCGTGGCGGTGATGCCGTGGCGCAGTGCATCGGCAGCGGTTGGCTCACCGATGTGCCGGAGCATCATTTCGCAGGCCAGGAGTAGCGCGGTCGGGTTTGCGACATTTCTGCCGGCGATATCCGGGGCGCTGCCGTGAACGGGTTCGAAGACGGCACACTCCTCCCCGATATTGGCCCCCGGAACGACGCCCAGCCCCCCGACGAGGCCTGCCGCGAGATCGCTGAGGATATCTCCGAACAGGTTGGTGGTTACGATGCAGTCGTAGTCTCCCGGGCGCATGACGAGCTGCATGCACATGTTGTCAATGATGCGGTCATTGAATTCAACGTCCGGAAATTCGGCCGACATCGACTGCCCGATGCGAAGAAACATGCCTGAGGCCACCTTCAGGATGTTGGCTTTATGCACGAGTGTTACACGCCGCTTCCGGTGCCGACGGGCGTAGTCGAAGCAGAACCGTAGAATGCGTTCCGAGCCCGCTCTGGTCACCCGCGCAATAGAATCCGCGATGCCGAGTCGTTCGTCATAGTATTCGATGCCCGAGTAGAGTCCTTCCGTGTTTTCGCGGAAGATGGTCAGGTCCACATTCTTGAAGGGTGTATTCAGACCTGGGAGGGAGATGCTTGGGCGGACATTCACGAACAGATCGAGCTTCTGGCGCAGTTGCACATTGACGCTCTTGAACCCCGTACCCACCGGCGTGGTCAGTGGACCCTTGAGCGCGACCCGGTTCTTACGGATCGAGGCGAGCACGGTCTCCGGCAGGGGATCGAGGCCGCTTTCGATGGCCTTGAGGCCTGCTTCGTGGCGTTCCCACTGGATGGACACACCCGTAGCTTCCAGTACGGGGAGGGTGGCCTCTACGATTTCCGGGCCAATTCCGTCGCCCGGCAGGAGGGTGATGGTGTGAGGCATGTCAGCAATCTGCTGAGTAACGGTTGCCGGGAATCACAAGACGGCGAGAGACCGGCACCATGGTAGGTACCGGTCTCTCGACCGGCGGAAAGACCCGGTTGGATGCGACCTGGGGTGCTAGCCTCAGGTGCATCCTTTCACCATAATGGCAGCATATCAGGTCGCGGCGCGCGCGGCTTGCCGTTTCGTCGAGTAGTTGACGCGGAGTGTCCCCGCCTCGCGCAGTTCTTGCTGCACGTCAGTGAGGAAACCCATCTCCGCGTCCTGGTCCACACGGAGCGACACGATCAGACGGGGCTGCTCGGTCAGTTTCCGATACATGATGAAGCGGATGTCGTCCATGTTGACCAGCGCGTCGTCAATCTGCACGCGCATATCGCCCAGAGAGCGTCCCGTAAGCATCTCACGACCCACGTAGAGGTAGGAAACGAGACGTTTCTGTTCGATTTTCTGCACGGCTTCTGCCTGGGGCAGTCGTGTCTGGACGCGCAGCGTGACCTCACGGAGAACCGTCGTCACCATGAAGAAGATGAGCAGCATGAAGATGATATCCGGCAACGACGCGGTCGGAATCTCCTGCTTGGTCTTCGCGGATTTCTTCTTAAAGTGTACCGACATGAGAATCCTCTCGTTGGAGCGTTTCGAGGCTCAGCCTTTGTCGGGTTCAGCGATGGAGATCTTCGCCTTGAAGGTCTCCTTCACCTCGTCGACGATTTCGAGTTCGGTAACGCGTTTCTTGTACGTGGCGTAGTTGGGATACCCGAGGCGGCGCGCCTCGGCGTCCCACAACTCGAAGTAGGCCATCCACATCTCGTCCAACACGTTCACGTATGCCTCGTACTTCGTAGCACGGTCAGTTTTCAGCGAGACGATCGCCTTGTCCGGAGACTCGGCATACCGGGGGTCGACCCCGTTGTTCGTCACGTGTTTCTTGACCGTCTCCCGCACCATGGGCAGCGTTGCGACTTCCCCTTCGAGAAGGATGTCGCCCTGGGCGTTTACGAGCACCGCGAGCATGTTCCGCTCGCGGATGGGAGGCGGATCGATGTTTTCGTCCAGCGGCGGAGGCAGCTGCATGACGATCCCCGTGTCGACGTCGATGGTGGTCGTCACGAGGAAGAAGATGAGCAAGAGGAACGCGATGTCGGCCATCGATGCGGTTGGGATCTCCGCTCCACCGCGCGATCGTTTTTTGAGCAGTGCCATGACGTGTCAGGGGTTCTACAGGGTTTCGACCTTGTGATCCGGTCGGCCTGTGGTCAGATCACGTGAATACGCTCTTCACGCCCGAAAGCACGATCGACAACAAGCCCAACGCGAACATGATAATGGCAGCCAGTACGGCCGCCTTATTCAGTTCGCCGGGAAACAGGACAAAGGAAATGGCGAACACCACAACCGGAACCAGGAACGAGAGCATGGTGAACATACTATGCTTCCCGTTGAAGAGGTTCCGAGCGCTGAGCACAACGAGGGCCAGGAAGGCCACCCCGATCAAGCCCAGGACAGTGATGACGGCCAGGTAGGAAATATCCATGGTTCAGGCAGTTCTTACCGATGGGTAGCAGACATTGCAGTCGGTCCGAAAGGGACCGAGGTGCGATCAGCCCTGGGCTGCTTCTGTGCTTTTCGCGGGGCTTCCGGCCCTGCCCTGCTGCACCATGACGAGCGAGTCGATCAGTTCGATCGAGGCCTCTTCCATGTCAGCCACAAGGCGGTCGATCTTGGACACCGCGTAGTTGTAGAAAATCTGGAGAATGATGGCAGCGAGCAGACCGAACACCGTCGTGAGCAGGGCAACCTTGATACCCCCTGCCACGATGCTCGGGGAGATGTCCGCAGCGGCTTCAATCTCGTCGAACGCGATGATCATCCCCCACACCGTTCCCATGAACCCGAACATCGGGGCGAGCGAGATAAAGAGCGACAACCAGACCAGACCGCGCTCCAGAAAGCTCATTTCAACCGAACCGTAGCTGATCACAGCTTTCTCGACCGCTTCGATCCCTTCGTCGGCACGAAGCAAACCAGCCTGAAATACGGAAGCCACCGGACCGCGCGTTGACGCGCAAACCTCTTCGGCGGCGGCGATGCCCCCCTCGTCAAGCGCTTTCTTCACTTTGAGGATGAACTTACGCGTGTTGATATCCGCCCGGTTCAGCGTGATAATTCGCTCGATGGCAATGGCCAAACCGAGGATCAACACGATCAACACCGGCCACATGAAGCCTCCGCCCTGATTGAAATAGGTGACCAGCCGGTTAATGTCGAGGGCCGCGTCGCTGCCGGCTTCTTGAGGCAGCATGAGCAGGAAGGTGAGAAGAGACATGGGATTGTTACCTCTGTCGCAGGTGGGTTGTGAGGATGTAGCCGATCAAAGGCTTGCGCTTGGTCAAAGATACACGCGATGATTTCCAGTTGCCAAATCCTGCTCGCCGCATGCAGGACGCACGTCCACATTGCACGAGTTTGGTCTTGCCTTCACCATCGGTCTTCAACAAATCCGCAACGAAGAAAGATAAGCCGTTCGGACGAGCCGGTCCAATGCAAAATCACAAAGGTCACCCGACATGCGGAGAACGCGAACGGCGTGCCATAGCTGTCGGTCACTTGTTATGGTACGTCACGGCGAGTTGCCCGGCCGGCTCCCAGAGTCGCATGGCCTGCTGGAACACGGGGTCTATTTGGTGGATGACGGGATACCAGGCCGCAACCCCCCAGATACGGCGAGCCACATAGGCCTTCAGCCGCGTTTCGATGACCTCGCGCTCCGCATCGACCTCCAGTCGGGTGAATCGCGCGATACGGCGGCCCGGGTCGTCCTCTTCGGTGCCCGCTTCGTCCGGACTCGCCACGATGCGAATGCCCCTCTCCTTCTCTGCGAAGGCCCAGAAGGCATCCCAGACCTTGCCGTCAATCCGGAAGGAGCGGTTGAATTCGTCCTGCCGATGCTCCCACGCGCTGCGGATATCGTCGTTCTGGTCCATCCACGTGCGAACGAATTCGTGATCGAAGTTGAAAATGGCCCGCATGATCGACGATGACGGACTCGTGACCAGAAAATCGGGCAGAATGCCTCCCCCGCCCAGGACTGTCCGCCCGCCATCGGTCCGGAACTTCACTGAATCAGGAACGACATCCAGATAATCTGCAATGTGATAAGTGCTCTGCCGACCCGCTTCGATGTCGTCGAATACCATCTGGTCCAGATCTCCATAGATCGAGGCCGTAGTTCCGATCGAATCGTAACGGCTGCGCTGCCGGTGGTAGTATGCCTCCCGGTCGCCCATGTCGTAAGGTGTCTGAATGAGGCGCCCGGCCGGCGTATAGTACCGCGATGTTGTGAGTTGGAGCACGCTTCCATCCGGGAGGGGATACTGCTGCTGCACGAGGCCTTTGCCGAAGGTTCGGCGACCGACAAGGAGGGCCCGATCGTGGTCCTGCAGTGCTCCCGCGACGATTTCGCTGGCCGAGGCCGAGTTCTCGTCGACCAGCACGATGAGCGGCTTATCCTCAAACAGCCCGCCACCGCGGGCGACATGCTCCTCATTGTTCCCCTCATGTCGGCTGCGGGTGTAGACGATCATCTGGCTCCCGCTCAGGAACTCGTCGGTGATGCTCACGGCCATGTTCATGTACCCCCCCGAGTTGCCCCTCAGGTCGAACACGAGCCGTTGCATCCCCCTGCCCTTGAGATCGATCAACGCGGACCGTACTTCCTCGCGGGTGGTGCGGGCGAACCGATTGAGGCGAATGTAGCCCGTTTCGTCGTCGATCATATGGAAGGCATCGACGGTGTAGATGGGAATCTTGTCCCGGGTGATGGTGAACTCCAACGGATCCGGAAATCGGGGACGCTTGACCGATACGTTGACCTTGGTGCCCTTGGGTCCTTTGAGGTATTTCTCCACATCCTCTCGCTGCCAGCCAACCGCATTCTCTCCGTCCACGCGGATAATCCGGTCTCCCGCCCGCAGCCCGGCCTCCTCACTGGGGCCACCGGGAATGGGATTGAGTACGGTGAGCGAATCCTTACCCGCCCGGCCCTCTGTCCACTCATACGAAATCCCGATCCCCTCAAACGACGCATCGAAGCCTTCGCGCACCTCCTTCATGCGCTCGGCGTCGATAAACACCGAGTGCGGATCCAGGCCCTCGAGCATGCCCTCGATGGCGTCCCGAGACAGCTTCGCCGTGTCGACGTCTTCTACATAACGCTTGGTGATGACCGAAAACGCCTCCTCCAGCTTCATCAGATTCTGGTAGGTATTGTCCTCGGTAATGGCCGACTGGATGGTCATCCCCAGTACGGTACCCAACGCAAGCACGCCGCCCAAGACGAAGTAAAACGAGTGCTTACGGATTTTGTTGGGGGTTTTCATACACCTGGTTTACGTAAGTACGCGGGATCCCGATGAAGAGAATGACACACGCGTCAGCCGATCGGGTTCCGGCGGTCGATAATTTGGCCACACAGGCCTGCGGCCCGTGTCTCCATCGACGTGGCTGACACAGGACGCAGGGGAGATGGGATATCCTGCCCGGAACGCGCTCAAACCGTGTCAGGCCGGATCGGCCGGACCGGATTTTGGCCGCCCTTCCGCCGAGCGACTACCGTCCGACACGCGGTGGAAGAGAGGTTTCATTCCTTCACGCCGGCTGCTTCGACGCGTCGTACTTTTATATATTCCATCCTGCATGCCACTATGGCGCGTCCTTCGCCGACGTCATACACGGAGGTTCGGCCCGCGCGTGATCAGACTTATTTGGCATGTAGGTCCGATCTGGGCTGCAGGGTTCCCCGTTGATGGCACAGTGCAGTGGGGAGTTGGGCTTGCAGTCGTCATAGGGAGTACGCCAAAACCGCAGAAGACCCTGTGCGCATACTCATCAGCCTGTTCCTGTTCATCGCTGCGTTTCTCGCCGTGGCATCGGCAATCCTGTATCTCGCATACGGCGCCACTTCTGCGGATGACTGTGGTGGAGCGCTCGCAGGTCTGGCCGCGCCGGTTGCCGTCTCACTACAAGAGCCCGGCGTCACGCGGATCGAAGCTGCCTCCGAAGCCGACGCCTATCGCGCCCTTGGCGTCATGCAAGCGTGCCGAAGCGCGTGGACCATGGTCTTGCTGCGACAGACTGCAGCGGGACGCTTGAGCGAGTGGTTTGGTCCTGCAACGCTACCGCTCGACCGATTCACCCGGAAGTTGGGCCTTGCCGCCACCGCCAGAGCCGCCTACGAGCAACTGGATCCCTCCGATCGAGCCGTGCTAGACGCATACGCTGCCGGCGTCCGCCAGGCGTTGGCACGTCGCGAAATACGTGGCGGAGACCAGTTCGCACTGCTCAACCTGTCTCCTGAACCGTGGGAGCCCTGGCACGCGCTGATGGCGGAACAAACCTTGCACTGGCTTGCCGGCCCGCCGCTCGAGCTCCCGGTGGGTTTTCAGTCTGCGGATGCCGAGGCCTTTGTGGCAGGGGACCGTCTGCTCCGATCCTGGCTCGGCATCAACCATTCGGAGGAGAGCCTGGTCTGGGCGAATGCGGGACGCGACGAGACCAGCCTCTTCATCCGGCTCGTGTGGGGCCACGGCGCCTTGTCTTTCGCAGATGAGGTAGTGCTTTCCTGGCCGGGACGACGGACCTGGGGCATCGCAGGCCCGGGTTGGCCTGCATTTCGAGCGGGTCGTTCCGATTCGCTGGCATGGGGATTCCTGCTGGCGAACCATGCGGAGTTCATGTCGCTTTCGGAATCGGAAGGCCTCTTCCAACCCCGCTATGAGCGAATTCGAACGGCACCCGACGGCGATGAGGAACTGGTCGTCGCGTTTGAATCCGAGAGGCACATTCTGCTTGGACGCGCCGCCACCCTGGAACGACCCGATTCCCTGTTCGATGTGGGCGTGTCATGGCCGTCCAAGCGCGCAATGAGCGCCTGGCCGGCCTTCCGCCGGCTGCTCAACGGTGAAGGGACGGGCAGTGTCGATCCCGCGGGCTGTTCGGGCGCATTGATGACCCGTGAGGGCGCCGTCCGTCTCGTCGGCGATCTCCCCGTCCGAACGGCCGGAAACGCCTTGCTGATCACGCGCTCCGTTTTCGCCGACGACCTCGCCGTTGCCCTAGGTGAATATGGTGCGACAGGGAATCCCGCCACACCAGCGAGCGGCACGACGAGTAAGTGGGCGGGTCGCGTGACGCCACGCCTGCTCGGCCTGCTTCGCCGCAGCCCGGAACGTCATGATGACCGGCTTTCTCGCATGGCGGTAGGATATCTCGAAGCCTGGGACTATGGGTTTGACGTGTCGAGCATCGGAGCAACCCTCTTTGATCGCTGGACGGTCGCAATGGGAGGTGTACGAGGGCGCCGTTGGGAATCGGACTCCACTGGTGTGGAAACCGCGCGCGCGCTGCAACGTGTTGTGGAGGATCTGGCGGCTGAGTTCGGCGGCGAACTCTCCCGCTGGCGCTGGGAAGACACGCAGCCTTCGCGACTTCATTTCCCCGTTTGGTCCAGCGACCTGCTTGCCGAAGCGGGTGTCGCGCTACCCGCGACGCGATTGTATCAACCCCTGCGCATTCCACGGTCCGGCCACCCGTCCACGCTCGCCTATGGACCGTCCAGCGACCCTCAATCGGGCCCTGCCCCCGCCGTATGGTCCGGTTGGGTCTCCACGGGTCAGTGGGATGCCGTTTCCGTAACGGCCCGACCACCTCGATCGTCCGGTTTCCTGGACCGGTTCAGGGGGGCGCAGTCCGCAATGGTCGAGGTAACGGACCTGAGCCCCGGGGTCAGGCACCGGACCATCACCCTGTATCCTGCAGTACAATGAGTGAGGATCAGACAGACGGTGCGACCGTCGGTATGGACGCAGGCGGCACGAAGTCCGAGGTCTACTGGTCCGGACCTGGAAGCATCGGGCAGTCGCTCGTTGGTCCCGGCGTCAATCTCATGCGCGACGGCAAGGAGGCGGCCACCGGCGTTTTTATCGGGTTGCTGGAGGAGGTCTCCCGACGAGCCGGCTCGCACCCCATTTTGAGCCTTTGTATCGGTCTGGCCGGTGCAGGCAGGAGGCATGACCAGGAGGCCTTGGAGCACCGTATCGGTGAAGCCTGGCCCGAAAGGCTCGGACCCCGGCCGCGTGTCCTGCGGGTCGTCGCTGACGGTGTCGTGGCGCTGGAGGCCGCTCTCGGGCCTGAAAGCGGGATTGTCGTAATAACCGGCACCGGCTCGTTCGTTCTCGGGCGCCTGCGATCGGGACGTCTCGTCCGATCCGGAGGGTGGGGACGTGTGCTTGGAGATGACGGAGGCGGGTACGGTCTGGGCAGGGCCGCGTTGCGTGCCGTGGCGGCTGCACATGACGGGGGCCCGGATACGGAGATCGCCCGGCTGCTGGCTGAACGCCATGGGATCTCCGGGCTCGACATATTGATTCGTCGTGTCTACGTCGAGAACTGGCCGCTCCAGCATGATCCGGTGGCGGCATTGCTGGACGCCGCCGATGCAGGAGATGCGGTGGCTCGCGAGATCGTCGGAGAGCAGACCGCGTTTCTGGCTGACCAGGTGCGCTGGCTCGTCGGCCGTTTTGGTTCGGACGCCATCGGACCGGTCGTCGCGCTCCTGGGGGGTCTATCCCGCCATGACGGCTACGCTTCGGCTTTAAAGGCAGCGCTGGAGGATGGCGCGCCGGGCCGGAGGGTCCTGGTCGCCACGCGGCGCCCGGCGGAGGGGGCTTTCTTGTGCGCCCAACGGCTCACCCGTGGGGAAGCGATTGACTAGCGGGAGGCCAGTTTGTGCAGTTCGGCGAGTTTCAGAAGCGCTTCAATGGGGGTCAGGCGATCCGGGTCGAGTGCGAGCAGTTCCTGTTTGACTCTCGCGGCCGACGCATCTGCCTCGAAAAGCGTCAACTGAAAGGAATCGCCTCTCGCGCCGGATCGTGGTGTTCCCTCCTTGTCGGCCTCACGGCCGAAGTCTGATTTCACATCCTCCCCGCCGTCGACGCTGAGCCTTTCCGCTTCGAGGCGCTGGAGGATTTCCCGGGCACGGGCGATCACGAGTTCGGGAAGTCCCGCCATGCGGGCGACTTCGATGCCGTAGGAGTGATCCGCACCGCCTTCCACCAGTTTTCTGAGGAATACGACCTTGCCGTCGTGTTCCTGGACCTGAATGCGTGCGTTTCGGATGCGTTCGTACCGGTCGGCCAGGGCATTCAGTTCATGGTAATGGGTAGCGAACAGGGTCCGCGCGGCCACATTTCGGTTTTCGTGAAGGTACTCGACCACCGCCCACGCGATCGAGAGACCGTCGAACGTGCTGGTACCGCGGCCCACTTCGTCGAGTAGTATGAGGGATCGGGGTGTGGCGTTGTTGAGGATGTTCGCCGTCTCGTTCATCTCGACGAGGAACGTACTCTCTCCGGCGGCCAGGTTGTCCGACGCGCCGACGCGCGTAAAGATTTTGTCGACCAGTCCGATCGACGCCGCCTCGGCGGGCACGAAGCTCCCCACCTGCGCAAGCAGCACGATGAGTCCGACCTGCCGCAGCACGACGCTTTTCCCCGCCATATTGGGTCCGGTGATGATCAGGATCTGGTCGCGATCGGCGTCGAGGTGCACGTCGTTCGGGATGAACGGTTCTCCGGCGGGAAGGGCAGCCTCGACCACGGGATGCCGACCTGCCTTGATGATCAGCTCGCGACCGTCGTGCACCGTAGGTCGGACGTAGCGTCTCCGTTCGGCCACCTCGCTGAGTCCGGCCAGCGCATCGAGCATGGAGAGGGCGACGGCATTCTCCTGGATGACGGCCGACTGCGCGGCGACGCGTTGGCGAAGGGATTCGAAGAGGTCTGCTTCCAGGCGGGCGATCTGTTCCTCGGCGGTCAGGATCTTCTCTTCGAACTCCTTCAGTTGGGGCGTGATGTATCGTTCTGCGTTGACGAGCGTCTGCTTGCGAATGTAGTCTTCCGGTACCTTGTCGCGATGCACATTCGTGACTTCGAGGTAATACCCGAAGACGCGGTTGAAACCCACCTTGAGGGAGGTGATGCCTGTGCGCTGGATCTCCTCCGCCTGCAGGCGGGTGAGGAACTGTTTGGCCGATCTGGACAGCGCACGCAGATCGTCGAGTTCGGCAGAGTGTCCGGTGCGGATCGACGTGCCGTCCCCCAGCGCGGCAGGCGGGTTGTCTACGAGGGCCGACTCGATGTCGGCGACGACATCCGGGCACGGGGTGAGTCGGTGCCGAAGCCGATCGAGGGCCTCGCACCGGAGTCCGGCAAGTTGCTCGCGCAGCGCCGGAATCCTGGCGAGTGTCGTTCTCAGCGTGACGAGTTCGCGCGCCGAAGCCCGTGCGAGTTGTACGCGGATGACCAGCCGTTCGAGATCGCCGACATGCCGCAGTTCGTCGCGCAGGGAAGCCCTCAGCGGGCGCGCGCGCACGAGTTCGTCCACGGCATCGAGCCGCAGATCGATGACGGAAGCGTCACGAAGCGGGCGGACGAGCCAGCTTCGAAGGAGTCGGGCGCCCATCGGCGTAAGCGTCTCGTCGAGGATCTGGATGAGCGATCCGTCCCGCGTTCCGGCGTGAAGGGAGGCGACGAGTTCCAGATTCCGTCGTGTCTGCGCATCCAGCGCGATGTAGTCACTGCTCTCGTACCGCGTGATGCGTCGTATGTGAGGCAGGCGCCCCTTCTGCGTCTCGCCGAGATAATTGAGGACGGCGCCGGCAGCCACGAGGCCCAGCGGCTGGTCGTCCACGCCGAAGCCCTTCAGCGAGTGGGTTCTGAAATGCCGCAGCAGGGTTTCATAGGCGAAGTCGTGGCCGAAGCACCAGTCTTCCTGCGGGGTAGTCAGGGTTCGATCGAGATGCAGACCCCGGATCCGATCCCGCTCGCGTTTATCGAAGAGGAGTTCGGCAGGAGCGATGGTCTGGATGAGTGCCGGGAGTTCCCCGGCGGAAATCTCGGTAACGTTGAACTCGCCGGTCGTCGCATCCACGAAGGCCAGTCCGGCCCGCTGCCCCCCTTTCTCTTTCGCCGGCCCCCAGTGCACCGCCGCCAGATAGTTGGCGTGTTTCGGGTCGAGCATTTGCTCGTGGAACGATACGCCCGGGGTCACGACTTCCACGACATCGCGCTTGACGATCTTGCGTGCGAATTTCGGATCCTCCAGTTGCTCGCACACGGCAACACGCTGTCCCGCCTGCACCAGGCGGGGCAGATAGGTATCAAGCGCGTGATAGGGGAAACCGGCCAGGGGCACGTCGGCCGCCTTGCCGTTCGCCCGCCTGGTCAGGGTGATCCCCAGGATGCGGCTCACGAGCGCCGCATCGTCGCCGAACGTCTCGTAGAAATCCCCCATCCGAAACAGGAGGATGGCGTTCGGGTGGCGCTCCTTCACCTTCCGGTACTGGCGCATGAGGGGTGTCTCTTCGCCCCTCTTGTTCTCCTTCTGCTTCGTTCCTTCTGCCATACCCTCGCTTCCAGATCCGGCGCTGGTCCGCAATGCGGATGTACCGCACGGCTATATGTGCGAAATATATGAACCCGCACCAAATAATGCTCAGGCCCTTCCCTTCGCCGCGGCTACCGAAACGCGAAGCGGCTCGAGACCCGTTCCGGTCGCCTCGAGGACGTCCCCGGCAGCGATGGGCCCGACGCCTTCGGGCGTGCCCGTATAGATCAGATCGCCCGGCTCGAGGGTAAACACTTGAGAGCACCACGAGACGAGCGCCGCAACCGGGAAGATCATCTGGGAGGTATGGCCCGACTGGCGCAGTTCCCCGTTGATGCGGAGTTCAATGACGAGATCCTGCGGGTCGGCGACGACAGCGGCACGTGTCACGGGACCGAGCGGGGCAAAGGTGTCGAATCCTTTTGCCACGCTCCACGGAAGTCCCGCCTTTTTCGCCCTCGACTGCAGGTCTCGCGCCGTGAGATCGAGGCCCACGGCGTACCCCGCCACATGATCCAACGCGCTCTGAAGCGGAATCCAGCTCCCCCCCTGCCCCACGACGACCACCAGCTCCACCTCATGATGGACATCCGTGGACTGAGCGGGCAACCGCACGGTCTCGCCCGTTGCGATCAACGCACTCGCCGGCTTCAGGAACACAACCGGCTCCTCCGGCACGTCGCTTCCCATCTCCCGGGCATGAAGCGCATAGTTGCGCCCGATACACAAAATTTTGGACGGACGGACCACACGGCCGTCGGCGAGATCCACTTGCATGGCAACCTGTTGAACGCGAGAAATTCGCGCCGTATTTTATTTGTCTGTGCTGCGGTGACGTCTATCGACTTTCGGAACCAGGCGCTTCGTTATCTGGTTAGATAGAGTCTAGCCGTTTTTGCGACCGACAGATCAAGAACACGAATGTACGCTATTGTTGATATCGCGGGCAAACAGTATCGGGTCCAGGCGAACGACCGTCTGTTCGTGCCCCGCCTTCAGGACGATATAGGCGCCCAGGTTAACCTGCAGCGCGTGCTGCTCCTCGCCGACGGGGATCAGATTTCCGTGGGAACGCCGGTCGTGGAGGGCTGCTCCGTCACGGCGACCGTACTGGGTCACGTGAAGGGGGACAAGGTGATCGTCTTCAAGAAGAAGCGACGCAAAGGGTATCGTGTCAAGCGAGGCCATCGGCAACCGTACACGCAGATTTCCATCGACGCCGTGAGTGCTTCCTGACCCGTCAGGAGCACCGTCACAACGGACGTACAACAGGGTTTTGAAATGGCACATAAGAAAGGCGTAGGCAGTTCCAAGAACGGACGGGACTCGCAGCCGCAGATGCTGGGTGTGAAAGTGTTCGGAGGACAGGTTATCCAGGCCGGCGGGATCATCGTCCGTCAGCGCGGCACGAAGTTCCATCCGGGCTCCAATGTGGGACGCGGGAACGACGATACGTTGTTTGCCACGGCGAACGGAACGGTGCGATTTGCAGGCGGAATCAAGCGTCGCACGTTTGTGCATGTCGACCCGGCCTGAGTCCCGGCCGCTCCGATCGAAGCAGACTCTAGAGGGGGCCCCGGCATTGCTGCGGGCCCCTTTTTAATGGAAGCGATTCTATGTCTCTTGCCGACAGTCTTCGACCCCACTTCTTTCTCCCGGACGACGCGGGGATCGAGTTCCGGGCTTTCACACACGGCTTGATGCCGCGTCGGGTACCTGAATTGCTGGCATACTTTGCCGAAGACTGGCAAAGATTGGGTGTCGATGCCTGGAACGCAATTCCGAACCGGTGGACGGAAGAGCCGGACGGCGTGGGGTGGTGGAATCTGCCGGAGTGGCTGGCCGACCGGTTCATATCCCCATTGCTCGGCGCTCCTCAGGGGACGTGTATCCTCCTCCCCAACGTGCACTGGATCGTTCAGTGCCTCCTGTCTTCTCCGGAACCGTTCCAGCAGCGCCGTGCCGTCGTTACGACGCGGACCGAGTTCCCGTCGGTCTCGCACTCGGTCTTCCGGTGGGCCGACCGCCTTTCCCTCAACCACATCGAAGTCCCGGATGGGGCCGATGGCATGGTGGATGCGGAGCGCCTGCTTGCGTCGGTCGACGAGGATACGGCCCTTGTGATCCTCAGTCACGTCGGCTTCACGACCGGAGAGCTTCTGACAAACGACTTCATTCGAGAGGTTGCCACCCTCGTGCACGAGAGGGGTGGATTGCTTGCGCTGGACGGGTACCATGCGACCGCTTCGGTGGACGTGGATGTGGCCGCGCTCGGAGTTGACCTGTACTTCGGCGGGCTGCTTAAGGAAGCGTGCGGCTCGACCGGCAATGCCTACCTGTATGTGCGCCCCGGGTTGGAACTGACGCCCCTCGTCGGTGGATGGGTGGGTGACGGCGATCCCTTCACATTCGGACCTCGCCCCGTCGCTCACCCAGCGGTGCGTCGCCGGTTTATGGGCGGCACGCCCGCGATTGCCCCGCTCTACCATGCGATAGAAGGACTTCGCCTGCTGTTGGGCGCCGGTATCGAGCGTGTTCGAGAAGATTCACTCTCCAAAACCGCACGCTGTATCGAACTGGCCGATCGGCTGGGACTCTCCGTGCGGAGTCCGCTCGACCCGGCCCATCGCGGTCCGATGTTCATTCTGAACGTCCCGCAGGCCGAAGGCGTCGCAGCGGCGCTGAAGCGCGAGGGGGTCTATGTCGACAGTCGCCGTAACCGCCTCTTGCGGATGGCGCCTTTCGTCTGGAACACGGAGGAGGAGATCGATCAGGCGTTCGAAATCCTCAGCCGGGTCCTCCGCCAACACAGATCGGCCGGAGCGGGAGCACTGCGGGGGCCGGTACCGTAGTCCAAACCCGGAAACAACCGTTCCGGTGAACCAATCGGTCGACTTTCGGTAGAAGGTTGGCTACATCCTACGTCCCGGGCCGTATCTTCCGAGACTTTTTTCCTTTTCACTTCAACGGATCGACGCCACCATGGGCGTGATGAACAAACTTCGGGAGAGCACACCCATCGTTCTGTGGACGTTGGTGCTTTCCTTCGGGATTCTCTGGGTGCTTCAAGACACGCAGGTTTTCGACAATATCGGGTTTGCGAGCGCTCAGCGGCTCGCTGTCGTGGACGGCACCGAGATCACCTACGAACAGTATCAGCGGGCCCTCGACCAGCAGCTTCAGCAATACCAGATGCAGACCGGCGAGAGTGTGCCCGACCAGCTCATCGATGCGTATCGCGAGCAAGTCTTCAATGCGCTCATCGACAACGTCTTG
The DNA here is from genome assembly GCA_964387555.1 of uncultured Rhodothermales bacterium. GTDB lineage: Bacteria > Bacteroidota > Rhodothermia > Rhodothermales > CAYLXM01 > CAYLXM01. The sequence continues at coordinate 7,651 of CAYLXM010000025.1, read as the reverse complement.
CGCGAGCGGGAAATGGAGCGGTTGGGGATCACGGTCTCCGATGCCGAAGTCATCGAAATGACGATGGGTGAAGATCCCGACCCCTTCATCCGTGAGCAGTTCTCCGACGGCGCCGGAGGCATTGACCGCGCTGCACTCCGAAGCGCGCTCGACAACGCCGACGCGCGGGATCAGTGGATTCTGGTTGAGGAATACTTGCGCAACAAGCGGCGTCAGGAGAAACTGGACCGCCTGATTGCGGCAACCGTCCGTGTCTCGGAGGGTGAAGTGACGGAGGAGTATCGACGCCGAAACAAACGGGCAGACATCAGCTACGTGGCGCTTCGCTACGCCGACATTGCCGACGATTCCGTTTCGGTGGATGATCGCTTCATGCGGCGATTCTACGGCGAGAACCGGGAGGACTTCCAGCGCGAGAAGACCTGGACGGTATCCTATGTAGGGTTTTCGAAACTGGCGACCCGGGAGGACACGCTGCGTGTGTCACAGGAATTGGCGGCCTTGACGGATCAGTTCGCCGCTGCGGAAGACGATTCCGTTTTTGTGGCCCGACAGGGGAGCGAGCGGCCTTTCACGAGTGCATTCTTCCGCCCTGATGAACTTGACCCCGAACTGGCCGAAGCCATTTATCAGGACGTCACACCGGGTCGCGTTGTCGGACCGGTACAGGTCGGAGGCACGTTTCATCTCGCCAAGATTCTCGATACCCGTCCGCTGTCCGACACGGCCGTGAGGGCTCGGCATATCCTCATCCGCTCCGCAGACACCGAGGAGGCGGAGGTGAGGTCGGAGGCCCGGCAGAAGGCGGCTGACCTGGCCGCCCGTATTCGGCGCGGGGAGGACTTCGCGGCGCTTGCCCGCGAATTCTCCGAGGATCCGGGAAGCGGGATGCGGGGGGGAGACCTGGGCTGGTTCGGGCCGGACCGGATGGTCAAGCCGTTCGAAGACGCCGCGTTTGCCGCGCGGGTCGGTCAGGTTGTAGGGCCCGTGGAAACGCAGTTCGGGTACCATCTCATTGAAGTTCAGGAACGTGCTTCGCGAGAGGTTCAGATTGCCGATCTCGCCTACTCGGTCACCCCGTCCAGCGCCACGTTGCGCTTGATTTCCGAGCGAGCCGACGACCTGCAGTATTTCGCGAGCGAATCCGGAGACCTTGCCGCCGAAGCCTCCAAGAACGGCCTATCCGTCGAGGAAGTCAGTGTTCAGGAAGGAATGGACTTCATCCCCGGAATCGGCAATGCACGCGCCGTGCTCAACTTTCTGGCGGAGGCCGGACCGGCGGCGGTGAGCGAAGTGCTCGATCGGCCGGACCAGGTGCTCGTGATGCAGGTGAAGAGCATTACGCCCGCCGGCATCCGCCCGTATGAGGAAGTGGTGGATGAGATTCGCCCGCGCGCCCTGCTGGAGGCCAAGAAGCAGCGGCAGATTGAGCGGCTGCGATCCGCGTCAGCGTCCTCTCAGGACCTGAATGCCGTGGCTGGACGTCTGGGAACGTCGGTCCAGGCTGCCCAGGGCCTGTCCTTTACCAACCTGATCATCCCCGGCGCCGGTCGTGAGCCGCGCGTGGTCGGCCGGGCGCTTGGAGCCTCTGAGGCCGGGTTGTTGCCCGAGGTCATCGAGGGAGAATCGGCGGCCTTCCTGGTGCGCGTTACGAATACTACGGAGCCGGATGTGGCGAACATTCCCGAGGCGACGCGCCTTCAGATTCGGCAGGAGCTTTTGAATCGGAAGCGCCAGCAGGTGCAAAGCTCATGGCTTGCGCGTCTGCGTGATGCCGCGGAAATCGAAGACAACCGTTCGCGCTTCTCCCTGTAGGGCGATCGCGGATTTCAATCGGAAAGGCCCGGACGTCTCTCAGGCATCCGGGCCTCTTTGTTTCGTGTTGTGCGGGTTAGACCGGGACTGTCCCGCGATAGACGAAGACGACGGGGCCTTCGAGGGTTACGCGGGTGGCCCGGCCGTCGACGGGCACCCACCCGACCGTCAATTCGCCACCGGGCATCTGAACCCGAATCGGGGGTGACGCCACCCAGCCGGCCATCCAGGCACTAATCGCAGAGGCGACGGCTCCTGTGCCGCAAGCCAGGGTTTCCGCCTCAACGCCTCGCTCGAACGTCCGCACCTTCAGCACCTCGTCCTCACCCGCCTCCCCCACCTGCACGAAGTTCACGTTGGCGCCCTCCGGAAAGGCCGGGTCGTTGCGCAACGCGGAACCCAGCCGAACGACCGGCGCCTCGTCCACCGAAGAAACCCGGCATACCGCGTGCGGGACGCCGGTCCATATCGATGCGACCGATCCTACAGCTTCCCGAAGCGGCAACTCCTGGACAGGGACCGTGGGGCTGTAGGCTCTCGGATCCGGTAGGTGCAGCCGCACCCGATCGGGCGTGGCCGGATCGATTTCCGCCCGGTACACCCCATCGTCGGAGTCGAATGCAAGGTGGGGCCCCTCTATGCCGGCTTCAACGGCGAAGCGGACAAGACAGCGCGCACCGTTTCCGCACATGCTTCCGAGCGAGCCGTCGGCATTGAAGTACCGCATCCTGAAGGCCGTCTCCGCTGAGACCGGCGGGGCCAGCGCAAGCAACCCGTCGGCGCCGACAGCGTAGCGCCGTCTGCAGAGCCTCCCCGCAAGGGCTGCCAACTCCGCATCGCTGAAATGGAAGAAGCGGTTGTCGATCACGATGAAGTCGTTGCCCGCACCGTGCATCTTTGAGAATTCGAGAACGAGATCGCGTGACATGATACAAGCTCCATTTCCGCAGTGAACCAAGCCGGAGATGGATGGTTCAAATCGCTTGACGAGAAAGCTTCGCTCCTTGCAGGAATCCAACGATATCAAACGCAACGGCTTGGCAGAGAAACGACTCTCTCTTGAGGGGACCAATCCCCTGCTCATTTTTGGGTTCAACGACACCCATCTCCGCAGGCTGGAGGACGCCTTTCCGAACACGACGGTCATCGCGAGGGGCAACCAGATCCTCCTCAAGGGGCCTGAATCCGATCTGGATCGGATCGAGCGGACCGTTTCGGAACTCGTGCTCATCCTGAACAGGAACAAGAGCTTGACTGAAAACGACGTGGCCACGGTGCTGGATCTCGTCGCACTGGGTTCCGGAGGCGGCGCGGTCGATCAGAGTGAGGTCATCCTCTTTGCACCCCAGGGAGGTGTTGTCCGGGCCAAGACCCCGGGGCAGTTGGAGATGGTTCGCCAGGCCCGGCAGAACGATATCTTGTTCTCCATTGGTCCGGCCGGAACGGGCAAGACCTATACGGCGGTGGCGTTGGCGGTGGCGGCGCTGAAGTCTCGGCTCGTGAAGCGGATCGTTCTCTCGCGCCCGGCCGTGGAGGCGGGAGAAAGCCTCGGATTTCTTCCCGGCGATTTGCGGGAGAAGGTCGATCCGTATCTCAAGCCGCTGTATGACGCGCTGGAGGACATGGTGCCCCGCGATCAGCTGCGTGCCTTTCTGGATCAGGGTGTGATCGAGATCATCCCCCTGGCCTTCATGCGCGGGCGGACCCTTCAGTCGGCCTTTGCGATTCTGGATGAGGCCCAGAACGCCACGGCGATGCAGATGAAGATGTTTCTCACGCGGCTGGGCGCCAACAGCCGGGCCATCATCACGGGAGACATCACGCAGATCGACCTGCCGCAGCGGGCAACGAGCGGTCTTGTGCAAGCGGCGCAGATTCTCAGCGGCGTTGAGGGGATCTCTTTCGTCTACCTGGGCAAAGGCGACGTGGTCCGGCACCAGCTCGTGCGTGACATCATTGAGGCGTACGACGACTACTTCGGCCGGATGGAGAATGGCTCCGTGCCGGAGGCGGCTTCCGAGTCCGGGTCGGGTGATCGGGCCGGGTCGTAGAGAAGTGTAGCGCAGGGGATCCGTTCAGAAGCCCATTCGAGAGCGGATCAGGTAGAGGAGCAGAAAGAAAGATCCGAGGGCGATCATCGCGCCGACGGCAACCACGATGGGGCGACGGAAGAACGAACCGATCCGCGAGATCGCAGAGCGATCTCCCCGGTGCGCGCTCCGGGAAACGCGTTTCTTCCGGTGAAGCCCGAGAGAATCCCGTAGAGACACCCACAGCACATCCACGTCCAGTGGATCCACCTGCAGCCTGCGGGTCTTCAGCATCAGGTGTTGCCACTGCTGCCACTCGAGGTGGTTGTCCTCCTGCTCCCCCACCCACGCCTGAAACTCACGCTCCAGTCCCGGCAGGCGCGGCTGCTCCAACCAGGTGGCGATGCGAACATAATGGGCAAGTTCTCTTCTTCCTGACATGCTGGTTGCGATCGTGGCACAAACTTATATACTACCCCATTTCGACCTGGAAGATCAATAGCTGTAGAACCCTTGCCCTGATTTTCGTCCCAGTCGACCTGCTTCGACCAGTTTTCTGAGGAGGGGACAGGGCCGGTATTTGTCGTCGCCAAGGTCTCGGTGGAGCACTTCGAGAATGGAGAGGCAGACATCGATGCCGATCAAATCGGCCAGTGCGAGGGGACCCATGGGGTGAGCCATGCCGAGTTTCATCACGGCATCCACATTCTCGGCGGTTGCCACCTGCTCGTAGACACAAAAGGCGGCTTCGTTGATCATGGGCATCAGCACCCGGTTCGACACGAACCCGGGGGAATCGTTAACGGCGACCGGCGTCTTGCCCAGCGTTTCAGCCAGCTTGAAGGTCTTTTCGAATGTTGCATCGGAGGTGCGCAATCCTCTCACCACCTCCACGAGTTGCATGAGGGGCACCGGATTGAAGAAGTGCATGCCGATCACCCGGTCGGGTCGTTTCGTCGTGGCGCCGAGCGCGGTGATCGAGATGGAAGACGTATTCGAGGCCACGATCGTGTCCTCCGGGGCCGCCTCATCGAGTTGGGCATAGAGCCTGTTCTTGATGTCCATCCGTTCCGCGACGGCCTCGACCACGAGAGCAGACCTATATGCTGATTCGCCGGGATCGGTTGTGACCCGAATTCGCTCCAGCGTCTCTCCGATCGCCGTCGGATCGATTTTCCCCTTTTCCGCTTGCCGATTGAGATTCTTTTCGATGGTGGAAAGGGCCTTTTCGAGCTGGGCGGCATCGATATCGGCAAGGACGACGGGATATCCGGCCAACGCGAACACGTGCGCGATGCCGTTTCCCATGGTCCCGGCGCCAACAACGCCGACGCGCGTGCGGGAAGACATGGAGCGTTGAGGGAGAATGGGGGTCCGGGCCGCTATCCTTCGGCCGAAACCGTGTGGGCAGGCGAGTCGACCGAAAGGTCGATGATTTCGGTGGGGTTGTTGTGCTGATCGACCAGCACGACCCGCGGCCGGTGCCGGACGGCGTCCTCGGGGCTCATCGCGGCGTAGGCGATCACGATGACCTCGTCGCCAGGGGCATTCAATCGGGCGGCGGGGCCGTTCAGGCAGACGGTTCGACTGCCGCGGGCGGCAGGAATCGTATAGGTCTCCAGCCTGGATCCGTTGTTGACATTGACGACGTGGACCTTCTCATAGGGGAGGATTTTGGCGGCCTCGAGCAACTCCATATCAAGCGTTATGGAGCCTTCATAATACAATTCGGCTTCGGTCACACGGAGGCGATGAAGCTTCCCCTTGAACATCGTGATGGTCATTCTTCTTCGGTCTTCTCGGAGCCGGCGAGGTCCGATGCACTTCCCGTTGGGGCCGGGGCCCGTACGATGGTGTTGTCGATGAGCCGCGTCTGCCCGAAGTACACGGCCAACGCCGCGAGCACCTCCTGCCCGGGCCGGATCGTTTCTACGGGCTGAATCGACTCGGTATCCACCACCTGAACATACTGTATCCGTCCCAGCGGCGCGCGAGCGACACCGAAACGGATGATTTCAACAATAGCCTCCGGGCGCTGTTCCCCCCGGCGGATTGCGGCTGCGGCGGCTTCCAGGGCCTCGTGGAGGACGTAAGCCTGCTTTCGCTCGTCTACATTCAGATATTTATTTCTGGAAGACATGGCAAGGCCATCTGCCTCTCTGACGGTCGGGATCCCGAGTACGTCGACGTCGAAGCCCAGGTCCCGCGTCATCCGGCGCAGGATGAGGTATTGCTGGGCGTCTTTAAGGCCGAAGACGGCGACGTGGGGGTTGCAGGCGATATAGAGTTTGGCGACGATCGTCGTGACGCCCCGGAAGTGAATGGGGCGAAACCGTCCGCAGAGTTCGTGATCGAGACCGGTGGTGAGGACCCAGGTCACGGCGTCGGCCGGGGCCAATTCGGAGGTTTCCGGGGAGAATACAACATCGACGCCCCCCTCGGTTTCGAGTGCGGCGAGGTCGGCGTCGAGGTTGCGGGGATAGCGATCGAAATCCTCGTTCGGTCCGAACTGGGTCGGGTTAACGAAGATAGAGACCGTTACGTGGTCCGCCTTGGCCTTGGCGGCCCGCACGAGGGCAAGGTGCCCTTCATGGAGCGCCCCCATCGTGGGCACGAGGGCGAGTCTCTTTCCTTCGCAGCGCGCCTGGTCGGCGAGGCGCCGCATCTCTGTTCTGCCCGAAGCGACATGCATGGGACGTTGGGTTCATTTAGTAAGGCGGCGATCGTGGCGGAGACCGGCGGAAGCACCATGGTTGCGCCCTCCCCGTTTCCCGTCGCGCGGTCAGCGCGGGAAATATACTGGTGGAAAAACCTCCGCAGGGCTCCGTTCCCTGGTCGCACCTGGTCGTCAGGCGATTTCGAGGTTCTTTTTCAAATTCGCAGAAGCGTGACCGGGTGTATACTCTGGAGGTTCTCTCTCTTGCATCACTTGAACCGAGGCCAGGAATCCATGTCATCCTATCGGCTTGAAAAAGATTCGCTCGGAGAGGTGCGTGTGCCCTCCGATGCCCTCTACGGAGCGCAGACCCAACGCGCGGTGGAGAATTTCCCTATCAGCGATCTTCGATATCCCCGTGCGTTTATCGAGGCGATCGGCCTGATCAAACTGTGTGCTGCCCAGGCGAACGAGGAACTGGGTCTGCTGGACGCCCGTCACGCCGAGGTGATCGTCAAGGCGTCCCAGCGGGTAGTCGACGGAGAGCTGGACGATCAATTCGTTCTGGACATCTTCCAGACGGGCAGCGGCACGTCTACGAACATGAATGCGAACGAGGTGATTGCCAATGCGGCGACGGAGTTGCTGGGCGGGAAGCGGGGCGACAAGGCGGTCGTGCACCCCAACGACCATGTCAACATGTCCCAGTCGTCGAACGACGCGATCCCCAGCGCCATGCACATCGCCGCCCGGATACTGATCGAACGGGAGCTGCTGCCCAGCATGGAGCGTTTCCACGCGGCGCTTGCCGCGAAGGCGGCCGAGTTTGATGATGTCGTGAAGAGCGGGCGCACGCATTTGATGGATGCGACGCCGGTGCGGCTGGGTCAGGAATTCGGTGGGTACGCTTCTCAGATCGAGCACGGAATCGCGCGCGTCCGGCGTGCAGCGGTCGAATTGGAGGAATTGGCTCAGGGGGGCACGGCGACAGGGACCGGCATCAACGTTCATCCCGAATTCCCCGGCAACGTCATCGCCCGAATCAGCGAAAGGACCGGAGTTCCTTTGCGGGAGGCCGACAATCACTTCGAGGCGCAGGGGGCGTCGGACGCGTACGTCTCGGTGGCGGGCGCACTGAACACGGTTGCTG
>CAYLXM010000024.1:0-50300 GCA_964387555.1 uncultured Rhodothermales bacterium | reverse complement strand
AGTTCAACGTTCAACGTTCATCGTCCAACGTTCTACATCCACAACATGCGCAGAACCGCATCAAACAGCGCCAATATAGAAACAAATTCGCTCTTTACATACCTCGCACATATTTTTCAGAAGGTCGAGAGGACCAGAGCATAAAGCCATTTATCCTGCTGTTTATAATACGATTGAACTGCAAGGTGCCGAGGTTTCGGGCTCCCCATCTCCCGGACTCCTCGACTTCCGTTTCACTCGATGACCAGCAAGCGGCGGCGCAGGAGGTCCAGGGCGGCCGTCGCCGCCAGTTCCTTGTTCAACCGGCGGTCGCCTGCCAGTCGATGGAGCCTGGAGCGTCGTCCGGATGCATCGGCATGCGCGACCCACACCGTTCCGACCGGTTTCTCCGCGGTTCCGCCGGCGGGTCCGGCGATGCCCGTTACGGCCAATCCGTCCGTGGCTCCCCATCGAATCCGGACGCCTTCCGCCATTTGAAGGGCAACGGCCTCGCTGACGGCTCCGTCCGACTCCAATACGTGCGGATCCACGGCGAGGAACTGCACTTTGCTTTCGTTGCTGTAGGTGACGAGCCCTCCCAGAAAATAATCGGAGGAGCCGGGTAAGTTGGTGAGCCGATGGGCGATGAGACCCCCCGTGCAACTCTCGGCGAGCGCGACGGTTCGGCCCCGGTTCGCGAGCGCCCTCCCGACGACGCCTTCGAGCGTATCGCCCTCCTCCCCGTAGACAAACCGGCCAATCCGCTCCCTCAGTGTTTCCTCGGCAGCGGAGAGCAGCGCCGCGGCCTCCGCGAGTGCGGCCGAGCAGGACAGGCGAAGGCGGACCCCTTGCGCAGGATTGGGCAAAAAGGCCAGCGAGACGCCGGCCGGCAACACGGTGAAGGGATCTCCAATCAACTCGGCGAGGACGCTTTCGCCCGCACCGACCGTCAGCATCGTGCGGTGCCGGTTCGCGGAGGGTCCCCGCAACGCGGCGAGTCGCGGCGCGAGTCCCTTCGTGACAATCGCTTTCATTTCATAGGGCACGCCGGGCAACAGGGCCACGGCGCGCCGCTCGACTCCCTCACCGGTAACGTACAGCAGTCCCGGCGCGGAGCCGATCGGGTTGTCGATCGCCTCAAATCCCGACGGGACATGGGCCATCGTCTGCCTCTTCTCCGTGAACGGGATGCCACGCTCTTCGAAATACCGCTCGAGATGACCAAAAACGGCCGGATCCGTCTCCATGGCCAAACCGAACGCAGCGGCAACGGCGAACTTGGTCACGTCATCATGCGTGGGCCCCAGACCACCCGTCAGAATGACGACTTCCGCATCGGTGAGCGCCTGTTCGAGGGCAATGCGGATTTCATCCAGACCGTCGCCCACGGTCACGGTTCGCACCAGGGGGATTCCCAGCGCATCGAGTTGTTGACCGAGCCAGGCGGCATTGGTGTTGACGATCTGCCCGATCAGCAATTCGTCTCCAATCGTGATGAGTATGGAACGCAAAGGGAGTCCTCGAGCGTGATCGAACCGAATCCGGAGGCGCCGCACGCCGTGATGCCGGCAGCCGTGCCAAAATACGGATGGCTGGTGTACTTTCCGGGCGCAGGATCCATGCCCAAACCCGCCGGCAACGTGTCAGCCTTTCCCCGAACCTGGAACGAGTCCTTTCGCATCCGATCCATCGAAACGGATGCGGACGGACGGCTCAAGCTGGAGTCCATCTGCAACTATTTTCAGGAGGCGGCCGGCAACCATGCCCATGACCTGGGTGTCGCGACCGACCAATTGACGGAGCACGGGCTGGCCTGGGTGCTCGGCAGGCTTTGTTTCTCCGTCACCGGATCGCCGCAATGGCGCGACACGGCGCGCATCGAGACGTGGCCTTCCGGAGTCGACCGCTTGTATGCCTTTCGAGACTTCATGGGCTACTCCGATGCCCACGGACTGTTCGTTGAAGGCATCTCGACGTGGCTGCTGATCGACGTCGTCAGGCGCCGCCCCGTGCGCATGCCGGAGTTCGTCACCCAACTTCCCCTCCCCGACCGCCCACGCGCCCTGCAGGGAATCCTGCCCGCGTCCATGGAACCCGAAGGGCCGCCGGTCATGGAGAAGTCGTTCGAGGTGTACCGCTCCGACATCGACGTGAACCGGCATGTCAACAACGTGCGTTTTCTGGGCTGGATACTCGAAACACTTCCCGCACGTCCCCCGACCGACTGGGGTAAGATCCTGGTTGACCTTTCATTCCGCGCCGAAGCCGTTTACGGTGACCCGATCCGGGTCCGGTCCTGGGATCGGTCGGAACGCGGGGTACAGGCCGACCAGGTTTTCGTGCACGGCGTATTTCATGGGGAGTCCGACCGGCTCCTCGCTTCAGCCGTGACCACCTGGACACCTCTGATGCCTCGTTGAACAGGGCATGCTTCCGTTTTCGGGGCAAGCGCACGCGGATCGTGCAACCCGGCGCTCAAAACGGCATTTATATGTTTTATCCATGCCATGAGCACCGATGCCGAGACCGAGCAGCGAAAGGAGATTCCGCACACCGCCCGAGGCAGCGGGTTGGCGGCGGTCTACGGGTTCCTTCTTCGGGAATCCGCTCTCGAGGGGGCTATTCAGTCTCGCTCTGGCCTTGCTGATTGTCACCGTGCCTTTCCGGCTTGGGTGGGAAACGCGCATCCGCGTTGGCTGGCAGATGGCCGACCCGTTTGAGCGCAGCGCCTTCGATCTCCTTCCCCCCGAATATTCGCGTGCCCCGAAACGGGAGTTGGTCGACATCGAGGGCGGCATTCCCATCACGCGGATCGACGTTCCGTCCGAGCAACCCTCTGATGAGGCCCGCGACCGCGGCGAACTGGGGAGCATGGACGCGGGCGAGGGAGGCAGGCCCGACACGGCCTATGCAGTACGCGCTTCCCGGGTCTCGGAGATGCAGGTGCTCCAATTCGCGGAGGTGCAGCCGAGCATCATCGGCGGCCTCAACTCGCTCTACCTTCGCATCCAGTACCCGAAGGCTGCCCAGGAGGCGGGCATCCAGGGCCGGGTCGTTTTGAGTTTTATCGTCGAGGAGGACGGCACCACGACAGATGTCCGCGTGCTCGAATCCCTGCATCCGCTGTGCGATAAGGCCGCCGTGGACGCGGTGACGGAAACCCTGTTTACCCCGGCCCGTCAACAGGGCAAGAAGGTGCGGGTTCGCATGCACCTTCCCATACGCTTCGTGCTGATCGACGGCAGAGTGGGACGGCTCGACGGGTCCCGTCCGGGAGGCGGGTAGGAGGTGTCGAGTGGGGCACGGCTCGCGGGGAGCGGGGCGCCGATCTCTCGCGAAGGGGGGAAGTGGGGAGACGGGCGCGTTTGAATGCCCCTGCTGCTTCCGTACCTTATATGGTTTTCCTGTGCTTGAACCAATCCCGTTGAGGTCATGGACCAACCCGCTGCTCCACTCAGAACACCGCTGTACGAGGAGCACACATCGCTGGGGGCTCGCATCGTGCCCTTCGCGGGGTTCGAGATGCCGATTCAGTACCAGGGGATCATCGAGGAGCATCTGGCCGTGCGCCATGCAGCCGGGCTTTTCGACGTGAGCCACATGGGGGAGATTCTCGTATCGGGTCCTCATGCCCTGGCCTTCATCCAGCGCCTCGTCACGAACGACGCCGGCAAGCTGTACGACGGACGGGTCCTCTATACCGTGATGTGCGCCGAGGACGGAGGGATCGTTGACGACCTGCTGGTCTACCGGTTTTCCGAGGAGCAGTACATGCTCGTGGTGAACGCCGCGAACATCGAAAAGGACTGGGCCTGGATGCAGGCGCAGAACATCCACGGCGCCGAATTGGAGAATGCCTCGTCCGAGACCGCCCTCATTGCGCTTCAGGGTCCTGCTGCGGCCGACATTCTGGAGCGGCTCACCGATCTCCCGGTGCGCGAGTTGGCCTACTACCACGCCCTTCAGCCGGAGCCGGGAACGTTCCTTGGCTGTCGCCGGGCCGTTCTGTCGGCCACGGGTTATACGGGCGAAAAGGGCTTCGAAATCTACTGCGAACCCGAGCGGGCGGCCGAGGTCTGGCGGATGGTGATCGAGGCGGGCGCTCCCCACGGACTCGTCCCGGTAGGTCTCGGGGCGCGGGACACGCTGCGGATGGAGGCCGGGTATTGCCTTTACGGCAATGATATTACCGCCGATACGAATCCGCTCGAGGCGGGTCTCGGCTGGGTCACCAAATTCGACAAGGGCGAGTTCGTCGGACGCACCGCACTGGAGGCGGTTCGCGCGGCGGGCCCGGCCCGGCGGCTCGTGGCCTTCGTCGCCAAAGAGCGCGGTATCCCGCGGCATGGCTACGAAATCGAAAACGAGGACGGAGCGAGAATCGGAGAGGTGACCAGCGGCACCCAATCGCCCGTTTTGGGCGTGGGCATCGGAATGGGATACGTGCCGAACAAGCCCGAATACACGAAACCGGGATCCCGCGTTCGGATCCGAGTTCGCAACAGGTCTCTGGCCGCAGAAGTGGCCAAACCCCCACTGCACAGCTCAAACGCATGAAGATAGATGTATTTTTGACCCCGCACGCCGTCACGGAACGAGACGTGCACGGACGGTTCGTGGTCGCGATCGATGTCCTGCGGGCCTGCTCGACGATCGTCACCGCCCTGGCGAACGGCGCCAAGGCCGTAGTCCCCGTATCGGACATGGAAGCGGCCGGCAGGCTGACGGCCGGCCTCAACGGCGAGGGTAACCTGCTCGGCGGCGAACGCAACGGAATCAAGATCGAAGGATTCGACCTGGGCAATTCGCCGGCCGAATACACGCGCGAGACTGTGGAAGGCCGGACGATCATCTTCAAGACGACGAACGGCACGGATGCCCTGCTCAAAGGCGTCGGGGCGCAGCACCTGGTTGCCGGCTGCTTCCTGAATGCGGGCGCCGTGGCCGATCTGGCCCGCGAGATGGAAGCCGACGTCACGTTGATCTGTTCAGGGTGGCGTGGACAGGTATCCTACGAGGACACGTTGTGTGCCGGTCTTTTTGTTGAGCGACTTCTCGGAAAGACCTCCCTTCCCTCGGCCTCCGATGCCGCCCGGATCTCCACGCAGCTCTATCGAAACGCGGCCAGGAACCTCTTCAAGGCCATGGCAGGATCGGACCATGGCCGAAGACTCGCCGATCTGGGCGCGGCAGAAGATGTCCGCGTGTGCAGCCAGATCGATGTGCTGCCCGTCCTGCCGATCTTCAAGGACCAGCACCTGACGCTGGGGCGTCCCAACGAAACCGAGAACAGTTAGTCCACCCAGGCAGCCGAGTAGAGGGTTCACGAAGTCATGGCAAAGGCGACAAACCGGGGGGGCCGAAAACCGGCGCCGCGCAAGACGCGGGCCACGAGCCGTCCCCCGCGGGTATCGGCACAGCGCAAACGGGAGATATTCGGCGTACTCGTCATGGCGATCTCCCTGCTCGTCTCATTGGCGATCCTTACGTGGTCACATGAGGACGATGGCCTGATTCGTCGCATCGGGCTGTCGCAGCTCTTCGATCCCTCCGCTCCGAAAGCCGACAATGTACTGGGACTGATCGGCGCTCACCTTGCAGGACTGCTGGTACCGAATTTCCTGGGGTACCCCGTCGTGGGCTTGTCCGCATTACTCTTTGCGTGGGGATACGTGACGTTTCGCGGCAAGGGCGCCCGCCGCATGCTCCGCTACACGGTACTCGGCATCGTGGGAATCTTCGTCGTTTCCACGGCCGTTGGTTGGTTCGGCCTTGCGCTGGAAGCCGATCTGATGGCCTGGTCCGGCTCGGTCGGCCTGGGCCTGTCGGCCGGACTCGCACAGGGTCTGGGCAAAGTCGGATCGCTCCTGGTCCTCCTGGCCCTCGCGGTCGTTCTGCTGCTCCTCTCCGTCGAGCACGATGTCCAGCATGCGATGGATCGGCTGGAGGAAGGCGGAAAGGGTCTGCGGGACCGCATGGCGGAGGCCCGCGCCGTCCGGCGCGAACTCCGAGAGGACCGGAGAAGACGTGAGGCAGCCGAAGCGGAGGCGGACGATGACGACGAAACGGCGATCGGCTCGGATGGCGCTCACCGGCACGAGGCAGCGAAAGAGGCCGGCAATGGCCGACCGGCATCGTCTGCCGCACCCGCCCGGACTTCCCCCCTGCCCCCGATTTCACGATCCGCGCCCGTCGCCGATCCGCCTGCCCGTACCCTTAACGACCTCTTTCGCGCAACGGGTGCCGGGGCTGATCCGCAACAGGAGCAGTCCCCACGAGAACCGGCGCGCCCGGGGCCGCAGTCTCCTCCGGACGCCGCTCCCGGGGAAACAGCGGCGGCGCCGACCACGTCCGAGGCCAAACCGCCCCCCGTTCCGCCGTCTCCCCGCAGAGCCGAGCCGCCCCCCGATGTCGCATTCAGCGTCCACCGCCCCGCCGAAGAGCGCCGCGTGAACCTGGACGACCGTGTCCTCGATCCCCTCTCGTCTGCTCTGCCCTACGAGTTCCCTTCTGCGGATCTGCTCCAGCCGGACGATCTCTCCGCAGGCAGGGTGGACCTGGAGGAGTTGGAGGAGAAGAAGCGCGTGCTGCTGGATAAGCTGGACATGCACAATGTACAGCTCAGTAATATCGAAGCGATTGTCGGGCCCACGGTCACGCTCTTCGAGCTGAAACCCGCTCCTGGCATCAAGATCAGCCAGATCAAATCCCTCGAAAGCGATCTGGCCATGGCATTGGCCGCCCGCGGAACCCGTATGATCGCTCCGATTCCGGGCAAATCGGCCGTCGGCCTGGAAATCCCGAACCGCCACCGCGAACTGGTGAGGCTGCGGGGCGTGCTCGCCACGGAGCGGTTTCGGGACGCGAAGATGGACCTCCCCATCATCATCGGCAAGACGATCCAGAACGAGGTCTACCTGACGGACCTCACCAAGATGCCCCACCTGCTCATCGCGGGCGCAACCGGCTCGGGCAAGTCGGTCGGACTGAACTGTCTAATCGTCACGCTCCTTTACGCCTGCCATCCGGACGACCTGAAGTTCGTGATGATCGATCCGAAGAAGATCGAACTGCAACAGTACTCCCTGGTGCAGGACCATTTCCTGGCCATGCCGGAGGATGCGGAGGAGCCCATCACGACCGATTTCGCCCACGCGCTGGGGGTCCTGAAAAGCTGCATCCGTGAGATGGAACAGCGATACAACCTGCTCTCCATCGCCGGCGTGCGAAGTGTTCAGGAGTACAATGCCCGACTGAAAGATGGGCGGATCGAGCGGTCGGAAGAGCATCGCCACCTTCCGCACATCGTCATCATCATCGACGAATTGGCCGACCTGATGATGACCGCGGGCAAGGAAATCGAGGGGCCCATCGCGCGCCTTGCGCAGATGGCGCGTGCCGTGGGTCTGCACCTGGTCGTCGCCACGCAGCGCCCGTCCGTCAACGTGATTACCGGCCTCATCAAGGCGAACTTCCCCTCGCGTATTGCCTATCAGGTGGCTACGGGAATTGACAGCCGGACAATCATCGACCAGTACGGGGCGGAGCAGCTCGTGGGGAACGGGGACCTGCTTTTCATGAGCGGCAGCCGGATCATGCGCTTGCAGTCTCCCTTCGTCTCGCTGGATGAGGTCGAACACGTAACGCGCTTCATCGGTGACCAGGAGGGCGGCGGACCGTATCTCCTACCATCCGTGGAAGATGCTCTGGCGCCGGTCGAGGCGTCCGAGGGCAATCCGGAAGACATCGATGACCTCTTCGAAGATGCCGCCCGGATCATTGTCCGCAGCCAGCAGGGCTCCGTTTCCCTGCTTCAGCGCAAACTCTCGGTGGGGTACACGCGGGCGGCGCGGATCGTGGACCAGTTGGAGGATGCGGGCATCGTCGGACCGGTCGAGGGATCCAAGGCACGGCAGGTGCTCTTCGCCGACGACCTGGACCTCGATGCGTTCCGCAGGTCCAGGACCGCCGAACGCTGAGTCCCGCCTCCGGAACACGCTGACGAGGAGCCGTAGGACACGCATTCGTATCTTCTGCGAGGCCATCCAACCCAGGGACCCGTGTCGCACTTTCCCGTCATCGGCATACTCGGCGCCGGCCAACTTGGCCGAATGACCGCCCTTGCGGCCCTTCGTTTGGGACTGCACGTCCGGTTTCTCTCGCCCGAACCGTCGGGCGCCGTGGCCGGCCTCGGCGAGTTGATCGTTGGGGACTGGACCGACCTGAGCGTGCTGCGCCGTTTCGCGGAAGGCTGTGCCGTGGTGACGGTCGAGAGTGAATGGGCCCCCTGCGAGCGGATGGCTGAGGTCCTCCCGGAAGGCACCGGGCTCTACCCGAAACCGGAGACCGTTCTTACGATCCGGGACAAAGGCATCCAGAAACAGACCCTTCTGGACGCCGGCCTTCCAGTTCCCCCCTTCGTGCGTGCCGGAACGCTTGAGGAAGCACTCGAAGCGGCAACCCGTTTTGGCTTCCCCTGCCTGATAAAACGCTTCCGTGGCTCGTATGATGGCTACGGCAATGCAACCGTCGAAAACGTGCTGGAACTGACGGAGGCCTGGGCCCGGCTGGCGGCGGATGACGGGGCGCTGGTCGAGTCATTCGTGCCGTTCGTCCGGGAGCTGGCCGTCCTTGTCGCGCGCCGTGTCGACGGCGAGAGCGTCGAGTATCCGGTCGCGTTGACCGAGCAGCGGGATCACCGGTGCCACGCCGTCACCGTTCCGGCCGGGATCGACGATGCGGTAGCCGTCCGCGCCATGGACGTCGGTCTGCGCGCGGTCGAAGCGGTGGACGGTGTGGGGATCACTGCCGTGGAACTGTTCGAGACGGCCGACGGCCGGATTCTCGTCAACGAGATGGCGCCCCGACCGCACAACACGGGGCACTATTCCATCGACGCCTGTCATGCATCCCAGTTCGAAAACCACGTCCGAGCCATCCTCGGCCTGCCGTTGGGCGACCCCTCTTTGCGGGTACCGGCAGCGGTCATGATCAACGTACTCGGGCATCGATCGGGCACTCCGCAGATGGACGGTTTCGCGGAGGCCCTTCGGATCCCCGGGGCGGTCATCCATCTGTACGGAAAGGAATCCGTCAAACCCCGCCGCAAGATGGGGCATGTGACGGTTACCGGATCCGACGCGATCGACGTGCGCCTGCGAGCGGAGCAGGCCGCTTTTCTGATAACCCTTTAACCCAAGCGGGAGACGTCCATGACGGAATCCAGCACCCCGCTGGTCGGTATCGCAATGGGCAGTGAATCGGATCTGCCGGTCATGCGCGAGGCGGCCGACCTGCTTGCCGAGTTTGAGATCCCGTACGAAGTGCGGGTGCTCTCGGCCCACCGGACTCCCCACTACATGGCTGAGTATGGCCGGGTGGCGCACCAGCGTGGACTCCGGGTCATCATTGCCGGGGCCGGGGGCGCAGCGCATCTGCCGGGTATGCTGGCATCCTACTCCCCCCTGCCGGTGATCGGCGTTCCGATTCCCACGCGCAAGCTGAACGGACTGGACTCTCTCCTGTCCATCGTGCAAATGCCGGAAGGGGTCCCCGTTGCGACCGTGGCGATCGGCGCGGCACGCAATGCGGGGCTGCTCGCCGTGCAGATCCTCGCGACCAGTGACCCGCACATCGAGCGGCTGGTCATCGCCTACAAGGAAGAACTCATCCGCAAGGTGGAGCAGATGGATGCACGGGTCCGGGACGAGTTTCACATCTGAGGCCGGTCACGCGCGTCTGAGCGGTGTCGCGCCGTCATACGTCGCGCGCACGAAATCGAGGCCTCACCCTTCGCGCTGCCCGGCCAGGGAGCAGGCAACGGGCCGAGCCCGTCGCGGTTCGACGGGGTGTCCGCCGCTTGCGCTCAGGGAAGCAGAATGCGGGCGAAGCGCCGTTTGCCCGCTTTGAGGACAAACGGGGCCGTGTGGGCAAGGTCGATGCGGGCCGCGGGATCCTTCACGGGTTCCCCGTCAATCGATACGGCGTTCTGGAGGACGAGCCGGCGAGCCTCTCCGTTGGACGTAGCCAGGCCTGCGAGCCGGATCAGGTCGAGGAGGCCGGGCGACGGACCCAGCTCGGGTGTCGGTTGAAATTCAGGCATCTCATCGGGCACTTCCTTCCGAATGACCGTTGCTTCGAAATGCGCCCGTGCCTTTTCTGCCGCTACCCCGTCGTGATACATGCGCACGATTGTGGCGGCGAGGTCGTGTTTGGCGTTTCGCGGATCCTCCTCGGCGTACCGTTTGAACCGCGGCAACTCGGCCGTGTCGACGTCGGTCGCCAGCTCGAAATAGCGGAAGATGAGGGCATCTGGAATCGAGAGCGTCCTCCCGTACATCTCCTCGGGCGACTCGGCGATGCCGATCGCATTGTCGAGGGATTTGGACATCTTTTCGACGCCGTCCGTGCCGGGCAGGAGCGGCAGGGTGATACAGACCTGGGGTTCCTGGCCGTATCCGCTTTGGATGTCCCTGCCTACCAGCAGGTTGAACTTCTGGTCCGTGCCGCCGAGTTCGATATCCGCCTGCAGCTCGACGGAGTCCTGTGCCTGCGCAAGCGGGTAGAGGAACTCGTGCACGGAGATGGGTTCACCCGATTTGTAACGTTTCTCGAACTCGTCCCGCTCGAGCATCCGGGCCACCGTATAGCGCGAAGCGAGCCGGATGACGTCGGCGAAGGACATGGCGCCCAGCCAATCCCCGTTGTAGCGGATCTGGGCCTTTTCCAGATCGAGAATGTGGCCGGCCTGTTCGAAATAGGTGAGGCCGTTTGCGCGGGTTTCTTCGAAGGTGAGGGCCGGCCGCGTGCGGGACTTGCCGCTCGGGTCGCCGATCATCGCCGTGAAATCGCCCACGATGAGCACGGCCGTGTGACCCAGGTCCTGGAACTGGCGGAGCTTGCGCAACACCACGGCGTGACCGATGTGCAGGTCGGGTCTGCTCGGGTCACAGCCGAGCTTGACGATGAGCGGTTTTCCGGTCTTGAGCGATCGCTCGAGTTTGCGAACGAGATCCTCTTCGGGGATGATTTCCTCCACGCCGCGGCGGATCTGTTCGAGTTGAAATTCGATGGGGGGAAACTTCATGGGTCCGTTTTGCCGTCCGGAGACATGATTCGCGGACCAGGTCCACGAATCAGTCGGACTGTGATCGATGGGACTTCCTCATGCGGTCCAGGTCGCGCTGCGAGTCGCGCTTCTCGATGTCTGCCCGCTTGTCGTAGAGCTTCTTGCCCCGGGCCACGCCGAGTTCCACCTTGGCATATCCGCGCCGAAAGTAAAGCTTCAGGGGAATGAGTGCGTACCCCTTGATCTCCATGCGCTTGCGGAGCTTCTGAATCTCCCTCTGGGTGAGGAGCAGAACCCGATCGCGCTTCGGATCATGGTTGAAGTGACTTTCGAATTCGTAGGGCGAGATGTGCAGATCCTTCAGCACCATGTGCCCCCCCTGGAAGAGGCAGTAGCTCTCCTGCATGTTGGCTTTGCCGGCGCGCAGGGACTTCACCTCGGTACCCTGAAGCACGAGTCCCGCCTCGACCGTCTCCTCGATGTGGTACTCGTGGCGGGCCTTCCGGTTGGTGGCAATGACCTTGATCGGGTCGTCCGACATCATGAAGGTTCGTCCTCAGGTCAGTTCAGGGAACAGGAGGAGGCCGTGTCCTCGGCGTCGTTTTCGCCCGGAATGTGGGCGAAGTGCAGATCGGGCATCTCGTCGAAGGTGCCCGTCAGGAACAGGTAGTTCGCGAACTCCTCCAGGCCTTCCAGCGAGAACTCTTCGAGCAAGATGCGCAGCGTCACCGTCTCATCGTTCGGCATCTCCTCGAGCGCAGCCCCGGCGGCATCAAAAAGGACGGCGGCATTCAACATGGCCGTATAGGCGTCGGAGCCAAACTCGGGATTCCGGGACGCGAACAGGGCCCATACCATCGGGCGAAGGGTCAGTTCGGCCCATTCCGCGCCCAGGTCGAGCGAGGCCGCCGCATACTGGCCGGTCACGGCGCTGTGCACCCCTTCGTCGCCCGTGACGAGCAGCGCATCCACTTCTGCGGTCAGTGCCTCAGCGGTGGTCTGCCCTACCGGAATGAGGTCCGGGTTCTGTCCGTAGTGCTCGCGAACGATCAGGCGCGCGAGCAGGATGGACTCCGCGAAGGCCGGATCGAAGGCCAGGCGCTTGAGCTGGTCCAGGCCGGCGCGGAGGTGGAGTTGGACGTAGGGGAAACTGCCGTACGACACGAGTCCCAGGCGCGGCACGAGGTGGGTTTCGGCGGCTCCTTTCAACGCGTCGAGGGCGCTGACCAGCGCCACGTCCGCTTCGCCCGTCCGGAGGGCGCCGAGGCATTCCCGCATTGGAGCGCGGCGCACCTCGAATGCGACGGATGGATCACTCTCCAGAAAAGAGGCGAACGCATCGAGCGAAGCGGTGTCCCAGAGGTAGAGGATCACGGGATCGGGAAGATGGTCTGGTCACAAAGAAAAACCGCCGGACCTGTGGAGCCCGCGCGGTTATTTCCATGGGGGACAGAAGGGACGCGTCGGATCTCCCGAGGCCCCGATCGGGATCGGGCGTCAGGACTGGACGGACCGCTTCTCCTTGATGCGGGCGGCCTTGCCGCGAAGCTGGCGCAGGTAATAGAGCTTGGCGCGGCGGACATGCCCCTCGCGCACGCGCTGCACCAGCGCGATCTTCGGCGAGTACATCGGAAAGATGCGCTCGACGCCGACCCCGTTGGACACCTTGCGGACGGTGAACGTTCTCGAAGCCCCGGAACCGCGGATGCTGATCACCACGCCCTGGTACTGCTGGATGCGTTCTTTTTCGCCCTCGATCACGCGAACGTGCACGTTCACCGTGTCGCCTGGCTTGAATTCGGTTATGTCATCTCGCAGTTGCGTCGCTTCCACGAGTTTGAGTAGTGCCTTGGACATCGCTTCTATTCTCCGGGATTTTCGCTACGAGGCGCAGGGTGACGTAAAACTGATTAAACGATTCGACGATCATTTGGTTCAATTCAGAAGATCCGGTCTTCGCTCTCTGGTCACGCGAATTCGTTCCGAATCCCGCCATTCCGAAATCCGTTCGTGATCTCCCGAAAGCAGGACGTCCGGCACGCGCAAGCCGCGGTATTCGGCGGGGCGCGTGTAGACCGGAGCGCCGAGCAGACCGTCCTGGAACGAGTCGGAGAGCGCGGACTCCGCATCCCCCAGTACGCCCGGAATTACCCGGATGATCGCGTCGATCATCACGAGCGCGGGCAATTCTCCGCCACTGAGGACGTAGTCCCCGATGGAGACTTCACGGTGGATGAGCGTGTCGCGCACGCGCTGGTCTACACCCTTGTAATGACCGGCCAGAAAGACCAGGCGGCGTTTCAAGGACAGTGCGTTGACGAGGGCCTGGGTGAGCTTTTCACCGTCAGGCGAGAGATAGATGACTTCGTCGACGGGTCCTGCCTCGTCCGCCCGCGCACCGGCCTGGATGGACTCGAGGCACTCGAACAGCGGTTCGGGTTTGAGGACCATCCCTCCTCCCCCGCCGAACGGATAGTCATCGATCTGGCGGTGCCGGTCGTGACTGAAATCGCGGATATCGTGCACGTGAATCCGGACGTGGCCGGCTTCAACGGCCCGTTTGATGATGCTGTGTTCGAGGGGGGATCGAACCAGCGGAGGGATCGCGGTGACGATATGGATGGAAAGCACGACCGTATCCCCTAATCGATCAGCCCTGCGATGGGACGGATGACGATGCGCGCGTCCTCGACGTGGACCGCGAGCACGAATTCCTTGACGAACGGGACCAGGGCATCCGGCGCGTCGGGGCGCCGGATGACGAGCACGTCCTGAGCGGATGACTGCAGGATGTCTGCCACGGTGCCCAGCGGGCGTCCATCTTCCAGATCGACCTGTGCGCCGACGAGGTCGTGGACAAAATGTTCGTCCGCCTCCAGTTCCAATGCTTCCTGCAGCGCGTACACCTGGTAGCCGTCCAGAGCGGCCGCGGCTTCCATGCTGTCGACCTGTTCCAGCCGGAGCAACAGGGCTTTGCCGCGCTTGAGGATCTGTATGCGGGCCGATTCGACCGCCAACTCCCTGGCGGAATCGACCGCAGCGCCAATCCGGACCGTCCGAAGCCCGACGAGCCGCTCGGGTTCATCGGACTCCGTCAGCACCTTGAGTTCTCCTCGGATGCCGTGGGTCGCGATGACGCGACCCACCAGGACGAGCTGGTCGGTGTCGGGGGCAGTCATCGCCGGGTGGTCTGCTGGAATCGTGTGGGTCGAAAGCGGCCGCGGCCTAGGAGGCTTCTTCCTCGCCGCCTTCCGCTTCTTCGGCCGGCTCGGCCGCTGCGGCCTGTTCGCGGGCGGCTGCTGCGGCTTCCGCTTCCGCACGGGCCTTTGCCGCCGCTTCCGTCTTGGCGCGGGCCTCGGCTTCCTCGCGGGCTTTCGCGAGCGCGGCGGCCTGGGCATCGGCACGTTTGCGCTCTTCTTCCAGAACGAGGCGGGCCCGATCGGCGGCAGTCAACTTGGCAGGGCGGGCTTTCGCGGCGCGTTCTGATTTCCAGCCGTCGATCGTTTCCGCAATCTGTTCGGGGCTCTTGCCGCCCTTGGTGAGGTGCCGCTCGAGCAGGACGCCGTTGTTTTTCAGCAGCGTCCGGACGGTGTCGGTCGGCTTGGCGCCCTGGTCGAGCCAGTAGTTGACGCGTTCGGCGTTGATTTCCACAAATGCCGGCTCTTCGGTCGCATGGTAGCGCCCCAGGTCCTCGATGAAACGGCCGTCGCGGGGGGTGCGGCTATCGCTTGCCACGATGGCATACAAGGGCTTCTTCTTCCGGCCCATTCGGCGCAGGCGGATTTTTACTGACACGTTGTTTGTTCGATTATGAAGGGGAATGAAGGGGTTGTTTTACGGGTTGAGGGACGTGCGTCCCATCCCGGTTTCTATCGATAGCCTCGTTTCGGGCCGAGCAGTTGCTGCATATCGGCTGTTCTGCCTTTCCGGGACAATTTGGTGAGCGTCTTCATCATCTTTTTCATCTCCCGGAACTGTTTGAGCAGCTGGTTCACGTCGGCCACATCGAGTCCACTTCCGTCGGCTATTCGCCGCCTGCGCGAACCGTTGATGAGATCGGGATCGCGGCGTTCGCCGGGCGTCATCGAGAGCAGCATCGCCTCGATGTGCTTGAAGGCGTCGTCCTCGACCTCGAACTCCTTCATCTGCTTCCCGACACCGGGAATCATCCCGAGCAGATCCTTGAGCGAACCCATCTTCTTGATTCGCTGGAGCTGCTGGTAGAAGTCCTCGAGGTCAAAGGTCTCCGAGCGGATCTTCTTCTCGAGGCGTTCTGCCTGGCGCGAGTCGAACTGTTCCTGGGCGCGTTCGACAAAAGAGACCACGTCTCCCATTCCGAGGATGCGCTGGGCCATCCGATCCGGGTAGAACGCCGTCAACGCATCGAGCTTTTCGCCCGTGGAGGCGAACTTGATGGGTTTATGGACGACGTGTCGAATCGAGAGGGCGGCGCCGCCGCGCGTGTCCCCGTCGAGTTTTGTCAGCACCACCCCGTCGAAGTCGAGTCGCCGGTTGAACTCTACGGCCGTGTTGACGGCATCCTGGCCGGTCATCGAGTCGACAACGAAGAGAATCTCGTCCGGTTTGACGGCGGAACGGATATCGGCAACTTCCGCCATCATGCGATCATCCACGTGCAGGCGTCCTGCCGTATCGATGATCAGCGTATCGCGGGCATGTTTCCGCGCCTCGGAGACGGCCTCTCTGGCAACGCGCACGGCGTCCTGGACGACCTGCCCGTCCTCGACGACCGAATAGACCGGTACGTCGATCGAGGCCGCAAGCATTTTGAGCTGGTCAACCGCGGCAGGCCGGTACACGTCGGCCGCCGCAATCATCGGCGTGTGCCCCTCCTTCTTCAGCAGGGCGGCCAACTTTGCGCAAAAGGTCGTTTTGCCCGAACCCTGCAATCCTGCCACCAGGATGACGGACGGAGGCGTCTGGGCACGGTTCAGATCCGCTCGGGTTTCCCCGAGAAACTCGACCAGTTCGTCGTAAACGATTTTGACGAGCTGCTGACCCGGCTGCACCGAGTTGAGGACCTCTTCCCCGAGCGCTCGATCCTTTACGCGTTCGGTGAAGTCCTTCGCAACCTGAAAGTTCACGTCCGCCTCGAGGAGGGCGCGACGGATCTCTCGCATGGTCGCAGCAATGTTCAGTTCATTGATGCGACCCTGGCCACGCAGGTTCTTGAACGCGGTCTCGAGCTTTTCTGTGAGGTTTTCAAACATGCCGGCGGGCAGGGAAGTCCAACGCGGTACAGCGCCTGTATACAGAATAGTTAAAATACGGACCAAGTGGCCAAAATTCCAAAACCACCGTTGTCACAGAGTGTGCCCGGGCTTATTCTTCAGGGTTGATTTGGCTGCGGAGCCGGAGCAGGTCGACGGTTTCGACCGCGTGGCGGAGATGCGGAATGACGATGGACCCTCCCACGATGAGGGCAACATTAAACGCGTCGTCGAGTTCGGCATCGGTGAACCCCGCGTCGACACATTGAAGGAGATGGTAATCGATGCAGTCGTTGCAGCGGAGTACCATGGATGCGACGAGGCCGAGCAGTTCTTTCGTTCGTGCGTCAAGGGCACCATCGCGATAGGCGGCGCCGTCGAGTGCGAAAAAGCGTTTGATGCCCAGATGGTCCTTCTCCTCCAGGATTCGCCGGTTCATTCGATCCCGATACGACTCGAATGCGTCAAGGCGGCCGGTTGCGGACTGCGTTTCCATGTCTGGATGATGATGCAACAGGAAGTTGTGGCGGGGGTGGGTCAGTGAATGTCTCGCGTAACCGCGCACCCGAGGGCGCCGTCAACCTGGAGCCCGCAAGGCAGAAAGCCGCCCTGCGTTCCCTCGTGCGCACCGCCCGAAGGGCAAGGACGGACGAGGCCCGTCTGGCCGCAAGTTACGCGATCTGTGCGACGGTACTGGCTCTTCTCGAACGGCCGACGGCCGGAACCGTGCTCGGTTATTGGCCCATCGAAGCCCAACGAGAAGTCGACATTTCCCCCGTGCTGGATGATTTCCTTAACCGCGGCGTGCCGGTCGCGCTGCCCGTCGCACAGACAGCGCCGGCCCCCGACGGATCTCCGGCGATGTCGGCCCATCGGTACGTGGCCCGGTCCGACTTGCGGCCCGGTCCATGGGGCCTTTTTGAACCCGCATCAGGAATCGCCGTTCCGAAGAACGAAATCGCTATCGTACTCGTGCCCGCACTCGCCCTCGACCCGGACGGATTTCGGTTGGGGTACGGGATGGGTTATTACGACCGCTTCCTCGCAGGACTGCCGGCGCTGAAGATCGGCATCGCCTTCGAGTACGGCTACCGGTCGGCCGTTCCTTTCGAAGCACATGACGTACGGGTCGACCTCGTCGTAACAGAGCGCCGCCTCGTGCGTACATTGTCTGCAACCTGGTTGCCGCGACAGCGTACAGAACTTCGAAAGCACATCGATTGGGGACCATGAATACGAGAATCCGAAGACCCTCCCTGACGGACGAAGAGACTTACTCGTCGGAAGCTGACCGCATTCCGCTCGAGTCGGCCTATGACTTGTCGCAGATTTCGGATGAGGATATCCAGGCATTCCTCGAGGAACAGGAGGAAGAAAAGCCGCAGCCGGGATTCTGGAACCTGCCGACGATTGCCGGCCTGTCCATCATCACGGTGGGAGTCGGATATCTTCTTCAGGCCATGGGACTCTGGGGCGGGTTTGACCTGGCCGCCGTTGCCAACGCCCTCCCCTGGCTCGCGGGCATTCTGATCATTCTGCTCGGCTTCGGTGTCCTTGGATGGAAACCGAGGCGGAAGAAGAAGGCCGCTGCGAAAAAGGCTGAAGGTGAGAAGTCGACCACGCGGGATTTTGTGGTCGAGGAGATCAAAGTGAAGAGCACGCGCGACAAGAAGCGTCTCATGCGGTCGGATCGCAACAAGAAAGTGCTCGGCGTGGCGGGGGGGATCGGTGAGTACTTCGGTTTCGATCCTACGCTCGTCCGGATCGCGTTCGTCATCGCCACAATCTTCGGATCGGGTTTCGGGGTTCCGCTCTATATCCTGCTCGCCTTCATCATGCCCAAACCGGACAGCCCATCGGTGAAGGGTCGCGAGGAGCGCATCACGATCATCCGGGAGCACCCCTGAAGCGGGAAAGGCCGGCGCGCGGCGAGCTTACGGCGTCGGCAACGTACCGGCAATCACCTCTACCAGCTCGGCAGGTCGAAACAGCGCCCGTGCGGCCGCGGTGACCTCTTCCGCGTTCAGCGCCTGTATCGTTTCAGGGAATCGGTGGATGTGGTCGGCGCCCAGATGGTTCTCGAGTCCATGAAGGACCGTGGATGCCATTCCGCCCGTCGTGGACAGCGAAACCTGGAAGGTTCCGGTAATCGCACCCTGGTGTTCGGCCAGTTCCGCCTGCGAAATACCCTCCTCTACCAGTCGATCCAGTTCTTTTCTTGTGGCGGCCAGGCCTTCCCACAGTTTGTCGGCGCTGAGGGTGACGGCCACGTTCCAGTGCCCCTCGTAGTCGTGCGTGACGCCGCTCAAGGCCGAGCGTATGCCATAGGTGAGGCCCTGCTCATCGCGCACGCTGCTCATCAGGCGGGACGAAAAGTTGCCGCCGAGCACGAACGAGGCGACATAGGCCGGCAGATACTCCGGGTCGCTACGGCGCAGGGAGAGCGTGTGCCCCAGACGGACCTCGAGGTTGGTCTTGTCCTCCATCTGGATCCTCACCGACTCTGACTGCGGCCACAAACCGGACTGGCCGAAAGGCTCGCGGTGCACGGGCGGCGCCCAGTCTCCAAAGCACCGGTCGATCGAGGACAAGATGCCGGCTTCGTCGATGTCGCCCGTCAGCACGAGAATCATCGACTCCGATCCGATTCGGGAGGCATGGAAGCGCCGCGCGTCGTCCGCTGAGAGCCGGGCGAGGGTTTCCAGTTCCTGTTCCGCGGAGAAGGCATAATTGGGGTGATCCGGCGTGAAGAGGCGTTGAGCGAGTCCAACGGCAGCCCGATGCCCCGCGTTATCGAGCGCCCGGCGCAAGCCCCCTTCCATACGGGACTTCGCTTTCGCCACCTCCTCGTCACTGAACGTGGGCTCCCTGAGCAACTCGGCGAGGAGTTCGAGCACATCGGGCAAATGGCGCCGAAGGGAACGTACACTGATTCCGATGCGGGTTCCGTCGGACGAGAAGTCGATCTGCGCACCCCTGTCCTCCAGGAATTCGGCGATCTCAAACCGGTCATGGCGCCGCGTGCCGGCATCGAGCAACGCGACGGTGAGGTCCTGCAGCAGTTCCTCACCGGCCGCCAGGTCGGGGCCGGTGCGCAGTGAACCGCGCAGCGTGACCACCTCCGGAACGGGCATGCGAACCATGTGGACGGATGGGTCGCGGCTGTCCCGCGAGAAAACGCCCGGGGTTGCGTCTGCGGAAAGAATCGAACGGACGTCCATGGTCAAGCCTGTACGGTGGAATCGGCAATCCCGTTCGGGATGTACTGCCCGACGGTCCTGGAACGCTCGATGAGATAGGTTTCTGCGGCCGCACGTACGTGCTCGCCCGTCACACTCCGGATACGGTCGAGATAGGTCGTGTAGAGTTTCCAGTCGCCCGCCGCGAGGGCTTCATTGAGTTGGGCTGCGACCGCGAACGGACCATCTCGGCCGTAGGCCTCCTGGGCGGTCACCTTGTTGCGGGCGCGCTCCAGTTCCGATTCAGAGACGCCCCCGGAAGCCAGCCGATCGATCTCTTCGATCAAGGCCTGCTCCACGGCGGGGAACCCGACGCCCGGCGCGAGCAGGGCGTAGAGAATGAACAGGCCAGGATCCCTGAGCCGCGAGCCGTAGGCTCCGACGCCGGTCGTGAGACCCTGGTCCGTGAGGCGTCGATGGAGCCGGCTGCTTCTGCCCGAGCCAAGGATTCGTGCAAGCACGTCCAGTGCGTCGGCGGCAGGATCCGTGCCGGCGGGCATCTTGTAGCCCAGCATGAGGGCCCCCAACTGCCCGGCCTGGCGGATCGTGACCCGGCGCTCGCCGCGCTGAAGGGGCTCGCGCGTAGAGAGAACCGGGACGGGGCGCGGGGCGGAAGGGATGGCACCGAAGTGGTCCACGATGCGGCGCAGCACTTCTTCCCGGTCGAATCCGCCGATCACCGTAGCGGTCGCGTTGCCCGGCCAGTAATACGTATCGTAGAAGTCGCGAAGCGCACTGCCGGTGAGCGCCTCGATGTCGCTGCGCCACCCGATCGTAGGATGACGATAGGGATGTGCAAAAAAGGCGGTGCTCCACACGGCATGGTAGAGGTTTCGCAGCGGCTCGTTTTCCCCCCGGTCAAATTCGTTGAGGATTACGGTGCGCTCACTCTCCAGATCTTCCTCCGAAAGGAGTGCATTCCGCATACGGTCCGCCTCGATTTCCATCGCCACATCCAGATGCCGGGCGGGGAGCACCTCGAAATAGTTCGTGCGATCGAACCACGTCGTCGCGTTGACCTGCGCACCCAGCGCCTGAAGCGTCTTGAAGACGGAGGTGCCCTGCTTCCGATTGTACGTGACCGTCCCCTTGAACATCAGGTGCTCGAGGAAGTGCGTGGCGCCGGTCGTGCCGGGGCCCTCGTTGCGACTCCCGACATGGTAGGTGACCATGAAGGCCGCCACCGATACGTTCGGTTGGGGAAGAAGGAGGATGTGCAGCCCGTTCGAGGTCAGCCGATAGGACACGATGCCTCGAGACGATTCGATCCAATCGATACCGGGAACCGAGGAGTGCATGAAAACGGCAGGCGAAAATGAGGGGACGGGTTGCGTCCGCCTGCAACCGGGCAGTCCGAGATCCGTTCCACTTTTTTGCCCCCTCCCCTGCACCGCGAGGCCATAGGGGGGAAACGTGCAGTCTCTGCAGGACCAAATGCGTGTCTGCCGTATATTTATGATTTTGTGGTCAGGGTATTTCTCGATCAAGGCCAGGTCGGCAGCATGGACCGTCGTTTTCACAGCGTTCTCGTCACGGGTGGCGCCGGATTCATCGGCTCCAATTACCTGCTTCACATGGTGCCGGCGTACCCGGATGTTCGGTTCGTCAATCTCGACGCACTGACCTATGCCGGCAACCTCATGAACCTGCACGCGCTGGAAGGGAATCCCAACTACGATTTCGTGCAGGGAGATGTGGCGGACCAGGACCTCGTCTCCGGTCTCTTTGTTCGGCATGACTTTTCGGCCGTTGTCCATTTCGCCGCGGAAAGCCACGTAGACCGGTCCATCACCGACCCGCTGGCCTTCGTCCGGACAAATGTACTCGGCACCTCGGTGCTTCTCGACGCGGCCCGCCGACACTGGCTGACAGCCGGTTCAGACCTCGAGAACCGCCTTTTTCACCACATTTCGACGGATGAGGTTTTCGGCAGCCTCGGTGCAAGCGGGGCCTTTTCGGAGGAGACGCCATACGATCCGCGGTCGCCCTACTCGGCGTCGAAGGCCGGGAGCGACCACCTGGTCCGCGCCTATGGCCATACCTTCGGACTGCCGATCGTAATCACGAACTGCTCGAACAATTACGGGCCCTTCCAATTTCCTGAGAAACTCATCCCCCTGATGATCCGCAACTGCGTGGAGGGGAAACCGCTGCCGGTCTACGGTTCCGGTTCCAATGTGCGGGACTGGCTTTTCGTCGGTGACCACTGCACGGCACTCGAACGCGTCTTGATGGCCGGTCGTGCAGGGTCGACCTACGCGATCGGTGGACGCAGCGAGCGGACCAATCTGGAGATCGTCCACCTGGTCTGCGACCTCGTCGATGCGGCAATGGACCGGGAGCCCGGCACGTCCAGGCGGCTCGTAACCTTCGTGAAGGACCGCCCCGGACACGATTTTCGATACGCCATCGACTGTTCACGCATCGAGCGCGAGTTGGGATGGACTGCCGCGCGAACCCTGGAGACGGGTCTCCGCGAAACCGTCACGTGGTACATCGACCACTGGAACTGGGTCGAGTCGGTTATCGATGCAGGCTACCTTTCCTATTACGCGAGACACTATGACAACAGGTGACCAGGTGCATCCCATGAAACCCCTGAAGGGAGTGGTCCTGGCCGGTGGTACCGGAAGCCGGCTCTTCCCGTTGACCAAGGTGACCAACAAGCACCTGCTGCCGGTCGGGCGGTATCCGATGATCTTCCATCCGCTGATGCGGATGCGGCGGGCGGGGATTACCGAGGTGGCCATCGTGACGAGCCCCGAGCACATGGGCGACGTGGTCAACCTGCTCGGCAGCGGCAAGGCGATGGGACTCGATTTGACGTATCGCGTGCAGGACGAGCCGGGCGGCATCGCACAGGCCATCGGGTTGTGCGAGAATTTCGTTGGTGACGACGCGTTTCTGGTGATCCTGGGCGACAATGTCCTCGGGGAGGACATTGGCCTGGAGGTGAGGGCCTATCAAGCGCAACTGCGGGACGGATCGGGTGCCCGGGTGCTGCTCAAGGAGGTTCCTGATCCGGAACGCTATGGGGTCCCGCGTATCGTAGAAGGCCGCATCGAGGAAGTGATCGAAAAGCCCAGTGCCCCTCCCAGCCGGTACAGTGTCACGGGCCTGTATTTCTTCGACCCGGCCGTCTTCGAGATCATTCGTGGCCTGCATCCGAGTCGCCGGGGCGAGTTGGAAGTCACGGACGTCAGTAATGCCTATATCGCCCGCGGCGTGCTGAGCCATGGCATCCTCAAGAGCTGGTGGGGAGACGCGGGAACGATTGCGGGCTGGCACGAAGCGAACGCTCTGGCTCGCGACCTGATCTACGAGGAACTGGCGTGAAATCCATCATCTGGAAAGCCGCTCCCATTTCCGATTGTCGGATCCTGCCCATCCGATTCCACGCGGACGAACGAGGCTGGCTGGCCGAGTTATTCCGGTTTGATGAGCTGGACGAGGCCGTGCGGCCCGTCATGTCGTACCTCTCCCTGACCCATGCCGGCGTTACGCGCGGACCACACGAGCATCGCGACCAGACCGATATCTTCGCGTTCTTTGACGGGACATTTCGGCTATTTCTCTGGGATGCGAGGCCGCATTCCCCGAGCTTCGGCAACAGGCAGGTCGGGACCTTCGGACGGGCACATCCCGCCATCGTGTCCGTCCCTCCCGGCATCGTGCACGGGTATCGGAACGTGGGCACGACCGATGCGCTCATCGTGAACTGCCCGAACCGATTATACGGCGGCTGGGGCCGTGGTGACGAGGTCGACGAAATCCGACACGAAGACCATCCGGACTCGCCGTTCGAAATGGACTAGCCGGTTCGCCGGCCGTCCGGTCCAACGGAACAGATGCGCCTGCTGCTATTCGATATCGACGGAACGCTCTTGAGCGCGGATGGCCAGGGCCGTCGAGCGATCGAACGGGGTCTGTCGGATTTCCTGGGGCTTCCCGCTCCCGTACGCGGTCTCAAACTCGCCGGACGCACCGATCGGGAGATCATACGCGGATTGCTCGTTGCCAGCGGCAAGGTCTTCCCGGACCCTGAGGCATCCATCACGTCCGCCCTCCAGGTCTATGAACGTGTAGCGCTGCAGTCCCTCGACGCCGGCGCCATTCGTGTGTTTGAAGGAATCCCGCCCTTGCTGGATCGGCTCAGGAGTCGCTCCGATGTCCGGTTGGGCCTCGTCACCGGAAACATCGAGTCCGTCGCATGGCATAAACTGTCGGGCGCCGGCCTCTCCGACTACTTTGTCATGGGGGCGTTCGGCAGCGACCATGAGGATCGCTCGTCACTCGTCGCCCTCGCCATCGAACGGGCCCGAGCGCGATGGGGGCATCCTTTTGAGGGACGGGATGTCGTGGTCGTCGGGGACACCGTTCGCGACGTTGCCTGTGCTCGGTCGAACGGAGCCATGGCCGTAGCCGTTTCAACGGGTCCGGAGTCACAGCAGGAGCTGGCCTCCTGTCATCCTGACGTGCTCTTCCGCGACCTGTCCGATGCCCTGGCATTCGAGATGCAGGTTCTCGGGGACTCCGAGCCGCCGAGGGGCCGGGTGGGCGTGGTTTCCGCCTGAACGATCCGAATCGAGCGGAACCGGCCGGCCACTTGTCGTCGAACCGCTGGTCCGCAGGGCGCGTCTTCCGGCGGAAGCCCGGGACGATTACTTCGCTGATTTCGATCCTTGAAGCCCCTGCAGTGCCAGCAGGTTCGTGTCGTAGGAGCGGATGCGCTGATTCTTTGCGCGATGCCGATCGAAGGCAACCTCGACGAGGCGGGTCATCAATTCTTGTTGGGACATGCCAACGGGCTTGAAGAGATAGAAGGAAAGTGATCCGGGTATGGTATTAATTTCGTTGAAATAAACTTTCCCTACTGACTCCTCGAGCAGGAAGTCTATCCGCGCAATCCCGGCGCATTCGAGCACCTTGAAGATGCGGAGTGCGAGGTCCTTGACGTGTTCGGTCAGGTCCGGCGGCAGATCGGCCGGAACCCGTCTCTCCATGGATGCCATGCCTGCGGCGTCCGTCGACGTGCTGCCGGAGGCTTTGGCGCCTTTGGCCTGCTTGCCTCCCCCCCGCTCGTATTTCTCGTGAAAGGTGAGCAGTTGCGCGCCCGCGCTTCGTACCGGTTCCTCCAGGGCGCTCGTGGTGGCCTCTCCGGGCGACCCCAGTACGGCGCAGTTGATTTCCCGGAGCGGCATAACGGCCTTTTCGACGAGCACTTTCTCGTCGTAGCGCATGGCCTCCTCGATGGCGTCGCCCAGCGCCTCCCGGTTGTCTGCTTTCGAGATGCCGACGGAGGAGCCGAGCCGAGCCGGCTTGACGATAACCGGAAACCCCAGATCGACCACGATCCGTTCGAGTTGTGCCTCTTCGGATCCGACCCAATCGGTCTCCCGGAGCGTAATTGAGGGCACCACCGGGATGTTCTGGTCACGGCAAATCTTCTTGCACAGGTCTTTGTCCATCCCCAGGGCCGAACCGGTCACGCCGGACCCGCTGTAGGGCACATTCAAGACTTCCATAAGGCCCTGTATGGACCCATTTTCCCCCTCCGCGCCGTGCAGGGCCAGCAGCACGGCGTCGAGGTGCTGGGATCGGGGGCGACGCCACCACGATGCCGACCGTTCGGCCAACAGGAGCCCTCCTCCATCCGCTCGACGCGGTTCGACGGTGACTGCCGATTGCCGGGCGGCATCCGGTTTGATGAAGGTCTGGATGTCGAGCAGGTGTTTACCCGTGTACCAGATCCCGTCCTTGGCGATGTAGACGGGGACCGCTTCATACCGATCCGGGTCCAGCGCAAGGGCGGCCTGCACGCCCGTTATGACGGAAACTTCGTGCTCGACGGAGACGCCGCCGAATACCACGCCGATTCTCTTTGTGCTCATTTGTCTCGGGGAGTAGTGGTCGCCACCGCGGTTGCGTGCAGTCGTAGCGGCGACTTGTTTCAGATCATGCGTACTCGTCGTAGATTGCGCCCGCACCCACTCCGCAGGAGCACCGCCATCGATTTGAGCAACCCCACCCGAATGGCAGGTTCCGCACGGAAATCGGCCTGATGAAAATAGCGGTCATCTCCGACATCCACTCGAACCTCGAGGCTCTGACACGCACATTGTCGGCCATCGCGGACTCGAATGTTGACGAAGTCTACTGTCTGGGCGACGTCGTCGGTTACGGACCGGACCCGTCGGCTTGTGTGGATCTTGTACGAAAGGTCTGTACGGTATGTGTCCGAGGCAATCACGATGAGGCAGTCGCCCTCGACGCAGGTGTGTCCCATCTTCCCAAACACGGTCAACATGCGGCTCTGCACAACAGGGCGCAACTGAACCGGGAGCAGATCGGCTATTTGGCGTCCCTTCCGTACGTTCACCACGGGCATGGATGCACCTTTGTCCACGCCACGCCGCTGGAGCCCGAGTCCTGGGTTCGGTTCGACTCCCTTTCCGACGTACACCTGCAATTCGAGCACCTCAAGTCCGACTACTGCTTCATCGGTCACACGCACGTCCCTGCCATCATGGCGAACCGGCTGGGGGTCTTTCGCGTTCGAAAAGGCCCGCGTTTCATTATCAACGTAGGCAGCGTGGGTCAGCCGCGGGACAACAATCCACACCTCAGTTTCGGCATCTTCGACACCGAGGAGATTTCGTACGAGAACCGGCGCATTCCCTACGACGTGAAGACGACGGCGGAGAAGATTCTGGCCGCGGGCCTCCCCAGGCGCCTCGCCGAGAGGCTGTTTCGCGGAGAATGACGAATCAGGCCTCTACGAGACGGCCCTTGTTGTAGATCGCCCAGGCCCGACCGATCAGTTCTTCCCCAAAGAAGGGACTGTTGTGGCTCTTCGAGCGGACGTGTGATCGCGTGAACGTCCACGGCGTAGATGCATCGAAGATGGTCAGGTTCGCGACTTCGCCCTCCGCGATTTCGGGTACCGGGATTCGCAGAATGCGGCGGGGGGCAACTGCAAGTTTCTCGACGGCCTGTGCAATGGACAGCACACCCGGCGCGATCAACCCGCGCCCTGTGAGTCCCCAGGCACTCTCCAGGCCGATGATGCCGAACGGCGCGGCGATGTACTCCACCTCCTTCTCGAACGAGGCATGCGGAGCGTGGTCGGTGCAGATGGCATCGATGGTTCCATCACGAAGGCCCTCCTTCATGGCGTCGACGTCCTCCCGGGACCGCAGTGGGGGGTGCATCTTCGTGGCCGTGGAGAACTCGGTGGTCTCGACGGCTTCATCGGTGAGTGAGAAGTGGTGGGTGCACACTTCGGCAGTCACGGGAACGCCTTTGTGTTTCGCTTCACGAACAAGGTCGACGCCTGTTGCCGTGGAGATGTGGGCCACGTGGAGGTGGCCACCCGTGAATCCGGCAATGAGGATATCGCGAGCGATCATGACATCCTCGGCGAGCGATGGGATCCCGGGCAGCCCGAGCCGTGTGGCGACGGGTCCCTCGTGCATGTGGCCATGGGGGTTCAGCGTGAGATCCTCCATGTGATTGATGATCGGCCGATCGAGCATGGAGGCGTACTCCAGTGCGCGGCGCATGAGCCCTGCGTCGAAGACCGGCGAGCCGTCATCACTGAACGCCACCGCCCCACCTGCGACGAGGTCGCCCATCTCGGCGAGCGACTCGCCTTTACGATCCTTCGACACGCAGGCGATGGGATAGACATCCACGGGCGTATTTCTGGCCTTCTCAATCACGTATTCGACGACATCCCGGGTGTGGATGGGTGGACTTGTGTTGGGCATACAGGCGACGGCGGTGAATCCACCGAACGCAGCGGCCGCGCATCCCGTCTCAATGGTCTCCTTGTACTCGTAGCCGGGCTCACGCAGGTGCACGTGCATGTCCATCCAGCCCGGCGAAATCAACCTGCCGGTGGCGTCAAAGACCGGAACGTCGTCCGCGGTCAGATCGGGGGCTATGGAAGCGATCCTCCCGTCGCGGATCAGGATGTCCGATCGGATGAGAGAGCCCGAGGTCGGATCGAGCACCGTCCCGCCCTTGATGAGCAAATCAGGAGTGTTCGCCATGGTTGTTTGTCTTGGCACGGTTCCTATGGGGCCGGCTGGGTTGTAGCTGTCGGGAGTGGAAGGAGGTGGTCCGCCACGAAACGGGTGAGGGATCGGTACACCAGGTAGGTCCGGTTTCCTCCGGAAATCCGGTGGTTTGTCCCTGGATAGAACATAACCGAGAATTCCTTTCCGGCGTCCTGTAGTGCGTTGACCATCTGCACCGTGTTCTGAAAGTGCACATTGTCGTCCAGATCGCCGTGGACGAGCAGGAGCGCCTGGCTCTCATCGAGACGGTCGGCATAGGCGGTCGCGGCTGACCTGGCATAGCCCTCCGCATTGTCGTCCGGGGTCGACATGTAGCGTTCGGTGTAGATCGTATCGTAAAGGCGCCAGTCCGTCACCGGTGCCACGGACATGCCCATCCTGAAGGTCTGCGGTCCCTCCCCGATCAGCATGGACAACAGCGTCATCGTGCCGCCATAACTCCATCCCCAGATGCCGAGGCGGTCCCCGTCGATCCAGGGCCGAGCGGCCAGATGCCTGGCGGCGGCGATTTGATCTTCCGCCTCGGGCACACCGAGTTGCCGGTGAACCGCGCTGCGGAATGACTTGCCGCGATACCCGGTTCCCCTGCCGTCGATCCCCGCCACGAGGACCCCATATTTCTCTGAAAGATAATGGTGCCACAGCCGCTCCACGCCACCCCATCCTCGGGACACCTCCTTCGATCCTGGTCCGCCATACACGTGAACGAGCAGCGGGTAGGAACCGGTTGAGTCGAAGTGTGACGGCTTGATCAGGTACGCATCCAGCGGCGTGCCATCGGCTCCCGGAACGCTGAGAAACTCGAGCGCGGGAAGATCATATGCGGCCACCCGGCCGGCAAGCGCGCGGTTATCCTCCAGCAGCCATACGACTTCCCCGGCAATCGATCGGACCGCCGTGATGGTCGGCACGTCCGGGGCAGAGTAGGTGTGGAGGAAGAAACGTCCGTCCGGAGACAGCGTGATGTCGTTCCAGCCCGGCTGCTCGGTGATTCCCGACCGCACTCCGCCGGCAAGCGGGACTTTCCAGGCGTGCCTCTCCAGGGAGCTGCCCTCGCTGCTGCTAAAAAACACCTGCCCATCGACCACACCATGAAAGCCGGTCACGTCCCATTCCCCGCTCGTGATAGCAGTTCGCCGCCTGCCGTCGAGCCCATGGAGATAGAGGTGCCGAAAGCCCGAGGTTTCGCTCACCCACACGAAATGTTCGCCGTCTTCCAGAAACCGAATCTTGCCGGCAGACACGCCGGTCCAGTCGGCATCCTCCTCCACTTCAATCCAGGTCGGCTCGGATTCCTCGAGGACGACACGGACGTCGCCGGTAATCGGGTTGAGGAAGAGCAATTCGAGGGTGTCTTGCCCGCGATTCATCCGGATGGTCCACACGTGGTGCACGCCGTCGATGGGCGGGGTCCATCCCAGTCCGACCAGGTATTCGTACCGTTCATCCCCGGCATTCCACGTTGACGTGTCGAAGAAGGACAGCGTGCCGGAGGAAAGATGGTAGGTGCCGATTCGGATTTCGCTGTTCTTCTCCCCCGCCTTGGGATAGCGGAAGGGGATAATCGTCGGGTAGGTGGTCCGCAGGTCTGCCATGGCGAACTCCGGAATCATCGATTCGTCGAGTTGAACGAACGTCAGCGTACTGCCGTCCGGGCTCCACCTCCACCCATCGCGCAATCGAAATTCTTCCTCATACACCCAGTCGTAGGTGCCGTTGATGATGCCGGCGGCCGGGTCGTCGAACGTGATCTGGATCTCTTGCCCGGTCGATCGTTCATTCAGAAAGAGATTTCGATTGCGGACGAAGCCCACATAGTCGGCCTTGGGACTCAGTTTGGCGAACATTTGAGGTCCCTTTGCCCGGTCACCTACCGGCTTCAGAGCACGAGTCGCCACATCGTAGGTATAAAATGTCCCTTTGGTTTTTTCCCGCCAGACCTGTTCCGCATCGGTGAACAGCAGCGCCGTCCGGCCGTCTTCAGCCAGTGCGTAGTCTTCGATCGCCGGCTCACGCCCGGTGTCGGCCGGCGCCAGGTCGCTCCCATCGATCAGCACCGATCGCTTGCCCGTTTCGAGATCCACTTCGATCACGTCAACCAGGCCGGGGGACGATTCGTTTGGCCAGAGGAAGGTCAGAGCGGATCCCCGCTCGGCCCATCGGGTCTGTAGCGGCATGACCTCGCCAAATCGGGGCCGAAGGAAGAGGTCCTCCAGCGTCAGCGCCGGATGATCGGCGGGTCGTTCGGGTTGGCCGCCGGATATGCGGTGGTCCACCGCGTGCCGGGCATAGCCGGGCTGGGAGGTGTCGGCTTCCCGGGGTGTTCGCACCGCAGCATGTCCCCCCGCACATCCAGCGGTGGCCATCGTGATAAGAACTGCCGTCCATGCGAACATCGGCGACGGTCTGATTCGGGTCCGACGGGGCTTCATCAAGAGAAACGTATGGTTTGACGGGCGGATCGGCGGTCCGCAGTGGGTCATCCGGTCGCTCTACCTTGCGGTTTCCAAGATACGGGAGACCGGGCTCAGGCCGTTCATTTCGCGCCCGCATTTCGGGCGGATTTGATGTTTCCCCATAGGGACAACCGGGAATTCGAGCCGGTCAGAGGGCCTCTTGCGTCACATTTTTCCGCTGGGTCCCTTCGCGCGCCCTCGAGGGCCTCTCACCGCATGTGAACGGATCATTCGGCCTGCCGGGCCGGCTCATGGCGCCGACCTGATCGTCGATGCTGCCTAAAAGGCAGGCCACTATCACATCACTCTGCCATTAG
Organism: uncultured Rhodothermales bacterium; assembly: GCA_964387555.1. Taxonomy (GTDB): domain Bacteria; phylum Bacteroidota; class Rhodothermia; order Rhodothermales; family CAYLXM01; genus CAYLXM01. The sequence continues at coordinate 19,929 of CAYLXM010000024.1, read as the reverse complement.
GGCAGCCGATCCGCAATTTTAGGGCGGGTTTCGCGGATTTGTCTGGTGATGAGTGTGCCAATCTCGCCGATGAAGGGCCAGCTACAGGTATTGGCACGTCGCTTGATAAGGGAAGGGTAGAACGTGAACAGGCCATCAACAACGCTAACCGACGCCATAGAAGCCATGAAGACGATTACGCACCGTCCCGCTCCCTCGTTGTGGAACCTGCAACAGGAAGTTGAGCGACTGTTTGGGGATCTTGCGGCGAGCGAGACCCGCACACCGAATACCTGGACGCCACGGCTGGATGTCGTGGAGTACAGTGACCGGTTCGAAGTGATGTTCGACCTTCCGGGAGTCGAGAAGGACAAGGTCTCCATCTCCCTGGAGAACGATACGCTCGAGGTCAGCGGAGAGCGGACGAACGAAATGAACGAGGACGGAAAGACCTATCACCGGTGTGAGTGTGTCTCGGGGACGTTTGCCCGCAAGGTTACTTTCCCGACGATGGTCAACGGTGAGGGGATCACGGCAAAGCTGCACAGCGGCGTCCTCACCGTCGTCGTACCCAAATCCGATGAGGTGAAGGCCCGCCCGATCCCGATTCAGTAGATCTGGAGGAGGGGAATACGGGGCCCCGGTCGCATCATGCGGCCGGGGCTTCTTCGTTGGATATGGGCAGCAGCAGGACGAAGCACGCGCCGCCCCGCTCGCCTCGATGGGCGGAAAGCTCCCCGCCGTGCGCCCGTGCGATCGATCGAGAGATCGCGAGACCGAGTCCGGATCCTTGGGACCTTCTCGTCCGTGCATCGCGCCCTCGCACGTGCCGCTCGAAGATGACATCCTCCTCCCCCACCCCAATCCCCTCGCCCGAATCTTCCACCGAGATGTTGACGCCGGCCTCGGTAGATCGGGCGGAAAGGACAACGGTCCCACCCGGGGGCGTGTGGCGCAATGCGTTGGAGAGCAGATTGTCGAGCAATCGGAGCAGCCGGACGCCGTCGCCCACGATGACGGGGAGTCCCGAAGCCAGGTCGGTTCGGAAGAGAATTCCCGATGACCCGAATCGAACCCGGTGCGCAGACGCGACCTCGCTTAGAAGCTCGCCCAGCGGGACGGGGTCTGTGCGGATGGGTGCCGGGACGCTATCGAGAAGGCTGAGTTCGAACAGGTCATCGACCAGGCTCCCCAGGTATTGGCCCTGCCTGGATGCCGTAGCGAGCGCCTCCTTCGCTTCCTGGATGCGACCCTTCTCCAATACGTGCAGGGCCTGTTCGGTATAACCCAGCAGGCCGGCAAGCGGCGTGCGCAAGTCATGGCCCATGTTGGCCACCATTCGCCTGCGCGTTTCGTCGGCCGATTTGAGGGCCGTGATGCTGCTGCGGATCCTATCCGCCATCGCGTTGATCGACGTCGCAAGACGCCCAAACTCATCGCCGCCGCCTTCGGGCAAGGCCCGATCAAAGTCACCGGCCCCGATCTCCTCGACGCGAAGCGAAATCTGTTGAAGCGGTCGTACGATCTGCAGGGTGAAGAAGACGCCGAGAACCACTGCCATGAAAACGGCCAGTGCGGAGACGAGTATCGCGCTTCGCAGGTAGGCGGAGCGGGTTGCCGCCAGCTCAGCGTCCAGCGTCTGTGACAATGGGAAGACCAAAAGCCCTCCCGCACGAAACCCGTCCGCGTCGTAGAGCGGAGCAGCAGCCCAGGATCCAGACTGCAAAGGCCTCGCGAGACTGAGGGCCAGACTGTCGGCCACGAAGGCCTCCCGGGCATCGATCAGAATGGTGGAAGGCACCTTGGGGCTTTCATTCTCGCCCAGGTCGGCGACCCGGCCGTCGGAAAGAATCGCGAAATCCCGGCCGTCTTCCTGCAGGAGGAAGACCGGATCCTCAAATCGGCTCTGGATGTCGATGAGCACGGACGCCGGCAGACCGTCGAGATGCCCGCGCAGATCTACTCGCTCCTCCATTTCCAGTGCAGCGGCGTCGAGGCGCAACCGGACACTGTTCGCAGCCAGCCGCAGGAAGTGGTCGTAGGACAGTTGAAACGTCAGGAGCACCGCGACGGCTGCGATCAATACCTGGACTCCGACGAGTATACCGGCCACCCTCCAAAAGACGGTATTCTTGCGCGGCACGCGCAAGGCTGGACGAGGCGACCGTTCTGAATCGAGGTCCATACGATCACGCGTCAGTGGCCCGACAGGTCCGTCTCTGGCTGGAAACGATATCCGACACCCCAGACCGTTCTGATGAACTGCGGATTGCCCGGGTCTTCCTCCACTTTGGCCCTGAGGCGCTGTATATGGGAGTCGACCGTACGGTCGTACCCCTCATAGCGGATGTTCCAGATGGTCTCGAGTAATTGGGCACGCGTAAAGGGGCGGTCCGGATGTGCAGCCAGAAATGTGAGCAGGTCGAACTCGCGTACGGTGAGATGGACCTCCCGGCCGTCCATTTCCACCCTCCGGCGTCGACGGTCCAATACCACGTTGCCGAACCGAATGGGCTCCTCCTCGTCATCGTCGCGAGCGACAGCCATCTCCTCGTGCCTGAGTCGAAGCTTCCGGACGGCAGCGCGAACGCGGGCAACGAGTTCCTGCAGACTGAACGGTTTGGTCACATAGTCGTCGGCGCCGACCTCGAGACCCACGACACGATCGAGTTCAGCCGATCGGGCCGTCAACATGATGACATGCATCAGGGGATGCTCTGCCCGAAGGCGGCGGCATACCTCGAGACCATCCATGCCCGGAAGCATGATGTCCAGTAGTAGGATGTGGGGAGTCTGCTCCTTGACCGACTCGAGGGCCGCAGGACCCGATTCGACCCAGGCGACGTGGTACTGCTCTTCCGCAAGGCGGTTCGCTATCAGGCGGCCGAGTTCCCGATCGTCTTCCACCAGCAAGATGAATGTGTCCATGGTCCTCCAGGTTGACGTTGCGGGCAATATATTTCGGCTTTCCACCCGCTGCCTATCATTCCGGAGATTTCGCGCAGCTTCGCCACACCTTTGTGACATTTCTCTCCGCGAATCGGTGCAGTATACAGTGGAAGTAACGCTCGTTGTGATGGTTCGATTGATCTGTATTCTGGCCCTCCTCCCATGGCTCTCGAAGCCGGGCCTCTGCCAACCGCACCCAGCCGGGGAACGACCTCCTCCGCGGGCCCTGTTGGAGGCCTGGCGGGACGCGCAGGAGTCTGCGGCACGTGCAGCTGGTCGCATCGCGTTCGAGGAGCGACTCGACCGCGTGGTTGATTCGCCGCGAGGACGGATGAGGCTGCGGGTCTTCTCGCACGTGGAAGGCGACCCGGCACGGCGGAACTGGGAGAGGGAGATCATCGAAGCGACGCGAAACGGACGCCCTATTCCAGGTGACGAATTGAGACATTTCGACCGCCCCGTTCCGGGTCCGCGTTCCGGCCGCGGACTGGTTCTCGGCGACCCCGGAAACCGTGTCCTGTATCCGCCGGCATTCGACGAAGAAGTCTTTCGTCGCCTCGCTCCTGTCGCGGACCCCAGGGCGGAGATGCTGGACGGTCGGCCCGCCTGGCAAATCGAGCTGGCGCCGGATCGTTCCAACGATCGCGCACTCCGCGGAGGGGGTGCGCCGCGCATTCAGGGAGTCACACTCTGGCTCTCGGATGGTGATCCTCCCCGGCTCCTGAGAGCCGTCACACGGGGAACGCATCCCCGCACCAATACGCCCTCGGACCGAGAGACCACGTTCGGTCCATTCGGGCCGCTCGATGTGCCCGTGCAAAGCCGTTTCGAGATTCAGGTGGAACAGCATCGGAGAATCCGAACCTATACCTTGATGAGTCAGGTGGACGTTCACTTCTCGAATTACCGCCGCATCACCGATCCATAGGCCGTGTCTTCTCGAAACCGCGTACGGGCCGGCACGCTCGACCTCGTCCCGCTGATTCAGCGGTGGACCCACGTCCACGCGTTGCTGCTCGTGGGTGCGTCCGGCCTTTCCTACGCAATCGAAACCTTGACCCCGCTCTTTGCGGTTGGTCTGCCCTCGTTCTTCTGGCTGGCTCTACGAACGGCGGGAACCTGGACTCCGTCGGCCCGATTTGGCGCCGCCAATGTCATCACAACGATCCGCCTTGGACTGACCGCTGCGATCGTCATCCTGCTCGATGACCTGGGGCTGATCGGTTCGGGCCTCCTCGCGGTCGCTTTTCTGGTGATGGACGGCTTCGACGGCGCCGTAGCCCGTCGCCGGGGTGAGGAGGGTTTGTTCGGAGAAGCGTTCGACAAGGAGACGGATGCCTTCTTTGTCCTGGTCCTCAGCTTCCTCCTTTTTCAACTGGGGCGGCTTCCGATCTGGATACTCAGCGTCGGGTTGCTTCGCTACCTGTTCGTCCTCTGGATGTGGTGGATGCGGGGACCGGCGAAGTCCGAACGCCGCTCCCGGTTCGCTCGCGTCAGTTACGTGGTTGCAGTTTCCGCCTTGCTTCTTACCTTCCTCCCCCTGCCCGCGCTCTATACGCCGCTCGCCCTTCTGGCGACGGGCCTTTTCCTCGTCTCATTTGCCCGCTCGGCCTGGTGGATTCTCTGGCCCCGTTGAGAACAAAGCGCAGTCCACCCGTCTGGGTTGGACTCCTGTCTGCGTTCGTGCTGCTCAACGGCCTGCTCTTTCTTCCCGGGTACCTCGCCTATATCGACAGTTCGCGTTTCCTTCCACTCCTGCTCCCATCTGATTCCGGGGGGTTGGATCGGTCCCTGCTCCACGTCATCCGTCGCCCCGATCAGGATCTTTTCCGCCTGCACGTCGATTTCGTTCTCCTCCTGACGGTGGCCGCATTCTGGCCCCGAGGCGCCCCGCGGCGGCTTGCGGCGGGCGCACAACTTGCATTTGCCCTGCTTCTGCTCTACGCGATCTACGAGGCCGTGGTCGGCAGGCTGTTCCATCGGGAACCGAACCTTCTGGATGACATGGCCTACTTCCCGGGCGCCGTCTATCTCGCCGCCGACCTGATGACCTGGAGCCGGGGCCTGGTCCTGGCCTCAGGGGCAATCATCCTGGGCCTGGTGCTTCGGGGGGCGCTGCGTCTCGTATCCCGCCTTGTCGACGGGGTACGGGGGCGCGGGTTCACGCGCCTCCGGCCCCTCCTCGCCGGGTTCTGGTTGGTCTATCTTCCCGTCGGGACCATCTATGGCTTCAGTGATTTCAGCCTTGCCTTTCGCTCCTCCATCTCCAGGGCCATCACGAACGGAGCCAGGTCGATCGAGAGCATGCAGACTTTCTCTCGTATTCGTTCGGCACCGGTTGATTCAACCTATTTCACGTACCGAACGCTCACGCCGGGGAATCGACCGGACGTCTATCTCTTTATGATCGAGTCATACGGCAGTTGTCTTGCGACAGACCCTGACTTTCGCGGTCCATACCATACACTGCTCGACAGCCTGGAGACGGCGTTGACAGCCTCCGGTTGGCACGCATGGTCCTCGCACAGCATAGCGCCGGTATATGGGGGCATCAGTTGGCTAAGCATCGCGACGGTCCTTGGCGGATTGGAGATTTCATCCCATGCACTGCACAGTATCTTCCTCCAGCGTGCATCGGCCTATCCGCACCTCGTCGATCTACTCCGACGGTGGGGATACCGGACCATCACGCTCCAGCCGTCCAATCGGAAGAAACCGGGGCTTCCGCTCGTCAATCCCTTCGATTTCGACGTTTCCGTCTTTGGGGAGGATCTGGCCTACGAGGGCACGCCTTACGGCCTGTGGGGCATTCCGGATCAGTACAGCCTCGGGTTCACCCACGAGCGCTGGGTCCGCCCTTCGTCACAACCGGTTTTCCTCTTCTCTGAAAGCGTATCCAGCCACGCGCCCTGGGAAACTGTCCCGCCGCTGGTTGATGATTGGCGTGAACTGCACTCGCAGCCGCGCACGATTGCCTCCGAAAACGGCGGGATCGGGAGCAGGTTGTACAAGAGTCTCAGGAACCGACTTGGAGCGCGGCCTGAGGACGCGGAGAGCCGCTATTTCGCTTCAATCCGCTATGATCTGCATGTGCTGAACCGTTTTCTGGGTCGCGAAATCTCAGACGCGCCGTCGCTGGTTGTCATTCTGGGCGACCATCAGCCCCCGATGGTCGCCGGCCCGGGCTATGGCACTCCTGTTCACATTCTGTCCCGCGATCCGGAATTGTTGCGGCCGCTCGAAGCCATCGGGTTCTCGCAGGGACTCTTTGCCGCCTGGTCGGAGCCGGCGGCAATCCGCCATGAATCACTCTTCAGCCTCGTGGTCTCCCTGATTTCTTCGCAAGGCGTCGCTTCGATTGATCATAGACCTGCTGAGTTGAAGCTGCGTGGCGTGTCTCCCTCCATCCTCGCGGCGGAAGAGTAAGATGAGCCCGCGCCTCAGGACACGACCGATCGACGGACCCGAGGACGTGGTCTCCTTTTTTGACGAACTCGCGCTCACCTATAGCGAGGCACATGGAAACGCCGATCGACTGCTCCACCAACGGGTGGCCCTGATCAGCGGGGCGATTCGTTTGAAGCCGTCTGATCGATTGCTGGAGGTCGGATGCGGACCGGCGGAGCATCTCATCGCATTGCGGGGACAATGTGCCGAGGGAACCGGGCTCGACCTTTCGTCTCGGATGATCCGGCGCGCCGAGGCCAATGCGCGAGCCGCCGGTAGGGACATCCGGTTTGTGGTCGGCGATGCAAGGCGAATGGCACATATTGACGATGATTCGATCGACGCGGCGTTTTTGGTGGGGACGCTGGAACACGTGCCGGAGCACCGCCTTGTCTTCGAACAAGTGATGCGTGTGCTTGCGCCCGGAGGCCGCCTCGCCGTTCTGACCGTCAATGGCGACTACGTCTGGTATCGGAGGATCGCGCCGGTGCTCGGGCTCGAAACCCGCCACCTATCCACCGACCGATTTGCCGGCATTGGGATGCTCCAGTCAACTCTCCTCTCGGCCGGCTTCTCGTCGGTTCAGGCGTCCACCTGGCGTTTTATTCCCAGGGGGGACATGCCGGTGTTCGTCTGGCCGGGATTGGAGGTTCTTGACCGGCTGGGCCGGCACTTTGGCATTTCTACCTGGCGTGGTGGACTGCTCTTCCGGGCCGAAAAGCCGCCAGGGTCGGGTCAGCCCGTCTGAGACCGGGACAGGCCGCTGAGAAATCGGAATACGGTCCTAGCGGTCTCGGTCCACGTCGGAAATGCCTCCGCACGGGCCGCCGCCGATGTGCCCATGTCGTATCGCAGCCGGCCATCGCGAAGCAGCGCTTCCAGGGCGGCAGTCACTTGCCTCACCGCACCGGGTTCGACGAGCACGCCTTCCTCGGCGGATCGGATCTGCTCGGCAAGTCCGCCCACACGATAGGCCACGGTTGGGAGTCCGGCCCCCATGGCCTCTCGCACAACCATGCCGCACGACTCGAACCGCGAACACAGCAGGAAGAGATCGGCCTTGCGGTAGCGATCGGCCAGGGCCTGCCGCCCCAGTTCGCCCAGGTAGGAAAACTGATCGGCGCCGACGAGCGATCGAATCTCGCGGAGCGCATCCCGTGCGGCCTTGGGATCGAGACGGTCAGAGCCAACCAGCGTCCACCTCCATTTTCGGTCGGAGCATCCCGCGAGGGCCTGAGCGCAGTCGAGCAAGCCCTTATCGGGGAGGAGGCTCGCCACCGTCAAGACCTCAACGAAGCCACGCTCATCGCGAGGAAGTATCGCATTGCGAAACGCTGATTCGAGACCCGGCTCTGCTACCAGGATGCGATCCGGCTCGACGCCGGCTTCAACGAGGGCATTGGCCGTGAACCCGCTCGTCGTGATGAAGCCGTCGACCAGAGGAAGTAAGACGCGCTCCGCTCGCGCCTTCTCCCCCGTTTCAAATCTTGGGTCGATCAGGTGGAGGTAGTGAATGAGTCCGATCAGAACCGCATCCGGGTGGTTCCGGCGCAGGGATACGAGTCGGTCGTTGAACAGCAGACTATCCGCCAGCCACACGGCCTCGGGGTCCGCTGCCACATCCAGGTCATCCAGGGGGACCGATTCCACAGAAACAAATCGAACAAGCGATTGCTCGAGAAGATCGTTGAAGATGTTGCCGCCGGTGGGAAGAGCGGCGATAGAGGGCACGAGCAGTCTGATACGCATGTTGCGTAACGTCAACCGGCTGTTCCTGACGTGAGGGCTTGTTCCGCGCTCCGCCGCACCCGGTAGAGGATGGCATTGAGGCCCTGCGTCCGCATCATGCCGAGAAGGGGAGCGATTCCAAGACGAGAAAGCAGGTCGACGGGAAGCCCTGCTGCGGATGCGGTGTCGTGGCCATCCACCAGATCAACGAGCACACTTACGAAGCCGCGCACGGTGGGCGCCTCCGACGGGGCGTCGGCGAACAAGCGCGTTTTGCCGTTCGCATGTTCCAGGAAGAGGTAAACGGGCGACTGGCATTCCGGCACCCGGTTGAGTCCGGCGTCCCTGTCCTTCCAGAGGGCTTCGGGGAGGTCCGGCAGACGCTCCGCGTACTCGAGGAGGAGTTGGAGGCGCACGTCCGGCTCCGCCTCACCGAACAGGGCTGTCACCTCGCTCAAGCGATCGTTCATGGGTGCGTGAGGAGGTACGTCTCCCATTAGACCGACCGCTCGATGGGTGCACCGACCAGGTTGCCCCATTCGGTCCACGATCCGTCATAATTCTTGACGCTTTCGAATCCCAGGAGGTAGGTGAGGACGAACCAGGTATGGCTCGACCGTTCTCCGATCCGGCAATAGGCAATGACCTCCTCGCTTGGGTCGAGCCCTTGGTCCTTCTCGTAAATGGCCTTCAGCGCATCGACGGACTTGAAGGTGCCGTCCGGGTTGGCCGCCGTGCTCCAGGGCACGCTGACGGCCCCCGGGATGTGTCCCCCCCGAAGTGCACCTTCCTGTGGATACTCGGGCATGTGCGTCAATTCTCCCGAGTATTCACGGGGCGACCGCACATCGACGAGGGCTCCGCCCTTCTCCATGTGGGCGAGTACGTCGTCGCGGAATGCCCGTATGGAGGGATTCTGCGACGGGACCGCATACGTTTCGGGTTTGAAGCGCGGCACGGCGCGCGTCAGAGGCCGTCCCTCCTGAACCCATTTCATGCGGCCGCCATCCATGATGCGGCAGTTCTTGTGTCCCATCAGCGTAAACGCCCAGAAGGCGTAGCACGCCCACCAGTTGTTCTTGTCGCCATAGAAGACTACGGTGGTGTCGTTGCCGATCCCCAGTCTGGCACATAAGGCTGCAAAACGCTCCGCGTCGATGTAGTCTCTGGTGATGGAGTCCTGCAGGTCGTTGTGCCAGTCGATCTTGACGGCGTTCTCGATATGACCCGTATCGTAGAGCAGGACATCCTCGTTCGATTCAACCAGCCGGAAGGTATCGGCAGCAGAAAGATTCCTGGCGACCCAGTCTGTTGAGACCAGGACGTCGGGCCTCGCGTAACCTGTCATGGCACTCTCCACGTATCGAAGTGAGACATCAGAAGTGAATTCTGTCAACCGAAACCGCCATGGAACGGTTCCGGCGAGGCCATGGGCTGTGGCGCCCCTTTGCAATTCAGCCTATCCGTCCTACATTTATTTTCTTCGGCCGTCAAGGTTTTCCACGTCTTCCGGGGAACACCGGCGGACCTGTTCTCATTTGGACCTTGAGAGCCTGTAACGCAGACCGCTTACCTGCCACGAGATGGAACGAGACGCCTTCTATAGGGAATTCGATGGATCCTCCCCCGTCGAGGCGGCGGACGATCCAGTGGAGGAGCAGCCGACGGATCCTGCCAGTGTGAACCAGATCCGTGAAATCCTGTTCGGCCGGCAAATGCGGTCCTATGAGGATCGGTTCGCCGATTTCGAGCGCCGTTTCCAGGAGACGACAGACCGGATGGCCAGGGAATTCTCCGAGCGGATCGAGCGCATCGAGCGGGAGAGCCAGTCCCGTCAGGAATCCATGCGCCTGGAATTGATACGTGCCAACGTCCATCACAGCGAGGCCCTCGAGGCTGCAACGCAGGAATTGCGCGGCGCAGTCGCCCAGGCGGTCCGCGCCCTCCAGAACCGGAAGGTGGATCGGACGGTTCTTGCTCGAATTCTAGCCGAGTTGGCGGCGGGTCTCACCGATGAGCCCGGTGAGCGATAGCGCCGGGAGCCGAATCGCGGACCAGACGATCGAACAGATGGAAGATGAAGGAAAACGGGCCGGCGGGCCCCGGGGGACGGTGTCTGCGGTCGATGATTCGGGGACGCTGGAGGCCTTGCGCAGTCTGATCGTGGGACCGGATCGGTCGTCGCTACAGGAGTTGCGCGATCGTCAGGCTGCCATTGAGCAGGAATTCGGTGCCTTGAAGGACGACACGCGCGGACTGGTCGGGGACCTTCAGGATCCCGGGCGACGAGGTCAGTTTGTGGGGGAGGTCCTGGCCGAGGCAATCGATGCGCAGACGAGGATGGATCATCAGCGACTCTCCCGGGCGCTGACCCCGTCCGTACAGGACGCCATCGGCCGTTCGGTTTCCGAGAACCCTGCCTATCTCGCCGGTGCGCTGTTTCCCGTCATGATGCCGGCGGTTCGCCGCGCCATATCCTCGGCACTGGAGCACCTCGTAGAGCGGGTCAGCAGGACGATCGACCAGCGCTTTTCGCTTCAGAGCCTCAGATGGCGGTTTCAGGCCGCCCGGGCCGGTGTCCCCTATGCCGAGTATCTGCTTGCGAAAACCATTGAATTTCGGGTCGAACAGGTCTTTCTGATCCACAAGCCCAGTGGGTTGCTCCTTCTTCATGCGGCGTCCGACCCAAAGGAATCGAAAGATCCGGATCTTGTGTCGGGCATGTTGACGGCGATCCAGGATTTCGTATACGAATCGTTTGGCTCGGCCGACAACGAGGCGCTCGACTTGATGGAGGTGGGATCGCTCAAGGTGTGGATCGAGCAGGCGTCCCACTGTGTGCTTGCGGCCGTTGTGCGGGGTATTCCTCCTCAGGACCTGCGTGATCAGTTGGAGGAGACCAGCAAGGCGGTGCTCGTTCGCCATTATTCGGCCTTGACGGAGTTCGACGGTGACACGGCGCCGTTTGAGGCCAGTCTTCCTCTCCTCGAACGACTGCTGCGTGCACAGTACAGAGACCTGCGATCCGAAAGACGGCCGGCGGCCGTTGCCTTCGGGCGCGTTTTGCGGTGGACCGTCGTCGTTGCGCTCCTCGCACTCATCGGCACCGGCGCATATCTTCACATCCGGGACTCAATCCGATGGAATCGTTATCTCGAGCGGCTGCGAACGGAGCCGGGCCTTGTCGTTACGGACCACGCCAGGATGCGCGTCGAGGGCTTGCGCGACCCCGTCGCCAGCGACCCGATGCAGCTCATGGAACGCTTCGATCTGGATTCGACCAAGGTGCGGGCTACGTGGCGCCCATTTCGGTCCTCCGAGCCGGCACTGGAAGCGGTGCGCGCGACATCCGTACTCGATCCTCCCCCGGGAGTGGTTGTGTCCTTCTCCGAGGGCACGCTCAGGCTGTCCGGAGAAGCACCGGCCGGTTGGATCTCGCGGGCAGACATCCTGATGAAGACCTTCCCCACGCTCTCATTCGACGTTTCCCGGCTGCTCGCGGAGATTCCGGAGGCGTTGCGCGCGGTCGCTCAACGCATCGATAACACCCAACTTCGGTTTCGTGAGGGACAGACCGTGTTGACGCGTGCCCAGGAGGCCGCGGTCGCCCAATTGCTGAACGACGCGGAATCGCTCGGCGCCTCGGTCATGGCGGTTGGCTTCCTGGCTCACGTCGAGGTCATTGGCCACGCGAGCGCGGAGGGTTCGGAGGAATTGAATCTTCGACTCAGTCTGGCCCGCGCAGAAACCATTGCGAGTCTCCTGCGCGATCGGACGGTCGACACCACAGTCGTTCGTATCTCGGCACGCGGTGCAGGCACATCGGATCCCATCGACACCGGTGATCCGGCGGCGGATCGCTTTGCTTCCAGGCGCGTGACGTTTCACTCCTCCATCATTCGGCGCTGAGTCGAACCGACATCCATCTCGCCGTGCTCCAGAAGAAGATCTGTCTGCTTGGCGCCTCCGCCGTCGGCAAAACCAGCCTCGTCTCCCGTTTCGTCCGGAGCATCTTTTCGGAGCGGTATTTGAGTACCATCGGGGTGAAGATTGACAAGCGCCTGGTGCACACAGATGGCGGCGACGTGAACCTGGTCATCTGGGACATCGAAGGGGAACGGGAATTCCGGAAGGTTCAGTCCTCGTATCTGACCGGGTCCTCGGGCTGCATTCTCGTTGCCGACGGCACGAGGCCGGAGACGCTGGAGACCGCGCTCGCCCTTCGTGATCGGGTTGTAATGGAGGTGGGCGCCATCCCGTTTGCGCTCGCACTCAACAAGGCGGATCTGGAACAGGATTGGCGATTGACTCCAGGCGTCGAAGAGGACGTGCGTTCCTCCCAGCTATCCGTGCACCAGACCAGTGCACGGACGGGGACCGGCGTTGAAAGGCTGTTCCAATCGCTCGCTGAAGCCATGGTACCCGGCGATTAGTCCGACGAGGACGTCTCGCTCAAGCGGTACCCCACCCCTTTCACCGTTTCCACGTACCCAGGTCCCAATTTGATGCGAATCTTTCGGATGTGGACGTCTACCGTCCTGGTCGTCACGTAGACATCCGTTCCCCAGATTTCGTCGAGCAGTTCTTCACGGCTGAACACACGTCCAGGAGCGGAAGCCAGCACACGAATCAACTCGAACTCCTTTCGCGGGAAGTGCATGCGCTCGTCCCCCTCGCCGGTCCGGCGACGCAACACCACGTATCGGCTCCGGTCGATCTCCAGATCCAGGACGTGGATGATGTCGTGCGATGCGTCCTGGACGGGATCCGTCCGTCGCATCAATGCGCGGACGCGACTGACGAGCAGACGCGGAGAGACCGGCTTCGTCACATAGTCATCTGCTCCGGCCTCCAATCCCTGCATCTCGTTGGGTTCCCCGCTGCGGGCCGTCAGCATGAGAATCGGCGTCTCACGAACGGCCGGATCGGATCGGATGGCGCGACATACCTCGAGTCCGCTCATGCCCGGCATCATGACGTCGAGGACGACCAGGTCGGGTTGCGAAGACTTCACCTTCTGAAGTGCATCCATCCCGTCACCGGCCGTTTCAACCTCAAAGCCGGCCTGTCTGAGGTTGTACCCGAGCATATCCAGAAGGTCGGGTTCGTCGTCGACCAGGAGGAGCCTCCGTTTCATGGCAGAGTAGGTTGACCTGGAGGAGCTGAGATACGGGAAAGTAGGGCATATCCTCGCAGGGTCGACGGGCGTACATCAAAATGGCGTCGTTCCGTCATTGGACCGTCGCATTGAAACCAGTCTCGAGCCGGCGCCGTTTCATATGACATTCGATCTCTGACCATTCCTGCGTGCTTAAGTTTCTTTCAGGCTTACCGACTCGGTTGCTTGTCGTTCTGGTGAGGTTCTACCAATTGGCGATCTCCCCGTGGCTGGGTCCGGGTAAATGCCGGTTTACGCCCACGTGCTCCGAATACGCCATTGGTGCACTGCGGCAGTTCGGGGCTGTCAGAGGCTCGGTTCTTGCCGTCTGGCGTATTTTGCGTTGCAATCCCTGGAATCACGGTCCCGTAGTAGATCCTCCACGCTGGTTTGGTGAACCTCTTCCAGGCACACTTGAACCTGACGCCGATGAGCCCTCAGAGCCATCAGGAACTGTCGTCTCAGATGACGGTCCGTTGCGCAATCAACACCGCGAGTGATACCCGTACCGTCGGGACGGACACGAGCGGACGGCTCATGCAAGATCTGGTCAAGGTGGCAGGTCACGCCGTGACCCGCTTCGCGATTGTCCCCGATGACCCTGACCAGATTCTCAAGGCGCTGGAGGACTCGGCGAACGTGGCGGACGTGATTCTCTTCAACGGCGGCACGGGAATCAGCAGGAGGGACAGCACGGTGGAGGTGGTCGGCGGCGCGTTGGAGAAGACGATGCCCGGCTTTGGAGAGCTCTTTCGGATGCTTTCTTTCGAGGAAATTGGGCCGGCAGCGATGTTATCGCGAGCCATTGCCGGGGTATTTCGGGATCGGCTCGTATTCTGCACGCCCGGTTCGACACCGGCCGTGCGGCTCGCCATGGAGCGTCTCATACTGCCTGAACTGAAGCACCTGCTCTGGGAGATCGTCCGCCAGAAGCCCTAGCTCTCAGCGCTGTCTCGGTTCCTCACGTAACCGCCTCACATCTGCAGGAAACTCCGTACCCGTGTGGCCAGGCTACGGGCTCTGTCATAGATCTCATCCACATCCTGGTGCCTGAATTCCGCTTGCCGTCCAAGCAGAAAGAGCCCTGGAAATCGGGAGAGGAAGTCTCCGGCCTGGGCGATGTGCGTGTCGAAGGAGAGGTCGTAGACCGGGTAGGCAAACCGGACGTCTCGTGTCAGGTGATCCACCACGTTGGAAGGCTCTATCAATCCGGCCGAGCGCAGGTCGGAAACTACGCGTTCATGTGAGAACTCCTCCGTGCGGGTTATCTCGCAGCATATAACCGTTTTGTCGGCCGGTACGCCACACGACGAGAAGTGCTTGAACTCCGCGACGCGGTTGAGAATGCAGTCCGAGTCGGCAAAGTAGATCCAGTGATTTGGCGACATCGCGGGGCGATTGAGCAACAGGTAGTGCAGCTTTGCCGGTCTGTATTGGAGACTGCATGATTGGCCCAGCCACGATAGCATGAGCGGCAGGGGAACGGTCGAGATCACCGCGTCGTAGTGGCGCGTGGTTTGATTGCCATCCGCTTCGAGGGTGCACGTGAAACCAGTGCGGTTGCCGGTATCATCCGCTTCGAGGGCGATGACGCGGGTACCCAGTCTTACCCGGGGCCGAACCTCCTCGTAGAGTCGATTCACCAGGGCCCCGTATCCCCCTTCGATGGGATACCAGAATCGCTTGAAATAGAGTCGGGACCGGCGCTGGACCAAGTCGCGCAGGCCCGCCACGCGGATCTTTCTGATGCCCCAAACGGGTGAGATCTGGTTGGCCGACAGGCCGAACAGCTTCTCCGAATACGGTTTGAAGAACAATTCATTGAGTCCGTGTCCGTACTGATTGAGCACGAGTGCCTCGAAACTCGACTCCGGCATCACGGGCCGTCGCAGAAATCCCGAAATGACTTGCAGCGTGGTGTGCGGTAAAAACTTCCAGACGATTTCGGCTGCATTTACCGGGTCACGAATCCACTTGCCTCGAATGAAGATGCGGCTCTTGCGTCGTACGCGGCGCAATGGAACGAGTCGTTCCAGTTCGGCGAGCAGCGAAACATCGTTGGTGAAAAGCCGATGCGGTGCGATGTCGCACCAGAATCCATGCCATCGGAAACTCCTGGCGAGACCGCCAGGATCCGTGGCGGCCTCGAGTACCTCCAGATTCTCAGCATGATCTCTGAGAAAATAGGCGGCACTGAGACCTGCGATGCCCGCGCCGAGGATGCCGATTCGCACGGGGGAAGTCTTTTGGGATGGGACAGGTATGGCGGTCGGTGGGAAACGGCGCCGTTGGAGCACCGATATGGACCGGTGCGTCGGCCGATGTTAGCAGGCCGCAGTGGCAGGAGCAAGTGAAGATGCGTCCAAGGACGAATCCTTTTTGTCACCGCTCCGCGTCCTGCCCTTCCCTTCCCGGCTTTCTGGAGAAGCGAATTCGAAGCTCACCCTGCCCGACATCGGCTGTCTCAATCCGAAAATATACCAGAAAGCGGGGCAGGAAGAGGTGTGTTCGTCGATTGCCGAGTGTGATGATCAGTTCATCTCCCCGTTGAACTACTTCGGGGACACCTTCGGCGTGGGGAACCGCAATGCGCACCTCGTACCCGGCTCCATCGGACGACACCTTGTACGGTGTCCCGCGATAGAGCACCTGTTCCGGCCTCGACACGCGGTACAGCCCCTTTCCTACCTCCGAGAGCGCCTCGATCCCAAAAACTTCGCGGCCGAGGTGTGGAATCTCGAGCATGGGTACGGGGGCGAAACTGTCCCGAATTTCGTTCAAATACCCTGCCTGCGCCTCGTAGTAGGCCGAGAAGAGCGTTCCTTTGCTTTCCGGGGGGAGTATCCGGTTCACGATGACGGCGTCCACGGGAAACCCATATAACTGCAGGTAGGTAAACGCGCGCTTCGTCTCCTGCACGACCATTCGCTCGGGATTTGCCACCAGCCGGATGGAGCTGATCGCCGGGTCGCAGAGTACTTCGCGGATGGCCTCCAGCTTCTCAAAGAGCGTCTCCAATTCCGCGTAGCCGCGGTCCACCGGCACATCGGTCAGGTTACGAATCACAGCTCCGATGGTCTTTACGGCGGTGCGCTGAAACGGAAAAGCGTGCGTAAGCCACCAACGGGTTACCTGCGGGAGGGTAAGGAAAGTCAGCGTTTCGCCCGTCGGAGCGCTGTCCACTACAATGAGTTCGAATCGCCGCTCGCGGTGATGCTGCTCGAGCCACAACAGAGCGGACGCTTCCTCACTTCCCGGCACGGATGCCAGTTCCTCCGCCGCCACCTCCTCTACGCCTTGCCACCGGAACACCGTGAGCAGCAACTCCCGAATATTGCCCCAATACTTCTTCATGGAGAAGAAGAGATCGATCTCTTGGGCAAAGAGGTTCGGGAGTACCTCTTCGGGTTCCGGCCCGACGGGCAGGTCGAGCGCGTCAGACAGGCTATGCGCAGGATCGGCGGACAGCACGAGGGTCTTCACGCCTCTTTGCGCGGCATGGAGTGCCGTTGCGGCAGCGGTGGTCGTCTTGCCCACCCCGCCCTTTCCGGTGAACAGCAGAATGCGACCCTGTGACATGATGGATTCGAGCATGTACGCCGGCATCGCCGTACGCCGGTGCACAGGGATGATACGCATGGGATTGCGGTGCGCGCCGAATTCCCGTTGAAGAACGAAGGAACTCTGAACCGGCTTGGCTACCGCGCGTTTCGGGACTTTTTGAGGTTCCTATGCGATGGTGGTATCCCGTGCTCGGCCTCCTGTTGGCCGGCTCCGTTCTCATCCTCGGCTACGTCGCGCTTCAAAGCGGCGCCGTCCAGTCATTTCCGGCCACTGGCCGAATCGTCGGGTTTGGCGCAGATAGCCAACAGGTCTTCATTGCTCACGGTAACATCCCCGGACTAATGCCGGCGATGACGATGCCGTTTGCCGTGGCGGATCCGGGCATTCTCTCGGACCTGGCGTTCGATGACAGCGTTTCGTTTCGCGTCGAGATCGCATCCGGCAAGACACTGGCAAGCAACTTCGCGGTGGTTGCCAGGGGCGTTGGCGGATCTGCCGGCGGCTCCCCGCCCGGCGGTCCGGACGTTGGCTCACGCCCTCCCGACGTGCAGCTGACCGACCAGGACGGCCGCGCCTTCGCATTCCCCGGCCCGGAGGGCAGGGCACTGATTGTTACATTTGTCTATACCCGCTGCCCGCTGCCCGACTACTGTCCCCTGATGTCCCTCCAGTTCCAGCAGCTTCAAAGTTTGCTTGAAGACCGGCTCGGGGATCGCCTGGGATTGGTGAGCATAAGTTTCGACCCCGATCATGACACGCCGAACGTGCTGAAGGAGTACGCTGCGCGTTACACCCGCGACACCTCAACGTGGACATTCGCGACCGGGACTACCGACCAGATCGGTGCGCTGACGAGGTATTTCGGGGTGTCCTACGAGCAGAACGGGGCGCAATTCGATCACAACCTGATGACGGCGCTGCTGGGCTCAGATGGCAGGGTGGTGCACGTGTGGACCGGCAATTCTTGGACGCCTCAAGAGGTGTTGGTCGCCCTCTCCGCACTGGAGCAAGCATCCTGAACGCGGAGAGGCCTTCGTTCCTTCTAGGCCTTGTTGCCTCATTGTCCGAACGGCCATAGGAAGGGGCCTCCTCCATATCTGACTTGTCCTCTCGCCCCTCTTCGTGACCGCCCGGTAGCGATAGGGCTTCCTGCCTCCACTTCGACCGATGGGCAACGGGATTCAACCGTGCTTCCGGCGGTCTCATCGCCAGGTCGCGCGGCTGCAAAAGAAAAAGGGTGCGGTGGTCGACCGCACCCTCGAATCGTCAAAAAAATTCCCTGCGCGTGCCTCTCGCAGGCACCCTCTGAGTGAACATGGGGCACTCCTGTCGAGAGGCAAATCTCTCATCGCAAGCCTACCTTCCCCGAAGGGTCGGGCGACCTGACCCTCTTCCCGCCTTTCGCTTTCGCGGAAGACGGTTCCGCGTGGCATGGGCCTACCACACGAACAAAGAGAACCTGCCGTTTCGTCCTGGTCCGGCGGGCGCTTCCGCTTCCTGATCCGTCTCCGCCGAAGCGGTTTCAGTTCAGGCAGCGTCCGGGATTGCGCGGCATCGGCCCGAAGACCTGCCGCGGTCACACGTCGGCGCACCCTGACGAGAGGCTCCGAGCCGGCCGAGTGACCGAAGCCACTCCCCTTTTCGGATCTCCCCTTTGACCCTTTCGATTCCGAGAAACCGGTCCGGATCGCTTTGGGAGCTTCGCCGCGGAGGGCTATCTTGTCCGGCAGACCCGCTCTTTTGGAGCCGATTCACCGGGCTTTTCCAACCCGGGCCTGAAGCATCGCACCCGAAGGTAACAACACTACGGCCAGTTTCCGCACCAGCCTGGGCAACCTCATGCAGCCATGAGAAACAGTCGCGCAAGGAACAATGGCCATCGTTACCGACAACCACTGGGTACAATAAACACATGCCCCAAGCGCATGTCAAGTGAATCCGGGCTCGAATTTCCCACATCCGAGTCGCATCGTGTTATCAACAATGTGGATAATTGGGAGACTGAGGAAGAATGATGTCACATATTATTGTATTGGATGGATATACGATAAATCCTGGAGATCTCGACTGGAGTGCCTTTGAGACACTCGGCGATGTCACGGTGTATGACCGCACGACGCCGGAGGAAGTATGGGACCGTATAGCCGGGGCAGAGATCGTGCTGACCAACAAGGTGCCGATCCGAGAGGAGCACCTTGGGCGAGCCACCCGTCTTCGTTACATTGGCGTGCTTGCCACGGGGTATGACGTGGTCGATGTGGCGGCGGCTGCCAGGAGGAGCATCGTCGTATCGAATGTTCCGGCATACGGGACCAGCTCCGTCGCACAGTTCACCTTCGGCCTGATCCTCGAACTGGCCCATCGCATCGGACACCATAGCATCACGGTGCACGCCGGACGCTGGGCGGTGAATCCGGATTGGTGCTATTGGGACTATCCAACCGTTGAACTGGACGGGCGCACCCTGGGCGTGGTGGGCTACGGGCGCATTGGCAGCCGCGTGGCTGCCTTGGGCAAGGCATTTGGCATGCGTGTACTGGTTAATACGCCGCCCCCGCGGCCGGCAGACCAGCCGCCTGATGCATTCGTGGATCTGGAGACGCTTTTCTCACAATCAGACATCGTGACATTGCATTGTCCACTGACCCCGGATACGCGTGGCATGGTCAGTGCGCAGCGGCTCGCGCGGATGAAGCCGACGGCATGGTTGATCAATGCGAGCCGGGGACCGCTGGTCGACGAGGACGCCCTGGCCCACGCGATCCGAGGAAAACAGATCGCCGGCGCCGCCCTGGACGTCCTCTCGAAGGAGCCTCCCCCACCCGATCACCCGTTGATGGGCCTTCCGAACTGCATCATTACGCCTCACATGGCCTGGGCCACTTTGGAAGCGCGCCGCCGCTTGATCCGGATTGCCGAGGGAAATCTGCGCGCCTTTCTCGAAGGCCGGCCCCGAAACGTCGTCCATTGAGGAAGGTCATCCTTCCAGGTGCACATCGAGGCGATTTCCGATCTGCTCCAACGCGTCGAACACGGCCTGCGTCATCGGGATGCCTTCCCGGGTGTTGATCTCGAGGGCCGCTCGCTCCGGGTCGCCGGGGACG
>CAYLXM010000023.1:31515-51825 GCA_964387555.1 uncultured Rhodothermales bacterium | reverse complement strand
ACCTGGCCAGCGGCTTCTATCTCTACAAGCTGAAGGCCGGCGACTTCACGCAGGTGCACAAGATGATCCTGGTGAAGTAGCGCGGCAGGGGAGCTGCTGCGACACTGGTTGGCTGAAACGAAGAACCGCCCCTGTCCGCTTGATGCGGGCGGGGGCGGTTTGGTGTTGGTTCGGCTCTATCGGACCAGCACACCCTGCCGGCGTGACGTCGAGTCCGACGCGAGGTCAGTTCAAGGGAACGTATTTCCGGACGTCCGAGCCGCCTATTCGCCTTCCGGGAGCCGATCCTCGGGGAGAGGTTCGACGTCCGGGGCCCGGTCAAGCAGTTCCCGCATCAGGTCGGCGGGTGATGCACCGGCCCGGGCAGCCTGATCTTCAGCGCGCCGCGAGCGGGCATGTAGGGTCTCCATCTGCGCGCGCACATCCATGGCGGCCGTCTTCTCGGCCGTTGCCAGAAGCACGAATTGATTCATCGAGATGCCCTCCTGCTCGGCCAGCTTTTTGATGCGCTCGTGCAGCGAAGCGGGAAAACGTACGGTTACCGCGCTCATGGTCGTTCTTCAGGATTTCCGTGGAAGTAGTGAGAGGAACTCACCCGGAGTGAACACTTGAATGCCGAATGTTGTGGCCTCGTTGAGGTCACGTTTATTGAACGTCAACAGGTACGGACATGCGGCCGAAACGGCTGCTTCGAGCACATGAGCGTCCTTGGGGTCTGCCACCTGCATTCGCCAGAGGTAATGCACGTCGTGGTGGCGGCCGAGTTGGCAGATGAGGTCAATCAGCAATTGAATGTCCGAGCGGTCCAGTCCCATGAGCCGGCGCTCGCGGGTGAAGATCTCCTCGTACTCCACCACGAGCGGGACCGTCAGGTGCATGGTGACGCCGCCGTCCAGAATCGAGTCGATCACGGAACGCGAAGCACCACGCGCACTTCGGAAGGCTGCGACCCAGACGTTGGCGTCGAGGACAACGGGGCGAATCATGGGATTGTGGTGCGTATACAATAGTATATACGACACCATGTCCTGCAGGTTGCGAAAAGAACGGACTCCAGGCAAGCAAGATGCCTTGGTCGATTCGCGCCTGGGGGCGAGACGCGGGTCTCAGCACCGATTGCCGCTAGCAAGGCACGCCCTTCGATTCCACCGTCAAGCGCAGTGAAGCCCACCTGCATCCGCCTGAGAATTGGTGGGCCTGGAGGGATTCGAACCCCCGACCAATGGATTATGAGTCCACTGCTCTAACCGCTGAGCTACAGGCCCGTTTATCGGCGCTATAACGATCGGAGCGGGCGGAGGGTCCGGAGAGGGTCCGAGGGTCCGAGGGTCCGAAGGTCCGGGGTCCGCATGAGGTCCAGAGGTCCGAAGGTCCGAAGGTCTGGAAGTCGGATGTTGGATGTTGGAGATGAGCTGCAACTCCTAAACTCCTAAACTCTCAAACTATGAAACGTATTTACCTTATGCTCTGGATCCCGGCTTTCACCGGGAAGACGGAAACGGGCACGGCGTTGGAAGCCCGATACCGGGTCCGAAACGGAGTGCCACGGGCTGGGGAACCTGCCGACCTGTGGATGCATTATGCACCCATAATGAATCCACTTTCGCACCATCCCTTGCCGACATGGCCACGCTCACGCTAAAAAACGTGCCCGAAGAAATCGTACTGCTTCTGAAGGCCGCCGCCGAAAAAGAGCACCGGAGCATCAACCGCGAGGCCATCTATCGGCTCGAACGGTCCCTCGAAGAGGGGCAGAGGGATGACGAGGCGCTGATGCGGCGAATCCGCGCGCTGCGGGAGGAATTCCCGGACAGGCTCACCGAACGACGGCGCCGAAACGCCGTTCGGGAGGGACGGGAATGATCGTCGTCGACAATGCCCTGATCTGCTACCTGATCATCCCGGGAGAACTCACCGACGAAGCGGAACGCGTCCGAGCACTCGACCCTGAGTGGATCGCCCCTCCCCTCTGGATCAGCGAGTTCCGAAACGTCCTCCGAACGTACATCATGAAACGGGTCCTCTCGATCGATTCGGCCATCACGTACGTAGAGATCGCGGAGGAACTGATGAATGGGCGCACCCTGCCGGTCGGATCGGCCGACGTGCTTTGGATCGCCGGCCGTTCCGGCCTCTCCGCCCACGACGCGGAATACGTGGCGCTCGCAGCCCAACATCGGCTGACCCTCGTCACGCCGGACGGGGGGATTCTGAAACGGTTTCCGGATATCGCCTGCCATCCGGCGAAGTTCGGCCGGGCGACATAAGGTCCCGGGGTTCGAAGGTTCGAAAAGACTGCCCCGGTGGAGGCGGGTGTCCGAGTGGGCACCCGGAATAAACGTCGGGTAGGCGTGGGACCGGGATCCCGGGTCTCCGCTTGGCGTCGCCCGGGATGACAATAGGAGGAAGACCGTTCCGCACCGACCAAAAAGCGCTTCCTTGCACCGGGGACATACTTTCTTAGTCCCAATCGTTGCAGAGTCTGCAAAAAGCGCCGTAATTTCGATCGAATGGACTAAAATTGTTAAGTCAACTTGACCCGGACGCGGTGGAACGCATCGACGAAATCGACGCCAAAATCCTGGAACTGCTCCAGCAGAACGGACGCATCAAACGCAACCGCATCGCTGAAGAAGTGGGCCTCTCGGTTCCTTCCGTGAGCGAGCGGATGCGCAAACTGGAAGAGCGCGGCATCATCGAAGGATACCACGCCGTGCTGAACGCAAAGCGCCTCCACCTAGACATCACGGCCTTCATCCGCGTGCTGGTCGACGGGTCCCAGAGCTTTCCGGAATTCGTCCGCCGCGCCACCGAATGTCCCGAGGTCCTGGAGGTGCATTCCTGCACCGGCGAAGGGTCCCACATCATCAAGGTGCGAACCCGCAATACCACCGATCTCGAAAGACTCCTGGCCGTCATCCAACGCTGGCCCGGCGTTCACGGCAGCATCACGTCCATCGTGCTCAGCACCTACAAGGAGACGCGCGAGCTCTCTGTACAGCCCATGAACCTCTATCCCGTCGACGAGGACTAGAACCGACACAGGCCGGACGCCCCGCCATCGGGCAACTCACCTATTTCTTCGTACCCTACCAAACCCAACACACAACATGACACCGAAAGACGTCCTCAAGTACGCCGAGGAAAACGGCGTGAAGGTCGTGGACTTCCGCTTCACCGACCTTTTCGGCACCTGGCAGCATTTCTCCATCCCCGTCACCCAGCTCAGCGAAGATCAGTTCACCGAAGGACTCGGGTTCGACGGATCGTCGGTTCGAGGCTTCCAGTTCATCCACCAGTCCGACATGCTCATCATGCCGGACCCGGAGACGGTCTTCATGGACCCGTTCTTCGAGGTGCCGACCATGGTGATCACCTGCTCCATCGAAGACCCGATCACCCGCGATCGCTACTCTCGCGACCCACGATTCGTGGCCATCAAGGCGGAGAATTACCTGCGATCAACGGGCCTCGCCGACACGGCCTTCTTCGGACCCGAAGCGGAATTCTACATCTTCGACGACATCCGATACAGCACCGGGCCGGACCATTCCTTCTACCACCTCGACTCCATCGAGGCGCCGTGGAATACCGGCCGCAAGGAAGAACCCAACCAGGGGTACAAGATGCGGATGAAGGGGGGATACTACCCGTGTCCGCCGTCCGATCAACTGCAAGACCTGCGCACCGAGATGATGATGACCCTCATGGAGACGGGCATCGAAGTGGAAGTGCAGCACCATGAGGTGGGCGGCGCCGGTCAGGCCGAAATCGATATGCGGTTCGATACGCTTCTGAAGACCGCCGATGCGATCCAGAAGTTCAAATACGTCGTGAAAAACGTGGCCTTCCGGAACGGCTTCACGGCGACCTTCATGCCGAAGCCCATTTTCATGGACAACGGCTCGGGGATGCACGTGCACCAGAGCCTCTGGAAAGACGGCAAGCCGCTCTTCTACGATGCGGATGGCTATGCGCTGCTCTCCGACATGGCCCGCCACTACATCGGGGGCCTGTTGAAGCACGCCTCCGCGCTGCTCGCCTTCTCCGCGCCCACGACGAACTCCTACAAGCGGCTCGTCCCGGGCTATGAAGCGCCGATCAACCTCGTCTACAGCCAGCGCAACCGCAGCGCCTGCATCCGGATCCCGACCTACTCCTCGAGCCCGAAAGCACGCCGCATCGAGTTTCGCGCGCCGGATCCCTCGGCAAACCCGTATCTCGCCTTCTCCGCCATGTTGATGGCGGGACTCGACGGCATCCAGAACGCGATCGAGCCGCCCGAGCCGGTCGACAAGGACATCTACGACATGCCGCCGGAAGAGAAGAAGGATATCGCGCAGACCCCCGGCAACCTCAAAGAAGCGATCGATGCCCTCGAGGCGGACCATGACTTT
Source organism: uncultured Rhodothermales bacterium (assembly GCA_964387555.1). GTDB lineage: Bacteria > Bacteroidota > Rhodothermia > Rhodothermales > CAYLXM01 > CAYLXM01. Next base: position 47,428 of record CAYLXM010000023.1, on the reverse strand, counting down.
CTCCTCCGCGGGGACGTGTTCACTTCCGACCTCATCGAGGCCTATATCAACTACAAGCGGAAAGTGGATATCGACGGGATGAACCTGCGGCCCCACCCGTACGAGTTCAGCCTCTACTACGACATCTAGGCCCGGCGTCCACCTACCCGACGCGTTCGGCGGTCGTTCCAAACGCTCTGCCCACTCAGGCGAGACGGCCCGTCCCGGTTACCGGGGCGGGCCGTGTTGTCTGATTTGCTCCCACGTTGTATTCACACGGGCGCGGGATCCGTATACTCTGGTTGCAGGTTGTAACTTCCATGTAACGCATCGACGACGTGTGTCGGGTCGGGAAGGTTGCTCAAGCATGCGGAGCGAAGTGGTGTCACTGTCCCATTGGGAATACCTGGCCACTGCCACCAGGGGTCTTGTCTTGCGAACCCAGGTCATCCAATCTTGGCGCGGTACCCGCTCTGCGAACAGGGTGGTCGCGGCCTCAACGCCGCTTTTCCCCGCTGATGATCCGTGGGTCCTTGTATCGGCTGTTCTCTTCGGGATGCTCGTGCTGGCATCCATCGCTCTCGTCGGTCTGATCAGGGATTATCGGACGCGCAAGCGCCGACTTCAGGAGCAGGTCGCCGCCAGGACGGCCGATCTGACGCAAGCGCTCGAGGCGGCCTCGCGGCAGGCCGAACTACTCAGGGAAAGCGAGGAGGCCAAAACCCGGTTCTTCGCCAACGTCGCCCATGCCTTTCGGACGCCTCTGACGCTCGCTCTGGGACCTCTTGAAGATATCCGAAGAGGCGTGTACGGCCCGATTTCGGGCGAGATGGATGCAGAACTCGATGTTGCGCTCAGGAATTCCAGGCGGCTTGGACGGCTCGTAGACGATTTGCTGCGCATCAGCCGGCTTGGGGCGGGCGCATTGAAGCTGATGGTCCAGCCCCTGAACCTGAGTGACATTGTCCGCAAGTTGCATCAGGAGTTTGGCCCGCTGGCCGAGCGCAAGGGCATCACGCTGCTGCACGATTCGCCGGAGTGGCTGACGGTCTGGGGGGACGAGCAGCAAATCGTCGAGGCCTTCGGCAATCTGATCTCCAATGCATTAAAGTACACGGACGCCGGCGGCACGGTGACGGTGACCGTCACACCGGAAAATGACGCGGGGCGGATCACGGTGACCGTCCGGGACACCGGACGAGGAATTCCGCCGGAGGACCTCCCCCATCTCTTCGACCGGTTCTTTCGCGTACACCATGGCGCGGACGATGCCGAACCCGGATCGGGAATCGGGCTTTCGTCTGCACGGGATGTCCTGCGCCTCCACGGCGGATCCATTGAGGCGGCCAGCACCCTCGGTCAGGGCTCTACCTTCACGGTTCGCCTCAGGACCGGCACCGATCACTTCGATCCCGAAGTGGCCGACTGGCTCGAGCAGGGTCCCGACGAACCGCTGCATGATCCGGCTTCGGACGTGCAGGCCGCCCGGGATTCGGGAACGGAGGCCGGTCCGGATGGAGCCGGATCGGATCGGGCCACTGTACTCATCGTTGAGGACAACCACGACATGCGGAAGTACATCCGCAGGCGGCTGTCCGGTCTCTATCGGATCGCGGAAGCGCCAGATGGGCAGACCGGTCTCGACAAGGCGAAGCGCCTCCTGCCCGACTTGATTCTTGCCGACGTGATGATGCCCGGAATGGATGGATGGACGCTCTGCCGGGACATCAAGAGCCACCCTGATCTGCAGTTCGTTCCTGTCATCCTGCTCACCGCGAGGGCATCTCGGGAAGATCGGATCAAGGGGCTCGAAACAGACGCCGATGCCTATCTGACGAAGCCGTTCGAGGTAGCCGAACTCCAGGCCACCATCGCCAACCTTCTGCGAAAGAATGAACTGGTTAAGGTGAAGCTTGCCGAAATGAGCTCCGATGTTGAGAGCACCTTGCGTACGGTGACGGACCGCAAGGGAGGCTTCTCCTTTGAAGAGTCCGTGCGGAGCGTAATTCTAAGGCACATCGACAACGCGGATTTCACGGTGGAGGAATTGGCGCGTCACATGTCCCTCAGCAGAGCCCACCTCTATCGCCTCCTTATGGAGCAGAAGGGAATTGGGCCATCGGAGTTCCTGTTCGTCGTCCGGCTCGAGAAAGCAGCCGAATTGCTGATCCATACCGACCTGTCCGTTAAAGATGTCGCGGCCGCGACCGGCTTCAAGACCGTCCCCCACTTCTCCCGGCGATTCCGCGACCACTTCGGCCGGACCGCCAGCGACTATCGGGCATCCGCACGCACCACGACCTGATGCCCACCCCTTCACCCGGTGCGGCACCGCTGTTGTACGTTCCGGAGTAGGGACCACGTGTCATCAGATTTCCCCGTGCACCGGCGCCCCGAGCGCGTGTCAGCTTTCCTCCGTATGGCGGAAGCGCTTCATTACCTTATTCATTAATGTGTCACGCTGTTTTCGCCATACTAATGTGTGGTTCGGGGTATACTATGACTACGAATCGGGCTATGGCGAGCACCCGAACACATCGTTTCTCGCCGCACCCCGTCGATCATCCCTTCCATCGGGCACATCCCGCACAAACAGCGATTTATCATGACCAGAACCCGTCTTTTCCTTCTTGGCAGCCTCGCAGGTCTCGTTGCCTTCGGCATCTCCGTTCGGGTTGAGGCGCAGGTAGGCATCGGGGCCGATTTAGCAAGCCGATACATCTGGCGCGGCGCAGACTACGGCGACTCATTTTCCATCCAACCCGACCTGAGCTACGCCAAGGGGCCGTTCGAGGTGGGTGTCTGGGCGGCCTATTCCATCTCTGCCGATGGCGCATCGGCCACGGAAATCGATCTGTACGCGTCGGCTGCTTTCGGCCCCTTTTCCATCGGAGTGACCGACTATCACTTCCCCAACGCGAACCGCCTGTTCGATTTCGCGGACAATGGGGCAGGAGGGCACTATCTGGAGCCCTTCGTGACCTACTCGGGACCGATCGATCTGCTCGCGGGAATCTTCGCCTACAACGATCCGGCGAACAGCATCTATATCCAGGCAAGCAAACAGTTCGAGGTCGAGGGCGGGACGCTCGCGTTTTCGGTGGGCGGGACCCCAACGGGATCGAGCTCTGAGCCGAGCATCTATGGGACTTCGGGGCCCGGATTGCTGGTCCTCGGTATTTCCGGTTCGAAGGAAATCGAAGTCACCGATCGATTTTCCATTCCGATCAGCGTATCCTTCATCGTCAATCCGCACGACGAAAGGTCGTTCCTGGTCGTGGGGGTGAGTCTGTGAGGGGAGTTCGAGGGTTTGGAGTTTGGAGTTTGAGGGTTTGGAGTCGCGACCAACGGGAGCGTCCCGGGCGGAGCGGAGACCCGGGATCCAGGGTTTGGTGATGCTACCGGCGTCCGTCATCCCGGCGGAAGCCGGGATCCAGATTGTTATAGTTTAGGAGTTTAGGAGTTTAGGAGTTTAGGAGTTTAGGAGTTTAGGAGTTGGGCGTATGGCGATCTGATGACGGACACGCAGGCACGGGTTTTTCGCCTTCTCAACGGGGGGATGTCCGACGAGGAGTCGCACGAGTGGCTTACCTCGCTGGGGTTCCTTGAGCCCCAAGTGGCGCGGGCCCGGCTGGCGCACGTGCTCGAGGCCATGCCCGAGCCCCAGGCGGCGCAGGCGTTCCTGAACAGTCTCGTGTCGGGCCTCGCGGTCGCCGCGAACCCGGAGCGGGTGCTCCTGCAGATCGAGCGGTTTGTCGAGCGGATAGCCGGAACGCCGGATCTGCTTCATTTTGCCACGGCAGATCCGCGGCGTGCCGAGATGCTCGTCACCCTTTTCGCGGGTTCGCAGGTCCTGGCCGAAATACTCCTGGCGCGCCCCGAGTATTTCGACGAGTTGATTCACGCCCAGACGGATCCCCGCCGTCCGCAGCGGCTGGAGCAGCAGCGAACAGCCGTCGAAATGCACCAGCTTGCGCGGGACGCCATCGGCGTCGTGTCGTCCTTCGAGCAGCGCATCGATGGCCTGCGCAGGGTGCAGCGCCGCGAGATGCTGCGCATCGGCGCCTGCGACCTGCTCGGGCTGTGGGACCTTTCGGTGGTCACCGAACAGCTCTCCAACCTGGCGGACGGGCTGATTCGCGCCGCCTTGGAGGTGGCCGCCCATGACACGGGTGTTGTACCCGCCGGCTTTGCCGTACTCGCCATGGGAAAGCTGGGGGGACGCGAGTTGAACTATAGCTCCGATATCGACCTCCTTTTTCTCGCGGGCTCCAATCCCTCTGCCTATACCCGTCTGGCGGTTCGCCTGATGGATGTCATTCGCGACGCAACGGCCGAGGGTTTTCTCTACCGGGTCGACATGCGCCTGCGTCCATGGGGCAGTGTGGGACCCCTCGTCTCATCGCCCGGGGGATACCGCCGATACCTCGAAACCCAGGCACAGCTCTGGGAAAAGCAGGCGCTCCTGAAGGTCCGTCCCGTCGCGGGCAACGATATCGTGAGCACGGATTTCGTACGGGATATCCAATCCCTCCTCTTCTCCTCCGATGCGGCCGTTGTTCAAGCGGACGTCCGCGAGATGAAACGCAAGATCGAGTCGCAGCTCACCAAAAGCGGGCGCGGCTGGGGAGAGGTGAAGCTGGGCAGGGGGTCGATCCGCGACGTCGAGTTCGTGACGCAATATTTGCAGCTCATTCATGGGGGCGAGCACAAGCACGTCCGGAGTCCGACGACGCTCGACGCCCTGAGCCGCCTGAACGCGGCAGGACTTCTCCCCCATTCGGAGTATCGCGTTCTGGCTGACGGATACACGTTTCTGCGCGCCGTAGAGCACCATCTCCAGCTGATGCACTATCGGCAGATGCACACGCTGCCTCAAGATCGCCCCGGCCTGTTCCATCTCGCCCGCCGCCTGGTCTTCCAGGGTCCGGACGCGGAGCAGCAGTTCGTGGAGCGGTACGAACAGCACTGCGCGGCCATTCGGTCGGTGTACCAACAGTATCTCGAAACGGATGCAAGCCTGCCCGTACTCCCGACCTCGCAGGTTACGCCCCACCTGAAGCGGCTTACGCCGGCCTACGCACTCGCCTTCTCCGAACGGGAAATCCAGCGTCATGCCGCACTGGCGAACCGACTGGGCAGGACGAATCTGGTGGAGGTGGATGCCGAACCGCTGGATGACGGATCCTGGCGGCTGACCATCGTAGGATTCGACTATCTCGGCGCATTTTCAGTGATCTGTGGCCTGCTCGTCGTCTATCGCTTCAATATTCTCGATGGCCACATTTTCACCTATGAACCGGCCCCGGATCGGAGTTCATCGGATGCCGGGGCGAGGAAGATCGTGGACGTCCTTACGGTTCGCCGCGTGTCGGAGGTCGATGAGGCGCCCCCGTGGGAGGCGTACGCTTCAGACCTGGCCGGGTTGGTGGCCCAGTTGAAGGCCAACGATCTGGACGGAGCCCAGGGCACACTGGCCAGGCGGGTTGCGTCCACGCTGCGCGCAGCCGGCACGGAGCAGCGCACCCTCTACCCGGTGGACATTCAGATTGACAACGAGCTGTCGGACCGGTATACCGTCTTCCGCATCGACGCCACCGATACCGTCGGCTTCCTCTACGAATTGGCCAATGCGATGGCCCTCAACCGGCTTCACATCGCCAGGATGAGCGTGGAGTCCGTGGGTGAGCGGGTTCAGGACACCCTGTACGTCACCGACTCGTTCGGTCAGAAACTGACCGATCCGAACCGGCAGCGCCAACTGCGGGCCGCCACCGTGCTCGTCAAACACTTCACCCACCTCCTGCCCTCCGCACCCGATCCCGAATCGGCCCTGCTGCACTTTCGCGGGTTTTTGTCCGGCCTTATGCTGCGGGACGACTGGACCGCGGAAATGGCTTCGCTGGAGCGTCCCGACGTGCTGGACGCACTGACACGCCTGCTCGGCGTCAGCGATTTCCTCTGGGAGGATTTCCTTCGCATGCAGCACGAGAACCTCTTCCCGGTCGTCCGCGATGCGGATCAACTCGCCGACGCCAGGCCCCGCGAAGAACACGATCAGACCCTGCAGCGGCTATTGGCTGAAGCCGGTGATCCGGAGGCCCGGCGAGAGGTCCTCAATGCGTACAAGGACCGGGAGATGTTCCGGATCGACATGCGGTACATCCTCGGGCGCATCCCCGTGTTCGATCGTTTCTCGCTGGAGTTGACCGAACTTGCGGAGGTGGTCCTCGAGGCGGCCGTAGGGCTTTGTACGGAAGAACTCCTCGAGAAGCACGGCGCGCCGCGACTGGATGACGGTTCGCCGTGTGGCCTCAGTGTGTGTGCACTCGGCAAGTGCGGCGGGAGGGAGCTGGGCTTTGCCTCCGACATCGAACTCCTTTTCATCTACGAAGGCCGTGGGGAGACGGACGGCGCCGACATGCTGCCGAACGTGGAGTTCTATAACCGGGTCGTCCGGGCCGTCACCGAAGCGATCCGAACCAAGCGCGAGGGGATTTTTGAGATCGACCTCCGTCTGAGGCCCTACGGCAGTGCCGGGAACCTGGCCGTCTCCTTGCAGGCGTTCGAACGGTATTTTGCAGCCGACGGCGCCGCGTGGCCGTATGAGCGGCAGTTGTTGATCAAGCTGCGCCCGGTGGCAGGAGACGTGCGGCTGGGAAACCGAATCCAGTCCATTCGCGACGAGATCATCGATTCCCTCGGGCCCTTCGATACAGCGGCCATGCGGGCAATGCGCGAGCGGCAACTTCGGCATCTGGTCACCCCGGGCAGCCTCAATGCGAAATTCAGCCCCGGCGGACTGGTCGACCTCGAGTATCTCGTCCAGGGTCTGCAGATATCGTACTACCGCCGGTTTCCTGACCTACGAGGGGAGACGAATACGAGGGAGGCGCTGCGGGCACTGGCCGAGGCGCATGTCCTGAGCCTGGAGGCGCATGATCTGTTGGATGGCGCGCTGGTTTTCCTCAGACAGCTGATCGAGGCGCTCCGGATGGTTCGTGGACACGCTCGGGACCTGACGATCCCGCGGGTCGACAGCCCGGCCTATGCGTTTCTGGCGCGACGGCTCCATTATGACCGGCCGGATGATCTCCGCGCCGACATCGGCCACTCCATGGAGGTCGTCCAGCGGATGGGCCGCGAACTGCTCGGCTAGCGAGGCGGCGGGACGCGAGCGTGGGGACGCTGAATCGAGATGGACGCAGTGACGAACCTTATGCGGCGAATTCCGTAGATTTGATCGGCCGATACCCCATCCCGGGTCCTGTCGCAATGCCACCCCAGTGCGAGCCCGCATGGCCGAACCCGCCATAAAACCGCCTTCTCCTTCCAGCCTGGAGGATCGTTCGCTCGTTGAAGCGGCGCTTCGCGGCGAGCGAAAGGCATTCCAGCAGCTCATGGATAAGTACCGTGAGCCCATCTACCACCATATCTATCGCATGGTGCGCGACAAGCAGGAGGTCGCGGATCTGGTCCAGGAGAGCTTCATCAAGGCGTTCGACTCCCTGGATACCTACTCCTCCACCTTCGCATTCTCCACCTGGCTCTACAAGATCGCGACCAACCATACAATCGACTATCTGCGGCGCAAACGGCTCCCGACGTTTTCCATCGATCAGCCCCTGGAGACGAAGGACGGGGATCTGGAGTACGAGGTGCCGGATACGACGTATCGCCCCGACCGCCACATCGTCGACGACCAGCGACGGCAGCTCATCCAGGAGGCCATCGACTTTCTGCCGCCCAAGTACAATCGAGTAATCGTGATGCGGCATCAGCAGGAGAAGAGCTACGAGGAGATTGCCTCGGAGCTCGATTTACCTCTGGGCACCGTGAAGGCGCACATTTTTCGAGCCCGCGAGATGCTCTACAAATACCTGCGCGACAAGCGGGATTCGATCTGAGCGGAAGATGTGACGACGGCGCAACTCCGGCTACGACCTTCCGTAGGAGAAGGTATGATGGGTCCTCGTCCATATTCTCGCGTCGCTGCCGTGGCCGCGATCGGTGTCGCCGTCGTCGCGTTGCCCGTGATCGCTGCGGTGGTTGGAGAACGCCATCATTTCGAGGTGCCGGATGAGGGAGAGGCCCGGCTCGAAGTGCGCCTGGACGTGGCGTTGGGTTCCGTACTGATCGGCGTGGCCGATCAGGGAATGCTCTTCCAGGGGGACGTGCAGATCGAGACGGACCACGTGAAGCCGAGTTACCGCTATCATCGGGACGGAAACACCGGCAGGCTGGAGGTGGAGTTGGAGACGCAAAAGGACAACCGGTCCTTCAACCTGAGCAATCTGTCGGCGGCCCGTTCCTCGCAGTGGAACCTGCGTTTCTCGGACCGCGTGCCGCTCGATCTGGACGTGGAACTCGGCGCCGCAAAGGGAGATCTCGATTTCACGGGCCTCTCCATCGAGCGCCTGAAGGTGGATCTCGGCGCGACCCGGGCGACGATTCGGTTCGATGAGCCGAACCCTGTGGTCATGGAAGAGTTTTCGGTGAATGCGGGCGCGAGCCAGGTTGAGCTTCTGGGCCTGGGCAATGCCAGGAGCCGACGGTTCCGATTCGGGGGCGGGGTCGGATCCTACACGCTCGATTTTACGGGAAGCCGCTTCTCGACCGACTCGCGTGCGTACGTCGAGGTGGGCATGGCTGCCCTCACGATGCTACTCCCGGAAGGCGAGCCGGTCGTCATCAACGCGCCGGACAATTGGCTATGCACCGTCGAGGTGCCCGGCGGATTCGTCAAGAAGGGGAAGGGGGTCTGGTTCAGTGAGCAGGTGACCGACGCGGATCGCGCATTCCGGGTCGTGGTGGAAGCCGGCGTCGGCAAGATCACGTTTGCCTATCCTTGAACGCCTGGACCAACCGCCGGCACTCTGAGACGGAGAGACACACGGTGCATCGCGCGGGTGCGTGACACGCCGCCGCCGCGGCGTCCATCCGAGAAGCGTCGAACCGTGCAGTCGCCGCGATCCAGCGGCGCGGAATGGGTGGCGTTCACCAGGCAGGCGCTTCGATCCTGCCTGCCACCAGTCGGAGGCCTTCCAGAATGTGCTCCATGTACGCGGGCGTGGTCCACACGTCGGCGAAGTGCCCCAGCTTCGTGTAGAAGACGCGTCCGCCGCCATGCAAGCGGATCCATGAGATCGGGAAATCCCGTCGCGTCGGATCCGGCTTGTTGAGGGCGGGATCTACCGATTCGATATCGAGCGTGGCGAGGACGTGCGACGTCAGGCGCGGGTTGACGTCCAGTACATAAATCTCGTCGTGAATCCAGAAATCCGGGCCGAAATGATCCACCGTCGGGTTTTCCGGATCCTCGATCGTGACGCGCACGGATTGTGTCCAGGGGTGCGACTGAAAAAGGCCACCGCCACAGAGCGCGCGGTATTCGCTCCACTCATAAAACGCATCCAGCGCGGCATGGGCCCCGGCGATGCCCTTCCCGTCTGCGAGGAAATCAAGGAGGGCTTGCTGTTGCTCCGGGGTCACGAGAACGACTTCCTCCGGTTCCGGCAAATCGGCGCCGGCGTCACCCGAGCCTGCGGGAACCTCGGGTTTCACCTGACCCGTGAGCCTCAGTGTGGAATTGGCAAAAAAGAGGACATCGTAGTTCGCCAGATTGTCCGCGTTCAGATCGGCAACGTCTTCGGTGACGGTGAACCGAAACTCGGTCACCTCCTCGATGGAGGGGAGGATGGCCTTCAGCGTGTCGATGGCCTCGACGTGGCGGAATCCGTGCGTCGTCGTCACCACGAGGACGTGAATCGGATCGCGCACCTCGTCCACCCTCAACGCTTCCGCAAGGGTGAGGGGCCCGCCGTCGGGCAGGGGCATCGGTCGATCATCCTGCGCGGAGGCGGGTTGTGTTGGGACGCTGAGGAGGAAGATTGCGACAAGGGCAAGGGGTCGGAGGTTCGTCATGGCAGGGTGTACTGGGGTGGGGCTGCGGTGCGGCGATTCCACGACGGGGAAACCGGGCGGTTCGGCGGGCAGAAGGCATTGAGACGCACGGGGCGTTTGCCGCATGAAGGTAACAATCGCGTAACGATCGGGTGATGTACCGCGCCGCGCAATTCGGGATATTTGGATCGTTGGCTCGTCCAAAGAGCCCTGCCTCATTCAAAATGAGGTTCTGGTGGGAGAGAAGGTCCGGCCGCGGGGTCGGACCTTCATTGCTTTGAGGACCTCCGCGGTTTATTGCTCCCCCATCAGGATGCGGGAGGCAGGCTTGCGGCAAGGCGACGTGCCGCGGCATGGTCGGGCGCACGACGCAGGAGTTCGTTCAGGGTAGTGCGGGCGTCGGCATGCCGGCCCAGGAGCGCATACGCGCCGCTCAGGTTGTACAGTCCCTGGACGTTTTCCGGGTTGAGACGCACCGCGGCCTCGAGGTGGGGGAGGGCCGCGGAACGGTCGCCGCGGTTGAGGAGGATGGAGCCGATCATCCGTTCCGCTTCGGCCGAGGGCTCGATGCGGTTCGACATCTCGAAATACGGGAGCGCCTCGTCGAAGCGTTGCTGCCGGGCCAGGAGGTTGGCGGTGAGCAGGTAGGCGGAGGCGTGGAACGGGTATTCCTGGACCAGGGCGCGCCCGACCTGAGCGGCCTTCGGAAGGGCGCCGGCAGCGGCGAAGTGTTGCCATTGCCGGGACATGGCGCTTTGCCAGGTGATCCTGTTGTAGTAGACCTCGCGGGCGATCTTCGAAATTTCGTCCTCCATGGGGCGTGCGGCGATCGGATCGCTCTCGCGGCCGATGGGAACGAAGGGCCATCCGGCCATGAGCCGTTCGATGCGGAATATCCCGGCCAGCGAATCGACCGGTGTGCAGACGTGCAGCGCCCGGGCCTCATCGATGGAGATCTCAGCCGGGCCATCCTCCACCAACCGGCCGTCGCGAAGGACTTCGTAGAAGGCCTCGGCCATCAGGAAATAGCCTTCGATGGACGGATGGAGGTGCTCCAGCATGAGGCCGGCGCCCACGACCCCGCGGGGGGAGGCGGCGCGCAGCCTGTCGAGGGTTTCGACCACGACGGCGCCGTGGCGGGCCGCCTCCTCGCGGATGATCGTATTGAAGAGGTCGGGTGCGCGGAAGCGAAGCTGGTCGTGGTCCTTGGCGGACGTGAGGTACGTGAGGCCCTCGTCGCGCCGTCCCATTGCAATAAGCGTACGGCCCAGTTCGAACGCAGCCTCGGCGTCGTGCGGGTCTTCCCGTATGCACGCCTCGAAGAGCGTGATGGCCGCGGTCGTGTCGCCTGACGCGAGGGCCGTTCGTGCGTCGGTCAGGGTGCGGTTTCTGGCATCGGCATCCGTGGAGGGGTCGAGTCGGGTGACGAACGGGGGATGGTCCAACTCATTGGATGCGAGCGTGCCGATGTAGACCGGTACGCCCGCTTCCTTGTAGCGGGCGAGGATGCGGCTGAGGTTCGACCGATACTGCCGGACGCCACCCCGGAACAGGGGGGAGTCGTGCGGGATGTGTTGTTCGCGCACCATGCGCTCCATGAGCGTGGTCTGCCGGTTGCCGGCGGCGCCTCCGGCGGCGCTTGCGGCGCCGGACAGGACCGATTCGACGGCCTGGACGACGCGGAGGGGCCGCAGCCGCAGATAGAGGCGGATCACTCCGGGGAAGGGTCCGATCGATTCCGTTGATCCTACCCCCAGGGCGCCGTAGAACTCGTTATGTCCGGCGTAGATCAGAACGGCATCGGGGTTTTCTGCCAGTACATCATCCGTGAAATCCAGCAGCGCATACGAGTTGACGGCGGCCATGGAGGTATTGATGACCTCGACCTCGCGGTCGGGATATGCGGCCTGCAGGCGCTGTTCGAGCATGCGGGAAAAGGAGCCTCCCCGATAGAAGGGGTAGCCGGCGGCGCTGGATCCTCCGAGCACGAAAAGGCGGAGGGCGTTGGCCGGTTTCTCAGTCCGAAAAAAGTCGACATTGCTGCCGGGAAGACTGGCCTCCGAGCGGAAGAACCGCGCGGCCACATCCGGATTCTGATACCGGTAGGCGGGTTGCTCCTCGTAGGTGAGAAACAGGGGGTAGTCTTTGCCGAATCCGGAAAGCCGCAGCAGTCCCTCCGCTGCCGCAAAAAAGAGGATCGGAAGAAGAAGAAGGGCCAACCAGAAGACCAGCCGCATGCGCGGGGACAGGGGCGCGGACTTTGCGGGTCCGGCAGACGGGCCTTTTCGGATTGGCATGGCGTGAGAACGCGGTGTGTCGTGCGGTTGCAGGGCGGCAACCCGGTTTTAACCGGACGCGCACATAGGGTTTCCGTGAACTCTCGATTCGAAATAGGGCCCATTGGAACCGGCCCCCTCTTGTGCCGTGAAAACCCCCTTCCTATTTTGTAAGCGCTTACACGGCTCCTTCTGCCCGATGCGATACAGACCCGGGGGACCCGCCTGAATTTGGGGCTGGTTTCGGCGTCGCCGCATCGGGGGGAGCCTTATGCAGGACGATGCGTGGAGACCGGGCGTGCCGGAAACCGGTTCGCCAGACATAACCTTTATGGGGCGCAAGATGCTTCGAAGCGGCGTAATAGGTCGTCTATTCTGGGCGACGATGCTATCCCTGGTTGGCGTTTCGGCCAGCGCTCAATACGGCAAGATCACGGGAAAGGTCACCGACGCCGTCACGGGCGAGGCGCTCATCGGGGTCAACGTGATCCTGGAAGGTACCACGACGGGCACGACGACGGACCTGAGCGGAGAGTATGTCATCGTCGGGGTGCGTCCCGGTGAGTACACGCTGGTAGCCTCCTATGTCGGGTACCAGACGATGCGCAAGCCCAGGTTGAGGGTGTCGATCGACCTGACGACGCGGGAGGACTTTCGATTGCCGCAGGAGGCCGTCGAGGGGGAGGAGATCGTCGTGACGGCGGAGCGTTCGCTCGTTCAGCGCGACTTGACGGCGACGACCGCAGTCGTTTCGGGCGATCAGATCCGGTCGATACCGGTCGAGAACTTTGCGGACGTGATCAACCTGCAGGCCGGTGTCGTGGACGGGCACTTCCGCGGCGGTCGAATCGGGGAAGTGGGCTACTGGATCGACGGGGTTCCCGTGACGGACGTATTTGACGGGAGTCTCGGCGTGTCGATCGAGAACAGCTCAGTGCAGGAGGTGCAGGTCGTGACGGGCGCGTTTAACGCGGAGTACGGTCAGGCCATGAGCGGAATCGTGAACGTGGTGACGCGGGACGGCGGCAATACGTTCTCGGGCGGCTTCACCGGCTTCACGGGGGATTATCTCGTCAACAAGGCGGATATCTTTGAGAATCTCGACAAGGTGAGTCCCGTCGCCGTGCGCAATTTTGAGGCGGACCTGGGTGGACCGATCGTACGGGACAAGCTTTTCTTTTTCATGAATGGACGGTACTTCGGAAATGAGGGCTCGCTCTACGGCCGCAGGGTCTTTCTGCCGTCAGACGTGGGCTATGGAGAGGCCGGCCGGCTGTCGTTGCTCGACCGGTCGGGTTCGGGCGATTCAGCGCTGGTGGCCATGAACCCGTACGAGAAATTGAGCGGGCAAGCGAAGCTGACCTGGCGGGTGAATTCGCGCATCCGCGTGTCGGCCAACACCGTGCTGTCCCGGGAGGACTACCGCGACTACAGCCACGATTTGCGGTTTCTGCCGGATGCGGCGCCGGACCGGGACCGCCGGGGGCGTGCGGGCTTTCTGAAGTGGACGCACACCCTTTCCAATACCACGTTCTACGAATTGTCGTTGAGCAACAACTACAGTACGTACAAGCAGACGTTGTTCGACGATCCGATGAGTCCGGGCTATCTGGACCTCGATTTCTCTTCGCTTCGCGACGAGCAGTGGGCGTCGTATTTCCGGGTTGGCGGGACGGACAATCAGCGCGTCGAGCGGTCGACGAATACCTGGCTGGGAAAAATGGACATGACGAGCCAGGTGGACCGCTACAACATGGTGAAGGCGGGCATCGAGGTGCGGCGACACACGTTGACGTACAACGACGAACTCGTGGTCGTCCTGCCGGAAATCGAGACGTTCATTTTCCCGAACGGGGACTACACGTACAAACCAACCGAGGTGTCTGCCTATCTGCAGGACAAAGTGGAGATCGGCAGTCTGGTGATCAACGCCGGTGTCCGCTTCGACTATTTCGATTCGGATGGCCTTGTGTTTGAAGACCCGCGGGATCCGGAAACGGCGTTCGAGTTCCGCTTCGAGCAGCCCCAGGAGGGGAACGGATTCGTCAAGGCCAAGGTCAAGACGCAGTTCAGCCCGCGACTGGGTGTTGCCTTCCCGATCACGGAGACGGGCGTGGTGCATTTCGCTTACGGGTGGTTCTTCCAGGTGCCGAACTTCGAGTTGCTCTACCAGAATCCGTTCTTCCGTCTGGGCGGCGGATCCGGCTTGATCGGTCTCCTTGGGAATGCCGATCTGGATCCGGAGAAGACGATCAACGGCGAGATCGGCCTGAAGCAGCAGGTCACCCCGACCACAGCGCTCGAACTGACCGCCTATTTCCGGGACATCCGCGATCTGGCGGGCTCGGCGACCGATCCGATCGTCATCGAGGGCACGTCGGCCCGTTACGGCCGGTTGGTAAACTCAGACTTCGGATTCGTCCGCGGCGTCGTGCTCCGTCTGGACCAGCAGATCGGGACGGGGTTCTTCCTGAACGCCGACTACACCTTCCAGGTCGCCAAGACGAACGCCTCGGACCCTGCCCAGGCCTACAACGCTGCCGCCGCCAAGGGCAAGTTGGAGCAGCAGATCCTTCCGACGAACTGGGACCAGCGTCATACCGGCAACGTCAGTTTCTCGTACCGGTCGCAGGCGAACTGGGGGTTCGGGTCGGTAGCGACTTATGGATCCGGGCAGCCCTACACGCCGCGGCAGACGACGCTGCAAACCGGGACCATCCTCCCCACGAAGATCCCGCTCAACAGCGAGGTGAAGCCTTCGCGGTTCCAGATCGATATTCGGGCCTTTAAGGATATCGTCCTGGGAGCGTCGACCATTCAGGTCTTCACGAAGATCGACAACCTGCTCGACTCGCGGAATGAGCTGGGCGTTTTCGAGGACACGGGGCGTGCGACCTATTCGCTCCAGCGCAACGTCGATGCTGCCAACCATATCGGGCCGATTGATTTCCTCGACCGCTACTATACGCGAGCTGACTACTACAACGAACCGCGACGTGTGGTCGTGGGTCTTTCCTATCGCTTCTAATGGGGTCGGACGTGAACCAGCCCTTACCGGTGGCATTGCGGATGTACGAGACCAAGAACAAAAACGAAAGGCGAACGCTTCGCACGGCTGTTTGCCTTCTCGTGCTGCTTCTGACGGGTGTTTCGGCGCTCGGGCAGCGGCAGCCCATTCCGGACTTCCTCAAGGATCCTGCCCTGCGGGGCAATCGGGCCAATGAGAAGAAGATCGTGACCGACGGCAACCGTATCCGGATCACGGTGCACAATACCGGCCTGGCCGGGGGCACCGGGGAGGTGCGCGGCGAATGGCCGGCCGGCTCGGAGGACTTCTACATCGGCGACGTGTTGCCCGTGATCGCGATGGAGGTTCCGATCGATCTGGACGGCGACGCGGTTCCCGATTCGCTGGTCCGGCGCGTGATCACGACCCGCGGACCGCGGGCGGGCGTGCAGGGCCCGCCTCCCGGTGCCGACAAATTCTACGGGCTGGAGCCGATGGGGGGGTTCGCCGCCGAGGACGGAATCAACGAAAAGCCGGCCTCTGCCACCGACGCCTCGACGTGGCCCAACCGCTGGCCGGATCAGCCAACCTGGATCAATCCCGCAACCGGAAAGGCCGAATGGAACGGTTTCTTCGGCCGCGGCATCCAAAATGCGGATTTCGAGACGTATTTCTGGTCTGACGATCATCAGGACGAGCGGCTGTTCCGGCGGTTCGGTTTTCTGCCGGACTCGACCGATCTGACCCG
>CAYLXM010000023.1:0-31415 GCA_964387555.1 uncultured Rhodothermales bacterium | reverse complement strand
TATGACAATTCGGGGAACCGGGGCCAGCCCGTCGGCATCGTCGGCTACGCGTTCATGGAGAGTCCCGGCAACCCGCTTGACGGGATCGATAATGACGGGGACGGCGATCCGTTGACGCCGCAGGGACGGGATCTGGAAGGCAAACCCTTTATCACGCCCGGCCTGGAGGGCGTGGGCAACGTATTCACGCCGACCGACTTCGCGCCGCGCGTGCTGCAGCCCGGCGATCCGCTCATCCTGATCGACGCCACGACCTTCGAGCGCACGATTGCGTACATGGGCGACGGTCCGACCACCGTCGTATCTCAGGGCATCACGTACGGCCTTGCACCGGGCATGTCGTTGGAGGAGCGCCAGGTGCTGGTTCGCCAGCAGATCGTTACCGAGAAGAACCTCGTCGATGACGACCTGGATGGTCTCATCGATGAGGACATCTTCCTGCATTATGAGCGGCGGGCCCAGAACTTCCAGGGGGAGGTCATCAATCTGCCTTCGCTGCGTTACAAGAACTGGGCGGGATTGGCCCGGGACGTGCGCACGCGACAGGCGACGGCGGACGATTCGCTTCGGCACGGATTTCTCAACCCGATGATTGACGAGTCCAATGACGACGGTATCGACAATGACGGGGACTGGAATCCGCTGACCGACGATGTGGGAGCAGACGGTAAAACCGGAACGGGAGACGAAGGGGAAGGAGACGGCGTGGCCACGCCGGGCGAGCCGAACTTCGACGCGCTGGACGTCAACGAAACCGACCAGGTCGGTCTGGCTTCGTTCTTCTATTTCACACCTCCGGGCGCCCTGGTGATGAACCGGGATGATCTGATGTGGGAGGTGATGACGCCCGGCTATTTCACGACGAACGAGGAACTCGAGCGGGACAAGGCAGCCGGCGGCGTCGACGGGGACTTCATCTTCGGATCCGGCTATTTCCGGCTGGAACCCGGCCAAACGCTTCGGTTCTCTCTGGCGCTCGTGTTTGGGGGTGGGCAGACCTTCGCGCAGCAACTCGAGAACATCACCAATAACGTGTTGACGGTTCAGGACATCTACAACCGCAACTACAAGTTCGCGCGGCCGCCTGAAAAGCCGACGCTGAGGGGCGTACCGGGCGACGGCAAGGTGACCCTCTACTGGGACTCTTTTGCCGAGGAGTCGGTGGATCCCATTCTCGGAAAGGACTTCCAGGGGTATAAGATCTATCGCAGCACCGATCCCAACTTCCTTGACCCGCGTCCCATCACCGACATGGACGGCAATCCGAGCACCCTGGCGCCGATTGCCCAGTTTGATCTCTCCGACGGCATCAAGGGGTTATGGCAGGGAGACTATGACGTGTACCAGCGCGTCAAGGGCGTGCCTTTCGATCTCGGGGCCGATAGCGGCCTCCGATATTCCTTTGTGGATACGGAAGTGCGCAACGGGCAGACCTACTACTATGCGGTGAGTGCGTACGACCGTGGGAGCGAGCAGTTCTACCCGGCGGAGACCAATTTCCCGGTGACCGTTGCGGAAGACGGAACGGTCCGAACGGACCGGAACGTCGTCCAGGTTATGCCAAATGCCCCCGTGCTGGGCTATGAGGCCGGAGATGTGCTCGATTCCGTGTCGCACGAATCGGGGCCGGCCACGGGAGAGATCTTCGTGGAAGTGCTGGATCCCCGGGCGATTCCGGACAACAGCGCGTATCGGGTGACGTTTGACGAAAGTCCGTCGGGTGGAGTGAGCCAATTCTCCATTGCGATGAATGACGCGCCGTTGTTGTCGAGGATTCCGCTCGAAAACGCGACCTCCACGATCTTTGACGGCATCCGGCTCAACTTCCGTAACGATTCGCCGCGATTGAACCTCGACGAGTCCGGTTTTGCCAATCCGGTCGACAAGAAAGCCATCGTCGTTGCCCGCACGAACGTCTCTCAATGGCGCTACGAAGGGTCGGCCGTTCCGTTCGACTACGAGATCCGGTTCACCGACGAGGTCGTTGGGCAGTCGCTCGGCGGATTCAGGTTGGGGAGCAGGGGGCCGAATGCGGTGGCGACGCAGACGTATTTCTCCGTCTTCAACATGACGGCCAATCGGGCTGCCGAGTTCGTCTTCTACGAACCGAACGCGGCTACGGCGAATGGCCGGTTCGACGACAACGAGTTCATCTTCATTTATGAGGACTTCGCCGGGGAGCTGCGGCCGACCTATGGGGTGCGGCTAGAGGATGCAGCCGGAGCAGGCGCCTATCCGGTCGCCGGGGACGTATTCCGGATCCGCACCTTCAAGCCGTTCACGGCGGCGGATGCGTACCGCTTCACCACGAAGGGGCAGAAGGTCGATGCATTGTCCGCAAAGGAACAGCTGGATCGCATCAAGGTGGTCCCGAACCCCTATGTGGCGGCTGCGTCCTGGGAAGGGCGGCTTCCTCCGACGATCACCAGCGGTCGCGGTGAGCGCAGGATCGACTTCATTCATCTTCCGGCTGGAGCGAAGATTCGCATCTTGAACGCCCGGGGTGAACTCGTGAAGATCCTGGAGCACAGTGGCACGATCTCTGACGGAACGGCGAGCTGGGATTTGCGCACGCGCGAAGGCCTGGATGCCGCATACGGGATCTACTTCTACCACGTCGAAGCACCCGGTCTGGGCGAAACGACGGGCAAACTGGCATTGATCAAGTAACCGAAAACGAGGATGAGACCATCACGTTTCTTCAGGGGCGGCGCTGCCGCTCTGCTTGCTCTCCTCGCCGTAGGTACGGCTCCGGTCCTGGGGCAGGACAAAGTCGGTACGACGGCGGCGCCGTTTCTCGGAATCGGTGTGGGTGCGCGAGCCGTAGCGATGGGGAGCGCCTTCGTTGCCATGGCCGATGACCCGACCGCACTGTACTGGAATCCAGCGGGAATCGCCCAGATGAAGAGCAGCGGCGTTGACTTTTCGAACTCGACCTGGTTTGTCGACTCGCGGTTCCAACACGCCGCGGCCGTCCTCAACATGGGATCGATGGGTCATCTCGGGATCAGCGTCATGGCATTGAGTTATGGTGAAATCGAGGTGACCACCGTGGTGAATCCGGAGGGGACGGGGGAGCGATTCAATCCGATCGATCTGGCCGTGGGCCTCAGCTATGCCAGAGCGCTGACGGACCGGTTTTCCGCCGGCGGCACCGTGAAACTCATCCAGCAGAAGATCTGGAATGAATCGGCATCCGGGCTCGCACTGGACCTGGGCGTGCTGTACCGATCGGATTTTCGCAACCTGCGGATCGGCATGTCCATGTCAAATTTCGGCAGCGACATGCAGATGCAGGGCAAGGATCTGCGCGTAGCCTACGATGTGGACCCGAATCAGGAGGGCAACAACCCGCGACTTCCCGCCTATCTCGAGGTGGACGAATGGCCGCTGCCGTTGCTCTTCCGCGTGGGCGTTGCGCTGGACGCGTTTAACTCCGAGATGCAACGATTGACGGTCGGCGCCGATGCCCTGCACCCGGCAGACAACTCCGAGAGCGCCAACCTCGGTGCCGAATACGCCTTTCGTGAGTTGCTCTTCGTGCGCGGCGGTTATCGTCAGGCTTTCGCTTCGATCCAGGACGACAGCGGATGGTCTCTCGGGGCAGGACTGCGTATTCCCCTGGGCGATATCGGTGTCAAACTGGACTACGTCTACCAGGATTACCAGAGCGGCCGCCTGGGCCGTCCGCAGATGATTTCGGTAGGCGCGACCTTCTAATATTACTCACTTCATTCATCCACCCTGCGGTGAACCTTTTCCGGTTTTCCTCTTACAAGGTCTGTTTTCATCGCAGTCATCCAACCCCAAACCTCATGATCCAGAAAATTTGCTACGGGCTGACCGTCGTGGCGATGTTCCTGGGTGCGACGGGGACCGTTTTTGCACAAACGGCCCGCCTCCAGGTCATCCACAACTCGCCCGACCCCGCGGTCGCTACGGTGGACGTGTACGTGAACGCCGGTGAAGCGCCGTTCCTCGATGACTTCAAGTTCCGCGACGCCACGCCCTTCGTGGACGTGCCTGCCGGAGCGGAACTAGGGATCGGCCTGGCGCCCGGTACCAGCACCGGACCTGGCGACATCATCGCCACGATTCCTGTCGGGCCGTTGACGGAGGGCACCTCGTATGTCCTCGTCGCGACGGGCCTGCTGACCCCGGACGCCTTCCCGGCGAATCCGGACGGCGCCGACACGAGTTTCAAGCTCCTTGCCTTCATCGGCCACGAGGCCGCGACCGGTAACCCGGCGTTTGATCTCGCGACGGTCCACGGTGTGCCCGATGCACCGGCAGTGAACGCGACGGCGGTGGCGGGTCCCATCAAGATCCCGTTCGTTATGGGCATGGAGTATGGTACCTACTACGTCCCCGAAAACACCACCGGCGAAGGAGATGCCTACCAATCGTCAACGCCGGCCGCCTTTGTGGTAGAGGTTGCTCCGACGGCCGCACCGGAAACCGTAGTCGCGAGCTTCGCCATCGATCTGTCGGCCCTTTCCGGACAGGCAGCGGTTGCCCTGGCCTCCGGCTTCCTGGCCCCCCAGTCGGCTTCGCTCCCCGGCTTCGGCATGTTGCTGGTACTCCCTGACGGAACGACCGTCTTCCTGCCGCGCAAGCTCGATGCCGAAATCGAGTTTAAGGTGGATATGGAGGTCGAGATTGCCACGGGCAACTTCGATCCCGCGACCGACCTCGTGGTCGTGGCCGGCTCGTTTAACGGCTGGAGCACGACCGCCGACACGTTGGCCCAGGATTTCGTGGACCCGAACCTGTTCACCAAGATCGTCACCCTCTCCGGCATCGAGACGCCTGTGACCCACGAATACAAGTTCGTGACCGGCACGGCGGGTGACGGTAACCCGGGCGGATGGGAGAGCATCGACAACCGCAAGGTGGTGATCACGGGTGGTGAAGCGGATGTGGACGGCAACGGCGCCATCGACATCAGCGCCGGCGAAACGCCGACGTTCAACAACCGCACGCTGGCCGATTTCTTCTCGCAGGAAGTGACGGTCACGTTCCAGGTGGATATGCGTCCGGCGTTCTACTTCTTCGCCGACAGCCTCTATCTGCCCTCCGACATCCAAACCGGTGAAACGGTCTCCGAATGGGACAAGTCGGTCTTCGCAAACGGTCCGATCAGCGGCGCGCCAAACGGATGGGAAGATTGGGGCCCGGAGAACCTGGGTACTGTGGCGGAGCTGAAGTTGCATGACGACGGCGCGACGGCAGGGGATGCGTTGGCCGGCGACTCGGTCTACACGTTCCAGGTCACCTATCCGGTATTCGCGCCGCGGAAGGGCGACATGAAGTTTGGGACGGCAGGCTACGACAACGAGAGCCTCTTCGGAGCAAACCACAAACTCACTCTTCCCGATAATGCGGCGGCAGCGACGGTGAATCTCATCTTCGGCGCCATGGAAGACGGCGAAGGCGGCTACAAGGATGACCTGTACGATCCCTACATCGCACTGTACGCGACGGGTCCGCAGGTCGTGCGTGGCGGAGGCGATCCCGAACCGCCCACTCCGTACGACTTCGAAGTCGAGTTCAAGGTGGATATGGAGGTGGAGATTGCCACGGGCAACTTCGATCCCGCGACCGACCTCGTGGTTGTGGCCGGCTCGTTCAACGGCTGGAACACGACCGCCGACACGTTGGCCCAGGATTTCGTGAACCCGAATCTGTTCTCCAAGCTGATCGAATTCGAGAACGTGGTCCCGCCGGCCACACACGAATACAAGTTCGTGACCGGTACCGCCGGCGACGGCAACCCGAGCGGCTGGGAGAGCGTCGACAACCGGAAGCTCACTCTTACGGGCAACGAGACGGATGAGGACGGAAACGGCCTTCTCGACGTCGATCCGGGTACGCCGACCTACAACAACCGGACGCTCGCCGATTTCTTCTCGCAGGAAGTGACGGTCACGTTCCAGGTGGATATGCGTCCGGCGTTCTACTTCTTCGCCGACAGCCTCTATCTGCCCTCCGACATCCAGACCGGTGAAACGGTCTCCGAATGGGACAAGTCGGTCTTTGCGAACGGTCCGCTCAGCGGCGCACCGAACGGCTGGGAAGACTGGGGCCCGGAGAACCTGGGTTCCGTGGCCGAACTCGAGTTGCATGACGACGGGACGACGGGAGGCGATGCGGTAGCCGGCGACTCGGTCTACACGTTCCAGGTGACCTACGCCAAATTCGCGCCGCGCAAAGGCGACATGAAGTTCGGTACGGCGGGCTACGACAACGAAAGCCTCTTCGGGGCAAACCACAAGTTGGCGCTGCCTGATGACGCACCGGAAGCGACGGTCAATCTCATCTTCGGCGCCATGGAAAACGGCGAGGGCGGGTACGCCGACGACCTCTTCGACTACTACATCGCCCTGACCTACGGCGGTCCGGACATCGTCATCCCCATGGTAGTGCGCCGCGGTGGCGACGTGGGTGACACCAACGTGGACGTCGAGCAACTCGATGTCGTCGTTCCGGACAGGTTCGTGCTCGGCAACAACTACCCGAACCCGTTCAACCCGACTACGACGTTCGAGTACACCGTTCCGCGGACCGAACTGGTCACGATCAACGTCTATGACGTGTCCGGTCGTCTCGTCGACCAGGTCGTGAACCAGGTTCAGTCGCCCGGCACCTACCGTGCCACGTTCGACGCGATGAACCTTGCGAGCGGCGTGTACCTGTATCAGTTGCGTGCCGGCAACACGGTCATCACCAACAAGATGCTCCTGATGAAGTAGGATTGCGCGACCGCGCGGTCCCGGATTTGGGATTTATCTGATGAGCCGACCCCCGGCTTCGGGTTTTGTCCCGGGGCCGGGGGTTTTCTTTTAGGAGTTTAGGAGTTTAGGAGTTTAGGAGTTGGGGGGTCTACGCATCGATCTCCGTGACCTCGACCGGGCGGCCTTCCTCCAGGGAGCGTTTTGCGGCCAGGGCGATAAGAACGGGCAACCGTCCGTCGTGGCCGGAGCACTCGCAGTCGGTTCTGGATTCGAGGGCATCGATGAAGGCCTGCATTTCAAGGAGATAACTTTCTGCGTAGCGCTCCAGGAAGAAGTGGAGCGGCAAGTCGCGGCGAATACCTTCGGCGGAGTCGATGGTGGCGGTGTGCGGATAGACGTTGTCGGTCGACACGCGTCCGCCGCTTCCGAAGACCTCCGCGCGCTGGTCGTATCCGTAAACGGCCTTTCGCGAGTTATCGATTGTCCCGACCACGCCGTTTTCAAAGTGCAACACCGTGAGGGCCGTGTCGATGTCTCCTGCTTCGCCTATCGCGGGATCGATGCGGACGCCTCCCGTTGCGTACACCTTTTCGACCTCCGAGCCGATGAGGAAGCGGGCCATGTCGAAGTCGTGGATGGCCATGTCGAGGAAGAGCCCCCCGGATGAACGGATATAGTCGATGGGAGGGGGGCCGGGGTCACGGCTGATCAGGTGAAGCAGGTGGGGCGTGCCGATTTCGCCCCGTTGGATGGCCTCGCGAACCCGCCGGTAACTGGGGTCGAAGCGCCGGTTGAAGCCGATCTGCAGTTGCACGCCGGCCTCTTCGACGGCGTCCAGGGCCCAGTCTATGCGCGCAAGGTCGTGATCGATCGGCTTCTCGCAGAAGATGTGTTTGCCGTTCCTGGCGGCCTGCTCAATAATCGTGGCATGCGTATCGGTGGCGGAACACACGATGACCGCGTCGACGCCGGGATGTTCGATCACGTCCTCGTACCGATCCGTCGTGAGCGCGACGTCCAGGTCGTCGGCGCACTGCTCTGCGACATCGGGACGGGAATCCGCTATAATGAGCAGATTGCAGTTTCGTATTCTGTTGGCCAGATGCTCGGCATGGATCCTTCCGATTCTGCCCGCACCGATAAGACCGACGGTGATCATCCTCTTGCCTCCCTGGATGGATAATTTGGAATTGAACCACTAAAATGATCCGATTCCGCCAGATCTGCAAGGCAAATCCCGAAAGGGAAAGCTGGTGATCGTTGCCCCCTGTGCGCCTGATCGTGGTTCTTCATTGTAACCCTACAACCATATGAGATACGATGCATCCAATCTCCTGGTCCCCGGTGTGCGAGAGGCGGGGGAGGAAGTCCTGGTTGAGGTCGATCCGGACCGAGCCGGATGGGAGTTCATCCATTTTCAGGCGAGGCGGCTCGCGGCCGGTTCTTCGTGGTCGTTTGACACGGCGGAGTCAGAGTTCGCGCTCGTAGTGCTCGGCGGAAGTCTGGACGTCGACTCTTCGAGAGGGGCCTATCCCGAGATGGGGAAGCGGGCGAACGTGTTCGAAGGTCCTCCCGATGCGCTCTATCTCCCTCGGAGAACGACGCTTACGGTGACGGCTCGCACGGATGTGGAGTTCGCGGCGACGTGGGTGGAGACCGACCGCGATGATGTCCCGAGGCGGATTCGTCCCGCGGATGTCACGATTGAAGTCCGCGGTGGCGACAACGCGACGCGCCAGATCAACAATGTCATCCCGCCCGGATTTCCCTGTCGGCGGCTTGTCGTCGTGGAGGCCTACACCCCCAGTGGAGGATGGTCGAGCTACCCGCCCCACAAGCATGATATCCACCTCGTGGGCCCGGACGGCGCCTTGCTCGAGGCGGATCTGGAGGAGGTGTACTTCTACAAGATCGACCGCGAGGAGGGGTACGCGTACCAAAGGGTCTACACCGACCCCGAGTCACCGCTGCATCGGGCCGGGAAGCCAATCGATGCCGTCGTGGTTGCCCGAACGAATGACGTGGTGCTTGTCCCGGAGGGCTATCACCCCGTGGTGAGTCCCCCCGGGTATACTACCTATTACCTGAACGTCCTGGCGGGAAGTGCCCAGTCCCTTGCCAACCGGGACGATCCCAGATACACGTGGGTGAAGGACAGTTACGGTACCCGGAACCCGGCCGTACCGATCTACGAAGCGGTCGCTCCGTGATCCGGGCGCTCTTTCCGCATCCGGTTGCGCCCACATCCGGCGGCTGGGCTCCGGATGCGGTCAACGACAGGACCAGGTCTGCACGGAACGTGAAGCGCCGGATTGATCGTCATGATCCCGGTCCCGTTGCCCTCGCCGGCACGATGTAGACAAATGAACCAGCACGGGGATCGAATGACTGCGGCGCGGGCGCGCGTCGGCCGATCCGCATCCTACACCGTTCAATCAGATCCATGAAAGAGCAGACGGAACGATTGACCACGGCCCAGGCGCTGATCCGGTTTCTGGCCCATCAGTACGTGGAGCGCGATGGTGTGGAGCAGCGCTTCTTCGCGGGGTGTTTCGGGATATTCGGGCACGGCAACGTGGCGGGCATTGGCCAGGCCCTGCAGCAGGAGCCCGGATTGCGGTTTTACCAGACGCGCAATGAACAGGCAATGGTGCATACGGCCGTGGCCTTCGCGCGGATGAGCAACCGGCTTCGGACACTCGTCTGCACGTCATCGATCGGCCCGGGCGCCACGAACATGGTGACGGGGGCCGCGACGGCAACGATCAACCGGCTTCCGGTATTGCTGCTGCCGGGCGACATCTTCGCCCGCCGCAATGTCGCGCCGGTTCTGCAGCAGCTCGAGTCGGAGCATTCTCAGGACATCTCCGTGAACGATGCCTTTCGGCCGGTCAGCCGGTACTGGGACCGCATCAACCGTCCGGACCAACTGATCCTGGCGTTGCCGGAGGTGATGCGCGTGTTGACCAGTCCGGCCGATACGGGCGCCGTGACCCTCGCTCTGCCGCAGGACGTGCAGACCGAGGCGTGCGATTTTCCGCTGTCGTTGTTCCGAAAGCGGGTATGGCAGGTTCCGCGCAACCGGCCGGATCGACGGCTTCTCGAAGAGGCGGCCCGGTGGATTCGCTCCGCACGTCGACCGATGATCGTGGCCGGGGGAGGGGTCATCTACAGTGGGGCGACGACCGAGTTGGCGAAATTCTGCGAGCGCACGGGGATCCCCGTGGGCGAAACGCAGGCGGGCAAGGGAAGTCTACGGTTCGACCATCCGTTGAATCTCGGCGCCGTGGGGGCGACCGGCACGTTTGCGGCAAATCGCGTAGCCCGTGAAGCCGATCTGGTGATCGGCCTCGGGACCCGCTATTCCGATTTCACGACTGCCAGCAAGACCGCCTTCCAGGATCCGAATGTCCGGTTCATCAACCTCAACGTGGCTGAATTCGACGCGCTCAAACACAGCGCGCTGGGGTTGACGGGCGACGCCAGGGCCACGTTGGAGGAACTCCTTCCGCTGCTCGAAGGATGGACGACGGAAGCGGATTACCGCGGGCGCTGCGAGACGCTTCACGCTGCCTGGGAAGGGGAGGTGGATCGCATCTACGCCATCCGCAACGAGCCGCTGCCAAGCCAGGGTGAACTGATCGGGGCCATCAACGAACTGAGCGAGCCCGAGGCGGTCATGGTGAGCGCCGCCGGCAGCCACCCGGGAGATCTGCACAAACTCTGGAGGACGCGGCATCCGAAGAACTACCACCTGGAGTATGGATACAGTTGCATGGGCTATGAGATCGCCGGCGGAATCGGCGTCAAAATGGCGGATCCCGAACGGCCTGTGTACGTGATCGTTGGGGACGGTACGTACCTCCTGATGCCCTCGGAGATCGTCACCTCGATCCAGGAGGGGATCAAGCTCACGATCATCCTCTTCGACAATGACGGATTCAAGTCGATTGGAGGGCTTAGCCGCTCGTTGGGTCAGGAGGGGTTCGGCACGCGGTATGCCTATTCGGACGACGAGGGTGTAGCCTCCGATACGGATGGACTCGATGTGCGCCGGCTGCCCGTCGACCTCGCGCTCAATGCCGAAAGTCTGGGGGCGCACGTCTTTCGGTGCACCACGTATGACGAGTTCGTCAAGGCACTCGAGAGTGCACGAACGGTCGAGAGGACGTCGGTCCTCTATGTGCCGAACGATCGATACGTCGGCGTGCCCGATTACGAGTCATGGTGGGACGTGCAACCGGCTGAGGTGAGCGCGTCAGCCGCGGTGCGGGCGTCCCGGGCCGAGTGGGAAAAGGGACGTGCCCGCGAGCGGTATTTCTGATGGGTCAGCCTCCAGTCCTTCACGTCTGATGAAAAAGTCATTCCTCTTTTCCGTCCTCGTTTTCATTTCCATGTTTCTGCCGGCTTGTTCGGATGCGTCATCCGGAGGGGAGGGGGACGGGCCGCCGATTCGCATTGTTTTCGTGACCCACGGGCAGGCTTCGGATCCGTTCTGGTCGGTCGTGCAAAACGGGGCGCGCCAGGCGGGGCGCGATCTGGGTGTCCGGGTGGAGTATCAGGCCCCCGAGTCGTTCGACATGGTGACGATGGGGCAGCTCATCGATGCGGCGGCGGCGTCGAAGCCCGACGGGCTGGTGGTGAGTATCGCGGACGCGGATGCGCTCGCGGCCCCGATCCGGCGGGCCATCGAGGCGGGCATCCCGGTGGTGTCGATCAATTCGGGAGATGACGCGGCGGAGGCGCTGGGCGTTTTGAATCACATCGGGCTGCCTGAATACCAGGCCGGGTACGGTGGAGGACGCCGCATGGCGGAGATGGGGGCCAGGCGAGGGCTCTGCGTGAACCACGAACTGGGTAATGTGTCGTTGGATCAGCGGTGTGCCGGGTTCCTCGACGCGCTGGGCGAGGCGGGCGCCACGGGCCTGGAGGTGGCTGTCGAACTGGGGGACCCGACCGAGTCGCAGCAGCGGATTCAGGCGACGCTTCGATCGGATCCGTCCATTGATGCGATCCTCACGCTCGGACCTGCTGCCGTTGTGCCCGCGCTGAGGGCCGTGGAGGAGGTGGGAGCAACAGGCCGTTTGCGCCTGGGTGCGTTCGATCTTTCGCCCGAAACGCTGGATGCCGTCGCATCGGGTGACCTGGCCTTTGCCATTGATCAGCAGCAGTACCTGCAGGGCTACTTGCCGGTGGTGCTGCTCGCCCTCTACGTGCGCAACGCAAACACGGTGGCGAACGAGGTGCTGCGGACCGGGCCCGATTTCGTGACGGCGGAAAACGTGGAGCGGCTCCGCCACCTTACGGATCTCGGCACCCGATAGGGGTTCCACCGGACGGGCCTCGAACGGGGGCTCTCCACAAAGCCGGCACAGATGACCGAACACGCGGACGAACGGATACGGAGGACGTCGGCCTGGCGACGGCTTCTGGGGCGCCCTGAGATTGGCGCACTCGCCGGCGCGTTGGTTGTGTGGCTCTTTTTCGCGTTGGTGGCGGGCGATCGAGGGTTTCTGAGCCTGCGAGGAACCGCTACGTATCTGGAAGTGGCGGCCGAGCTGGGCATCCTGGCCGTTGCGGTCGCCCTCCTCATGATCGGAGGCGAATTCGATCTATCCGTTGGCTCGATGATCGGTGCGGCCGGAATGTTGCTGACCCTTTTGGCCGTTCAGTACGGCTGGAACGTGTGGTTCGCCCTGCCCGTCGTCGTGCTCTTCGCCGTGCTGGTGGGGAGTTTTAACGCGGCGGTCGTGCTGCGGACGGGTCTACCGTCGTTCATCGTCACGCTGGCCTCGCTGTTCATCATTCGAGGCGGCACGATCGGGCTTACGCGCAACCTGACGGGGAGAACGCAACTCGGTGGCCTCAGCCGGGCGGATGGGTACGAGAGTGCCCATGCCTTCTTTGCCGGTCACATTTCCTTGCCGGGCTTTGATCTGCCGCTTTCGGTCGTCTGGTGGCTCGTCCTGGCTGCGGCGGCGACCTGGCTTCTGCTTCGGACGCGCTTCGGTAATTGGGTATACGGAGTGGGCGGCGATCCGGTTGCGGCGCGCAGCACGGGGGTGCCCGTGGCGCGGGTCAAGTGGATGCTCTTCGTCGGAACGGCGGTCGCGGCCAGCCTCGTGGCGGTCATTCAAGCCCTCAATTTCGGCAGCGCGGACGTGTTGCGTGGTGAGTTGCGCGAATTCCATGCGATCATCGTGGCGGTGATCGGGGGCACGCTGCTGACGGGCGGCTACGGCTCGGCTGTCGGCGCCGTATTCGGGGCCCTCATTTTCGGGATGGTGCGCCAGGGGATCGTCTTCACGGGGGTGGACGCAGACTGGTTTCAGGTTTTCCTCGGGTTCATGCTTCTCATTGCCGTTCTGGTGAACAACTGGGTTCGCAGAAGGGCGATGGAGGGTTGAGGCGACACGTATGTATCCCTACCTCTCCCTCCACTCCGTCTCGAAGTACTTTGGCCACGTCATCGCGCTGAAGGACATCTCCTTCGACGTGGTGCCGGGAGAGGTCCACTGCCTGCTCGGCGACAACGGGGCGGGGAAGTCGACGCTCATCAAGTGCCTCTCCGGCGTGTATCGGCCCGATGAGGGGAAGATGTTTGTGGAGGGGCGGGAGGTAACGTTTCGGAGCCCCCGGGACGCGCTGCGGCACGGCATTGCGACGGTCTACCAGGACCTGGCGATGATTCCGCTGATGAGCATCACCCGGAACTTCTTCCTGGGGAGTGAGCCGACCCTCGGATGGGGGCCGTTTCGGCGGTTTGACGTGGGTATGGCGGCAACGACGGCGCGCGAGGAACTCGGGAAAATGGGGATCGACGTGCGCGATGTGAACCAGCCCGTGGGCACGCTGTCCGGAGGCGAGCGCCAATCGGTCGCCATCGCGCGGGCCGTGTATTTTGGCGCGCGGATTCTCATCCTGGACGAGCCGACATCGGCGCTTGGCGTGAAGGAGGCGGGCATCGTCTTGCGGTATATTGCCCAGGCCCGTACCCGTGGAGTCAGCGTAGTTTTCATCACCCATAACGTACACCACGCGTATCCTGTGGCGGATCGGTTCACCATCCTCAACAGGGCTCGCAGTTACGGGACGTTTGCGAGGGCGGACGTCTCGCGGGAGGACGTTTTGCAGATGATGGCGGGCGGTGAAGAGCTGGAGGCCCTCACCCACGAATTAACACATTTTCACCAAGGCGAGAGCCGGTCGGCCTCGTCCGCATCCTAAGGCATCGTGTCAGCACCCACGCTACTCAATTTCATCAACGGTTCCTGGGTCACTTCAACCGCCACCGAGTTTGTCGATGTCGTGAATCCTGCCTCTGCGGAGGTGCTGGCTCGAGCGCCGCTCAGTGGACGCTCGGATGTGAACGCCGCGTGTGTGGCTGCCGAGCAGGCGTTTGTGAGTTGGCGCCGTACGCCGGTGGCCGATCGCATCCAGCATCTCTTCCGGCTCAAGAATCTGCTGGAGGCGAATGTGGACGAGATGGCGCGCATCATCACCAACGAGTGCGGCAAGACGCTTGCAGAGAGCCTGGGTGAGCTTCGCCGGGGGATCGAGAACGTGGAGGTGGCCTGCGGGATGCCGCTGATGATGCAGGGCTACAACAACGAGGACATTGCGCGGGGCATCGATGAGCATATGATCCGTCAGCCCGTCGGCGTTACGGCGGCCATCACCCCGTTCAATTTTCCCGGGATGATTCCGCTCTGGTTCATGCCGTATGCGCTGGCCGCAGGCAACTGTTTCATCCTCAAGCCGAGTGAACGGGTACCGATGGCGGCCCGGCGGCTGTTCGATCTCCTTGGTGAGGCAGGCTTTCCGCCCGGCGTGGTCCAGTTGGTGCACGGGGGCAAGGACGCCGTGGATGCGTTGCTGCAACATCCGACCGTGCGTGCCGTGTCGTTCGTGGGTTCATCGCCGGTAGCCCAGTACATCTACACCCAATCGGCCATTCATGGGAAGCGCGTGCAGTGTCAGGGCGGCGCCAAGAACATGGTGGTCATCATGCCGGATGCCGACCGGGAGCAGGCGACGCGGATCGTGGCGGATTCTGCGTTTGGCTGTGCCGGGCAACGGTGCCTGGCCAACTCGCTGGCCATCACGGTGGGAGAGGCGCGCGACTGGTTTCGGGAGTCGATTGGCGAAGCGGCGGCGACACGCCGTGTGGGCTACGGGCTGGAAGAAGGAATCGAGATGGGTCCCGTCATCACCGCGGAAAGCCGGGCGCGCATCAACGGGTTTGTCGATCGCGCGGACCGTGACGGGGCGCGGATCATCGTCGACGGAAGAGGGAAAAGCGTCGACGCGTATCCCGATGGCTTCTGGTCGTTCCCGACGCTGATCGACGACGTACATCCGGATAGCGAATTGGCCCGATCCGAGGTGTTTGGGCCCGTATTCGGGCTGATGCACGTGGATAGTCTGTCAGCAGCCATCGACCGGATCAATGCCCATGCCCTCGGCAACATGGCCTGTATCTTCACGGAATCGGGTGAAGCCGCGCGCGAGTTCCGCTACGGAGCGGAAGCCGGAAACGTGGGCGTCAACATCGGCGTCGCGGCGCCCATGGCGTTTTTCCCGTTCAGCGGCTGGAAGGGGAGCTTTTTCGGCGATCTTCATGGACAGGGTCGCCACGGCGTCGAATTCTACACACAGACAAAGGTCGTTATCGAACGGTGGCCCCGTCACTGGAGCCGCAAATTCTGACATCCATGACCGGCCAATCCCGCATTCGCGTCGGAAATGCCCCCTGCTCGTGGGGCAGTCTGGAGTTTGAGGGGCTGGAGGGCGAGTCGATCGGATACGAGCAGATGCTCGACCAACTGGTCGAGACGGGTTACCGGGGGACCGAACTCGGTGATTGGGGCTTCATGCCCACCGACCCGGGCGCACTTCGGCAGGAACTCGACCGAAGGGGGGTCACGCTGCTCGGCGCGTTTGTACCGGTTGCGCTCTGTCACGCCGACCAGCACGACGCAGGCGTTGAGTCGGCAGTACGTACGGCGCGTCTCATCGCAGCCGCTGCGTCGCCCCATCTTCCCTACCTCGTCCTCGCGGACGAAAACGGTACCGATCCCGTGCGCACGCGCCAGGCGGGACGTATCGATGCCTCCATGGGTCTCGAGCCGGACGAATGGCAGGTCTTCGCCTATGGAGCGGATCGGGTGGCCAGGGCCGTATTCGACGAAACGGGCCTGCGGACCGTCTTCCACCACCATTGCGCAGGTTTTGTGGAAACGCCGGACGAGATCGAGCACCTTCTGGCCCTGACGGACCCTGAGCGGCTGGGCCTTGTCTTCGACACGGGTCATTACGCGTTCGGCGGGGGCGGCTGTGAGGACGTGACCTCCGCGCTGGATCGTTTCGCCGGGCGGATCTGGTACGTCCACTTCAAGGACTACCATCCTGCTGTCGGGCAGGCGGCGCGGGCATACGGATGGGATTATTTCGAGGCCGTTCGCAACGGTGTTTTTTGCGAACTCGGCCAGGGTTGTATCGATTTTGCCGCCGCGAAAGCGTGGTTGGAGGGCCGGGGGTACGACGGATGGATCGTTGTAGAGCAGGACGTGCTGCCCGGCATGGGAACCCCCCGGGAAAGCGCGCGGCGGAACCGGGCTTTTCTCGAGCAGATGGGTCTGTAGGCGTCGCTGAAGTGCTCCAAGTTTTCAGAATTTGGGCGGCTCTTCAAACGGAGTGATTGACTTTGACCGAGGGGAACGTCAGTTTGCGCGTACCGGGCCCCGACCAATCGGTTCGAGCGGCCCCACACGGAAGTGCCCACCCACCGTCCCACCCGGGTCGGCCGACCCATGCGAACCGCGTATGAACTTCGGCTTCATCATCAACAACACGGCGTGCATCGGATGCCATGCCTGTTCAACCGCGTGCAAGAGCGAAAACGAGGTACCCCTTGGCGTCGCTCGCACATGGGTGAAGAGCGTGGAGACTGGTGTCTACCCGAACGTGCGGCGCAGCTTTCAGGTCACGCGCTGCAACCATTGCGCCAACCCGCCCTGTGTGCGCATTTGCCCGGTACAGGCCATGTATCAGCGGGCGGACGGGATCGTGGAGTTCGATCCGGAGCAGTGCATCGGCTGCAAGGCGTGTCTGCAGGCCTGTCCCTACGACGCGATCTACGTAGATCCGTCCAACGGAACCGCCGCCAAGTGCCACTATTGCTCGCATCGGACCGAACTGGGTCTCGAACCGGCCTGTGTCGTGGTGTGTCCGGAACACGCCATCATCGCGGGGGACCTGGACGATCCCGCTTCGGAAATCAATCGCATACTGGCCGAGAACCAGGTGACGGTGCGTAAGCCGGAGCAGGGGACGGCGCCCAAGCTGTTCTACATCGCAGGCGAGGATGTGTCGCTGCATCCGACGGCGAAGTCCTCCCGGCCGGATACGTTCGCCTGGGTCGATGTGAACCCCGCGTCCTCCACGTACGGCGGAAACCACGGGCCGTCCGGTGATGGGTCGGCTTCAGGCGCACTCCCCGACATGGCGCTTCCGGTAGTTGCTCGGACGACGAAGCGAGGCGTGCCGGTGCGGGCCCCGAAGACGCAGGGTCTGCCCGAGGGGGGCGCCGTGCTGATCGGCGACAGCCGGATGGCGGACCAGATGACCCAGGTCGTCTACAACAACCAGCACAAGATTCCCTGGCACTGGCCTGTACCGGCCTACCTCGTCACGAAAGGCATCGCGGCCGGCATCTTCATGCTGTTGAGTCTGGGGAGCGGGCTGGGCTTCTTCGGCTTCGAGCCGGTGCCGTTCCTCGCGGCCGGTTTCGCAACGGTGCTTTTCCTCCTCTTGACAACGGCCTTCCTGGTCATCGATCTCGAACGGCCCGAGCGCTTCCTCCGGATCGTCTTCCAGCCGCAGATGAAGAGCTGGCTCACCCGCGGGGCGTTCGTCCTCATCGGGTTCAGCACATTGGCCGGTCTCTGGTGGGTGATCGAGCTGGGGGCGTATCTGGACATCGTGCCGACGGGACTCGCTGAAGGGATTCGACCCTTTGCCCTGTGGATCGGACTGCCGTTTGCACTGGGGACAGCTATCTACACGGCCTTTCTGTTCGGACAGGCGGAGGGGAGGGATCTCTGGCAGAGCGCCCTGTTGCCCATCCACCTGATCGTTCAGGCCTTCATGATGGGAGGCGCGGCGATGCTGATCCTGGCGCTGTTCGTAGAGATGACGCCCGAGTTGGTCCAGGTGGCACAGGTCACCTTCCTGGTGGCGCTGGTCGTCGACCTGCTCGTCACGCTGCTCGGCGAGTTCTCGATGCCGCATGCCTCGGAGGCCGCCGCGCGGGCCGCCCACGAAATCAGTCACGGCAAGTATGCCGGCTCCTTCTGGTGGGGAAGCATCGTCGTTGGTCACGTCGTGGCCTTTGTTCTGGCGCTTTTCCCGGGAGTGGCGTGGCTGCCCGCCGCCGGGGGCCTCCTCGCAATCGTGGGGCTCTACCTGTACGAGCACGCCTTCGTAATGGCGCCACAGGAGATCCCGAACAGCTAATAGAATCTTCGGAGGGCTTGGTCCGCGTGACCGGCCCATCCCTTTAGAGAGGAGTACCATCAATGAGCAATACGAGTCGCCTTGACGCTTTCTTGAGCGTGCTGCTCGCGCAACCCTCGGGATCCAGTGAGGCCGGGGACGGGTCGTGGAGCCTGCCGGTCTTTACCGAGTCGGACGTCCAACCGGAGAAGGTGGACATGACGACGGTGCTGCATCCGGACGGCCGGATGAGCCAGTATCCGCCGTCGGCGAAGTGGGACGACTGGGTAGAGTGGGACGGCCGGGTCTGGCCGAAGAAAGTGGCGCGCCGGTACACCCTGGTGCCGACCACGTGCTTCAACTGCGAAAGCGGCTGCGGGCTGCTGGCCTATGTCGACCGGGAAACGCTCGAAGTAAAGAAGTTCGAGGGCAATCCGGTGCATCCGGGAAGCCGGGGGCGCAACTGCGCGAAAGGCCCGGCCACGATCAATCAGACCTATGATCCCGAGCGCATTCTCTATCCGCTCAAGCGGGTGGGCGCCCGCGGGGAAGGCAAGTGGAAGCGCATCACGTGGGAGCAGGCGCTCAGCGAAATCGGCGAGAAGATGCGGGAGAGCCGCGTTCGCCGAAGGGATGGGATCATGTACCACGTGGGACGTCCGGGAGAGGACGGCTACACGAACCGGTGCATCCAGGCCTGGGGCGTCGATGGCCACAACAGCCACACGAACATCTGCTCGGCAGGTGCGCGTGCGGGCTATTTCGTGTGGTCCGGCGGCGACCGGCCGAGTCCGGATTACGCGAATGCCCGGGTGATCCTCCTCATATCGAGCCATCTGGAGACGGGCCACTACTTCAATCCCCATGCCCAGCGGATCATGGAGGGCAAGCTGAAGGGGGCCAAGCTCATTACGTTCGACCCGCGCCTCAGCAACACGGCTTCCAAGAGTGACGTCTGGCTGCCGACGTGGCCGGGTAGCGAGCAGACCATCCTCCTGGCCATCGCCAACCACCTCATCCAGAATGACCTGTACGACAAGGATTTCGTTCGGCGCTGGGTGAACTGGGAGGAAGCGGTGCGCTTTTTCGCAGGTGCGCCTTACGAGGGGATGGACTTCACAGTGGAAGGCGAGGCGACGTTCGCGGACTTCGACCGGCTCCTGAAGCTGCTCTACAAGGACTTCACCTTCGAGCGGGCTGCGGAGGAGTCGCAGGTGCCCGTCGAGCGGATTCGTCAGACGGCGGAGTACGTCGCGGATTGTCAGGGGCGGCTGGCGGCGCATGTCTGGCGCAGCGCCGCGATCGGCAATCTGGGCGGCTGGCAGGTCGCGCGCTGCCTGTTCTTCCTCAACGTGCTGACCGGCAGTGTGGGCACGAAGGGCGGAACGGCGCTCAATACGTGGAATAAGTTCGTCCCGAAGGTCTTCAAGAGCCCGCCCGCATTCGACGCGTGGCAGGAGTTGCATATCCCCGACGAATGGCCGCTCGCGTTCTACGAGATGAGCTTCCTCTTACCTCATTTTCTGGAGGAAGGACGGGGTGACATCGACGTGTATTTCACGCGGGTGTACAACCCGATGTGGATCAATCCGGACGGGTTCATCTGGCTGAAGGCGCTGAAGGACGAGTCGAAGATCAAGTGCCATGTCGCGTTGACGCCCACCTGGAACGAATCGGCGTGGTTTGCCGACTACGTGTTGCCGATGGGTCATGCCGGTGAGCGGCACGATCTCGTGAGCCAGGAGACGCATGCGGGTCAGTGGCTGTCGTTCCGTCAGCCTGTCCGGCGCGTCGCCATGGAGCGGCTGGGTAGGAAGGTGACGTTCACCTACGAGGCGAATCCGGGAGAGGTCTGGGAGGAAAACGAGTGGTGGATCCAGTTGTCGGCCCGGATGGACCCGGACGGCAATCTGGGGATTCGGCCGTTCTTCGAGAGCCCGTACCGCGAGGGGGAAATCATTACGGTGGACGAGTACTACCGTTGGCAGTTCGAGAACGCCGTGCCGGGGCTGCCGGAAAAAGCGGCAGCGGAGGGATTGACGCCGCTGCAGTATATGCGCAAGTATGGATCCTTCGAAGTGAAGCGGGAGAATTTCGTGCCGTATGAGAAGACCGTGAATGCAGAGGGGGGCGTTGTGGATGCCGAGGGAAGGGTGACAAAGGAGGGTGCAGTGGTCGGCGTGATGGTGGATGGTGAGGCGCGGGCCGGCTTCACGACGCCGAGCCGGAAGCTCGAGTTCTTTTCCCCGACGTTGCATGATTGGGGATGGCCTGAGATCGACTACGTGATCCCGTGGCCGCTCAAGAGCCACGTGCATCCCGATCACATCGACCGTTCGAAGGGCGAGATGCTTCTGCTGCCGACCTTTCGACTCCCGACGCTCATCCACACGCGCAGTGCGAATGCGAAGTGGCTGTACGAGTTGAGCCACAAGAATCCGGTCTGGATGCATCCTTCAGATGCGAAGCGGCTGGGGGTAGATACGAATGATCTCGTGCGGGTCGAGACCGAGATCGGGTATTTCGTGGACAAGGTCTGGCTCACGGAGGGCATCAAACCGGGCGTGGTGGCGATGAGTCACCACCTGGGCCGCTGGCGCCTGCAGGCGGAAGTGGGTGTCAACCGGGGCGCATCGAGTCTGGTGGAGTTGGGCGAGGACGGGAAGGGGGGACACGAACTGAAGATTCTCGGTGGCGCCGGGCCCTGGAAGTCGGCGGACCCCGACACAAGCCGGATCTGGTGGGAGGATGTGGGGGTGCATCAGAACCTCACCCATGGCGTGCATCCCGATCCGATCAGCGGGGCGCATTGCTGGTTGCAGAAGGCCGTCAACGTGCGAAAGGCGGATCCCGGAGACCGGCATGGGGACGTGTATGTGGACACGAACCGTTCGATGGAGGTGTATCGCCGGTGGGTCGCGATGACGCGTCCGGCCTCGACGCACAGTCCGGACGGCCTGCGCCGGCCCTTCTGGTTCAGTCGTCCGTTGAAGCCCGTGAAGAACGCGTACAAACTGGAGAACATGCGGAAATGGTCGCCATCGGGAGATGGGTCGATCCACGAACCGGCGCCTCCGGAGGAAGCATGACAGGTCCTGAAGACGCGAACGGGGCGCCGCAGCGGAAGGGCCGGATGGTCTTGTTGCTCGTGGTGTCTTGTGTCCTGTGCATCGGGATCATAACCGGGATTGTACTGTTGGTCGAGGCGCTTCTTTGATCATCTAACCTGAAAACGTCCATGAAGAAGAATCTGGGGAAAACCGATCGCATCGTCCGGTT
The DNA here is from genome assembly GCA_964387555.1 of uncultured Rhodothermales bacterium. Classification (GTDB taxonomy): domain Bacteria; phylum Bacteroidota; class Rhodothermia; order Rhodothermales; family CAYLXM01; genus CAYLXM01. The sequence continues at coordinate 9,906 of CAYLXM010000023.1, read as the reverse complement.
GGTGCTCGCTCTCATTCTGGTCATTCTTTTGGTGGCCAATGTGATTTCCGGCACGCTGGGGTGGATTCTGGGCATCCTGGCCGTCATCTTCCTGGTGACGAGTGCCGTCTCCTTCTGCCCCCTGTACTATGTGCTCGGCATGAGCACGTGCGAGACGAAGTAGGGGCGTACTGCCGGACCGAAATTTCATTCATTGCAGACGGGCGGCCGGCCTCGGAAGACCACCGGGGCCGGCCTCTCTGGCGTGAGGAGCGTGCGGATGACACCGAGCGAGCGGGATCATGCCCGGCGGCGCGCCTACGGCCTTTTCGCGGCGCTGTACCGTGATGGATTGACGCCCGAGAACGTGGAGGCGGTTCGAGGACTGCCCGGGTTGTCGGCGCACGTTCCGGATCCGTTCGATCCGGACCTGGCGGCGGCCGAGCACTATGACGTCTTCGGACTGAACGTTTTCCCGTATGCCTCGGCGTTCCTGGACCCGGAGGGAAGGCTCGGGGGGGAGACGGCGGAAGAGGCCTCCGCATGGCGAATGCGATTCGGTCGGGTCCCCGATGCGGGATCGGAGGGGCCGGATCATATTGCGGCGGAGTTGGACCTGCTGGCCGAATACCCGCCGGAGTCGGGTCCGGGGCTGTGTTTCGCGTTTCTCGGGGAGCATGTGGTCGTCTGGTTGTTGCCGTTCGCGTCCGCACTGCAGCGGGGGCCATCCCCCTTGTATGCGGCGTTGGGGAGGCTCACACTGGATCTCGTGGCGGACCAGTTGGCATCGTCCGGCGGAACGGCTCGCTCACCCTCGTTTCCGGTGGAGGAGAACTTGCTGGGGCGGTCTGAGACGGGTATCCGTGACATTGCGCGGTTTCTGGCGACCCCTGTTCGGAGCGGGCTCTGGCTGTCACGGGAGGAGTTGCGGGTACTGGGGCGAGGCCGACGTCTGCCTGCCGGGTTCGGTGGCCGGGTCGACCTGTTGACGAATCTGTTGCGATCCTCCGCAGAGTATGACAGTCAGATTTCGTTGATCGAGGATTTGATGGCGCTCGTGGCGGAGCACGAGGCGTTTTACGAGGAGGCGTCGCGCGCGTATCCCGTCGTCTCCCACGCCGGCGCGGGGTGGCTGGAGCGGTTGGGGGGTACGAGGCGGGTGCTGAAGGGGATGGCGGAGTCGGGGGAGTACGGGGGGTAATGGGGAGTGGGGGAATGGGCGAATGGGCGAGTGGCGGGAACGTTGCCTGCTGACGGGTCGTCAACGGGGCAATCGCCTGCCCTGGTGGCGGGTGGGAAGGACGAACCTGTACAGGAGCGATGACCACTCATTCCGGGGATTTCTGGGACGTGGTGTATTCGGAGGAGGGATACCGATACGGCACGGAGCCCAATCATTTTCTGGTCGACCGCAGCGTCGAGATTCAGCCGGGCGGGGCGGTGCTGTGTCTGGGGGACGGGGAGGGCCGGAACGGCGTTTGGCTGGCGGCGCACGGATTCGACGTGACGAGCGTCGACGCGTCTGCCGTGGGCATCCGAAAGACCGAGATGCTGGCCCGAGAGAAGGGCGTGACGTTGCGCACGATCCATGCGACACTCCCCGAAGTGGACCTGGGGGAGGGCATCTTCGATGCCGTGGTGCTCATCTACCTGCATCTCCCTCCGGGCCTGAGACAGGCGGTGCACGCGCTGGCCGTGAGGCTGTTGAAGCCCGGCGGGATGGTCGTGCTGGAGGCGTTTACGCCCGATCAGTTACGGTACGGCAGTGGCGGGCCCAGGAATCCGGAAATGCTCTACACGGCCGAGATGCTGAGGGAGGATTTTGGCGCGCTGGAGATCCAGTTGCTGGAAGAGTGTGACCGCGACCTCAGCGAAGGCAACGGACATGAGGGGAGGGCGGCTGTGGTTAGATTTGTGGGGAAGGTCTGAGGGTCCGAGGGTCCGAAGGCGCGAACGGAGTGAGCGTCCCGGGCGCAGCGTAGCGGAGACCCGGGATCCAGCGTATCGGGAGTTTGGGGAGTATGGGAAGTATGGGGAGTGGGTGAATGGGGGAGTCGGGGAATGGGGGAGCGGTCGAGTGGGCAAATGGGCGAAGGGGCGAGCGGGCCGACTTTGAACATTGAACTTCGAACCTTGAACTCCCTCTGTGCGGACGGCTCGAGGATAGAGAAAGGGGCTGGCCTACCACCACATAAGCCGGCCCCGAATTCCAGACGGAGGGTGCGGTCTGGAGAGGAGATTTGTCGGCGCCGATCACTCAGCACCTCACAGGAACGATAGGGTTCTGGAGGTGGAAAATCCGGTCATCCTACAGGGACATTTCGGACATTCGTCTTCATTTACCCATTGTGGTGGTTCCTGGCATAGTCGGACGGGGCCATGCCGAAGACCTGGTGGAAGACGTACGAGAAATGCGCCACGTCCCGATATCCCACGCGGTGCGCGATGTCGGTGACGGTGCCGGCATGCTGGTCGAGCAGTTGGGCCGCCCGGTTAAGACGCAGCATACGAATCATTCCGGCCGGGGTGAGCCCGGCGATGGCCTGGAGTCTTCGATGCAATTGGCGAGTGCTCAAGTGCACCTCGTCGGCCAGCCAGTCCACACCGAACTGGCTATCTTCCAGATGGTGCTCGACAACGGCCTTGACTTCCTCGAGGAACTCCGCTTCGAGTGAACTCACCGTGACTTCGCTGGGGGACAAGACGAACTTCTCGCTGAAGTTTTCCCGGAGCCGTCGGCGGAGATCGATGAGGTTCTCCAGTCGCGCCAGCAGCGCATCCATATAGAAGGGCTTGGTCACGTAGTCGTCGGCTCCCGACATCAAGCCGAGGAATTCACCGGATCCCGATGCACGGGCCGTGAGCAGCACAACGGGGATGTATGCCAGACTCTCATCCTCCTTGATGGCCCGGCAGAGGTGGATGCCGTCCATTTCCGGGAGGATCACTTCGCTGAGCACCAGAGCGGGTCGGAAGGCCCGGACCAGGTCGAGGGCCTGGTTGCCGTTCGACGCCTCGAGGAGCCGATAGCGCTGTCCGAGGTGGGTACGCAAGTAGTAGCGCATCTCCACGTTGTCATCGGCGAGCAGCACAAGGGGGGCATTCTCGTTCTCGACGTGGTCGGTTTCGTCGAGCAGGAAGAGTTCGTCTTCCCCATCGGACGGGAGTCTGGCCGACTCCGTGGTCGGGGCTTCCGTCGCCTGATCCACCGCCTGCTCGTTCGCGGGCCGCACCGGAAACCGCAGGGTGAAGGTGCTGCCGAATCCTCGTTCGCTTTCGAGCTTGACCGTTCCGCCCAGTTGGTTCAGGATGGGCCGTGCCAGCGCAAGTCCGAATCCGAGGGCGATGGGGTCCATGCCGTCGCTCGCGGTGAGCTGGTCGAGGATGAACGGGATGTCGGTGGCGGCGATTCCCCTGCCTGTGTCCTTGATCTTCACGCTTGCCAGGTCCGAGCCATTCTCCAGGATGCGATCGATACAAATGCGGATTCTACCCCCTTCCGGAGTAGTGCTGAGGGAACTTCTCACCAGGCTGACGACGACTTTCCGCAGCAGATCGGTGTCGAAGTAGGCGTTGAGTTCCTCCACCCAGGGTTTGAAGTCGAGTTTGACCCGGCGCCGTTCCGCTTCGCCCACCAGTGAGGCGTGAATGCCATGGAGAAAATGAACCAGATCACGTTCTGCCAGGCGGGGTTTGAGGTCTCCAAGGTGGATGCGCGAGAGGACGAGCAGTTGATCGACCCGGTTCTCCAGCCGCAGGGCATTGCGGTAAATGAGTCTGAGTCGTTGCAGTCTGGTCGGTTCGGTGGTTTCATCTGCCGCATCCAGTTCTTCCTTGAGGGGCCCCAGGATCAGTGTCAACGGTGTGCGCAGGGCCTGGCTGACGGCGGAATAGAACCGGTTCTTGGCTTTCTCGAGTTGGAGCAATTCTTGACCCTGCTCCTCGATCCGCCTGGTCTGCTCTTCGAGGGCCAGTTCGCATGCTGCCTGTTGCTCGCGAAGCGTGCGCGCAACGCGACGGGTTCGTAACGCATAGATGAGGATACCCGCGCCGGCGAGGACAATCAGGCCAAGAAGAAGGGGGATGAGGGCTGCCATGTCGAAAATGCTCCCTATTTGTGGCCGTAAGCCGGCGACATGGCGGCGCGCTGGCGGCCGGAGCCGGTATGGCCTCACCTATAAGTACAAAAAAGAGATGCGAAAAGTCAGACGAAATCGTGGGACAGAGCGGACATATCCGGGGCCGTAATGCCGTCGGCCGGGGGAGGGTCTGTCGTGTCGCGAATGCCTGATGCGATCGTCCGGCATGTCGGAGTCCTCATCGCGGAGATTGGATCCCAGAAAGCGGCGGAAATCCGCCGAACCGATCAACCAACACGTGATGGAGGTGCATCATGAAAACGAATCATCTTACGCAGCACCGCAAGGGGGCCGTCGCCCTGGCGATGAGCGCATTCCTCCTGATGTTCATGGTGATGGGGTGCGATCAGGCGCCGGGATTGCGGGGACCGGACGAAGATGAGGTTCAGTTGACCATCGACGACCGGAACGACGGCGCCGGGAAGGTCTTTGAGGCTTCCTTCCGCGGCATGATTAGCGGAGAGCTGATCGCCGATGACGAGGGCACCTTCGAGGGGCCCGAGTTCCCCGATTTCGATCTCGAGTTCAGAGCCGAATGGAAGGGATACCGGATCTTCAAAGGGGCAGAAGGATGGGTGTACGTGCACGTCGCGGCGAATCCATCCCCGGAGAACAACGAAGGGAAGGTTGCTGAAGGCACGTGGACCATCATGAGCGGCACGGGCAAGTACGCCGGCATCGAAGGCACGGGCAAATATGTTGCCAAGCGTGACTTCAACGGTGGAGTCAAGGAGAACTTCTGCGGCTGCTGCAACGGCATTTTCAACCATTGATTGAGGCTGAGGTCAACCGCTTAGGAGGGTGGCAGAAGATGTCGCCTAAAAAGTCTGCCCGGAATGGTCCTCGATCGAAAGCAGCACCTCAAGCGGTTGGCCGGTAATCCGGGGCTCCGTCCGGGTACAACCTCCGGGATCACACGATCCCGGAGGTTTTTCTGTCCGACAAGAGCGGGCTGATGGAAACGGTGTGATGCAGATGCCCCAAGAGTGCGGTTTCACGGGCCGTTCATTTCCTGGAAACGCTCCGGCGTGGTACAGGTCGGAGTACTCCCCTTCCTGGCAGGAGGATATGACGCGCTGCCTCCGGTCCGCCTCCGCCGGACTACCGGGCTTGGGTCGAAATCGCGATCCAGACCAGCGAGGGAGAAAGGGGACACCGCGTTGTATCAGATGCCATGCCGCGCGGTCTCGGCCGGGTGAAATCCGATTGAGGAGCGGTGAGGGGTGCCAACCGATCGGGGCCTTCTGGGCCCGTTCTCATGGTACCCGGGGGCATTGTCTCGTTCGTTTTGAGTGACGCCCGTCGTCGGGCATGATCCCGATAGGCAAGAGGACGGTCCGCTGACGCATCCGCCAATCGAGTGGGACGGATCGGACAAAAACGGGGGGAAGGGCGGCATCCCGCACCGCCGCTCCGTATGGAGGGGAGAGAGCGGCCGGGTTGGCGGGCGTTAGAGCCTGAGGCGCAGGCCGAGCCGAACGGAGCGCGGATTCAAGAAGGTGTTGTACCGCAGGTTGGGCATGTCGATGTAGGCCTTGGTTTCCAGCACCTTGTTCAATTCATCGCGCGGGACAGGCTCCCAGGCGCCGCCGTTCCATCGCGAATACGTGCCCGTGTCTTTCGCCCAGTACCAGGCGACCTCGTTGGGGTCCAGCTGTGCCTCGAGCGAGGCGACGGCTTCGATGGGCTGGAAGGGGACGCCCGGTTCGCGGAAGTCACCCGGCCCGTCGTTTCCGGGAACCCAGAGGTAGGGAAGGCCTTCCTTCTCGGCAAAGGGCAGACGTGCATCGACGGCCGGCAGGTCATCGAAGATGTCTTCGGGAAGGTGGAGGGACCACAGGTAGTGCTCCCAATCCCACCCGCCACCGAAGGAGGCCCCGATCCACAGGTGTTTGCGATTGAGCAGGTTATCGATGTCCAGGAAGAGCTGGACTTCACCAAGCCGAAGGTCCAACGACTTGCTAACGCGAAGATTCCAGTTCCAGAAGTCCCGCCACTGGACGTTGTCCTTCAACGTCGTCGGGCCACGCGCAGAGCCTCCTGCCCAGACCCATCGCTGTCCGGCCCTCCATTCGCCCAGGAGGTTGGCCCGCCAGCCGGAGAGCGGCCACATTCCGGCGAGAGTCGGCCCGAAATCCTGGGGACCCAGGAGCAGCAGGTTGAACCGGGCATAGGGGCTGGCCATCGGCACCGTCTGCCGGTAGTCGGTCGACTCCCGCAGATAGCCGAACATCTCGACCGGGTTCTGAAAGAAGTGGGAATAGCCGAAGTCGCCGGCTCGCGTCTGTGTAAACGTATAGTTAGCGAAACCGCGAACGTAGCGTCCGCCGTCCTTGGAGAGGGAGACCTCAAAGCCGCGGATGTCTTCGTAATTCCATGGCTTGCAGGATTGGTACAACGGATACCCCATCTCGCCGGTATAGGTCACCTGGCGACACTGCGCCGAGATGTCCCGGTAGAAGCCGGAGAGGCGGAGCAGGACTTCATCCATCAGGTTCTGGTCGAATCCCAGCTCGTACGCTACAGTCTGCTGCATCGGGATGGATGGAGTGCCGATCCAGTCGATCCCCCCGGACCGGTTTTCTTCGATGCCGAAGAGGGAGAAGGCGTCCTGCATCTGGCGAAAGTGCCCGTAATTAAAGTAGAGCTTACTGTTCGCCGTGATGGGGAACGACACGCCGAGCCGGGGACTGAGATAGACCTGGGCGCCGGGATCCCATTTCGGTACGTTGCCTTCGAGTTGTCGTGAAACGAGTCGAATGGCGGCGTCGAAGGGCTCGAACGTCCACCAGGACTGGTTGACGTCGAAATAGTCCAGCCGCGCGCCCAGATTGGCGATCATGCCCTCGAATTCGAGCTTGGCCTGCGCGAAGGCAGCCCCCTGGATCGGATCTCCGTTCAGGTGTTGATAAAACGGGGGTTCCTCTCCCGTCACAGCCCGGCGGAAGGATCGCGCAACGCGATAGGAGCCGAGAATGAGTTCGGCCCCCAGCCGAATTTCGGTCGAGCGGTTGATCTGGGTTGTGAGTTCAAACCTGCCCGTGGACAGCCCGAATTTCGACTTGTCTCTCGTGGAGGCCGCGTACCACGTGGAGCCTATCGGTTCCTCGTGGATGCCCTTCGTCATGGCGAAAAACCCGAACGGCGCCTCCCCGATGCAGTATGGCACCAGGGTCCCGTCGGCGTTCACATCGGTTTCCCCGCCAAAGCAGGTCACATCGATGTGCCCGTTGCCATCGAGATCCTTGCCGACGCGGCCCCTCCCGCTCTCGGTCAGGCGACCGGCGGAGGCGTACATCTGTGGAACCGGATAGTAAGGGCCCAACGGGCATTCCAGCCGCTCGCGCGTCAGACCGTCCTCCGGGCACAGATACGTGCCCTCGTTCAGGTTGCCGAAGTCGCTGCGATAGCGGGTCCGCAGGTCAACAAGGCTGAATTGATAGAAGGTGGAGGATCCGACGGTATGGGTTACCGTCAGCCCGGCCATGGCGTGATCGACCTGGGCGAGTCCCAACCAGGTATCTCCGTAGAGGGCCTGAGCGCTCAGCCCGCGGGGAGCAGAGTGCCAAGGGTAGCCGGGCAGCCGGCCGTCGTAGGCCCTGAGCTGTGGATTCTGCGGGTCGGAGTTGACTCCTCGCTCGCGACCCAGCATACCGTGGAACGTCAGTCTCATCCCTGTAGCGGGACTGACCGTCAGCTTGCCCTGCCAGGTGGTCGTCGCGTACTGGTGGCGGTCTTGAGGAACTACATAAGCGTTTTGCGTACCGCGATAGGAGAGTAAAAACCGAGGTTCACCGAGCCTCTGTCGCAGAACCGGGAGCAGCGGGCCACCCAGCGTGACATCCGCCTCGAAGTCGGGCACCTGGATGGCCGTGTTCCTTCGGTGCGTGTAGCGCTCGAAGGCCAGCATGTCGTCAACGGTCACATCAAATCCCTCCCCTCTCAGTCGACCCACCAGCGCGTTCCAGCCTTCGGTGTTGGCGTATTGCCGTTGCGTATAGGCGTCCCACGTGGCGCTTCCCGTCAGGCGCACCTCGGGGTCGATCCATGGGCGAAGAGAATACGTGTCGCAGGCCGCAAGCACGTTGTCCGTCCCGAATCCGCAGTCGTCCAGGGATGCCGGCAGCTTGCCGATCGGGACGAAGCTCTTTCTCTGGACGGGCCGGTAGCGGAACAGGCCGTCGAGTTCGTACCGGGTTCGAGGCGGTTCTTTCGTCGTAAGGTGCACCAGGCCGGCGCGGAGGTTGCCGTATTCGGCGCCGAAGCCGCCGGTTTGGACCTGCGCCTGTTCCAGCGCCGTGTAGGAAATGAGGCTGAACGGGTCCTGGTCGCGCCCGGTGCGCAGGTTTATGCCATCCATCACGAAGGCCACCTCGTTGATATCCCCTCCGCGAATCCGCATTCCCGGTTCGATGCCGGCCTGGAGGTCGAGCACTTCAGTGATGCCGGCCACCGGGACCGATTCGAACTGACGCGGGTAGATCGTGGCCACGTTAGCGGATACGTCGGGTTGGACAATGGGCCGCTCGGCCACCACCACGACCTCACCCTCCTCCAACACGGCGCGGTGCAGGGCGAAGTCCAGCACTGTGGTCAATCCCGTGGCAACCACGACGTGCGAGACCCGCATAGGCGAATAGCCCACATAGGAGGCGCCTACCTCGTAGGTCCCGGGGCGCACATTAAGGATCGAAAAGTAGCCGTCCTCGTTCGATGCGGCGCCCTGTAGTGTTCCCCGGATGGCAATGTTCACGCCGGGCAGGGGTTCACCGGTTATCGCGTCGGTGGTCTGCCCCGCGATCTTGCCGCTCTGTGCGTGGGGGTGAGAGGCTATCAGGATGGGCAGCACCCAGTGAAGGATGCGGATTCGTTTCGGCATCGCACCTGGAGATGGTTGGCCGGCCGGATCCAACCACATCTCCCCCTAGGGGGGAATAGTACGCCTTCCCGGCGAGAAATGCCAGCCGCAACGCTCATGAGACGGGGATCAAAGGACACGTGAGAGCGATGCGTGCACGGCGCTTCCATACGCCCCATTCTCCGCCCCCCCTCATGCGTCTTCTACCTCGTGATACTCCGATGGCAGCACGCCGAACGTCTCGCGGAAGACTCGGGAAAAGTGAGCGGCGTCGGCATATCCGACCTCATGTGCCACGTTGGAGACAGATCGCACGCCGACGCGCAACAACTGAGCGGCACGTTCCATGCGCATCAAACGGATGTACCCAGACGGGGAAAGATGTGTGATTGGTTGCAGGCGCCGCTGAAGCGTCCGTGCGCTCATGGCCACCTCGTCGGCCAGGTACTCCACGGTGAGGTGCTGATCGGAGAGGTGGCTGGAAATGACGTGCCTGACCTGCTCCACGAGCTGCGTATCCTCGGTCTCCACCAACTCGGAGGGCTCGACGACGGGCGTCCGGCCGAATTGCTCGGCGAGCAGGCGTCGGATGACGATCAGGTTCTCGATCCGCGCCTCCAGTTCCTCGGCGCTGAAGGGCTTGAAGAGGTAGTCATCCGCCCCCGCGTGGAATCCCTCTATTTTGGCGGCCTCGGTGGCGCGGGCCGTGAGGATCACCACAGGAATGTGGGCCAGCTCCCGATCGGCCTTCACCTCGCGGCACAGGGCCAGCCCGTCCATGCGGGGCATCATGATGTCGGTGAGGATCAGGTCCGGCCGCATGGTCTGTGCCATCTCCAGGCCTTGCAGGCCGTCTGCGGCCTCCGCGACATGGCACCTGGGCTCAAGGTGGCCGCGGATGTAGTCGCGCAGGTCCTCGTTGTCCTCCAC
>CAYLXM010000022.1:25630-53864 GCA_964387555.1 uncultured Rhodothermales bacterium | reverse complement strand
GGACGCCACGGACCGGGAGGGCCCATGAGCCGCTGCCGCGGCAATGCGCCGTGCAGAACCGCCTGCGCGCCGGCCAAGGCCACCGACCGGGCTGGCCCATGAGCCCGTACCGCGGCAAGTCGCCGTACAGAACCGCCTGCTCGCCGGTCCAGGCCACGGACCGAGATGGCCCATCAGCCCGTACCGCGGCAATGCGTCGCACGGAACCATCTGAGCACCGGTCTAGGCCACGGACCAAGATGGCCCATGCGCCGCGAGACCGGGGAGGGACAGGCCGACTTCCGGCCACTCAGGACGCGAGCGCTTCGAGCATTTCCGCCACGCGAAAGAACTTCTTCCGCGGGGCGCCGACCGCCTGGCCTTTCTCGGCCTCGATGTGGTCGAGACGCTCCCAATCCTGGAACGAGACGTAGCGAACGCCCCGGCTCTCCAACAGAGCGATCACCTGATCCGGACTGCCCCGGCCGGCGGTGCCTTCGGCCGCGAGCGGAAGGTCCTCGATCATCCGCTGGGCGGATTCGATCGCACAGGGTTTGTTCGTGCCGATGATACCCGTGGGACCGCGCTTTATCCATCCCGCCACGTAGGCGCGTGGAAGGGGTTCTCCCGTCGACGGATCCAGGACGCGTCCCTCTTTGTTGGGTACGACCCCTCGCCGTTCATCGAAAGGAAGGCCGCCGAGTGGGAGTCCGCTGTATCCGACGGAGCGAAGGACGAGACCGACCGGGATCGTTTCCGTTTCCCCGGTGCCGACGGATTTGATATACCCACCGCCACCATCCACCAGTCTGTTCTTCTCGATGACGACCGCCTGTACACCCGTCGTTTCGTCACCGATCAACTCGGTGGGTGAGCAGAGGAAACGGAAGTACACACGTCGCGGCTTGCCGGTGGCTCCCGTGGCCGCGATTTCATGCATCGTCTTCATGTTCTTCTGCGCATACCCGTCGTCGGCGATCGAGGCGGCGCTTGCCGGGTCCAGTTCCAGTTCGGCCGGATCGATGATGGAATCGGCCACCTCGAGCCGGGCGAACTCCCGGATTTCCGGAGGTGTGAATTTGGCCTGCGCCGGTCCTCTTCGTCCGAAGATGTAAATATTCTTCACCTTGCTCTCGCGCAGCGCATCGAGCGCGTAGTCCGCGATATCGGTCTCCTTCAACTCATCTACCGACTTCGCAAGGATCCGGGCCACATCCATGGCCACATTGCCGATTCCGAAGACGGCGACATTTTCGCCGCTCAAATCGAACGTGCGGTCGACGAAGTCCGGATGGCCATTGTACCACGCGACGAATTCGGTCGCGGAATAGCTGCCGGGCAGATCCTCGCCCGGAACGCCCAGCCGCCGATCGGAAGCGGCGCCGAAGGTGAAGAGGACCTGGTCGTAATGGGCGAAAAGTTCGTCCACGCTCACATCGCGCCCGATGTCCACGTTGCCGAAGAAGCGAAACCCGGGCAGCGCCGCCGTTTTCTGGTAGACGCGCACCACGTTCTTGATGCTCTGATGGTCCGGCGCGACACCGTATCGGACCAGCCCGTACGGGGCCGGCAATCGATCAAAAAGATCGACCGATGCGACCACGTCGCTGCGGCCGAGCAAGGCGCCCGCGGCATAGAATCCGGAGGGACCTGCGCCGACAATGGCGACGCGGAGGGGACGTTCGGGGGTTCCAACAGGGGTAGACATGGCACGCGTCAGGTTTAACGCAGCGGAAAGGACGGAATGCGGGCGGGGCGCAGGCCCCTGACAAACTCTCTAGATACGGACCGCCGGACGACCGAACCAAAGCCCCAACCCTGAAGCGCGTGTGGGGCGGTCCCCCACACTGTGCGAGCGAGCGACTTACACGATGTGACGTGTGTCACCGCCGGGGACGCATGGTGACAACGGGCAGGATCATCTCTTCCATGGAGGCCCCGCCGTGCTGCATCGTGTCGCGGTACTGCTGCAGGTACTTGCCGTAATTCGTCGGATAGACGAAATAGAAATCTTCTTTCGCGATGATGTAGTTCGTATTGATCCCGACACTGGGCAGGCCATACGTGGCCGGATCCTTCACGAAGATGGCATGCCTGTGATCACATTTCAAGTTGCGCCCGTATTTGTAGCGAAGGCTCGTCGAGGTCTCCCGGTCGCCGATCACCTTCGTGGCGTGCAGGCTGCGGACGACGCCGTGGTCCGTCGTTACAATCACCGTGGCATTGGTGCGCGCGAGTTCCCTGAACAACTGGAACAGCCAGGAGTGTTCGAACCAGGTCCGGGTGAGCGCCCGGTACGCCCGTTCGTCAGGCGTGATTTCCTTGAGGACCGCCGAGTCGCTGCGGCTGTGCGCAAGGTTGTCCACGAAATTGACGACAATCGCCGTGAGGTCGGTGTGTTGCAGGTCGCCCACGCTGTTGAGCAGCGTGCGGCCCTCGTCCGATCGGAGCACTTTCTCATACCGGACCCTGACGTCGTGCCTTCGCCGGCGCAGCAGGTCTGAAAGAAACTCGGCCTCATTGCGATTGCGGCTCGTTTCGTCGTCCTCGGAATCATTCCAGACCTGAGGATAGCGCCGGGCGATCTCGCCGGGAAGCAGGCCGCTGAAGATAGCGTTGCGCGAATACGGCGTCGCGGTCGGCAGGATGCTGAAGTGGAACGCCTTCTCGAACTCGAAGAGGGGATACAGCATACGTTCGAATTCGAGCCACTGATCGTAACGCATGCAATCGATCACGAGGAATACCACGGGTCCTCCGCTTTCGAGAGCGGGAAGGACCCACGTCGGAATGACCTCATGGGAGAGGACCGGCCGATCCGCCGACGGGCCGCTGCGGGCGATCCAGCCGGGATACGCGGACTCGATATAGCGGCCGAAAACGGCATTGGCCTCCCGGAGCTGGTCATTCAGTACCTGTCTGAGGCCTTCGTCCTCCTCGAGTTCGCGCTCGTATCCGGTGAGTTTCTGGTAGAGCGCGACCCAGTCGTCGGGCGACATGGGGCCGTTGAGGACTTGAGCGATCTCGCTGAAGGCCCGCAGATAATCCTGCGCGACGCGTTCGTCCCGAAATCGTTTGCGATCGAGCAGGCGCTTGCAGGTGAGCAGGATCTGCTTCGGATTGACCGGCTTGATGAGGTAGTCCGAGATCCGTTTCCCGAGCGCATCCTCCATGATGTGCTCCTCCTCGCTTTTGGTGATCATCACAACGGGGAGGTCGGGGTGGAGCGCCTTGATTTCGGCGAGGGCCTCGATCCCGTCCTTGCCGGGCATTTGCTCGTCGAGGAAGACCAGGTCGAATCGCTCCGATCGGATGGTTTCGACCGCGTCGGTCCCGTTCGTTACGCTTTGGACGCGGTAGCCCCGTTCTTCGAGGAACCGGATGTGAGGCTGGAGGAGATCGATTTCGTCATCCGCCCAGAGGATGTAGGGTTCATTCGCCATATCGCGAGCGCTCTGCCGTTCGGGCTGTTTCGTTGGATCGTGTCGTCGGATGGTAGCAAGGGCGATCGGCGGGGGCGTCTTGGCGATGGGGCTCGAAAGGAGATGAGACGGAGAACACCGAATGCTAACGCAGTCGGAGGGAGAGAGGATCCGAACGCCGTGCTCCGGCTGGGCGCCGCGCCGCCGCACCCCCATGCGCGGCCGGCCCTGAAGAATGGTTGGGCCGCCAACGTAACCCGCGCCCGCAGATTCCGTAAAGCATCCTTAGAGACACCCCGGGACGCTGTCGGGAGCAACGGGCCGTGACATCGTCCCCCTGAATAGCCAGGAGTACCCTCCCATGTGGAAAAAGAAGAAAGTCCTCGTCATGTCCGCCGTGACCGCCGTGGTAGTGGCGCTCGGCGCCTGGGCCCTTATGGGTGCCGCGGGGAAGGAAGAGAAGGATCCCGTCCCTGCCGTTGAGGTGGTTCGAGGTGATATCGTGGACAAAGCGCTGGCCGTGGGTACAATCGAGCCGCGGGTCGAGGTCGAGGTCAAGTCCCAGTTCTCCGGCGTCATCCGCCGCGAATTTGCATCGGTGGGCGATTTCGTGCAGGCGGGGACGGTTCTGCTTGAGATCCAGCCCAATCCGACGCCCCAGGAACTGGTGGAGGCGGAGCGGCGCATCGAACTCCGCGAACTCGATCTCCGCAACCTGAAGTCCGAGTATGACCGCCAGGCCCAGATGTTCGAGAAGAAGCTCATCTCCGCACAGGAATATGAGCGGGCCCGGAAATCCTTTGAGGAGGCATCGTTGCAGGTCAAGATCAGCCGGGAGCAGTTGACATTGCTTCGGGAGGGCAAGATTGCGACGGACAAAGGCTCATTCGAGACCGTGGTTCGCGCCCCGGTCAGCGGGTACATCCTCGACAAAATGATCGAAATCGGGGATGCGGTGGTTCCGCTTACCTCGTACCAGGCCGGGACCGTGCTGATGACCATGGCCAATATGGAGGATCTCATCTTTCGTGGAACGGTGGACGAGATTGACGTCGGCCGGCTTGAGGCCGGTATGCCCGTGGAGATCAAGGTGGGCGCCCTTCCCTCGGCCAGTGTCAATGGCCTCGTAAGCAAAATCTGGCTGAAAGCGAGGAAGGAGGAGAACTCGACGGTCTTCCCGGTGGAGATCGAAATCACCGGCGCCACACGCCCCGACGCGAGGAATCCGGAGGCGGATCCGGTTGCCGCGGTGCTACGGGCCGGCTATTCGGCCAATGCGGACATCATCATCGAGAAACGTCCGAGCGTGCTGTTGATCCCCGAACGCGTGATTGATTTCTCGGGAGACACGGCCCGGGTCACCGTCTTGCTCGATGGGGGCGCCACCGAGGAGCGGATCATCGAGACGGGGCTGAGCGACGCGATCAACACCGAGGTGCTCGCCGGTCTGCAGGAAGGCGCGCGAGTGCGCGAAAAGCCACCAAAGGTCATCGAGTAGCCGCGGACCTTCTCACCGGAGCCGACCATGCGCAGCCTCGTTTCGCTCGCCCAGTTCGTCCAGGACCTGAATCGGCAGCGCCTGCGGACGTTTCTGACCATCCTGGGGATCACCTGGGGCACGGTGGCCGTCGTCGTCCTCCTCGCGTTCGGTGTGGGGCTGGAGAAACAGACGCGCATCAACATGCACGGTATGGGTGACGGGATCGTGGTCGTCTTCCCCGGCCGCACGACGATTCCCCACGGCGGCTTTCCGGACGGCCGTTCGATCAGACTCCAAGAGGAGGACGCGTGGCTCCTGAAGAGCGAGATCCGCGAGATCGCGCAGATAAGCCCGGAGTACATCGAACACCGCCCGATTCGTTTTCTCGAGAACTCGACCACGCCCGGCATCACCGGTATCGTGCCGGAGTACGGGGAGATGCGCAACATCATCCCGGTGGCGGGAGGCCGGTTCATCAATGCCCCTGACCTGAAGTACAGGCGGCGGGTCGCCGTTCTTGGGAACGAGGTGAAGACGCTCCTCTTCGGCGAGGACGAGGCGATCGGTCGGCAAGTGATGGTGGGCCAAACGCCCTTCACCGTCGTGGGCGTGATGCAGAAGAAGACGCAGAACTCGTCCTACAACACACGAGACCAGGACCGGATCTTTATCCCGTTCACCACCCACCAGGCGCTCTTCGGCAGCCGGTATCTGAGCAACCTCATCTATCGGCCCACCGACCCGGAGTTCAGCGATCACATCGAGGCGCGGATGTATGAACTGCTGGGCCGAAAGCTCCGGTTCGACAGCAAGGACGAGGATGCGCTCGGGGTCTGGGATACGAATGAGGCCGACAGCTTCATGAAGTTCTTCTTCATCGGCTTCAATGTGTTTATGGGTATCATCGGGAGCTTCACGCTGACCGTCGGGGGGATCGGTGTCGCGAATATCATGTACGTGGTCGTGCGGGAGCGGACGCGTGAGGTGGGCGTGAAGCGCTCGGTGGGCGCGCGTCGCCGCGACATCCTGATGCAGTTCTTTGCGGAGACGTTCGTCATCGTTGCCCTCGGCGCGCTATTCGGCTTCCTGATCGCATTGGGACTGGTGAAGCTCATCGGGTTCATTCCGGTGCAGGATTTCGTCGGTACGCCGCGCGTCTCGCCCGTGGTTGCGGCGACCACCGTCTCGCTGCTTGCATTGATCGCGTTTCTCGCGGGCATTTTCCCGGCCCGGAAGGCCGCCAATCTGGATCCGGTCGAGTGCCTCAGAGGCTAGACCGGCAACCCGTCCATCCCCATGTGGAAGATTCTGCTGCAGGAATTCTGGAATGATCTGAAGTCGCAAAAGACCAGGGCGTTTCTCACGATGTTTGCCATTACCTGGGGCACGCTTTCGGTCGTTCTGTTGCTTGCGTTCGGACGCGGTCTCAGCACGAAGATGATCTCTGGATTCACCAACATGGGAGATCGGATCGTGATGGTCTACGGGGGAGAGACGAGCAAGCCGTTCGAGGGGATGGACAAGGGGAGAACCGTTTCATTGCGCAAGGAGGATGTTGAGATGCTCAAGCGTTCGATCCCCGAGATCGAACTGGCGAGCGTTTCCTACGGTCGTTGGGGGGTGAGCCTGAAGGCCGATACGAAAACGACCACGTATATGGAGGGGGTCAATCCTTCGTTCGAGGAAATGCGCCGGATGTATCCCGCCTCCGGGGGCCGATTCCTCAACCCGCGCGACGAGACGCTGAAGCGGCGGGTCGTCTTTCTGGGCGACGAAATTGCGGCTCAACTCTTCACCGACGGCGAAGCGGTCGGCCGGCAGGTGCTGATGGACGGGCTGCCGTTCACCGTGGTCGGCGTGATGCAGAAGAAACTGCAGACGGCGATGAACAACGGACCCGATGCGAGGCGGGCGATCATCCCGGCCGCTACCTTCGAGACCATCTATGGGCATCGGTACGTCAACCACTTCATCTTGCGTCCCCGGGACATCGGGCGGACCGAGTTTGTGAAGTCGGAACTCTACCGCGTGATGGGCCGGAAGTACCAGTTTGATCCGACCGATGAGCGGGCGCTCGGTGTGTGGGACTTTGTTGAGATGCAGCGGGAGACTGAGAAGGTGTTTCTGGGCATTCAGATCTTTATGGGCGCCATTGGCGGGCTGACGCTTTTCCTCGCCGGGGTCGGTGTGGCGAACATCATGTATGTGACGGTGAAGGAGCGCACCGGCGAGTTCGGCGTCAAGCGCGCGATCGGGGCACGAAAGGGGCATATCAAGATGCAGGTGATTTTCGAGGCGCTCCTGTTGGCCATATTTGGAGGATTGGTCGGTCTCGCGGTGTCCGCAACGGCAGTCGGGCTCGTTCGCAGCATACCCGAAAAGGAAGGCGCGATGGAGTTTCTCGCGAACCCGGAGTTATCGATCCCCGTCGCCGTCGGCACCGTGATCACACTCGCCGTGATCGGCTTGCTTGCCGGGTACTTCCCCGCGCGCAAAGCGGCGAGGGTGAGTCCGGTCGAGGCGTTGAGGTGGGAGTAGGGGTTGGGTTTGAGGGGTTGGAGTTTGAGGGTTTGAGGGGTTGGAGTTTGGAGTCGCGACAAACTGCCTGCCCCGGACCCCGATCCGGGGGGAGCGATCAGGGTGAAGTGAAACCCGGGGATGTACGGATCGCAGTCTGGAGTTTCCTCTCAACCGTCATCCCGGCGGAATCCGGGATTCAGGATTTGGAGGTTGGCGGGTCTGCGCTCGAGCCTCATCCCGAGCGGTCGTCTTGCGTCGGGATGGAGGCGAGAGGCCGGCCCGGTGCGCCTGTCACGCGGTGTGTCTTCCTGCCGATCAGGCGCTATCTTCAGAATCCCCTTTTGAACCAGGAATCGGAAGACCATGCGCCCATTTGGACTGATTGCCGCCGCTGTTACGCCGATGGAGGCCGACGGCGCCATCGCGTTTCAGCGCATCCCCGAACTCGTAGAGCGGCTCCGGGCCGACGGCGTGTCGGGGCTGTATGTCCTCGGGTCGACAGGCGAGGGGCCCTCTCTCTCCAGCCGGGAGCGGATGCGCGTGGCGGAAGTCTTCGCGGAGGCCGCTGCGGGTAATCTCCGCGTGATTGTCCAGGTGGGACACAACAGTCTGGCGGAAGCGCGGGACCTCGCTGCCCACGCGGCGTCCATCGGCGTTGACGGAATATCCGCCACCCCGCCCTCATTTTTCCGGCCGCGTTCTCTCGATGATCTGGTTTCATGCGCGGCCGAGGTGGCGTGCGCCGCACCGGATTTGCCCTTCTATTATTACCACATTCCATCGGCGACGGGGGTGGAGTTGCCCATGCCGGCCTTTGTGGCTGCTGCGAGGGATCGGATCACGAACTTCCGCGGCTTGAAATTTTCGGATCCCAGGCAGTTCGCGCTTCAGGCCTGTCTCGAGGTGGCGGGCGACGAACTGGAGGTGTTTAACGGCGTCGACGAGATGCTGCTGGGAGCCGTCGCCGTGGGGGCGAGGGAAGCGGTGGGAGCGACGTACAACTTCGCCGGGCCGCTCTACCTGCGGATGATCGAACGATGGGAAGCAGGCGACCTCGAGGGGGCGCGCCACTTGCAGGGGCGATCGGCAGCGATGATCGAGATCATCTTGCGTATATGCGGCCTGAGCGGATGGAAAGCCGTCATGCCGCTGGTCGATATGGACTGCGGCCCCTGTCGCCTACCGCTCCCCACGCCGGGGTCTGCGGAGCGCCTGCAGTTGAAATCCGAACTGGAGCGGATCGGGTTCTTTGAGTGGGCCAGGTAGCCGGATCAGCGCAGCCAACGGGTCTGCTAAGCGGATTGCGGGTTCAGACGCTCTCCGGTAATCGCCTCGAGCACGTCCAGCGCCGAGTAGGTATCCTTGCCCGGTTGGATGAAGCGGGCGATAGACTCCAGTCCGTCTCCTGCCGTCACGATCGGGGGCTCGACGTATCCGTCCTTCCGATGCTGGGGGAAGCCCGCGCTGGCGAGCAGATTGTTGCAGAGGCAGACCTTTCCCTCGAGTTCTTGCGGCCGGCCACGCTTGATTTGGAAGGCCTGCGCCGGCTCGGCGGGACAGCGGAAGCCCAGGTTGGCATCCTCGCGTTTGTAGGCTTTCCTCAGCAGGCCGATATCGCAGAGGCGAGTCCGCTGCGCGTAGATTTCGGGGTCGGACAGCGTGCCTTCGAGCTCAACGACTTTGAACGGGAAGCCTGTGGGGGAGACGTTGGGATCCGTGCGCACGTGCAGGGTCCCGTTTCGGGCGTGGTCGAGGATTTGCCGTTTCAAAGAGGGTTCCATGCCCGACTCTTCACAGCAGGCAAAGGCCGTTCCGACCTGCACGCCGGCCGCGCCCGTCGACAGGGCATCGCGGAATTTCTCCGGTGTGTCGTATCCCCCGGCGAGCCAGAAGGGGTAGCCAAGGGCCTTGATCTGTTCCAGATCGACCACGTCCTTCTCACCGTAGATCGGTTCTCCGGTTTCGGTGAGCCGCAGAGGACCCCTCGGCGGTGCGTTGTGTCCGCCCGCAGTCGGACCCTCGATAATGAACCCGTTGATCTTCCGCTGGGCGAGCGTCTGAGCCAGCAAAACGGACGAAATAATGGGCAGGAATCGAGGACGGGTAAGCGGACCCACGACGCTTTCCACGCCCGGAAAGGTTTCCCGCGGGTCGAAGTGGATGCGGAAGTCATCGCCCGGATCGCTCCGGATGACCGAGATCTGGTAGCTCGCCGGCTCGTGCTCGGCCAGCCGGTCCAGGGCTTCGGGCACCTGCCAGGGAACGCCGGCGCCCATGATCACAAACTGCACGCCCGCCAGCATCGCCCCGTAGAGTGAGGCAAGAATGGGCATCTGTAGTTTTTCAAGCAGGTTGAGGCCTACAGGATTGTCATGCCCTTCCTTCGCAAGGAACACCTCGACGAAGTTTGCGATCACCGTGATTTCGGTGAGCGACTTCGGAGGGTTGAGCTTCCACATGGGAGTCCGCTTGTACGGGACGGGCGCATCCGGGGGCTCGGCCACGAAGTACTCTTCGAGGAGACGGTTGGCCGGTTCGGCAAACGGGAAGTGACTCAGGGCGCGACGAACGTGGCCCCCGCGGTCGCCGCTCATCAGGCGGGAGATCAGGATCTGCGTCACACCGGTGCCGGACACAACGCCGAGGTGACCTGCTTTGGAGACGGTACGGGCCAAATTCCAGTCCGAGATGGCTACACCCATCCCTCCCTGGATGATCTTAGGAAGATTCATTGGATTTCGGCGCAGGCGACAGGCATTAAGCAGGTTCTCGTTTCTTGGAAAGGAGGGTCCGTTGCGGCCTGAGCGCGTGTGACGTGGTTTGCGAGCGGTAAAAGTACGATTCGATGCAAGAATATATTCAATGCCCGAGTTCAACCGATGGATCCGTTCCGAAGCGGTTTGAGCCGTACGGGCTCCAGGCCCCTCATCCCCCGAACACGAGGAAAAGCTGCGCGAGGCCTGCAAGGGTACCCAGAAAGGCCCCGATGAGGATCAGTTTGATCTCCTCTTCCTGAAATGCCGGTCGCAGCAGGTTCTGGAATTCTTCCGGGGACAGGGCCTGCATGCGGGTCTCCAGCATCTGCTTCACACGGCGGGCTTCTTCCTCGTTGAAGGCGGGGTCGTCGAATGCACCGGCCGTCAGTTCGATGACCCGATCGGTGGCCGTCTCTTTGATCTGCATCAATCGCTCGACGCCTACGGTGAATTCCACAAGTGGACGAGCGATGCCGAAGGCGTCGTCGACGACGCGACGGATATGGTTCCGGATGAGGGCCTGGCTCCGCCGGGAGTGCGGTCCGAATAGCAGCGCATTCATGAGCCCGGGAACGGTGAGTACGTCATGCGTGACGATGTCGCACCAGATGACCGAGACTTCATGCTGGCGCTGCAGGAACAGCCCCTGCAACAGAAACGGTCCGACTCTTCGCGGATGCAGCGGCTGAAAGATGATCCGTAGTGCGATCCAGTTCGTCGCGTAGCCCACCATGGCGCCGAAGACGGGCAGAATCCACATGGCAGGGTAAAGAAGCCAGGTCACCATCTGGATTAGCCCGAAAGCGAAGCCGAAGTACCAGCCGGATCGCACGATGAACCTGAACTCACGGGCTCCGCATTCCTGGAAGATTCGGTTGGCAATGACGGGCTTCTCACCCAGGCGCTGCACAACGGCTTCCTTCAAATCCACCATCTCTCCCACGTGCTCCTGGATGTCATCCATCATTTCCTGAACGGTCCGCTCGATCGAATCGCGCACGAGTCGATAGACCATTTGCTTGACCAAACCGGGTAGTGCTTCCCAGAGAGCAGGATTCTCGGCCATCATCACTTCATCCACATAGGCTTCGACCCGGGGCCGAATCGATGCCACGAGGTGCGAGGCGATACGATCCGGTTCGAGGGCGGCGAAGATGTCTTCCACGCTCCCCAGTTTCGAAAGGGTCGTGTCGGCCGTAATGGCGCCCATCTTTCGCGCCTTCATGGGGATGATTCCCTGCCAGCCCAACCAGGGGGGCTTGCCGAGCGGCCTGACGGGAAAGAAGAGCATCTTCACAGCCACCCAGTTGGTCGACCATCCCACGAAGGCTGCCACGAAAGGGATGCTGACGTAGCGCCAGAGATCCGCATCGGAAAAGAAGCTCTGTATCATGGTCCGGCCGGGTGCCGCGAAGGTTGGAATAAAAAGATACGTCCCGAAGCGGTGCGCTTGGTCCTCACCGATGTGACTCGGTGCGATCCGGCGTGGTCGGGTTCGTCGGGTTTTCCATTACGAGCGGAAACGAACCGATCCTACAGTCGCTCGACGGAATCCACGTCAGGCACTGCTATTGCCGGGAGGGATCTTCATGGAACCTGTCAGAAAATGTCCCGGACGTAGGTCCGGACGGAATTCCTATTCAGCGAATCGAGATTCATCATGTCATCCCATAACGGCAAAGAAACAGAGAATCTGAAGCTGGCGGCCTTGAAGTACCACGAAACGGGCCGGCGAGGCAAAATCGAGGTGGTCTCAACGAAACCCTGCATGACGCAGCGCGACCTCTCGCTGGCCTACACGCCCGGCGTGGCACAGCCCTGTCTGGAAATCGAACGGGATCCCCGCCTGGCGAGACGATACACGGCGAAGGGCAACCTGGTCGCCGTGGTGTCCAACGGAACCGCCGTCCTTGGACTGGGCAACATCGGCGCCCTGGCCGGTAAGCCCGTCATGGAGGGCAAGGGGGTGCTTTTCAAGCGGTTTGCGGATATTGACGTGTTCGATATCGAACTTGCGACGGAGGACTCGGAGGCCATCATCCAGGCGGTGAAGCTGATGGAGCCCACATTCGGCGGGATCAACCTGGAGGACATCAAAGCGCCCGAATGTTTCCATATCGAGGAGACGCTGAAGGCCGAGATGAATATTCCGGTCTTCCACGACGACCAGCACGGAACGGCGATCATCTCCGGGGCGGCGTTGCTCAACGCTCTGGAGTTGCAGAAGAAGGACATTGCCGACGTGAAGGTGGTCTTCTGCGGCGCCGGTGCGGCCGGAATCGCCTGCGCGAACTTCTATATCTCGCTGGGCGTGAGCCCGGAAAACGTGTTGATGACCGACAGCAAGGGCGTCCTGTGGAAGGGCCGCGGCGATGAAGGGCGGAACAAGTACAAGGACAAGTATTTCCGCGAGACCGATGCCCGTACGGTCACGGATGCCGTCCGAGGCGCCGACGTGTTCTGCGGTCTGTCCGTCAAGGGGATGTTGACCCCCGAAATGGTCAAGACCATGGCGGATCGGCCGATCATCTTCGCCATGGCGAATCCGGATCCGGAGATCTCCTACTGGGATGCCAAAGAAGTGCGTCCGGATTCTATCGTGGCAACGGGTCGGAGCGACTATCCGAACCAGGTCAATAACGTGCTGGGGTTCCCGTTCATCTTCCGCGGCGCCCTCGATGTGGAGGCGACGGCGGTGAATGAGGAAATGAAACTGGCTGCGGCCCATGCATTGGCCAAGCTGGCCAAAGAAGAGGTCCCGGAGTCGGTAAAGCGCGCATACGACGAGTCGGAGATCCGGTTTGGACCGGAGTACATCATCCCGAAGCCGTTCGATCCTCGGGTGCTCGTCTGGGAGGCCAGTGCCGTGGCGGAAGCCGCTATGCGGACGGGTGTGGCGAAGAGTCCGGTGGATATCGATGCGTATCGCGATAGCCTGCTCGGGCGGATTCACTGGTCGCGCGAAATCATGCGGAAGGTCTTCAGTATCGCCCGCAGCAATCCCAAACGTGTCGTTTTTCCGGAGGCACTGCATCCTACGATCATCTGGGCGGCCAGCGAAATCGTCCAGGAGAAGATTGCCCGCCCCGTCCTGCTCGGAAAGAAGGCGGAGGTGCTGCAGAAGTTCGAGGAACTGAACCACGATCCGACCGGCATCGAGATCATCGAGCCGAAGAGTTCAGAGTATCGCCAGCACTACATCGATACCTATTACCGTTTGCGGCAACGTAAGGGCGTGACGCTGGAACGTGCCGTACTCGACATGAAGAACCACTTCTACGTCGGCATGCTCATGGTAAACGAAGGCCATGCCGATGCGATGGTGGCGGGCGTCAGCGTGAACTACTTCGA
Organism: uncultured Rhodothermales bacterium; assembly: GCA_964387555.1. Lineage (GTDB taxonomy): Bacteria > Bacteroidota > Rhodothermia > Rhodothermales > CAYLXM01 > CAYLXM01. The sequence goes on along the minus strand of CAYLXM010000022.1, from coordinate 40,356 downwards.
TGTGTTGGAGCCGGCGCTGCAGATCATCGGCCCGAGGCCCGAGGGGCGGGTTGTCGCAGGAATCCATCTGCTGCTTCACAACCATCGGCTCGTCGCACTCACCGACTGCACGGTGAACATCAACCCGTCGGCCCGCGATCTGGCGGCCATCGCCCTGAACGCGGCAGACGAGCTCGAGCGGCTCGATCTCGAGCCGCACGTCGCGATGCTGTCGTTCTCGAACTTCGGCTCGGTGCGGTCCGCGGAGACGGACAAGGTGGCGGAAGCAACGGAAATGGTGAAGCAAGAACGACCCGGATTGATGATCGATGGGCCCATACAAGCCGATCTGGCGCTGGACGACGAACTGCTGAAGGACCACTTCCCGTTTGCGAGCATCGACCAGACCAACGTGCTCGTCTTCCCGAATCTGGACGCCGGACACATTGGCCTGAAACTCATCCAGCAGTTCAGCCGCGCACACGTGATTGGTCCGATCCTCACCGGCATGCGCAAACCGATCCACCTGGTTACACGCGGCAGCGAAGTGGCCAGAGTCGTGAACATCGCGGCCATTGCCTGTGTGGACGCCCAGAAGGAATCAGGCACAGTCGCGCGCGTCGTGGAGGAATCCCCGCTTTGGGCGGGCTGATTTCATTCCGTCGAGATGACCAGGCCTGCCGGCGTCACACAGCGGCGCCGGCAGGCATCGGCGGCGGCCGCATGTACGGTTCCGCCCGATCTTCACTTCCCATTTCGGCCGGATTGAAGTACAATAACGCGGTTCTGACCGCGGTGTCGGGACGCAACGTACACCGATGCGGGTGAATGCCTTACAGGCAGGTCAGGGCCCTCTTGTCATTGCCTGAATCGCTGCGGCGCGATCCTGTACGACTCATTGCGAGACGGGAGCACACCGGAGCCTCGTAGGGAGCAACCTGTGTTTTGAGACAGCCACCATCCAGTCCAAGTCATCATGTCAGATCAAGTCGATACGAACAAGGAGATCTATGCGGCGACGCCGGAATTCAGCGCAGCAGCCTACGTGGGCTCGCTCGAGGAATACGAGGCGATGTATCGTCGTTCCGTGGAGGATCCGGAAGGGTTCTGGGCCGAGCAGGCTGAGCGTGTAACCTGGATCGAGCCCTTCACGAAGGTGAAGGACGTCTCGTTTGCCCGCGAAAATGTACACATTCGCTGGTTCGAAGGCGGAAAGCTGAACGCGTGCTACAACTGCGTCGACCGACATCTGGAGAAACATGCCGATCGGACCGCGCTGATTTTCGAACCCGACGATCCCAAGGATCCGGCCCAGCACATCACATATGGGCAGATCCATAAGGAGGTGATCAAGTTCGCTAACGTACTGAAGGCCAACGGCGTCAAGAAGGGCGACCGCGTCACGATCTATCTGCCGATGATCCCCGAAGTGGCCTACGCCATGCTGGCCTGCTCCCGCATCGGGGCCATCTTCTCGGTCGTTTTCGGGGGATTCTCGCCCGATTCACTCGCAAGCCGCATTCTCGACTGCCAGTCCAGCTTCCTCATCACCTGTGATGAAGGCAAACGCGGCGGGCGTACCGTGCCGCTCAAGGCGAATGCCGACAAGGCCCTCGAGCAGTGCCCGGACGTCAGAAAGGTGCTCGTCGTCCGCCATACGGGCAATCCGGTTCACTGGGTCGACGGGCGTGATGTCTGGCTCCATGACGAAGAATCCAAGGTGGGCGACACCTGTGCGCCCGAACCCATGGATGCCGAGGATCCGCTCTTCATCCTGTATACCTCCGGTTCGACCGGCAAGCCGAAAGGCGTGCTGCACACGACGGGCGGCTACCTGGTGTATGCCTCGCTGACCCACCAGTACGTCTTTGACTACCACGAGAACGACATCTTCTGGTGCACGGCCGACGTGGGCTGGATCACAGGTCACTCCTATATCATCTTCGGCCCGATGGCCAATGCGGCCACGCAGGTCTTCTTCGAGGGCGTGCCGACGTTCCCGGACGCCGGCCGGTTCTGGCAGGTGGTCGACAAACACCAGGTGACCATCTTCTACACGGCTCCTACCGCCATCCGGGCCCTGATGAGCCAGGGGGACGAGTTCGTCAAGAAGACCAGCCGCAAGAGTCTGCGTGTACTGGGCACGGTCGGTGAGCCGATCAACCCCGAGGCATGGCGCTGGTATCATGACGTTGTCGGCGAGCGGCGATGCCCGATCGTCGATACGTGGTGGCAGACCGAAACCGGTGGAATTCTCATTACGCCGCTGCCCGGAGCCATTCCTCAGAAGCCGGGCAGTGCGACGCTGCCGTTTTTCGGCGTTGTCCCCGAAATCCTCGATGCGTCTGGCACCGTTCAACATGGTGCGGCCTCCGGGACGCTTGTGATCGCCGACTCCTGGCCGGGCCAGGCGCGAACCGTCTACCAGGACCATGAGCGGTTCGTGCAGACGTATTTCACTACCTTCGAAGACAAATTCTTCACGGGCGACGGTTCGCGGCGGGATGAGGATGGGTACTACTGGATCACCGGTCGTGTGGACGACGTGATCAACGTGTCCGGCCACCGTATGGGGACGGCAGAGGTCGAAAGCGCCCTTGTGCTGCACGAGAAAGTGGCGGAAGCAGCCGTTGTCGGGTTCCCTCACGCGCTGAAGGGACAGGGCATCTACTGCTACGTCACCCTTAACGCCGGCGTGGAAGCGACCGAGGACCTGCGCAAGCAGCTCCGTAGCTGGGTTCGCGAGCAGATCGGTCCGATCGCGACCCCCGATGCGATCCAGTTCTCGCCGGGGCTGCCGAAAACGCGGTCCGGCAAGATCATGCGCCGCATCCTGCGCAAGATCGCGGCGAACGAGTTCGATAACCTGGGTGATACGAGCACGCTCGCAGATCCGGGCGTGGTGGAGGACCTCATCGAAAATCGTCAGAACAAGTAAGCCGTTCGGCGGGCAGGCCCACCGGCTTGTCTTTGCCTCCGATTCAACTCAGCCCCCGGGCGCCCTGCGGTGCCCGGGGGTTTTTTCGTTCCTCAACCGTATCTTCACAGATTGAAACCGACCACCTTCCTCCCTGAGCCCATGGCACAAATTGACCGGCATCGATACTGGCGTATCCAGATGCGCCGAACGGTTGGGTTGCTGGTAATCTGGTTCACGGTCGGGTACGCGATGAGTATTCTCTTCATCGAGCAGCTGAATGAAGTCCAGATCGGCGGTATCCCGTTCGGGTTCTGGATGGCGCAGCAAGGGAGTATTTATGTGTTCGTCCTGCTGATTCTGGTGTTCGCCGTGCTCACCGGGCGTCTGGATCGCCAGGCGGGGCTCTCTGAAGAGGAAGGGGCCCGCGGTCCACAGGCACCCCACTGACCGGGACGACCTCCCACCCCTCGCACGGCCATGGGCATTCAATTCTGGACATTCATCTGGGTCGGAATCACCTTCACCGTGTACATCGGGATCGCCTGGTGGAGCCGCGTCTCTGACACCCGCGGCTTTTATGTCGCAGGGCAAGGGATCCCGACTGTTGCGAACGGCGCGGCGATCGCAGCCGATTGGATGAGTGCCGCCAGTTTCATCTCGATGGCGGGCCTGATTTCCTTCCGGGGCTCCGACGGTTCAGTCTATTTGCTCGGATGGACGGGGGGGTACGTCTTGCTGGCGCTTCTTCTGGCGCCGTTCCTGCGGAAATTCGGCCGGTTCACGGTGCCCGACTTCGTAGGCGCGCGGTACTATTCGAACACCGCCCGAGTGGTCGCGGCCATCGCCGCCCTTTTCGTTTCGTTCACCTACGTAGCAGGACAGATGCGCGGCGTTGGACTGGTTTTCAGCCGGTTTCTCAACGTGGATATTGTCTGGGGCGTGCTGTTCGGAATGGCTATTGTGGCGGTCTATGCCGTGCTCGGCGGGATGCGCGGAATCACCTACACGCAGGTAGCGCAGTACTGCGTGCTCATCTTTGCGTACACGCTGCCGGCTTTTGCGATCGCATTCACCCTGACCGGCAACCCGATCCCTCAGGCGGCCATCGGCGAAGTACTTTCGCGCCTCGACACCCTTCAGATGGATCTGCTCGGCACGGCCTACAGCACGCCCTTCACCACGACGAGTCGGCTGAACGTCCTTGCCATCACCATCGCGCTCATGGTAGGGACGGCAGGACTGCCCCACGTGATCGTACGTTTCTACACCGTTCGCCGTGTCAGCGATGCCCGCTGGTCGGCATTTTGGGCGCTCCTGTTCATTGCGATCTTGTACACAACAGCCCCGGCGGTTGCCATGTTTTCCCGTTACTACATCCTCAACTCGTTCAGCGAATTGGGGGCGGCAGGCATGCTCGACCTCGGGTGGGTGAAGAACTGGGCGCAGACGGGACTGATCGACGTCGGGCGCTGGGGTGAGGCCATTACGGCCGCCGATTTGCTCCAGACGATCGACCAGGACATCATTGTGCTTGCCACCCCGGAGATCGCGAACCTGTCGGGGGTTGTCGTCGGTCTCGTGGCGGCGGGGGGCCTTGCTGCCGCACTCTCGACGGCATCCGGGCTGCTGCTTGTGATCAGTTCATCCATGGCCCACGATATCTACGGGGAGATCATCAATCCGGCGGCTTCCGACCGCAAGAAATTGTTCGTGGGTCGAATGATGATTCTCTTTGCGGTAGTGGTGGCTGGGTTGGCCGGTATGTATCCGCCCGGTTTCGTTGCCGAGGTTGTTGCCTTCGCGTTCGGCCTTGCTGCTGCCAGCTTCTTCCCGGTCATCGTGCTGGGCATCTTCTGGAAACGGTGCACGAAGGAGGGGGCCATTTCGGGGATGATCACCGGATTGAGTTTCACCTTCATCATGATCGTGCTCATGCGGTCGGAAAGGATCCTGGGCACGGACGGCCCCATCGTGTCAGATCTCTTCGGGATCAACGCCCAAGGGGTGGGGACCATCGGTATGCTGCTCGCATTTGCGGTCATCGCGGTGGTTTCGTTCCTGACGCCGCCACCCCCTCCAGACGTCATCCGAATGGTCGAACAGATCCGCTATCCCCGCACCATGACCGACGTCGAACTCGACGAATCTTGATGCCGGTCGCTTTCGGCTTCTGAACCATGCGCGGCTCCGGTTGTCTGCGGCCTCTATTGGTGTCCATGGGGGTCGTGCTCCTCTTCTTTGCCGTGCTGGCAGTTCGTCATCGGGACGTGGTCCGGTCCATGTGGCAGAATGCCCGGGCCATGGGCCGGAGCGCGGCGTGGACCGGTCTGCTGAAAAGCCCGGACGATCTCTACGCCGCACTCCGGATGGGCACACTGCGCGGATCCGTCGTCGTGCTGGAGGGGAAGGACGCTGTACTGCTTGATTTGCATGCGGACAGCGTCCGAACCGTGTTTGGCGTCACGCGCCTGGACGTACTGGATCGGGTGCTCCGTGCTGTGGAATGCGGGGGGCTGGATCCCGAGCAGACATTGTCCGCCTCGCTGGTGGAGGAACTCTTCCTGCCGATCTCACAAGGGACAGATCCGCCCCGGCCCGGCACGAGGGCGGAAACGGTTCACGTACGGGAAATCGTGCGGCGAATGATGGTGGAGCATGACCAGGCAGCGCAGGACTGGCTCATCCTCCACCTCGCGGCCGATTCGATCAAGGCAGGTTGTCACGAGGCGCACGCCGATCTCCCCACGCCGTTTCTTGCCCTTCTGCTTGGTACGCTGGAGAAGCAGCCCGGGCGGAACGGCACAGGGCCGCCCCGATCTTCGGAGGCGTTCAGCGCGCTCGTCGAGCGCTTTCGGAGCGATCCCAACTGGAGGAGTTCCCGCCGTCAAATGATGCAATCGGCCGGAAGCCGGTTCAGCATTCAACAACAGGAAGCGCTGGCCGCGCGGGCGTTCCATCACGGAACGGTCCGTCGATATGCCAGGCTCCTTCAAGCGCGCCTCGAGACATCGGCGCTTGGGATCTGGCCTGATGCCGGTACCCTTATAGCAGGTGGTGTGATATCCGTGGGCGGCGCATTTCCCGGCGTCATCTCGCTTGCAGCCGGGCAGGTCCCCGAGAATGGCCGCCCGATCAGAACGGCCGTTTTGTTGCTGGAGGATCTTCCCACCGCGGCATTCTACCATCTCATCCGTACGGGAATGGACCGCGCGCTTCTGCTCGATCTTCTGGCGCAGCCTGAGCGGTTTATTGAGTTCGAAGACCACGACCAATCCAGTGCCAGGGACTGACCGGTGCGATTCATCCTGGCTATTCGCGCGCTGACTGCGGCACCGGCTCCGTCACCGTTCCGGGCCAAAGTCGTACCCATGCACCTCCGAACGGCACGATCCAATCGGTTGATGCCACTCGGCGGGCGGGGCCCGTTCCTCGGCTCCACCTCTTGCGCCGTTTCGTCGGAGCGCGTACCATAAAACCGGGGGATTCGCATTCTCCCGGTGTTGCGCTCGCCATTGGAGGGGTTCGTCCATGTCGGGTCATGTGGTCGCCGCTCCACTTTCCTGCGAGGAAAGGAGGATTTTGCTCATTGTGGCCCGGCGGGCCATACTCTCGTTTTTCCAAAGGCAAGATCCAGATCCGTATCCCTCCTCGACGCCGGCTCTGGTGGCCGAGCGGGCGAGCTTCGTTACGCTTCGTGAAGCCCAAACAGGTCATCTGCGAGGCTGCCGGGGAGAATGTCCCGCGCGGCGCCCCCTCATCGAGTCGGTGGCCCGCATGGCGGTCGCCGCAGCGCAGGACGATCCGCGCTTTCAGCCGGTGGGAGCCGATGAAGTGGATCGACTGGTGGTGTCGATCAGTGCCCTGGGTCCGATCCTCCGAATCTCACCCGAGGAGGTGGTAGTGGGACGGCATGGACTCCTTATCACACGCGGGAATCGGGCCGGACTGCTGCTTCCGCAGGTCCCGGAATCCCTCGGCTGGGACCGGCTCAATTTCCTGGAGGGTGTGGGTCAGAAAGCGGGGCTGTCCTCGAATGCCTGGCGGGATCCCGATTCGGACCTCTACGGGTTCGAAGCGGAAACGTGGTCCGAGGCGGAATTCACCGACGTGCGCGGTGTGGTGACATGCTAGAACTCGATCTTGTAGCTAAGCACGGGAAGGGGATAGCCGTCGCGCACCTCCTCGACCATCCGCGTGCGATAGTTGTAATCTAGCGAGACTTCTCGGGCGGCGAGCGTGTTCTTGACCTGCAATGCCCAGACGTGGGACAGGCGTCGTCGGTTGAGGCGATAGGTGGCCGTGAGGTCGAGCAGGAAGAGGCCTGGCTCGCGGTCTTCGAAGGCGCGTGCTTCATCCAGCACGACCTCTTGCCGCTCAAGCGAGGTGGTCTCGTCTACAGGGCTTCTGCGTTTACCCCCCATCGCGGCGATGCGGCCGTTCAGACCCAGTATCTGTTTCCCGTCCGCATACTGGAATTCCCTCCCGACCAAACCGTTCACGGTGTATCCGCGGTCGAACCGCGTCGGCCGCCACACATCGTCTCCCCCGCGGTAGCGAGAGCGGAAAAGCGATCCCGTTACGAGAAAGTAGAGTCCGCCGTCGAAAAAGCGCTCGGCCGTCATTTCGAACCCGAAATTGCGTCCTGCACCGACATTGCGGAGGCCGTCCGAGAAGGACCAGTCTTGTTCGAAGTTCAGCAGGGAAGTGGATGAGGAAGTCACCACCGGTACGCGAAAGAGTGACTGGGCATACGCCTCCCATTTGAGCCGGGTGGTCGAGGCGACCTGAAGGTCATAGCCCAGGACCATCTGATGCGATCGAGTAAAGTCCAGTTTCCGGTTGGGCATCTCCAGGCCTTTCTGCAGCAGGTACATCCGCAATTCCTCCATCTGGCCGTGCAGACCGTAGCCGATGCTGACGGCGTGCCGGTTGTTGAGTGCCCAGCGAAGGCCGAGGCGCGGCTCCAGGCTACTGTTCCCCGTGAGAGCAAAATGCAGCGCGTGGAGGCCCAAATTGACGGTGATGCCGTGGGCCGGCTCGATCCTCGACTGCGAATACGCCTGGAGGAGCATGCTGGCGCCCTTCTCATCCGATAGCGGGGTCATGGGCGGCTCGCGATCCAGTGCCGAGCGGAGATCGAGATCGTAAAAGAGCCGCTGGGCGGTGAACCCGGTGCGGTTGACGTGACGGGCACTGAATTTGTGATTGAGATACGATCCAAGAATCAGGCGCCCGGAACGACTGTGCAGGTAGAGGTCTTCCTCCAGCTCAAGATCGTCGCTCAATCGATCCTGATCGAGGCGCGTGCGGTTGAGGGTCACGGCCGCGCTGGTGCGGAGGTAGGTGCGCTCGCCGAGAACGAGATGGTGGCTAAGTCCGGAGGCACCCACGTCGAGTCCGAGGTCAAAACGCACCCTGTCCCAGAGGTCGTAACGCCACTCCGTGGAGTCCGATGTCTCCGTCATGCTCTGGCGATCCAGTCCTCCGATTCCCCACCACTCCAACCGTCCGGCTTTCCGAGATGGGAAGGTGAATTTGAAGGACAGGTCCTGATAGGTCGCGACATCCTCGGTGGGCAGCAACGGAAGCAGCAGTCCGATGGTCGAGTACCTGTAGTTGAAGAGGTAGGTGGATGGAGAACCGAGTGCGAAGGGACCTTCGGAGGAGAGGTCGATTCCCATCACGCCGACCTGGACCGCATGCTCCCGCCGCGTCGGATTGCCTGAGCGGAAGCGCATGTCGAAGACGCCCGCCAGAGCGTTACCGAACTCGGCGGGGAATGCCCCGGTGTAGAAGTCAGAGTCGGCGAGAAGGTGACCGCTGAACAGGGTAAGACCGCCTCCGCCCGCGACCGTCATGCCCGCGAAGTGATTCGGGTTGGGGATTTCTACGCCTTCGAGGCGCCACTGAACGCCTTTCGGCGCGTTTCCGCGGATCACCAGGGCGTTGTCCTGCACGCCGGCACCACCGGCAACGCCGGCGAACGACGCAGCCATACGGGCGGGATCGTCGGCGCCGCCAGCGAAGCGCCGGGTCTCTTCGACGGAGAAGGTGCGTGCACTCACTGTCGCCATCTCGTTGAGCGCCAGATCCTTGCGTACTTGAGGTCGGATGACGATCTCCTGGCCCCGGAGGATTTGCTCCTTCAGCGCGATTTCCAGTACCGCTTCTTTTCCGGAGGTCACGAGGATGCCGGTGAGGAGGCGCGGTTCGTACCCAATGAAGGAAACCTGGATGTCTTGCCGGCCGAGGGGTACGTGATCGAGTACGAAACTACCCGAAGCGTCGCTTGTCGTGCCGATCAGCGGGTCGGAGCCCACGACGATCACATTGGCGCCGGGGAGCGGGAATCGAGAGTCGCGGTCGAAGATGCGCCCGCGCACCGTGTGATGCGGCTGGTCCGTCGTCTCACGCGCCCCCCCCGCGGGCGCCGCCGAAGGCCGCTCAATGATGAGAATCTTGCCATCCGGCAACCGGAGTGCGACAAGCGGCGAATCTTCGAGGGCCCTCAGCAAGGCCTCACGCGCCGGTACGCGATCGAGACGCAAGGAACGTACTGGTTGGGCGGCCGCAAGGTCCGTGTTGAACACCAGACGAAGTCCGGCCTTGTCGGCGATCTCCCGGAGTACCGCTTCAAGGGGAAGGCTATCGGCCTGGAGCGAGACGGGATAATGAAGCGGACCGAGTGCGGAGTCGGCCAGGGACTCCAAGGGCTCCCCGGACGATTGTGCGAAGGTTGCAGGACAGAGAAGAGACAGCGCGAAGAGCACAATCAGGGCATGTCCTGATCGTCCGACGGCAGGAGGTTGGTTCGAGGTTTGAGGCATTTTCGGGATGTTGCAGTATAGAAACCGATGATGCCGTTTACCGATGTGCCCGGAAAACCAACGTGTCGTTCCGAAGTGTGGTGTCGAGATCCAGCGCAAGGGCGATGGTGCGGGCGACCCGATCGAGCGGTTCCTTCTCGAATGTTGCATCGAGCCGGAGTGCTCTCGTCTGATCGTCACCGATTCGCACGGTAACCCCGTAGAACCGCTCCAGGTCGGCTGCGACGGCCGACAGACCAGTCCCGCGGAATATCAGCCGGTCTTGCCGCCATGCGTAATCGCGACCCTCGTCGAGTTGGCGCGTCACCCAGGTCCAGCCGGAGTCGCGCTTCTGCAGATCGGCTGCCTGGCCTGCGCGCAGTTCTATTCTCCGGGAGGCCGGTACCGTCTCCACTTCAACGCGACCCGCAGACACGGCCACCGTAACGGCTTCATCGCCCGGGTAGGCACGCACGCCGAATTTCGTTCCCACCACGGTGACCCGTGCCGGTCCGGCCTCGATCTGGAAGGGCCGACGCGTGTCGGGCGCCACGTCGAAGTGGGCCTGCCCCTCGAGGCGGACGAGCCGTTCCGTCGTGCCGAAACCGCCGGCGACCTGAAGGCTTCCCGCTACGCCCAGTTCGACCTGAGAGCCGTCCCCCAGTTTGAAGACCTGGCGTTCTCCGGGAGCCGTGGTGAGGAGCATGGTCTGTGCCGGTCCGACGGGCCGCGGAAGGAGCACCCACACGACGGCCAGCGCGGCTGCGATGGCCGCACCCCATTGGACCACCCGCAGGACGGTCCGCGAAGTCTGCGGCAAGAGCACACTTCGCGAGCCGGTTTGCAGCGCGCGGTCGGATTGTCTCCCCATCAGCAGCGTGGGTGGCGGCACGTCCAGATTCCCGGGCTCTGTGTGTCGGATTGGTGTGACCGCGTCGATGTCGAATTCCGGCAGATCAGCCGCGAGGCCCTCGAGTTGGCGCCTCAGCGAGGCATCCTCAGCAAGCAGCTTCCTGGCATGATCTTCCTCTTCCGGTCCGGCGGTACCCGTCAGGTAGCGCGCGAGCAGTCGATTTCGATCCGGGTTGGACATCGGTATGGCATCTGTAATCATCCCGAACGACACGCGAGGACGGCGGGAGTGTGAAGGGGGGCCGAAAAAAATCAGAGATAGTCGGCGAGTTCGACACGCATGTGCGCGAGCGCAAGCGACATCTGGGTTCGCACCGTGTTCAGTGAGACGCCCGCGGCTACCGCGATTTCGTCGTAGGTGAGACCGTAGATCCGGCTCAGTCGGTACATGAGTCTCCGTCGCTCGGGGAGGGCCTCGATGGCCAGACGAACGCGTGCTGCAAATTCCTCGGTTTCGACCCGCTCAGACGTATCAGACGACGAGGCTATCGACTCGATATCCTCCGGGGAGGCCCGATCTCGCCGGCGCAAGGCATTTCGCGCCTCGTTCAGGGCCCGGTTGCGTACGGCCCCGAACAGGTATGCGCGCGCCGAAATGGTCGGCTGCCAGCTCGCGTGGGAGGACCAAACGTTCAGCAGGACATCCTGCACCACGTCTTCACCGCCCGTACGGGATCCGGTGAGGGCGGCCGCAAAGTCGGAAAGCGGGGAGATGAGCGGACGGAGGAGGGCATCAAATGCCTGGCGGTCTCCCTGTCGTATGCGGGCTAGAAGCAGGACTTCTTCCACGGAGCAGCGTTTCCGGGTTCAATCCGGCTCACATCGCGGGGTTTCAGCCCCGTCACTTTCAGCGCCCGGTGGATCCGAACCCTCCCTCGCCGCGGTGGGTCGTTTCCAGCGTCGGCGTCTCCTCCCACGATACGACGGCATGGGCAGCGATGACGAGTTGGGCGATGCGTTCGCCGCGGCGGATGAGGAAGGGCTCCCGGCCGTGGTTGATCAGGAGCACCTGAATCTCGCCCCGGTAGTCGGCGTCGATGGTCCCGGGGCTGTTCAGCGCCGTGATGCCGTGGCGGAGGGCGAGTCCGCTCCGCGGCCGGACTTGCGCCTCGAAGCCCGGCGGGAGCGCAATCTTGAGTCCTGTCGGTACGAGGATCCGGTCGCCAGGATGAAGTGCAACAGGCTCAGCCTCCGGAACCGCAGCCCGGAGATCCATGCCAGCGGCGTGGGGTGTGGCATAACCCGGCATGTCGAGCCCTTCAGCCGAGGGAAGCCGCTGGATAGGGACGCGGAGGTCCTTCATGGCAGGAAAAACACCGGCCCGGGCGCTCTCGTTTGCACCCGGGCCGGATGGAAGGCTATTCGGATTCGGCGGTCGCCATCATGCGCTTGACGGGCCGGACGAGCAGCGCAAAGATCAGCGCACCGACCAGTGCGAATGCGGTGACGATCCCGAACAGGGTAGGCAACTCTACCGAGCCGTAGAAGCGGGCCATAAATCCCGAAATGTAGTTGCCGACCGAGGCGCCGAGGAACCAGACCCCCATCATCTGGCTCACAACCCGATCCGGAGCCAGCTTGGTCATGGCCGACAGGCCGACCGGGCTCAAGCAGAGTTCGCCGATGGTGTGGAGCATATAGGTGCTGACCAGCCACATCGGGCCGACCGACGACCCGCCCTGGACCAGGATCGCGGCCCAGATCATCACGACGAATCCAAGGCCGAGGAAGAAGAGGCCGAAGGAGAACTTGCCGATGAGAGAGGGTTCTTTCTTGCGTCGGGCAAGCCAGATCCACAGCCAGGCAAATACCGGGGCGAGCGCCATGATGAACAGTGCGTTGAGCGACTGGAACCAGGGTGCAGGGAACACGCCGTCTGCAAGCCCAAACAGGGATGCGATCCAGCCGGCCACGGTGCGGTCCGTATTCTCCTGGGCGAAGAGATTCAGCGTCGTACCCGCCTGCTCGAAGGCACTCCAGAAGATGGCGGCGCCGATGAAGAGGAGGAAGATGACATAAAGGCGCTTCCTTTCATCCACCGTCCAGTCGCCCGTCAAGAAAAGCCAGGCGAAGAAGGCCAGGGCGATGGCGCCGAGGGCGTATCCCACGCCGTTGGAGATGCCAACGATCGTGACCATTCCCTGCATCGTGAGCAGGACGAGGGCGATGGTGATCACCGCGAGTCCGCCCAGTGCGTACGCGAGGTTGCGCCGGTCTTTCGCGGAGGATTCGGGGTCGGACGGGTGTGGATGCGTTCCCGCCTCACCCAGGTACTTCCCGGTGGCGAGGTACTGGGCAAGGCCCAGAAGCATGCCGATTCCGGACGCGACGAAGCCCCACCGCCATCCGTACGCCTGAGCGAGCCACCCGCAGATGAGCGGAGCAATGAAGGCGCCCAGGTTGATGCCCATATAGAAAATCGTGAAGCCGCTGTCGCGCCGCGGATCCCCTTTGGAGTAGAGTTGACCGACGATTACCGAGATGTTCGGCTTCAGCAGTCCGGTCCCCAGAATGATCAGGCCAAGGCCCGTGTAGAGGCTCCAGGTATCCGGAATGGCCAGCGTCAGGTTGCCGAACGCGATTAGAAGTCCACCCCAGAAGACCGCCTTGCGCTGTCCGAGAATCCGGTCCGCCACCCAGCCTCCGGGGAGGTTCATCAGGTAGACGAGGGCCGTGAACATGCCGTAGAGTGCGCCTGCCTGCACCGGATCGAATCCCACTCCGCCGTCCATCACCGACGCGGTGAGGAAGAGGACGAGTAGGGCCCGCATGCCGTAGTAGCTGAAGCGCTCCCACATCTCGGTGAAGAAGAGCGTCGACAAGCCGCGGGGATGGCCGAACCATTGCTTGCTCAAGGGGTCGGCGGATGGGCTATGCTGCATGGTGAAACCGAGCGTAAGTGAACGGTTAGGTGGGGCGGCGGAGGCCGTGGACGTGGGACCTGCCGACCATGAATCGCCGAAGATACGAATTTGTCCGCTTATTCCGGATCACTCCGGCAACGGCATGGAAAGCAGACTTTCGGCCAGAGCGAAGGGCCGGCGATCGCCCGGGTCAAGCCGGGCAAGCGTGTCCTCGAACCGACGCATCCGCATCTGATTCCAGAACTGTGCCTCGAGTTTCCGAACCGCGATCCGGCGCACGCGCCGTCGAAAGCGATCGAGACGAAGCGTATCGCGGCGTCCGGACGTCACGAGCTTCTCGTGCTCCGCGCACAAGGCCTCGAAGAGGGCATCAAGGCCTTCGCCTCGCGAGGCAACCGTCTTGATCACGGCCGGTTCGGGTGCGGAGGACGGGCGGAGGTGCAGAACCGACCGGAGGGCGCCGGTGAAGCGTGCAGCATCAGGGTGGTCGGACTTGTTGATGCAGAAGCAGTCGGCGATCTCCATGAGTCCCGCCTTCATCGCCTGGACCGCGTCGCCGCTGTCCGGTACCAGCACGACACAGACCGTGTCCGCCGCCTGTGCAATGTCGATTTCCGCCTGTCCGACCCCTACCGTCTCGAGGATGACGCGGCTGAAGCCGGCGGCGTCGAAAACGTCGGCCGTTGCCTCCGCAGCCAGGCTGAGTCCGCCCAGGGCGCCCCGCGTGGCCAGAGAACGGATGAAGACGCCCGGGTCATCTGCCCACCGGCCCATCCGAATCCGATCCCCGAGAAGGGCGCCGCCGGTGAACGGACTGGTGGGGTCCACGGCCACCACGGCCACGGAATCGCCGTTTGTGCGAAACCGCTTGATCAGTCCATCCACAAGCGTCGATTTCCCTGCCCCCGGCGGACCGGTGATGCCGATCCGCCACGCGCTGCCGGTGAGCGGAAAAAGCGCGTCAAGCAGACCTTCATAGCCTTCCAGTTCATTCTCGACTGCGGTAACGGCGCGGGCCAACGCCCGCCGTTCACCGGATCGAACCGCAGCGAGAAAGTCGGGGGAAAGCATGGGGGAGTGGGCGAATGGGCGAATGGGGGAATGGGGGAATGGAGGAATGGGGGAATGGGGGAGTGGGTGAATGGGTGAATGGGGGAGTGGGTGAATGGGCGAATGGACGAATGGGCGAGTGGGGGAGTGGGCGAATGGACGCATGGGCGTGTGGGCGAGAGAGCGCGTCGCGCA
>CAYLXM010000022.1:0-25530 GCA_964387555.1 uncultured Rhodothermales bacterium | reverse complement strand
TGGGGGAGTGGGCGAATGGACGCATGGGCGTGTGGGCGAGAGAGCGCGTCGCGCACGAAACCCTTGCGAACTGGATCCCGCCTTCCGCCGGGAAACCCATCGCAGGCAACTTCCCCAAACGCCCAACCCCAAACTCCAAACTCCTCCTCAGTTTTCCTATATTACTTAATTGTGCCTTTGATGATGGGGCATTTCGGTCATCTGAAGGACCAGCGGCCGATTTTTGTAGGGCAATAACCGAGTTTCGTTGATGAGTGATCTCCCGACATTGGGATACCGGACGCACACCTGTGGCCAGTTGCGTCATGCGGACGAAGGGACGAGCGTCGTGCTGCAGGGCTGGGTAGATACCCGACGCGACCTGGGCGGCGTCATCTTCATTGACTTGCGGGACCGGTATGGGTTGACGCAGGTGGTGTTTTCTCCTCAGGATGAACTCACGGCGCATGAGGCCGCGAACGGACTTCGCGGTGAGGACGTCATCGCCGTAAAAGGCGTCGTTCGCCACCGATCCGACGAGACGGTCAACCCGAAATTGCCCACGGGTGAAGTGGAAGTGCGGGTCCACGAACTGGAGATCCTGAACAAGGCCGAAGCGCTGCCGTTTTCCGTGTCGGCGCACGAGGAGAAGCACAAGGTACCGAACGAAGACCTGCGGCTCCGATACCGCTATCTGGATTTGCGGCGGCCCGCGATCCAGCGGCAACTGCTGGTCCGCCACGCCCTGTACCAGTCTGTCCGGAAATATTTTTCGGCCAACGATTTCGTAGAGGTCGAGACGCCGGTATTGATGAAGAGTACGCCGGAAGGCGCCCGGGACTACCTCGTCCCGAGCCGCGTCCACCCCGGGAAGTTCTTCGCCCTGCCGCAGTCGCCCCAGACCTACAAGCAGATCCTGATGATCGCCGGTCTGGACCGCTACTTCCAGATTGTCAAGTGTTTCCGCGACGAAGACCTGCGGGCCGACCGGCAGCCCGAGTTCACTCAGATCGACGTGGAGATCTCCTTCGCCCATGAGGAGCTGGTTTTCCGCATCATGGAGGGTCTGATGGCTGCGGTGTGGAAGGACGTCAAGGGCGTTGATCTGCCGCTTCCGTTTCCGCGGATGCGGTATGACGACGCGATGCAGCGATACGGGAGTGACAAGCCGGACCTTCGGTTCGACCTCGAGATGACGGACCTGACGGACGTCTTCACGGGGAGCCCGTTTCGGGTGTTCGAACAAGCCATCGAACGCGGCGGCCGCGTCGTGGGGCTGCGTGTGCCCGGTGAGGGTGACCGTGGACGGGGAGCGATGGACCGGCTCGATAAGGACATCGTGCGCCGCAGAATCGGCGCCGGCGGTCTCATCTACTTCAAATTGCCCAGCGACGGAAGTGAGGTGTCTGCCTCGGTCAAGGATGCGGTGCTCCCGACGGCGTATGTGGACCGGGCGATCGAGAAGACGGGCGCGCAGCGCGGAGACCTCGTCCTCTTGCTTGCCGGCCTCGTGCCGAAGGTGTACGAGCAGATGGGCACGTTGCGTCTCCACATGGCCGACGAGTTGGGTCTCGTCAAGGAGGGCGCCGACGGACCCTGGAAGTTTCTCTGGGTGACCGATTTTCCGCTCCTTGAGTATGACGAAGAGGAAGGGCGGTACGTGGCGATGCACCATCCATTCACCTCGCCTCGTCCGTCGGATGTTCCGATGCTCGACTCGGATCCGGGCGCCGCGCGGGCGCGCGCGTATGACCTGGTGCTCAACGGGATGGAGGTCGGTGGGGGTTCGATCCGAATCCATCGGCGCGAGGTACAGCAGCGGATGTTCGAGTTGCTGGGGATTTCGCAGGAGGAGGCCCAGCGGCGATTCGGGTTCTTGCTGGATGCGTTCCGCTACGGCGCCCCGCCGCACGGCGGGATCGCTTTCGGGCTCGATCGGCTCGTTATGCTTCTCACCGGCGCCAAATCGATCCGGGACGTCATCGCGTTCCCCAAGACGCAGAGTGCGCAAGAACTCATGGTGTCGTCTCCCGACCTCGTCGACGACAAACAACTTCGCGAGCTGCACATCCGGGTGAAATTGCCGGATCCCGCCTGAGACCCAGTCGCCGGTTCATCCTCCAAGAAAAAAGCCCGGCCTTCGAGAAGACCGGGCTTGGCGTGGCTTCGCGCTGCGGGGCGAAGGCCCTATCGGATTACGATTGCGGCTCCCTGTCGACTTCGACGGCCGCCTTCGTGACTTCTTTGAACTTGTGTTTTCGTCTGAGTTTGTCTTTGTAACGGATGATCTGCCTGCGGATGTTCGCGAGGCTGTCGTTGACGGCCTCCTCGTGGGTGGCGGCCAGCGCTTTGGCGGCGAGGCGCTGTTTGTAGACGCTTAGGGAGATGTCGGCCTCGCACTCGTGCGTCGAGTTGTTCTGAACGGGGATGAGATCGAGGATCACATGTACGTTCGTGATGCCGTCATAGTAGCGCTTGAGCTTGGCTACTCGATCGTTGACGTACGCTTGCAGCTCGTCATTGGCTTTGAAATGGCGAGCGGTGATCTGCACTTGCATAGATACTCCTCCTTCTTTACTTCTCGGTGACTCATTCCGTGGAGTGGGGAGAATTGCCCTCAGATTTCTTTCCATACGCACTCCGGATGGTGATTGGGAACCATGCCCACTAGCACATTTAGGGAACCGAAGCGACTTTCGCAATAGAGACAGCGTGCCATGGCTCGTAAGCCGATGCCGTTGTGGCGTGTAGGAAGAAACCTCGCGTCCCGCGTGTCCAGGGCTGTACAGGTTGTAGCGCGCGAATCGGCAAGGAGTTCTCCGGTGGGCACGGGTTTTCGGCTGATCGTAGATTGTCCCGGTTGCGATTCACCTGACCGAGGAACCGACATGTCCGCTCTGCGCATCAACCCGGAGGCCGTAGCGGCCGATCTTGAAGCCATGCACGTCGACGGCTGGCTCATCACCGACTTTCGCGGCTCGAACCCCGTGGCGGCCGGGGCACTCGATCTGGGCGCGTCCATGCTCACCCGGCGGTGGGCGCTCTGGCTCCCGCGATCGGGGAAACCCGAGTTGATCATCAACGGCATCGAGGTGCAGAGCCTGCCGAAAATCGACGTTCCGATTTCTACTTACAAGGGCTTTTCGCAATGGCGCGACCATCTTCGCCGGCTCGTAGCGGACAAGCAGATCGCCGTCGAATGGTATCCTGACGGTGCAATTCCCTATCTGTCACGCATCGACGGGGGACTCGCGGATCTGCTGCGGGGGATGGGCTGCAAGCTGACGAGCAGCGCCCACCTGAGCCAGCGACACCTCGTCCTCTGGGGGCCTGCACGAATGGCGAGTCACCGCCGGGCGGCGGTTGCTCTGACGGAAATCGTCACGGCGACCCTGGACCGTGTGCGCGCTTCCAGCCCGGGTTCGATCGACGAGGCCACGGTACAGTCGTGGATTCTCGAGGCCTTCGATTCGCGGGGGATGGTGACGGACCACGCGCCCATCGTAGGAGTCGACGGGCATGCCGGGGATCCGCACTACGTTCCACCCGCCGTGGGATCCAGCGTCCTGGGTGAACGGTTTGTGCTCCTCGTCGACCTCTGGGCCGGTTTCAAGGGGCCTGATTGTGCCTTTGCAGATATTACGTGGATGGCACGCAGGGGTCCCGTGTCGGCCGAGATCGAGCATGGGTTTCGGACCGTGCTGAAGGCGCGTGACGCCGGCGTAGCCCTGATGCAGCGGGCATGGGCGGACGGCCGGAGGGCCGTGGCGGGATTCGAAGTGGATGATGCCGTCAGGGCGGTCATCGAACAAGCCGGGCTGGGAGAGGCCTTCATTCACCGCACCGGGCACAGCCTGGGCATTGCCAGTGCGCACGGTGACGGGGCCAACATCGACGGGTTTGAGGCGCAGGATACGCGGCCCGTGGAGACCGGGCTGGCGGTCACCATCGAACCCGGCGTGTATTATTCCACCTGGGGTATCCGCAGCGAAATCAACGTGGCCATGGATCCGGGGCCCGTCGTGACCACGGATCCGCAGACGGACTGGGTCGAGGTGTAGATGCGAAAGCGACCGCCGGGGATGGCGTGAAGCGGCACCGGCCGGAAACGGAGACGATGCCGCTGGACACTGTGGCGCTGAGGAGGCCGTCGAGGGACGCGTGAAGCCCTCCCGGCCGGATCTTGCCGGCGATACACGTACGGGCCGAACGCGTGGATAAGCGGAGAGGTCTCATCAGACCGGTCGCGTGAAGCGGCACTTCGGAAAGCCCGTGCAGCCCAGAAAAGCGCCGAACCGCCCCTGACGTTCGACGAGCGGGCGTCCGCAGTCCGGGCAACGGGCCGACGCGTCCCGCGGGGCGTTCCTCCGGGTTTCCCGCGCGGGCCGGGGCGTCTGGGCGCCCGACAGCGCCGGAAGCACCCACGACTCGTAGAAGGATGAGACAACCGTTTCGTAGTCGGTTCTTCCGGCCGCGATCGCATCGAGGTCTTCCTCCATCCTCCTCGTGAACGACGGATTCGTGAGATCGGGAAATCGTTCGTCGAGGACAGCGAGTACGTGCCTCCCAAGACGGGTGGTCTGCAGATCGAGCGGGTCACGTCGGGCGTATCCGCGATCGACGAGCGCCTGGATCGAACGTGCGCACGTTCCGGGCCGTGCTATTCCGGCTTTGCGCATGGCTTCAACGAGCGAGCCGTCACGTAGCGGCCCCGGATCCGGGGGGACCTCCGGCCGAACGTGGACGCGCGAGGCGGTCAGCATATCGCCCGCCTTGACGGGCATGGAGCCCCCGTCCCGGTAATTCGCAAGACGCCCCAGCACTTGGGGCGTGGCAACACGCACGTCAGGCTCGTCCAGAAGTGACACGCTGACGGCAATCCGCCCGATGGGCGCGTCGAGCACGATCGCTTCAGGCGTGTCCTCAGTGGATGAAATGGCCGGCCTACACGCATTGAGCGCTGCATCCCAAATGAACTCGTAGACACGGAATTCGGCAGGGCTGAGGAAAGGACGGACCGTGTCGGGGGGAAATTCGAAACTCAGCGGACGGATGCATCCGTGGGTTCGCACAGATTGACTGTCGGTCTCTGCCGGGGGATGCGGCATGCCATAGCGAACATGGAGGAAGTCGTATGCGGCAGCCCGGAGTGGGGCTGGAAGGGCATCGTCGTCTGTCCGCGGGTAGGAAGTGAGGGCGAGCGGGGGCAGATCGGCACGCGGTATTCCCTCATACAGTCGCTGTGCGGCCCGCATGGTCTCAGGGGACGTGAGGCCGGCGCCGGAAGAGGCCTGGATGAGCAGGTCGTAGGTGGTGAGTCCGGTTCCGGTGCGCGCGGCGCTGCGGCGGGGCGTTGCGGAGGCGATGGTAGCACGGATGCCGGTCACGTCGCGCGCGCGGTCGGCGGCGGCTTTCTCGTCGGGGAACAGCGCATCGAGGGTCGTCTGGATCTCCCGGCCGTCGGATGAGATCCAATCGATCTCTACGCGCCAGAGTGGGTCCCGATCCGTTGGGGCCGTGCGCTTCTCGTGGTGCGACAAGAGACCGAGTGTGGCGGCGGCGACGCGGCCGATGCCGGTTGCGGCACGATTCTCGGTGGATGCGGCCAGCGTGGGACTCACCGTGTAGCCGATCAGACGGTCAAGCACGCGCCGAGCGGTCTGCGCTTCGACGAGGGATTCGTCTATCTCACCGGCCAGGGCTATGGCCGATCCGGTCGCTTCCGTGGTGAGTTCGGTCAATCGGACGCGTCGGCACGGACGGCGCGTTTTCCTCAGCCGCTCCGACAGGTGGGCTGCGATGGACTCCCCTTCGCGGTCCGGGTCGGTGGCCAGGAGGATTTCGCGACAGAGAAACGCCTCGCTTTCGAGCGCCGCCATCTCCTTGCGAGCTGCGGGGACGGATCGCCACTGGGGACGAAATCTTCTCGCTGGATCAACACCCAGTCCGGACTTCGGCAGATCTCGGATGTGTCCGCGGGTCGCCCGTACGAGGAAGTCCCCATCCAGTAGCGCCTCGAGCGTTCGGGCCTTGGCGGGCGACTCGACGAGGAGAAGGCGCATCGCGGTTGCGGAAGTTATCGCTCTGACTCGAGATCGAGCAGCCAGGCTTCCTCGCGCAGATCCGCCGGCAGGCGTCCGCGATCGGCCTGTGCCTCGCTCCGGGAGGCATATCCACCTATGCTGACCCGATACCGGGTCGTTCCGCCAATGAGAGAGGAGCGAACGGAGGCATCATGGCCTTCGGCGCGAAGTCGCTCGGCCAGCGTTTCAGCGGCGGCCATTGAGGTGGCGGAGGCCACGACCCAGGTGAAACGCGCTGAACGAGATTCGGTCGAAGGCCGTTGGTTCGCCGGAGGGGGAGATACCCGGGACACACGTTCCGGGGTGTCCGGCCCGGCGCCCGTTCGAAGCGGTGGCTGCGCATCGACGAAGGCGAGCCATGTATCCTTGGGCACGGTAGCCGGCAGAGCCGATCGCCCGCGCTGTGCCTGGGACCGGCTTCCGAATTGTCCAAGTGTAACCCGATACCGTGTGATGCCGTCGACGGCATGGGGGAAGATGAGGGGTAGGTTTCCCTGGGTCGAATAGGTGGCCGCGAGTGTCCGGGCTTCGCTGAGACTCGCGGTCGATCCGATGACCCACGTGTAGCCCGAAAACGGAAGCGGCGCCCTCTCCTCGGGGGGGTCGGCGGGAGCCGTCTGCGGCGATGCGCGCGTGACCTTCGGTTCGGGTTGCTCATCTTCCGTCCGTTCCGGTCGCTCGTCACCCGAGGTCGATGGGCGTGTGATTTCTTCTCGATCCTGGCGAACAGGGGGCGTGTCGGGGCGCGTACTCGGCGCCGACTCGCGGCGCGTCGCCGTGACGACTGCAGGCGGCTCCTTGGCGGCTACGTCGATGATCAGGTAATGAACGGCCGTTCCGCCGTTGGATGTGGCTGTAGCCACGACTTCGTGGATTCCGGCATTTCGGAACGTGTATTGGACGGGGTTTCCGGTTCTGGTTTCGCCGTCTCCGAAGGTCCACACCACTCTGGCGCCGGTGTTGTCGATGTTGAGGTCGGCGTCGAAGCGAACCGGCAACTCCTGCTCCGGGGCGGGCGCATGCCGGATTGCCAGAATCTCCAGGGCGGGTCGTCGGCCGAAAAATCCACGGAGATCTGAGATTCGGATACCCACGCCGACGAGCCCGATCCCGTCGAAATGGTCGGCTGTCTGAGAACCATCCAGCACGTCGCCGGGATAGACGAGTTGGAGGTTGCCCTCGGCGAAGACCGAGAAGGTACGGGCGACGCGCACGTTGAAGCCTACGCCGGCGAGGGGTCCCGATCCGCCCCGTGAGGCGCCTATGATGTACAGGATTCCCGTTTGCAGGTACGGTGAGAGGCGTCTGGAGCCGGGCTGCGTAAGGCGGAGCAGGGCCGAGAGGGTGGATCGATAGCTGTCGGGCTCGTCGAGGCGAGGATTTCGAACGATCTGGGCTGCGACGCCGAGTCCAACGGCAGGCGTGAATTGATGCACGAGTTCACCGCCGCCGAATGCGCCGAGGGCAGGTTGGTCGAGACGCATCGCTTCCTGATCGCCGATATACAGGCTGGATCCACCGTGCCAGGCCAGTTGCCACCGCGTCATGGAAGGGAATCGATCACCCTGGCCCAGCGCAGTGACGCCGGCGATCGAGAGGGCCGCAACGAGGCCGGCGGCCAGGTGCCGCAGGGTTGCATGTCGGCGCCGGGATCTGGCGGTGGGCCGGTTCATGGGCGGTCGTCGCTCAGGAGAAGCCGAGATAGAGATCCTCCAGGCGGTGCATTTCGTCCTTGCCTTCGGGCGTATCGTCATCGTATCCGGCCAGATGAAGCAGGCCGTGGGCGATGTAGCGGAGTGCTTCCAATTCTGTGGAGGCGCCAAACTCGGGAGCCCGTTCCTCTGCGGTGTCGAGGTCCACGTAAACTTCACCGTCGATTTCCAGGGGATCCGCGTCAGGCGCGTTATCTCCCAGAGAAAATGCCAGCACGTCAGTCAGGTAGTCGCGGCCCAGGTATTCAACATTCAGGCTTCGTACCGCTTCGTGTCCGGTGAGGATGATGCCCAGGTAGGTGATAACCACGGACTCGCCTGCGGCAACCCGTTGAACGAGCGCGCGAACAGCCGCGTCGTCGACCTGGATGCGCGGATGCACGTGTTCAATTTCGACAGGGTCCATGGGGCCGCCGACGGTGTCACTGGACTGTTACACCTGATCGTCCTTCAGATCATTGACCCAGCCTTCGTCTCCGGTCATCGAAAGGACGACACTGCCCATCATGATCTCGGGCGGAAGCTGGGTGAAGTCGGCCGAGAGAAGACGGTCGTCGACGTTTGAGTAGAGCGAACAGCCGGCTCCGCGTTCGATGACAAGGCCGTTGGTCGCGCCGCCGTGTTTGGAGTAGAAGATGACCTCTCCCAGTTCGTCGCTGGCGATATAGCCCGAGCAGCCGTGCAGCTGAAGGAAGGCGTTTGTGGCGTACACGGTGATGAGGTTGGCGGGCCTGTCGTCCAGTGAGGGAGGGAGGGCGACGATCACCAGGATTTCGAGCACCAGGCGCCGGCCGCTCTCCTTGTCGCGCAAGTCGAACCGGACGACGGGACCTTGCCGGGTGCCCGGCGTCCCGAGTACCGCCGCTATGCGGTCGATGTCATGTTCCTGGAAGGCGAATCCCATAGCGATTGGCTAAGAAAGCTTCACGGCGTGCGCAGTCAAGTTAGCGGAAGGCGCGCCTTCAGTCAACGCAAAGGCAGGCCGGATGCGGCATGTCAGGGGAGGATATCGTAGTCCGTGTCCATTGTGTCCAGCAGGCCTTCCTGGATGAGCCCGGACTCGCGTTCGAACTGCTGTCTCAGGCTCTCGGGTGATTGCCGGTACGATTCATCGCCGGTCACATCCGCCAGCCGGTTGTACAAGGAGGAGGCGGCCTCGAAGTCTCCGCTCCCCATATAGGTGTAGATGATGTAGCCGATGTAGTCGCCGGTGCGCGCTGCACGCTGCTGGGCGCGCGACTGTATGGCCAGGTCCATCTCCTCGAGTACGCGCGGTTCGAGTGCTTTGAGCACCTCGTTTACGTCGTCTCGGCGCCCGAGTTGCTCCAGCACCTGGGCAACGAGCAGCCCGGTGTAGGGATCACTCGGTATCGTGGCAAAGGGGATACTGCGTGTGAGCGTATCGATGAGGGCTTCCGCCGTGGTCTTATCCCCCATCTCCAGAATTTTCTGGGCGGCGTGCGCATACGTGAGCCGGTAGTTGTCCATCATCCGGCGCTTGTTTTCGTCAAAGTAGACCTTCGGGTCGTCCAGGTTGCGCAGGCGGAATCGGTTGAGGCGTTCGACGGTGATTTCGGGCACCACGCGTCCAAGCAACACGTCGTTATGGCGCACGGGAACGATGCGATAGGCGAGCCCTTCGAGCTGAAAGTAGGGCTGCAGTTCCATCTGGCTGTCCCGGCTCGTCGTGTTCGCGAAGTATACCGGACGGCGCCAACCCTCTCGTGCATTCTGGACGATGATGGAGAGCACGGCCTGGTCAGCCACGTACAGCATGTTGGTATCCGAGCTGTAAGGCCGACCCTGAACCGTCCAGCGCATCGGATTCTCGATGCGGCTGGAATCGGCGGCGGTGACTCCGATGTCCGTCACCGAGGCGCCTTGGGGCCATTCCACGGGGAGAACGACCTCTTGCGCCTGCCACGGAGCGACGCCGATCTGCGCGATCTGGGCGTCCGTCAGGGTCATGGGCACCGGTTCCGAGTCTCTGCTCCACTGGTTTTTCAGCTGGTTGAGGTACCAGGAGGTGTTCATCAGTGAGAGGCAGGCCACCCGAACATCCTGGCGAACGCCCTCCACTTCCTGCAGATACCAGAGCGGGAAGGTGTCATTATCCCCGTTCGTGAACAGGATGGCATTGTGCTCGAGGCTATTGAGCAGGTTGTAGGCGTAGTCGGGAGCGACGTAGCGCCCGGAGCGGTCGTGGTCGTCGTAGTTCTCGACGGCCATCAGGACGGGTACGGCTGCAACGAGCAGGATGGTGGTGCCGGTGCCGGCCAGCTTCGGGAGGATGGGGTTTGCCGCGCGGCGAAGCAGGTCGGTTACGAACTCGACCAGGCCGGCAGCGCCGATACCGATCCAGAGGCTGAACGCGAAAAAGCTGGCCACGTAGGAGTAGTCCCGCTCCCTCGGTTGAGGCGGGGTCTGGTTCAGGTAGAGGATGATGCCGATGCCCGTGACGACGAACAGGATGCCGACACTGAAAGCGCGCCGCCAATCGCGTTTGACGTGATAGAAGAAGCCGATCAGTCCGAGGAGCAGCGGCAGTCCGTAGTAGACGTTTCGGCTTGCCCGTTCGCTGGGCGTCTTCATCGCGTGCAATTCCGCGTTGGTATTGTCGAACCCTGCCGTCCACCCGGCATCCTGGACGTCACTCTGGCGGCCGACGAAGTTCCACATGAAGTAGCGGATGTACATGTGCTTCACTTGCCACTCCCAGAAGAACTCCCATTCCGATCCGTACTGTGCGTATTCCCTTTGATGCTGGGGAATCGGCGAGTGCATACGGTCGAAGAGGGGCGGTGCATCTCCATATTGCTCACGCTTGAGATAGGAGACGATCGCGGTGAGGTCCTCCGGGTCGTTCTCGTCGATCGGAGGATCGGCGGCGCTGCGGACGAAGATGAGGGCGTACGTCGAGTAGCCGATGACGACGACGGTGATCGCCATCAGGATGACGTTGGCGATTTGCAGCCGGCGGGTCTGCGTATACCAGAGCCCCGCTGCGATCGCGGCTACGATGAGCCCGATGGTGAGCGTACCGGAGTCGAGTCGCTGTGCCAGCTCGGGCAGCCAGATGATGACACCGGGATAGACGGCGAAAAACGCCAGGCTGGCGAAGACGCCGGTCAGGGTGAGGCCCAGAAGCCGCTGCCAGGGAGTCCACTCTTCCCGGTCGAACTTTTCAAAGAAGAGGATCAGGGCGACGAAGAAGACCGCCAGCAGGTTGAGCAGATGAACCCCCGTGGCGAGGCCGAAGAGGTAGGCGATGATCACCAGGTAGCGACTGGTCACCGGGCCCAGATCGTAACGGTGCAGGGCGCGACCCGAGGCCAGGTCGTCGCGATATTCCTCGGCCCAACGCATGATGAGCCAGATCACGATGGCCGTGAAGAACATCGAGAGGGCATACACCTCCGACTCGACCGCGTTGAACCAGAACGAATCGGTGGCGGCAAATGTCAGCGCGCCGACGATTCCGCCCGCGTAGGCGACCAGATGATGCGTCCACGTGCGGGTCTCGCGAGGCCCTTGCCACTCCCGCACGAGTCCGACGATGATCAAATAGGTCAGGAGAATCGTGAGTGCGCTTGCAAGGACAGACACGAGGTTCACGGCGAGCGCCACGTAGGGCGCCGATACGAACATGGACGCGACGCGTCCGAGCAGCATGTAGAATGGTGCGCCGGGTGGGTGAGAGACCTGCAATCGGTTGGCGATCGCGATGAACTCGCCCGCATCCCAGAATGATGCAGTGGGCGCGACCGTGGTGCCAAAGAGCACGAGGCTGTAGAAGAAGACAAAACCGCCCAACAGGCGCTTCACACGCTCTGGAGTCATAGTTGCAGTCGGTTGACGACGGGCAGCACGCGCGCAGGTCGAGCCTCCAGCATTCGAGGCTGCATCAGTGGGTCCACGCGTTGCGGGTGTCCCCGATGGCTTGCCGCAGCGTTTCCATTCGGAGTTCACCGTAATTAAAGGCGTAGGCTAACGGACCATCAGGTCGAAAGATCCATGTTGTCGGGATCCAGGTCACCGGTAGTCCAAGGAACGTCCGGCGCCGGTTTTCGCGCTCACCACTGGGTCCAAAATCGGTCTGCGTACGTTCTTCCAGGGACTCGGGAAGCCCGAACCGGGTCATGACGTCACGCCCGCTCTCCCCGTTGTTCCAGATGGTGACAAAAATGAAGTCGACATCGGAGTGCGCCTCATCTTCAACGATCTCGTACCACCCTGCGCGCAGTTCGGCAATGGAATTGCCGCACCACGGGGCCCAGAAGTGCACGACCACAACACGGTCCTGGCCCAGGCGGGCCTGGACAGCCCGTTCGGCATCCGTCAATTCGCCCGGTTGGGCGCCCAACGGCGCCGCGGTGAAGAGGAATAGGGTGAGGAGGAGAAGGAAACGGGGCATGGTTGTATAGCGTCCGAAGGTCCGAAGGTCCGGGGGTCCGAAGTCGATGGTGGATGGTGGATGGTGGATGGTGGGTGGTGCGAACGCGGGTCGCGGGTCGCAACTCCTAAACTCCTAAACTCCTAAACTATCAAACTCTTAAACTCCCATGTCATACCCCTCCAACCACAATCACCATTTCTCCGCGAACGCGAGGGAGCATCCGGAAGTTTTCGTGTAGCTCTGCAAGGCTTCCGAAGTGCATTTCCTCGTGGAGTTTGCTCAATTCGCGGGCGACGACGGCCGGCCGATCGGACCCGAGGTTTGAGGACAAGTCCGCGAGCGTACGCAAGAGGCGGTGGGGTGATTCGTACAGGACGATCGTTCGGGTTTCCCCTGCAAGTTCCTTGAGTCGTGTGGCCCGGCCTTTGCGCTGGGGGAGGAATCCTTCGAAAACAAATCGTTGCGTCGGGAGGCCTGAGGCCACGAGCGCGGGAACGAAAGCCGAAGGGCCCGGCAGGGCGGTGACGGCGATCCCGGCCCGGAGACATTCACGGACGAGGAAGAAGCCGGGATCGGAGATCCCGGGCGTCCCCGCATCCGATATCAGAGCAACGGTTTCACCCGAGAGCATCCGGGCGACGAGCGCAGGCGTCCGGGCTCGCTCGTTATGGTCGTGGTAACTCACCCGAGGCGTGTCGATCCCGAAGTGGTTCAGGAGGACGCCGGAGGTCCGCGTGTCCTCACACGCAATCACATCCGCTTCTTTCAGCACGCGCAATGCGCGAAGCGTGATGTCCTCCAGATTGCCGATGGGTGTGGGTACGAGAACCAGCATGCCGGGTGCGCTATACGGGGAGACGGCGGCGGCGAATCGCGCGGCGGATTCGGGCCGGGATACGGTTGAGCACAAGGAAGAGGAACACCGCACCGGAAAAGATGACGATGTTCGCGATCCACATGCCGAGCCAGGGCCTTAAGTCGCCACGGTCGGACAGTTTCTCGCCCAGTACGAGGGTTACCCAGTAAAATACAAAGATGCCGGCCGACAAGGCCGTGACGAACCCGAGACTGCCGCGGCCCAGCAGAACGACAAGCGGGGCGCCGATCAATACGAACACGAGACAGGCCACGGCGATGGAGTACTTCTTGTGTACTTCCACCATGTATCGGTCTGCCCTCTGCGAAGACCAACTCCATCCCGCATGAATGTTTTCCAGGTCGGTTTGCACAACCCGCGCATTCTGCATCGCGAAGTCGAAAAGTTCGTTCT
This sequence comes from uncultured Rhodothermales bacterium, assembly GCA_964387555.1. Classification (GTDB taxonomy): domain Bacteria; phylum Bacteroidota; class Rhodothermia; order Rhodothermales; family CAYLXM01; genus CAYLXM01. The sequence continues at coordinate 12,090 of CAYLXM010000022.1, read as the reverse complement.
GAACCAGTGTATCGAGTTCGAAAATCGGGAAGCTCCAATCCGATGGCGGGTTTCCCTGTCCATCCCACATGCCCTGGCTCATGGTGTCGGCCACCGCACGAGCGATCTTGTCGGGCATCAAACGCGTCGAAACGGGACCGATCCGCGCCATCGTCTGCTGAAACTCCTCGCGCCGGAGGCGCGCCTCGTTTCTCAGCGAGTCGACGACCAAAAGCATCTCGCCGGTTCGCATCGTGCGATCCGACCGAGAGGCGGTACCGGGATCGCTTCGCTCGAAGGCCAGGGTGGACAGATCGAGCGGAAGCACGAGGCGGTCGAACGACATACGTTCGTATCGCTGGGGCATATTGGCGCGCTGGGAGACCGTGTGCAGGCGATGCACCTCCCCGTCGAACACGGTGATGATCAGCCGGGCGCCGTCGGCGGTGGTCTCCAGCGTGCCGCGCCGGGCGTTGATGGAAGTACGCCGCCGTGCACCATCTCCATAGTCAAAAATGGTGATGTCATAGAGTTCATTTGTGCCTTCGGGAATCCGCATGGCACGCAGGGCATACCCACGAATCCCCTCATAGAACACGCCGGCTTCGAGGGCGAATCCGGGCCGCTTCTGCCGGATATCCTGCCAGAGTCCCTTGGCAAGGTAGTTCGCGTCCGGCAGGGTCACGTTGTTGAAGTACGTCATCCCGAGCATGACGAACCCGCCCGCGACGGCGACGGGCCACATGAGACGGATCGGCGAAACCCCGGCGTTGCGGACGACCACGTATGCTCCCGTTTCGGACATCCGGGCAAAGGTGGCCACAACCGACAGAAGGACGGACATCGGTACCGCCAATACGACCATGTAGGCCAGGTTGTAGACGATCAACTCGACCACCACCCCGGTCGGGAGCCCCTTGCCGACAAGATCCTTCAGATGCCGCATGAGAAACTGCAGCAACAGAAGAAACATGAGGGTCCCCAGCGCTCCGAAAAACGGACCGGGCAGCATCCGCAAGACCATGCGGTGGATGATTTTCATGCGACCTTCGGGACCGATGCGCTAGATTTCCGCGTAACAGATTTCATAAGAAGTCGTCCTCAATCGGTTCCACGATCGGCGGGGTTCGGCGTCCAATACGCACGGAAATGCACATCCAGCGATTCGCCGTAAATCCATTTGGCGAAAATATGTACGTTGCCCACGACGAGGTCGGGGCCCTTCTCATCGACCCCGGAACGTCGAACGAATCCGAACGCCACACCGTGCTTTCCTACCTGGAGGAGCGGCGCCTGAAGCCGGAACGCATCCTGCTCACCCACGGGCATGTCGATCACGTGCTGGATTGCGCTTTCTACGCCGACCGCTTCGGGTTGGAGGTCTGGATGCACCGGGAGGACCACCCCCTGCTCGAAGCGGCGGAACGGCAGGCGCGCCTCTACGGCCTGCACATGGCCACGCCCCCGCAGCCGTCACGATGGCTGGAGGCGGGTGATGAAATCGAGTCGACGGGGGCAACGTGGCGCGTCCTCCACTGTCCAGGCCACTCGCCCGGATCGGTTTGCTTCTATGATCCGACCCAGCAGTTCGTCATCGGAGGTGACGTGCTGTTTCAGGGCTCGGTCGGGCGGACGGACCTGTGGAAGGGGTCGATGACGCAACTCATGCAATCCATCCGCGACCAGTTGCTGCCACTCGATGACGAGACGATCGTCTTTCCTGGCCACGGCGAACCGACGACGATCGGTCACGAACGGGCCCTCAATCCTTTCCTGATCTGAGCGTCCCGACGCCGGTCGGGACACGCCGCGTGCTACAGGAAGGCCGCTGTGGCAGGCTGGGTGCGCTCGCGGACGGTCTGGAGAGACGTGTAAACCAGGTCTCCCATCGAACGGCAGTGCAGGAAGGAGGAGGAGTTGTAATGGGCGGCGAGTTGTTTCGACAACCGCTCCACGTTGTCGGGTGGAGCGATGCGGTCCTCTCGCATCACCCCGGACAATGCTTCGAAGCGCTGATTGGACACCCGGATACGGTTGGCGATCAATGCCCGCTCTTCCCGCTGGTACTGAACCATCGACGTCGGGTTCATGCACTGCATGCCGATGAATACGAAAGCATTGTTATTGTGATAGTACTGAGGAAGGTAGACCTGTTTGCGCCAATGGTGCGACTGCTGGTCGAAGTCGATGGGCCGGAGCCGAAAATGCCACTTCTCGAAGTCTCGTGAGATGTCGACCACGAAGTTGCCCGAATGCATGTCGCCGAGAAGTCGCACGAAACACCGCTCGTTGAACTTGACGAATTCCTTCGCCAGCCGAACGCGATCAAACCGATTGTCCGGCATGCTTTCCCGGATGAAGATTTCCGCGGGAATCCCGATGATGTGGTCCTCGATCAGCGTATTGTCGCAGACGAGGTAGTTGATCCTGTTGGGCGAGAGAATATGCTCGAGTTCGAGCCCGTAGATCCGATTGGAATCAGCCTGTTTGACGTAGAAATAATCGAAGTTGTCGTTCAGCCGGTTGACGATGCGGATGCGGAAGGGCTGCGTGTTCGCGTACAGGCAGAGGTCGACCCGGTCTACGTAAAGGTGATCCATGACGGAGAGATCACCGTCGGCCTTCAGCAGGGCATAGTCCAGCCGGAGAAGGTCCTGCAACTCCCGCATCTCGGCATGGGGGTAGAAGACGGTCACCCACAGGGTGTCTCTGCCGGACTCGTCATACAGCGGGGTGGACTCGCGGAATCGATGCAGGTCTTGATAGCGCACCCCCTGGTCCGCGGCGCGTCCATACCGCGCGAGATAATCCCGCAACGGGGTGTGCAGGGGGTAGACCGACTTCTTCTTGCTGATCAGGTTGCGCCTGGCCATATCAGGAGTCGTGTGCCGTCAGCTCGATTTCGGGCGTATGAAGCTGGCTGATGCGGTGGTAGACGGCATGCACGCGCTGGTACAGCGCTTCGTACTGGGGAACGATCCGCTCCACGTCGAACTCCGAGATGGCCCGCTCCCGTGCAGCGCGGGCCATCCTGCCATGCAGTTCTTCGTCGGTCAGGATCTTGCGTGAAGCCTCCGTGAGGGCGTCGATGTCCCCGAGCGGACACAAGAACCCGGTCACTCCGTCCACGTTGACCTCAGGCAGGCCTCCAATATCACTCGAAACGACGGGCACCTCGCAGGCCATCGCCTCGAGGGCGGCCAGCCCGAAGGTCTCCGAGCCGCTCGGGAGCAGCAGCAGGTCCGCGATCGACAAGATCTCCTCCACGGGCTCCTGCTTGCCAAGGAAGCGGACATCCGCGTGCACGCCCAGTTCACGGGCCAGGTGCTCGGCCGGAGGGCGCTCCGGTCCGTCCCCGACGAGGAGCAACTTGCACGGAATGCCCAACCCTTGAAGGCGTGCGAACACATGCACGACGTCCTGGACGCGTTTCACAGGACGAAAGTTGGAGACGTGGGCAACCACTTTCTCCCCGTGCGGGCACAGTGCCTGGCGGAAGTGGCTCTTGTTCAGGCGACGGAAGTGGGCCGAATCGATGAAGTTCGGAATGACCTCGATCTTGTCGTCGATCTCAAAGAACTCATGCGTCACGCGACGCAGATAGTCCGACACGGCCGTTACACCGTCCGACTGGTTGATGGAGTACGTAACAACGGGCAAATAGGAGGCATCCTGGCCCACGATGGTGATGTCGGTACCATGTAGTGTGGTAACGACCGGAATGTGGATACCGTGATCGGCAAGGATCTGCCGAGCGAGGATGGCGCTGGTGGCGTGAGGGATGGCGTAATGGACGTGCAGCAGATCCAGTTTCTCGAACTTCACGACATCCACCATCTTGCTCGTCAACGCCAGCGAGTACGGAGGATACTCGAACAGCGGGTAGGAGTTGACGGTGACCTCATGAAAGTAGATGCGCTCGTCGAAGAAGCTCAGGCGTTGAGGAGGGGCATAGGCGATAAAATGCACCTCGTGCCCTCGTTTTGCGAGCGCTTTCCCAAGTTCCGTGGCAACGACGCCGCTGCCGCCGTAGGTCGGGTAGCACGTGATTCCAATCTTCATTTTCGCGAAATAACGGTTGCGACGGCCCGCGACCGGACAGAAGAGATCATTGTGCAACCCGGCCTGCAGGGCCGAAGTTGCAGGGCCGCCTGATTTTTCCTCAACGCGTCATGACCTGTCGATTCGAACCCGGATCCCTTGACTGCGTTTACACCGTCATGCTTCCGCTCATCGAACCTGAAGAATCATGAAAACCCTTGTTCATGCCGCTCTCCTGCTCCTCTTTTCTGTCGGTTTCATGGTTCTCGAATCCGTCCCCGCCGAGGCACAGATTCGTATGGGAGCGGCAGCCGGTCTCAATTTCACCTCCATGGGCGACCTGACGGGCAGCGCGAACGGCAGCGTTGCGAATACGGCCTATGACCGGCGGAGCGGGTGGCACGTCGGGATCTTCGTGGACATGGCCGCCGGATTCGTCGCCCTTCGACCTGGACTCTATTACATGGTCGTCGGTCCTCTTTTCGAGGGTGGGGTCCCACTCGGCGGCAGCAGCGGCGGCATGCAGCCGCCTCCCTCTTCCTCAGCCGAACCGGATGACTTTGATCTGGTGTACCTCACGATACCGGTCGATCTTCGGCTCCGCTTCAATCTCCCTGTTGTCAAACCGTACGTCTTCGCCGGTCCGGAATTCCGGCTCCTCCAGGACGCCGAAATCGGTACGGGATTTCGTGACAACCTGAAGTCCTTCAGTTATGCCGGGAATGTCGGTTTCGGCGCCGAGGTAGGGCTCCTCGGCCTGCGGCTCATGCCCGAATTGCGCTATGCGTTCGACATCAGCGGCATCACCGGGGAGGAAATCGATTTCCGGGGCGTCACGTTCGTAGCCGATGAGGAGCACAAGACCCGCGCCGTGATGCTTCGGGTCGGCATCCTCTTCTAACCGGGAGGGGAAACGGTGGCTCGCTCCAGGCGCTGCTCCTTTAGACCGAATGGTCCGGGAATGCGCCTGGCGGGAGTACCTCACCGCGGTGATGTGCGGAGAGCATGCCGATGATCAGCGTTTCGGCGGCCCGTATCTCGTCCGCGATGATCGTGTGCGGCATTTCGGGATAGACGCGCAGGTCCACACGGGCGCCGAGCAGACCGAAATGGCGCGCGGAATCCTCCAGTCGCTGAAGAGGGATGTGCGGATCGCGATCGCTGCACCCGAGGAAAACCGGCGTGCCTTCCATCGATCCTTGAAGCGCCCACTCTGTTCCGGGCGGTCCGATCAGACCGCCGCTGAAACCGATGACGGCGCCATACCGGCGCGGGTTTCGCGCGGCAAATTCGAGTGTGAGGCAGGCGCCCTGAGAGAATCCCAGCAGCCCGATGCGGTGGTAGGGAATACCGGCGTGAACCAGGTCAGCCGTAACGCGATCCAGAAGCGCGAGGGCGGAACTCAGGTATGGTTCGTTCTGCTCGAAGGGTGCCAGAAACGAAGTCGGATACCAGGTAAAGTCCGACGCCTGGGGAGCGACAAGCTGAAGCTCCTCGTGGGCAAAGACCCTCCCCAGTTCCATCATTCCTTCCGCATCGGCTCCCCGGCCGTGAACGAGTACCAGAACGGCCTGGGCCGGACCATCCGCAGGCTCGGTCAAGAGACGCGCAGCGGCATGGGGGTCGCTCAAACCAATATCATCCCCTGGTCGCATGCTCATCGTTCAGGATGATGGAGAGGAGGCAGTGCACTTTCGATGACGGCGCGGCGCGTCTCGTACTGTGGCGGGAGCATAAGACCGGCGCCGAGGGCCTCCAGAGGCTCATCTACGAGAAACCCGGGACTATCGGTCGCGATCTCAAACAGCACGCCGCCGGTGTGAATCGGGTGACGGAAATAGACCGACCGGAAATACTGTCGGTCGATCACGGGCGTCACCTGGATGCCCAACTCGAGCACACGTTCACGGAGTATGGATTGGTCCTCATCCGTCCGTGCGCGCAACGCGATGTGATGGATCGTTCCCGCGCCGGGTTTCCCGTACAGGCCGTTGGCCGGCTGTACGAGATCGATCAGTGTGCCGCCCTCTTCTTCCGCATTCGAGGGTGCGGCGAAACGCAGACGGTCGCCGTCGAAGCCAAATTCGTGGTATCCAAAAACGTCGCGAAGGAGGCGGGCGGGCCCATCCAATGCGGGCACGAGAAGCGTGACCCCGTGAAAGCCGCACACGGCCACTTCCGCACCGACCGGTCCGGAGGCCCACGCGTCGCGCGCATCGGCTTCGGGGTGGGCAACCAACTCGAGCCCGAGCCCGTGGGGATCACGGAAGGCCAACACATCTTCGGTGAAGCGGGAGACCGGCGCGTCGAAATCCGCGCCGGTTGCCGCAAATCGTTCGATCCAGAAATCGAGCGCGGTGGATGGAATGGAGAACGCGGTTCGCGATGTCATTCCAGGCCCCTCGCGTCCCGCCGGGGCATCAGCCCAGGGGAAAAAGGTCAGGATCGTGCCCGGACTCCCGGCCTCATCCCCGAAATAGAGGTGGTAGGTCGTTGGATCGTCAAAGTTGACGGTCTTCTTGACAAACCGGAGCCCCAGGAACCCGGAATAGAAGTCGATGACTTCCTGTGCCGGTCCGGAAATGCCGGTAATGTGATGGATTCCGGGGGATGTAGTGTCAGACATGGACGAACGGTTCATGGGGGAGCGCGGCGCCGGTGGCGGCAAGCCTATCCCCGGAGCTTGTCGAGGAGACGGTTCAACGTTTCGGACTCTTCTTCAGTCAGTTCACCCATCTTCGACAGCCATGCCTGCTCGCAGGCATCCAGCTTGAGCAGCAGGGCGAGCCCTTGATCGGTGATGAAGATGTCGACCGCCCGCCGGTCGTCCGGACAGATGTGCCGGTCAACCAACTCCCGGACCCGGAGCTTCTCCACGAGACGCGAGACGTTCGACATCTTCTCGAGCATCCGCTCCTTGAGGAGATTCACCGTGGCGGGTTTCGGGTGCTGACCCCGGAGGATGCGCAACACGTTGTACTGCTCCGGAGTCAGTCCGTGCGGCTTGAGAACCTGCGCGTGCATCCGGTGAAGCCAGTTGCCCGTGAACAGGACATTGAGCGCCGTCTTGTGCACCGAACTGCGGAAACGGCGCTGCTTGATTTCGTCTTCCAGTCTCATATCGAGGGTCTTTCCCGGGTAAACCCTCCCCCTCATATAAAGGTTTCAACACACATTTAGGTCGCAGCCCTGCCTCGAAGGCCCTGCGGGGCCGGAGAGGAATCGGAAGCGTATTCTGGGAGATGGTCGATCCTCATTGCACACCTGGCTCCCGAACGATGTGCGCGCCCGGAACGCGCTTCGCCGGCCCTCGAACGCTGCAGCACCTCCGCGGCAGGTCGACGGGTACTGGTGGATCTGTGGGAAGACGGCAGCAGTCCGGTGATCGACCGGTTCAGGGCGCAGGCGGTGGATGTTTAACGAGACCGGTCCCGGCGAAAGATGCGGTGCTTTGGTGACCTCGGTGCCGCTACGTACCGTGAAAACCTGCCGTCGCGGAGGGCGACGCCGGGGCGTCACCCCCCGGGAACTCGCCGACAAGCGATGTGCTAGACGACCGTGGCGTTGGTTCGCATCTCGAGCCAGAAGCGAAGCGCGCCCCAGGCCGCGAGCGAAACCAGGAACACGACGGCGCCGAACAGGGGCGGGTAGAAGGAGATCTGGGCGCCCATCATGACGATGGCCGGCGAAATGTCCGCCGCCTTCCTGATCTCGTCCAACGCCATCACGATACCGAGGGCCTGAGCAAGGGCGCCGATGACAATCGCGAACACGCCGAGTTGCAGGATGGCATCGAGACCCCTTCGCAGCCGTGCGGATGATCCGCTCGAGATGCTCAGGTCGATGGCCTTCTTCAGGGCGAGCGCTATGGCTGCGAGTCCACAGACCCCGATCAGCCACATGAACGGTCCACCTTGTTGCATGACTTCTTGCATGACGACCTCCATTCGTCTCGTGAACTGAATCGTTCCGGTGGGAAAAGTAGATCGTGACCCCTCCCAGACAAGCGGAAAGCGACCGACAGGGCCGGTAATGCGGCGGACGAGCGGGCCGCAGCCGAACGGGCCGCTGCGCGAGGCGAAAGGCGTTCGACCCTGTCGTTGCGTCATTCACAGCGGCGCCGGGGTCGAATCCGACCGCGCGATAACCTCCAGGAGACCGTGGGCGTATATTGATGAGTATACAGCCGGGCGTTCAGTTTCTCGCAGGCTCGTTTCGTGTGCGCGGCAACAACATCTTTGCGTTTGGATGAAGCGCCCTCTGCCGGGCCGCTGCATCGGTGGCTGGAGCGCGGCCGGTTGCGGCCCGTGTTGCATGGTGCGTTCTGGCTTTCCGTCCTGCTGTTCTACACCTTCTATTTCGGCCGGAACCACGCGCGGTACGGGGATAGCTTGTTGTTCGTCGGGCTTCTGCTTCCCATTACGGCGGGAACGACGTACTTCCTGACCCATTTCCTGATTCCCCGGTACCTGTTGCGAAAGCGGTACGCCGCGTTTGCGCTCACCTTCCTCGGGACGCTGATTGTATCGATAGATCTGGAGTTGGTGGTCGTGCTTCTCCTGCTCGTCTGGGTCGCCGTCACCCGGCGTGAGCCTCTGAATCCCGCTGCCTACGACGTCTACAGCCTCGTCGTTGGCATGTATCTGGTCGTGTTTCTGGGCGTGGCGCTCAGCCTGCTCGAGCGGGCGTACCGCATGCAGCAGGCGAACCAGGAACTGGAGCGCAGGAGGCTCGAAACCGAACTCAAGCTCAGGGAGGCCGAACTTCTTCTCCTCAGGACGCAGATCCAGCCGCACTTTCTCTTCAACACGCTCAACAGCCTCTATGCGCTTACGCTCGAGCGGTCGGATCGTGCGCCGGACGTCGTACTCCGGCTCTCAGACATGTTGGACTACGTGCTCCATCGGGGTTCCGCCCCCCGTGTAAACCTCGAAGAAGAGGTGGTTTACCTCCGCAACTACATGGAGCTCGAACGGCTGCGCTATGGAGAACGGGTGACGGTGTCCTTTCGGACTGACGGACCGCTCTCCGCGCACCGGGTTGCCCCGTTGCTGCTCATTCCTCTGGTGGAGAATGCGTTCAAGCATGGCGTCGGGAGGGTGAGCGGGGCTGCAAGGATCGACATGACCCTCACCGTGATCGATGGGCGTCTCGCCTTTCGGGTTGTGAACAGGCTCCCGGAAAGGGCGCCTCACGGGCCCGACCGGCATCGAGAGCGACTGGGTCTGGACAACTTGCGCCGGCAGTTGCGCTTTCACTACAGGGATTGGGCGAGCCTCGATGCCGGCCCGGATGGGGACCGCTTCGTGGCAGTGCTTCACATCGATCTTCAAGAGGAAGGATGGGCATCCGCTGTCTGATCGTCGATGACGAGCCACCGGCTCTGCGTGTGCTCGAGTCCCATCTCGCCAGGATTTCGGATGTCGAGGTGGTCGCCTCCTGCGTCGATGCCCTGCATGCCTTCGACCGGTTGCGTGACACCCCTGTGGATCTCCTCTTCCTCGATATCGAGATGCCCGACTTGAGCGGTCTCGAACTGGTCCGCGCCCTCGACCACCCGCCCGCCGTCATCTTCACGACCGCCTACCGGGAGTACGCCGTCGAGGGCTTTGAAATCGATGCGGTCGACTACCTCCTCAAGCCGATCAGTCTTCCACGCCTGCTGAAGGCCATTGACAAATACAGAAGGTCGCGCAGCGCATCCTCGGGGATCGGTCCGACAACCGGCGCCAAGGAAGAAGGCGATGCGCACATCAACGTGCGTGCCGACCGCCAGGTCGTCAAGGTGCGGCTGAAGGAGATTCTCTACATAGAGAGTCTGAGCGATTATGTGAAGATCTGCCTGACCGACCGGGTGGTGACCACCCGGATGGGGATCAGTACGCTGGCTGAACAGCTGGAATCCCAGGGCTTTTTGCGGATTCACCGTTCCTTCCTCATCCCTGCCGCCCGGGTCACTGCCTTTTCGCCCGACCACGTGACGCTCGGCGGGCGGCGGTTGCCGATCGGCCGGACCTACCAGCGACAGGTTCTCGCACGACTGGGATACGACGAGGCTTCCTGACCGGGCTTCTGCAGGGTTCGTGTTTCGCAACCCTCCCCGACGAGACGTATTCTATGCTCTGGAATAGTCACCCTGTTGCCGAACCAGAAACCGACATGAAACCCAGGCTGATCCGGATGACCGCCCTGCTGATCACGGGGCTGCTTTCACTGTCCGCGTGTCAAGACGCGGCGAACAGGGGCGGAGATGCCTCGTCCCCACCCTCGATGGAAGAAAGACTTGCCAAATACACGGACTTCACGCTCACCGCGGACCTCAGCGTGCTCACCGACAACGAGCGGGCCATGATTCCCTTGCTCATCGAGGCGGCCGAGCTGATGGATCGTGCCTTCTGGAGGCAGTCGTATCCCGGCGATGCCGATTCGCTGCTGTCCGCGCTCGACGATCCCGCCCTGCGCAGGTTTGTCGAGATCAACTACGGACCGTGGGATCGGCTGGCCGACAACGAGCCGTTCGTCGAGGGCGTTGGCCCGAAACCGGCCGCCGCCGGATTCTACCCGGCCGATATGACGCGGGAGGAGTTTGATGCAGCGGCTGCGGCCAATCCAGCCTTACGCGATCTCTACACGATTGTGCGCCGCGATGCCGCTGGCGCCCTCGTCCCCGTTCCGTATCACGAGGCGTTCGCCGATCTCTTGATGCCGGCCTCAGAATTGCTGCGCCAGGCTGCCGCGCTCGCCGAAGATCCCGGCCTGAGACGCTATCTCACGCTGCGCTCCCAGGCCCTCCTCGACGACAACTACCAGCCCAGTGATCTGGCCTGGATGGACATGAAGGATAACACGATCGACGTGGTGATCGGTCCGATCGAGACGTACGAGGACAAGCTGTACGGTAGCAAAGCCGCTTTCGAGGCCTACGTATTGCTCAAGGACAAGGAATGGAGCGGTCGCCTGACGCGCTATGCCGCCCTGCTACCCGGCCTTCAGCAGGGTTTGCCCGTGCCGGAGGCGTACAAGCAGGAGTCGCCCGGCAGTGATTCCGACCTGGGGGCTTACGATGTCGTCTACTACGCGGGGGACTGCAATGCAGGATCCAAGACGATCGCCATCAATCTTCCCAACGATGAAGAGGTGCAGTTGCAGAAAGGCACGCGGCGTCTCCAGCTACGAAACGCCATGCAGGCGAAGTTCGACAAAATCATGCTCCCGATCGCGGACGTACTCATTTCGGAAGCCCAGCGGCACCACGTGACCTTCGATGCCTTCTTCAGCAACACGATGTTCCACGAAGTGGCCCACGGACTCGGGATCAAGAACACGATCAATGGGCGTGGCACCGTGCGGGAGTCCTTGCGGGAACAGGCCTCGGCACTCGAGGAGGGCAAGGCTGATGTACTCGGCCTTTACATGGTGACGCGTCTGTTTGAACAGGGAGAGTTCGGGGAAGCTGATCTGATGGACTTCTACGTGACGTTTGTCGCCGGCATCTTCCGCTCGATCCGCTTCGGCGCCGCCAGTGCCCACGCCGTCGCAAATCTGGTTCGCTTCAATTATTTCGTCGAGCAGGGCGCCTTCGTGCGTGACGACGCCTCCGGTGCGTACTGGGTCGACCGCGACGGCATGCAGCGGGCCATCGAGGCCCTTTCCGGCAGGATCCTCATGCTGCAAGGCGACGGCGACTACGAGGGGGTACTCGCCTTTGTCGACGGATATGGGAAAATGAATGAAACGCTGCAATCCGACCTGGATCGGTTGGGTGAGCAAGGCATCCCGGTCGACGTGACCTTCACGCAGGGGATGGAGGTGTTGACGGGCGGAGCCCGGTGAGGCGGTGTGGAGGGTGTGGGAAGTGCGGCGAATGGCGGCGGGTGGCGCGTCCCACACGGACTGAGGCGGGGGCCTGTGATCGCTGTATCGGAGGTGGGAGACGGGAGACGGTCGGACAGGCAGTCAGTCGGGCCGGAGGCCGGGATGTGCGCTCTGCGCGCCGGGGTCCTCCGGTCGGACGTGGTGGGAGACGGGCGACGGTCGGACCCGCAGTCTGTCGCGGACAACGCCGGCGGG
>CAYLXM010000021.1:35931-54323 GCA_964387555.1 uncultured Rhodothermales bacterium | reverse complement strand
TGTCAAAAGATCAACGATGCGGAGTGGAAGCGCACGGACATGGACTCCATGAGCGGCGGCATCCTGGCCGATGCGGTGGGCGCCATGAGTGCGGGCCTGCTGGGGGGGATGGGTCAATCCACCTCCTCGAGCAACGTCGCCATGTCCATCGCCACCGGCGCCACGAGCCGGGTCATCGCGTGGTCGGTGGGTATCCTTTTATTCCTGCTCGCTTTTTTCCCCAAGTTCGCGACGATTTTCGTCATCATGCCCACGCCGGTAATGGGCGCGACCCTGGTGTTTACGGTCAGCTTTATGATCGTGGTCGGATTTCAGATCATTTCTTCTCGCATGCTGGATGCCCGCAAAATGCTGATGATCGGTATTTCGATCATTTTGGGTTTGAGTGTGGATATGGTTCCCGGCGTTTACGCAGGTGTACCGGCATGGATTGCTCCGATATTCAGTTCGTCGTTGTCGCTCGCTACGATTTCGGTGGTGCTCCTCAATATCCTTTTCCGTTTTGGAATTGCGCAACGGAAATCCTTTCAGATTACGCCCGAAGAGGTGGCGGAGGATACGATCTATCGTTTTCTGGATGACCAGGGAAGGGTCTGGGGCGCGCGACCGGAGATCATCGCACGGGCCGCCCGGGTGGCCACGGAATTCGTGGACTCGGCCCGGATGCAGGGGCTAATGGAAAAGGAGATTCTGGCAACGGCCTATTTTGACGAGTTCAATCTGGATCTGACGCTCCAGTACGAGGGGCGCCAGATGGACTGGTCGCGGAGCGTGCCCACCGCCGACGAGGTGGTATCGGATGCGTCGGCCCTGGCGCGCCTGTCCGCCGGCATCATCAGCCGCAGCGTGGACCGGTTGACGAGCGACGAGAAGAAGGGCCACGTGACGGTCCGCTTCCATTTCGACCATTAAGCGCTTCCGTTTGGCGGCTCGCTTTATGATACCCCGGAGCGGGAGTCCGCCCGCCGGACGATCAACGCGTGGATCCGCACGAGCGGCGCCTTTGATGCCGTTATCGACCTGGACGAGGCCCTCCGCGACCCAATGAATCCGACGTGCCTTCTACCGGAGGTGGACACGGGCGACCACCTCCACTCGAACGAAATCGGCCACCGCAAAATCGCGGAGGCGGTGGAGGTGGGGCTGTTTGGGAGGTAGCGTGGAGAGAGGGGAGAGGACCTTCTCGTGTCTGAAGTGCCCATTCCCGGGGGACTCGCCTCGTGGAGGACGCCCGCGAACGGTCAGCGGGAAAACATCGCTCCCAGGATGCGAAGGACCTCACGCTGCGTCTCCTTGTCGATGCGGCCGAGGTGCCTGACTAGCCGCTCCCTGTCAACCGTGCGGATCTGATCCAGTACGACCTGGCCGTGGGTACCGCCGAACGAGCAGGGTACGCGGGTAGGGTAGTCTCGCCTGGCGGTCGTCAGCGGAGCGATGATGACGGTCCTCAATCGACGGTTCATCTCGTCCGGTGAGATGACAAGACAGGGCCTCGTCTTCTGGATCTCACTTCCCAGCGTCGGATCGAGAGCGACGAGAAACACATCGAACCGGAGCGCGACGCCTACTCCCATTGCCACTCCTCCGCGGCCCAATTGGTGCTGAGGTCGTCCGGAATGAGGAGCTCGTCGTCACCAAGCTCGGCCGCGGATGCAAAACCCTCTTCCCAACCTGCGCGGGGGTGGCTGACCGAATGAATGACGATCCCGTTTTGAACCACCTCTAGCTCGACCTCGCCCGAAATGCCGCTCTGGTCGAGCAATACCTTGGGAATGCGGACTCCTCTCGAGTTGCCGATTCGGATGATGCGCGTCTTGACGGCCATCGTTACGTTGTCTTCTAGTGTGACCCCAATGTAATCACATCATCAACGAGGTGAAGATTGATTGGATCCTGGAGAGAAACGATGCATCAGGGCCGATTCGCGAACTGCTTCGGGCCCTCATGCCAGGGGTTGGGAGCCTTCCATGAGAGACCGTCGGGATTGAGGATTTGGATGCGTCCCTGATGGGGGCGGATCCCGGCACGGTGTCCCGATGGCACACTTCGCTCCCCTTTCCCGCCTTCTCTTTATTGATTACCGCCCGTCTACACCAGCTAGAAGGAGAACTACCATGACCGCTAAACTTCGAATCCTTGCTGCACGCAACTGGGAGCGTGCGACCCTTCTGAGCCTCCTCTTTGTCGCCCTGAACACCACCGCCATCGCCCAACTCGGCACCTACCGCCTGGGAGAGGTGATCGGCCTTTGGCCCTACGAGTTGCAGAAAGGTGACCCGGCGGCCCTTGAGAATAGCATCAAATCGGTGGTCTATCCATTGGCAGATGAATTCCTGCCCGGACAGGATGATGTATGGTTCAAGGGCGATCGCGGAGCCCGCGTGGGTCACTATCTCTTCATGGGTAACTTCGATTCGGCCGAGCGGCGAAACTACTACTATCCTACGCACGAGGGACCATTCCCCAAGATTGCCGACTCTGATGCGGCCTGGCAGGAACGTGGCGCACCGGCCTTGGCGGAATTCATATTTACGGAGCCCGCGCACCTGGGCGACTATTGCCTCATCGGCGCCGGTACGGTTCCGGAAATGCCTTGGATCGACCTGCTGGGCATCCATTTCATCAAAGTGAAACCCGGGATGGAAGCCGACTTTGAACTCTTCGTCAGGGAGGAATGGAACCCCAGGGCCCACCTTCCTGGAGTGTGGATTCTCTTCTACAAAGTGGATCGAGGGCCGAATGCGGGCAATACGATTATGGTCGTGGCGTTTGAAAGCCGTGTCGTCCGGGATGCCCTCTACCCGGGCCATGAGACATCGCCCCAGGATCTCGTTGACTGGACGTTTAGGCCGAGCCTCTATGACCGCCTGGCAGAATTCTTGGTGTCCACGTCCGGAGAGGATACGGGTTACACCGACTGGGTGCTCATTCGCTAGTCCGGCCCGTGGCCGCTGGAGTGCGTACGGGTGACGCGCTTCAGCGAGCCACGACAGGCCCACATGGAGCAAGTGGCGGCGTGGCGCCTCTCCGCGCCCATGGATCGGTTCGAGGCGCTCGGAAAAGTGTACAATGACCGGGGCGTGCACATCGACATCCTCAAGCTGGGCGAGCCGCAGTGGAGCGACGCGGAAATCGATTACGCCTTCCAGGCGGCGAAAGCAGTCGGGACGTCCCCACGGTCCAATCCGCACCCGAAAGGGAAGTCGGTAAACGATTGCCTTCCATGCGAAAGGGACAGCCCGCCGGCCGACATCGAACGTCGCATTCGTGAAGGGGCTCGTCCTCCTGAGACCCCGCAGGGAGGCTCGCGCGTGGCCGTCGGCAGGAAGGATACGCCTGCGCTCAGTACCGTCTGAACACCAGGCTGATGGCCGGCGAGGGGATCAGACGGTCCGTCGTCGTGTCGTTGCCCAGTTGTCCATAGTCGTTTCTTCCCCAGCAATAGGCCGCCCCCTGGCTTAGCGCGCACGTGTGGGTGATACCCGGGTCGATTGCCTCGAAGCGCAAGTCGGTGTTGACGGCGGCCGGTGTGTGCCGATCGGACGTGCTGCCGTCCCCGAGTTGTCCGTACAGGTTCCAGCCCCAGCAGTAGGCCTGGCCGTCGTCGGTCAGGGCGCACGTGGACGTGTTGTCCGCCTGGATGTCATTGAACCGGTGCCCGCCAAGAACCAGGGTGGGTGCGAATCGCCCGAGGGTCGTGCCGTCCCCCAGTTGTCCGTTGGAGTTGATACCCCAGCAATAGGCCTCGGCGAAATTGGTAAGGCCGCAGGTGTGTCGTTCCCCCGTAGTGATGTGGATGAACGTCAGGCCGCTGGCCACGAGGGATGGAACGTGATTCTCGACGACCCCGTCGTTCCCCCAGCAGTACACCGCTCCAGTTGACGTCCGGGCGCAGGTGTGGGCATCACCGGAGCTGATCGCAGAGAAGTAGAGTCCCCCCGTCACAAGCGCGGGCACGGAGCGGGCCGTGGTCGTGCCGTCGCCCAGTTGCCCACGGGTGTTGGCTCCCCAACAATAGGCAGCTCCCGCATGGTCCAGCCCGCATGTGTGCTCCGCCCCGGCCGAAATGCTCCTGAACGCGATGCCCCCGGAGACGCCCGTGGGCTCCGAACTCGATACCGTGGTTCCGTTGCCCAGCTGACCTCGAAGGTTCCAGCCCCAGCAGTGGGCCTGTCCGCTCGCCAGAAGACCGCACGTGTGATTTTGGCCAGCGCTGATGGTGTCGTAGGCCCCGAAGTCGAGTACGGGCCATGGGGAATAACGGGATGTCGTGGAGCCGTCTCCGAGTTGTCCCAGCGCGTTGCTGCCCCAACACCAAGCCCGCCCCGTCGCGTTTAGCCCGCAGGTAAAGCCGTTGCCGGCGGTGACGCTCTCGAGGGAGAGGCCGGTTCCTGCCGGTGCGTTTACCTGGAGGGGAGAACCGTACGCGGCGCTGACTTCGCCGGCTCCGAGGACCCCCTCGAGGTTGAATCCCCAGCAATAGGCTACTCCGGCTGTGGTCAACGCACACGTGTGGCCCCCACTCGGGGCGATTTGAAGGAACGAATGTCCGCCCGAGACGGCCACGGGTACATAGCGGTCGGTTTTCGTGCCATCGCCGAGTTCATAGGTCAGATTGTTGCCCCAGCAGTATGCCGCGTTCTCATTGGTCAGCGCACAGGTGTGATTGAATCCCACAGCGATACGGTGAAACGTCAAGCCTCCCGAAACGGCCGTTGGCTGGAGGCGCATCGCCGTCGACCCGTCGCCAAGTTCGCCGTCCGCGTTTTTTCCCCAGCAGTAGGCGGCTCCCGCCGGGGTCAGGGCGCAGGTTGCGTTCCGTCCCGCAGCGATCTGGCTGAACGTGTGCCCGCCGGCTACGGCGACCGGTTCGAGATGCCCCACCGCGTCGCCGGTGCCGAGCGCTCCCAGGTCGTTTTTCCCCCAACAATACGCGGCTCCCGCACTTGTGATGCCGCACGCGTGATGCTCACCGGTTGAGATCTGTTTGAAGGCCTGGCTGCCGGACACCGGCGTCGGTGTTGACCGATCCGTGGTGCTGCCATCCCCCAACTGACCGTTGGCGTTCAACCCCCAACAGTAGGCCTTGCCCGATTCGGTGAGCCCACAGGTGGAATGGTTGTCTGCGGACAACCGGCGAAAGGAGAGTCCGCCGGACACCGGCCCGGGCACGAGCTGATTGGCCGTGCCACCGCTACCCAACTCGTTGAAGGATCCATTTCCCCAGCAGAAGGCCGATCCCGATTCTGAAAGTGCGCAGGTGTGATAGGCTCCGGTGACGATCTGTACAAAGACCATCTCGGTGGCAACCCGCACCGGCCGGAGCCGCATGGACGTCGTGCCATCGCCCAGTTCGCCATGGGGGTTGTCCCCCCAGCAGTACGCCTGCCCCCAATGCGTCAGCCCGCACGTGTGATCGCCGTTCGTATCCAGAGTTTGCGGAAGAAGCAGGACGGTCGTCGGCGGAGGCGAGGGCGGCACCGGTGTGATCCGGAACGCATCAAACTTGCAGTCGCGCGGTGAGACCGTCGGCGTGGGATCGATCACCTCGTCCGCTATGTTTGGGCTGATCCGGCAGACGGCCAGGATGTACTCACCCGCCTCATGCCGGGTGAGATCGAAGGGAAACACCTGCAAGAGCACCCCCCGGCTCGGATGCTCGTACGTCATGTGGAGTCCGGAATGGGCAGCGATTCTTCCATCCACTACGGTGAACTGCCGGTACGGTGCGGGATTGCCGTGTCCGGAATTGAACCCGCGGTCGTCCCGCACCTGATCGCTCAGGTTCTTGTCCCCGCCGTCGTTGGGGTTCGATTGCCCGCCCGGTTCGAGTACGGCCAGGACATAGGTGCCGTCGCGAAGGCCGTTGTTGCCCTTGAACGCCCCGCTGCTCATCCACACATCGAACCGGTCCTTGAACCAGTTGCAGTTGACGACCTCTCCATCCTCCGGGCCGTGCAGGCAGGATTGGGTCATTTCCGGGTTGTCCACCGTGAAGACGGAACCACCCACGGCGCCCGTCACCAGCCCTTCCTCCGATTCCAGCGCCACGGGCGGGGTGGAGTCGCTGCATGCCCCGCACAGGGCGGCAAGCGCCAGAACGATAGTATGGCGTAGCATTCTCATGATGTTCCTCCCGGCCGGAGGTCACCCCTGCAGGGACCCCCCGGCCGTCTTGGGTCCGGGCGGACAACGGTCCTCCCGCACTGATAAAACGCGTGCGAGTACCGGCCGTAGATCGACGCAGCGCGGTCCCGCATCGTGCCTGCATCTGCAGTCTAGTAGCGTTTGAACAACAGTTGGGTGACCCCCGTCGGCACCAAGCTGTTCGTCGTCGTACCGTTTCCCAGTTGTCCGTACTCGTTCTTCCCCCAGCAATACGCCGTCCCGTCACCAAGCGCACACGTATGGTCGCCGCCCCCGTTGATCGCTTCGAAGCGCAGGCCGGTGTTCACGGCGGTGGGCATGGCGTGGTCGGAGGTCGTGCCGTCTCCAAGCTGACCGTACAGATTCCACCCCCAACACAGGGCCACGCCGGAGGTCGTAACACCGCAGGTGAAGGTGTTTGAGGCCTGGATATCGGCAAAATTGGGTCCGGACACGCGAGTGGGCGTGAAGGCCGTCTGGGTCGTCCCGTTGCCGATTTGGCCGTTCGTGTTGATGCCCCAGCAGGTTCCCCAGCCGTCATCGCTGATCCCGCAGGTGTGACGCTCTCCGGCTGAGATCTTCACGAGAAACGGGGCATTTTGTACCTCAGTCGGCACGGCGTGCTGGGCGCTTCCGTAGTTGCCCCAGCAATAGGCCTTGCCGTCGCCGGCCAGAGCGCACGTGTGTTCGCTGCCGGCGGTGATGTGGCGGAATAGGTGTCCTCCTGCTACCGCGGTCGGCGTCGCGCGGGCCGTCGCCGTTCCGTCGCCGAGTTGACCGCGCTCGTTGTTTCCCCAGCAATAGGCTTCTGACGCGGTGGTCAGTCCGCAGGTATGTTCGCCTCCAACGGAGACCTCCCCGAACGTGAGACCCCCCGACACCACGACGGGCTCTGCGCGATCTTCGGAGGTCCCGTCACCGAGTTGGCCGTAGTGGTTCCATCCCCAGCAGAAGGCCACACCTGACCTGGACACGGCACAGGCGTGTGAGCCGCCGCTGCTGAGACGTGGAAATTCGCTGGGGAGAGAGATTGGACCCGGTGCATTTCGGGAAACCGTCGAACCGTCGCCCAACTGGCCCCGTGCGTTCATCCCCCAGCAATGGGGAATGTCCTCGGAGGTCAGTCCGCATGAAAAGCCGTTGCCGGCCTCGATCTTTTCAAACAAAAGCCTCCCTTCGACCATGCCGGAAACCTGGATCGGAACCGTCTCCATGTTGGACGCCAGGCCAATCCCCAGTTGTCCGTCGTAATTGTGCCCCCAGCAGAAGGCCACCCCGGCCGTAGTCAGTCCACACGTGTGATCTCCCGGATGGATCTGAACGAAGCGGTGTCCCCCGAGAACCGGTACGGGCGCAGGGGAGAGCGTTGTTGTTCCGTTCCCGAGTTCACCAAACGTGTTGATGCCCCAGCAGAAGGCCTCGCCCGAGAGGGTCAATCCGCAGACGTTGCTGGAGGATGCGACGATGCGGCCAAAGCTGAGCTCCCCGGTGACGGGTGTCGGGCTGGTTCGGTCGGTTCGGGAGCCGTCTCCCAGCTCTCCGACCGTGTTGGTACCCCAGCAATAGGCCGCCCCGGTCTGCGTCAGGCCACAGGTGGAAAAGGATGCCGCCGTGATCTGCGTGAAGACGAGCCCGCCGGTCACGGCCGCCGGCGTGCTATGGTTGACCCCATCGTTGGTACCCAGGGCACCGCCGCCCTGTCGTCCCCAGCAGTAGGCTGCACCGGAGCCCGTGATTCCGCAGGTGTGAGAACCGCCGGCGGTGATCTGTTTGAACGTCAGGGTGCTCGCCACCTTCGTAGGAACGGAACGCGACGTGGTGGTGCCATCACCCAGTTGGCCGTGGTAGTTGAATCCCCAACAGTGGGCGGTACCGTCTTTGGTCAATCCACAGGTATGCGAATTCGTTCCGGCCAGCCGTTCGAATTGCAGGCCTCCGGCGACAGCCACGGGCACGGTCTGTGACGTTGTTGTGCCGTTCCCAAGCATTCCGTTGACGTTGGACCCCCAACAGAATGCATCCCCGGCCTCGCTCAAGGCGCACGAGTGGAGGCCACTGGCGATAACCTGGACGAATGTCCTGCCCTCGGCAATCGGCGTTGGCACAATCCGCCGGGCGGTGGTGCCGTCACCTAACTGGCCGGAACTGTTTCCTCCCCAGCAATAGATCCGGCCCGAAGAAACAATGCCACAGGTGTGATTGCTACCCGTGCTGAGGGTATGCGGAAGGAGGAGTACGGAGGTGGGGGGAGGCGGCGGGGGCTGTGGGGTGATCCGGAACGCGTCGAATTTGCAGTCCCTCGGCGAGACTGTCGGCGTTGGATCGATGGGCGTTGCAGCGATCGAAGCGCTGATCCGGCACACGGCCAGGACGTATTCTCCCGCCTTGTTCCCGGTGGGATCGAAAGGAAACACCTGCAACAGCATCCCCCGCCTCGGGTGCTCGTAGGTCATGTGGAACCCGAGCGCAGCCCCGATCTTCCCGTCGATGACCGTGAACTGCCGGAACATCGAGGGATTTCCGAGGCCTGAGTCGGATCCGCGATCGTCCTGCACCTGATCGCTCAGGTTCTTGGCCCCGCCGTCGTTCGGATTCGATTGCCCGCCCGGTTCGAGCACGGACAGGAAATACGTGCCGTCACCGAGGCCGCTCCTCCCCCCGAACGCGCCGCTGCTCATCCACACGTCGGAGCGATTCTTGAAGTAGTTGCAGTTGACGACGTCGCCGTCACCGGAGCCCTGCAGGCACGGTGCGGTCATTTCGGGGTTGTCCACCGTGAAGACGGAACCACCCACGGCGCCCGTCACCAGCCCTTCCTCCGATTCCAGCGCCACGGGCGGGGTGGAGTCGCTACAGGCGGACACCACAAGAGCCAGGAAAAGAAGAGCGAAGGCAGGTAGCGTCCTCATGATATCTCTCCCGGCCGGCGGTCACCGTCGAGAGGAAACGCTCGGCCGTTTTGGCTTCGGACGACGAGTAGTCGTCCGGAACGGGTTCCATATAGTCGAGGCATGCCGGAAGACCGAACAGGGGTCGCCGACCGGTACGCCGAGTGGATTCGCTAATAGCGTCTGAACAGCATCTTGGTGACCACGGTGGGAACGAGGCTGTTTGTCGTTGTGTTGTTGCCCAGTTCTCCGAAGAGGTTCTGACCCCAGCAGTACGCCGTGCCGTTGCTCACGGCGCACGTGTGGGTGCCGCCTCCGGCAATCCGCTCGAAACGGAGTCCGCCGGAGACGGGCGTCGGCGAATACCGGTCGGACGTGCTGCCGTCCCCGAGTTGTCCGTACGCGTTCGATCCCCAGCAGAAGGGGGCGCCGTAGGTGTTCGCACCGCACGTGAAGAAGCTCCCGGCGTGGATCTCCATGAAGGATATGGCCGGCACGCGTATTGGCACGGTAGCCGTACTCGTGGTCCCGTCCCCGATCTGTCCGAACGCGTTTTCTCCCCAGCAGTAGGCGGACTGGTCGCCCGCAATCCCGCAGGAATGCCGCCATCCCGCGGAAATCTTCGCCAGAGGAGGCCCGCCGGATATGGCGGTGGGCACGTTGCTCTGGCCGCTTCCGAAGTTCCCCCAGCAATACGGAGTCCCGTCACCCGCAAGGGCGCACGTGTGTGACTTCCCGGCAGCGATCTGCCGGAATGCCATGCCGCCCGCCACAAGCGTGGGTACCGCGCGATGCGTCGTCGTCCCGTCGCCCAACTGTCCGCTCGTGTTTTCCCCCCAGCAATAGGCAGTTCCGGTTGTGGAGACGCCGCAGGTGTGTTGCCCGTTGGCGGAAACCATCACAAAGGAAATCCCCCCGGAAACGGCGGCGGGCTCCAACCGGTTCGTCGTGGTGCCGTCACCAACCTGCCCGAAAAGGTTGGATCCCCAGCAGTTGGCCACGCCGGTGGATGACACCACACAACTGTGCCCGTTTCCGCTGCTCAGACGCAGATTATCGGAGGGGGCGAATACCGGACCAGGGACGAACCGGTTGGTCGTCGAAGCGTTGCCGAGTTGCCCTCCGTCATTGAGGCCCCAACAGTACGGATACTTCGTGGTGCTAAGTCCGCACGTGAAGCCGTTTCCGGACTGGATTTCGTCAAAGAGGAGCCCCCCCTGGACCGCACTGGAGACCTGGAGAGGATTCGGCTGCTGCAACGTCTTCGTGCCGATTCCCAGTTCTCCACTGTCGCCGCGTCCCCAGCAGTAGGCCACCCCGGCGGTCGTCACCCCGCAGGTGTGGGTGTACCCGGGACTGACCTGCACGAACGCGAGTCCTCCCGACACCGCAGTCGGCGTGTACTGATGGGAAAGGGACCCATTGCCCAGTTCACCGAAATCGCCGCGCCCCCAGCACAGTGCCTCGTAGTCGTTGGTCCACGCGCAGACTTTCTGCCCGCCCGCGATGATGCGGGAGAAGGTGAAGCTTCCGGACACCGGCCACGGCGTGGGCCTATCCACCGAAGTACCGCTTCCGATCTGGCCGTAGGAGCCGTCTCCCCAGCAGTAGGCGGCACCCGTCTGGGTCAGACCACAGCTTGTCCAGGATGCCGCGGTGATCTGTTTGAAGGTGAACCCGCCCGCGACCGCCGCAGGCACGTGGTGATTGACGCCGTCGTTCGTGCCAAGCCCTCCGTCTCCCTGCTCTCCCCAGCAATAGGCGGCGCCCACCTCGGAGATGCCGCAGGTGTGTGTGAATCCCACGGCGAGTTGTTTGAACGCTTGCAGGAAGGCGACCTTGGTGGGGACCGACCGATTCGTGGTCGTTCCGTCTCCCAGGTGGCCGTGGTAGTTGTTACCCCAACAGAAGGCCGTTCCAAGTTTGGTCAGTCCACACGTGAGGGAAGTCCCGACGGACAGTCGCGCGAAGGTCAGTCCCCCGGACACCGGAACGGGGCTGGACTGATTCGATGTGGTTCCGTTTCCGAGTTGGCCACTGATGTTGGATCCCCAGCAGTAGGCCTCCCCGGTCGAGCGCAGACCGCAGGTGTGGCTGCCTCCGGTGGCGATCTGGTCGAACGTCAAGCCCCCGGCTACCGGCGTCGGTATGAGCCGCTCCGTATTGGTGCCGTCGCCCACTTGACCCGCGCTGTTGCTCCCCCAGCAATAGGCCTCGCCGGAGAGCGCAAGCCCGCAGGCATGAGCGCCCCCTGCACTGATCGTCTGCGGAAGCAAGAGGGGCGAGGTGGAGGGGGGCGGTGGCGGCTCCGGCTCGACCCGGAACGCATCGAATTTGCAGTCCCGCGGTGATACCGTGGGCGTCGGATCGATGGGCGCTTCGGCGATCGAGGCGCTGATCCGGCAGACCGCGAGGACGTATTCACCCGCCTTGTTGCGGGTCACGTCGAACGGCCATACATGCAGCAGCCTCCCCCGGGTGGGATGGTCGTACGTCTTATCGAACTCGAGACTCGCTGCAATCCTGCCGTCGACAACGGTGAACTGCCGGACTGTGGAAGGATTGCCGCGCCCGGAGCCGAACCCGCGATCATCCCGCACCTGATCGCTCAGGTTCTTGTCCCCGCCGTCGTTCGGGTTCGATTGCCCGCCCGGTTCAAGCACCGACAGGAGATACGTACCGTCGCTCAGGCCGTTCTTCCCCTGGAACGACCCGCTGCTCATCCACACATCGAGCCGGCGCTTGAAATGGTTGCAGTTGACGACCTCACCCTCCGTCGGGCCGTTCAGGCAGTGTTCACCCATTTCCGGATTGTCGACGGTGAACACCGATCCCCCCACCGCACCCGACAACATCCCCTCCTCCGATTCCAGCGCCACGGGCGGGGTGACTTCGCTGCAGGCCGAAACCGCAATGGCTGTCAGCAAAAGGATAAAACCCAGATTCTTCTTCATGACGTACCTCCCAGGCATTCCAGGAATGAGGCCGCAGGAACGCCTAGTTCAGCTCAATGTGATACCGGTAAATAACTGGATTAGAAGGCCATTATCGCATGAACAGAAGTTTCGTTACCACCGTCGGGGCCAGGCTGTTCGTCGTCGTATTGTTGCCCAGTTGGCCGTACTCGTTCTTGCCCCAGCAATAGGCCGTCCCCTGCCTCAGTGCGCACATGTGGTCGAGTCCCCCGTTGATGGCCTCGAACCGCAAGGTGGTGTTCACGGCCGTCGGCGTGTGACGATCGGTCGTGCTGCCGTCGCCGAGTTGGCCGTACAGGTTCCAGCCCCAGCAGTACGCCTGGCCCTCGTTCGTCAAGGCGCAGGTGGACGTGTTGTCCGCTTGAATTTCTTTGAACGTATGCCCGCCAAGAACAGGGGTTGGTTCGAAACGCCCGAGGGTCGTGTCGTCCCCCAGTTGTCCGTTCGAGTTGATTCCCCAGCAGAAAGCTTCGCCGGCGGCCGTGAGGCCGCAGGTGTGCCGGTCCCCTGTCGTGATCCGCTCGAATACCAGGTCGCCTACAACGGGCTGCGGAAAGCGGTACGCGATGATCCCGTCGTTTCCCCAGCAGTACGCGGCTCCGGCTTGCGTCAGTGCGCACGTGTGCTCGGTTCCGGCGCTGATGGCGGAAAAGAAGAGTCCCCCCGACACAGGCGTGGGTTGGTACCTATTCGTATTCGTGAGGTCGCCCAGTTGCCCGCGTGCGTTGTCGCCCCAGCAATAGGCGGAGCCGGTCGTGGAGAGGCCGCACGTGTGTCCCCCGCCGGCGGACACCTGCGCGAACGCGACTCCCCCCGAAACCTCGACGGGCTCCGGGCTATGGGTCAGCGTCCCGTCACCAAGCTGGCCGTAGTTGTTCCACCCCCAGCAGACGGCCGCGCCGCTGCCCGTCGTCGCACAGTTGTGCAGTGCCCCGCTGCTGATCTGTGAGAAGGGGGCAGGAGCCACGACGGGTGCGGGGACGGGCCGGGAGGTGGTGAATCCATCGCTCCGCTGTCCCAATAGGTCCATGCCCCAACAGTACGCGTCTCCTGCGGAAGTCCGTCCGCACGTGAAGCTATTTCCGGCCTGGATCTCATCGAAGAGCACGCCACCCGGCCCCAGGTTGGAGACCTGGGTGGGACTCAGGACTTTGACGGAGAGCGCTGCACCGACTCCCAGTATGTAGTCGTAGTTCCAGCCCCAGCAATAGGCCACGCGCGAGGTCGTGATCCCGCAGGTGTGAAACGGAGAGTTCGTAATCTGCAGGAACTGGAGGTTCCCGGCAACCGGCGTGGGCACCTTGCGGTCGTCAAAGAGGGAGCCGGTGCCGAGCGACCCCAGCCAGTTGGACCCCCAGCAGAATGCCGCATGGGATTCATCCAGCGCGCACGTGTGATACTGCGATGTCGTAATGCGCACGAACGAGTGTCCTCCGGCGACCGCCGTCGGGGCAAGCCGATTGGTCGTGGAGTTGTCTCCGAGTTGACCATCCTCGTTCTGTCCCCAGCAATAGGCCGATCCGGTCTCGGTCAGAGCGCACGAACGGTATTGATACACCGTAACGCGCTGGAAGACCAGTCCTCCGGTCACGGCCACCGGAGTGAGGCTCCCTTTGGTGTCGCCGGTACCCAGTTGCCCAAGGTCATTGTTTCCCCAACAGTACCCGGCCCCTGTAGATGTAACGGCGCAGGAGTGATCCCGCCCGACGGCAATGTGGCGGAACGTGAGCGTAGGGGCGATGCGCGTCGGGACCGATCGACTGGAGGTCGTGCCGTCGCCAAGCTGGCCGTAGAGGTTCCACCCCCAGCACCAGGCGGCGCCGTCGGCCGTCAAGCCGCAGGCGGTTCGTCCACCGGCGGAGAGGTGGCGCAGGACAAGTCCGCCGGATAGGACTCCAGGTGTCGTGCGACCAACATTGGTGCCATCCCCCAGCTGGTTATTGCCGTTCGCTCCCCAACAGTACGCGGAACCCGTCGGGGTTAGCCCGCACGTGTGGATGTCTCCGGTGGCGATTTGGGCGAACACCAGGTCCCCGGCCACCGGCGTCGGCACCGCCCGGTCGACCGTGGTGCCGTCGCCCAACTCCCCGTAGCTGTTCTTGCCCCAGCAATAGGCGTGACCCTCCATCGTCAGTCCGCAGGTATGTTCTTGGGACGCACTGATGGACTGAGGCACCAGTGTCAACTGCATGGGAGGCGGAGGCGGCGCAGGCATGACACGGAACGCATCGAACTTGCAGTCCCTCGGCGAGACAGTGGGTGTCGGATCGATGGGCGCTTCGGCGATCGAGGCGCTGATCCGGCAGACGGCCAGGATGTATTCCCCCGGCTCATTGCGGGTGTGATCGAAAGGAAACGCCTGCAACAGCAACCCCCGGGTCGGGTGCTCGTACGTCTGGTGGAGGCCGAGTGTCCCGGTGATCTTTCCCCCGACCACCGTGAATTGCCGCATCGTCGAGCCATTGCCGCGCCCGGAGTTGAACCCTCGGTCGTCCTGAACCCGATCGCTCAGGTTCTTGTCCCCGCCGTCGTTCGGGTTTGCTTGCCCGCCCGGTTCGAGTACGGACAAGAAATACGTGCCGTCGCTGAGACCGCCCTTCCCCTGAAGCCCCCCGCTGTCCATCCACACGTCCAGCCGGCTATCGAAATGGTTGCAGTTGACGACCTCACCCTGCTTCGGGCCACGCAGGCAGGGTTTCGTCATTTCCGGGTTGTCGACGGTGAAGACGGATCCGCCAACGGCGCCCGTCAACAGCCCCTCTTCGGATTCCAGACCTACGGGTGGCGTGACGTCACTACACGCCGAAACGGCAAGGGCGGCCAGCAACAGGATGATGCCCAGGTTCTGCCTCATGATGTACCTCCTAACAATGGGGATCCAGGCCCGGATCACGAGCGACTTGCTTCATGCACAACGAGCGCGGAGGTGCCTCGTGCGGGATTCTGTTCCGGATCCGCAGGGGAAGAGCCTCCAAGGAGTACTTCAGGGTCGATCTGACCCCGGTAACGAACGCACACGAAGGGCTGTCGAGGGGTTGCAGCGCTTGCTCCCCAATGCGGGGATGAATGCCCCACCTCATGTGCACACGCAAAACGCGCGAATGCTCGGGTGTGGCACGGCGCGACGAGGTACCGTCGCTATCTGCTGGTGCCACGGCACGTTTGGTTGATCACCGGTCTGGCGCTCCCTCTCCGCCGGAAACCGTCTCGATCCTGCGGGTCGGCAAGGATGCGCACGTACCCGCAGGCGAGATCGTAACAGAAAAATGTACAATCGTTGACTACAGGGCGGTTGCTCGTGGTCGATGGACGCAAGGAGTTGTGATGAATTTGATGCCTCGTTGTGCCTTGTGGGCTTCAGAGCGCGATACAGTGGCAGTGAGGTAGCGATGACGCCCGTCACGACGCTGCGTCTGCCAATACCTGGCGGAAGGCCGCCGATGATGGGAGCATCACGATCCTTCACGAAGGCTTCGCCAACTGAAATGCGCCATACCTCCAGCGGGCCGTCTGCCCGCCGGACGACCTGAGGACTATCGGCAGAAATCTGCCGCCTCAGGTGAGCACCATCACCGGTGCCGAGGCGACCTGCGAGGGAAGCTGCTACAGCCCTTCTTCCTTCGCCTTCCGAAACCAGCGCTGCATTTCGACGAGCCCGCTGGTTGGCCTGGAAGGCAGGTCGGTGTAGTTGACCATCTGCAGGAGTGCATCCACTTCCCGCGAGTCGTACGGCTTTCCACGAAGCCGCTCTCGTCGGAGGCGCTCGAGTTCGCGCCCCGCGGCATCCCAGGTGCGAACCAGTTCGCGTTGCTGGTCCAGCGAGGAGGCCATTTTCATTGCCCCTTCAGGATCCGTTCCACATCCGTCCAAATCTCCGGTGCATCCAACGCCCCTGCGAACTGCAGGAGCCAGTATTCAATGTACCCGGCGTCGATGTCCGGGTGGTTCGAAGCCACTGCGGCGATGTCAGCCATGTCCCGGGGCCGATGCGCAACCGCCTTCAGAATAATCAGATCCTCCGGCCTCACCAATCGAAGGCTCAGCGCTCCGACCGCGTACGTCGCGGCCTTAGAAACGGCCTCCTCCTCAAAGGGCAGCGAGCCCAGAGAGATGTCGACATTGAGGCCGGACGGCTCATGCCGAAAGAGCAGCATGCGCGTGTCCTGCGCAAACTCGAGGGGATCCTCCACCCTCGGAAAGAGCTGATGGCGCCGGGCCGTATCGATCAGGGACCGGAGTGCTTCGGGCGGAAGCACGAAGAGCGCATCCACATCCGCCGTCAATCGGGGGCGACCGAGGAGACTGGCGGCTACTCCTCCGATGATCATGCCTCGCTTGCCTGTGGCATCGATCAGGGCTTGTAACGCCACAATCGGGCCCAGAAGCCGATCCAACTCGGGGGAGTGGGTCATCGGGGCGCTTGGTCTTGGTCCCGGGAAAGCCGTCTCCTGAGACGCCCCATGGCCTCGAAACCGGCCAGTTCTTCCTCCGGCTCAGGGTGCGGCCACAACCCCATCGCCTCCGCCATGCCCACCAGCGCGTGAAACTGACGCCACCGCTCCTCGATGGTGGACGTGCGCGCTTCCTCCGCTTCCCATTCCGCCACCCGTTTCCACCGGTCACGGAAGGCGCGGACGGCCTCCGGATCCATGGCCGTTTGGGACCTGATTTCGCTCATGGCACCGTAGTTGGTACATCCTCCTATTCAGAGAACGAGCATCGGGAGCGTTTGTCCCCGCCATGCCACGGATGGCCCAGCCCAGGGTGGCGGACGGGACGGCAAAATTCGTGAAGGCCCGGCGTTGTGGACGTCCGTCGGGGCATGCTGATTCG
Source organism: uncultured Rhodothermales bacterium (assembly GCA_964387555.1). GTDB lineage: Bacteria > Bacteroidota > Rhodothermia > Rhodothermales > CAYLXM01 > CAYLXM01. Next base: position 37,480 of record CAYLXM010000021.1, on the reverse strand, counting down.
GAGCACGGCGAACCGCCCTGTAGGTCAACTTCCGGTCGAGCATCGCGCAGCAACAGAAGAAAGGTCTGGGATCTGCAAGACAGCCGTCATCATTTCACCTGATAGTCCCCGACCCCACCGCTTCCTACGGCCTTGCGACGCTAGACCCCCAGTCGACGACGGATTTCCCGCGCCGTTTCCCATCGCGGGCTTTAGCTTACCAATCCCACCGCTGGATCCCTGCAATCCGGGACGTGCCCATGCCCTCTCGCTTCCTCCTCCTTACCCTTCTGGCGGCGACCGCCACAGGATGCGGATCCCCGAACGCCAAAACGCGGCTCACCATCGCGACCGTCAACAACCCGGACATGCGGGTGATGGAACGCCTCAGCACGGCGTTCGAGGCCGACAACCCCGACCTGGAACTGCGCTGGGTCGTGTTGCCCGAAAACGAACTCCGCATGCGCGTCACGTCCGACGTCGCGGCCGGAAGCGGCTCCTTCGATATCGTCACCGTGGGCACCTACGAAGTCCCCATCTGGGCGCGCAACGGCTGGATCGCGTCCATCGACTCCCTGATGACCGAATTTCCCCAACACGTGCAACGGGACTACGACCTGGACGATCTGCTCGACCCGGTCCGCACCGCCCTCACCGTCGACGGCTCGCTCCACGCCCTGCCGTTCTACGGCGAGTCCATCATGACCTACTACAACACAAAGATGTTCGCCGAAGCCGGCCTCTCCATGCCGGAGCGGCCCTCCTGGACCCAGATCCGCGAACTGGCCTGCGCCCTGCACAGGCCTGAGGAAGGTCAGTACGGGATCGTCCTCCGCGGCCTGCCGGGGTGGGGGGAGTCCGTGGCGCTGCTCTCCACGGTCGTGCACACCTTCGGGGGCCGGTGGTTCGATGAGAACTGGGAGCCGCAACTCTTCTCACCCGAGTGGAATCAAGCCGTCACCTTTTACGCGACCTTGCTGAAAGACTGCGGACAGCCGGGGCCAACGAGTACCGGGTTCACCGAAGCGCTCACACTGATGTCCCAGGGCAGGGCGGCGATCTGGGTCGACGCGACCGTGGCGGCCGGATTTCTCACCAACACGACCGAGTCGCTGATCGCGCAGGACGTCGGGTTCGCACACGCCCCGATCGGTACGACACCCCGCGGCAGCCACTGGCTCTGGGTCTGGTCCCTCGCCATCCCCGAAACCAGCCCGCACAAGGCGGGGGCGCTGCGGTTCATCACATGGGCAACCAGTCGCGACTACATCCGACACGTCGGGGAGACACTCGGCTGGGAAAAAGTGCCGCCCGGAACCAGGACCTCTACCTATCTGAGCCCCGAATACCTCGCGGCCGCGCCGTTCGCTCCCCTCGTGCTCGACGCAGTGCAGACGGCCGACCCCACCCATCCTTCAGTCCTCCCCGTACCCTACGTCGGAGTCCAGTACGTGGGCATCCCCGAGTTCCAGGGAATCGGCACCGACCTCTCGCAGGTTTTCGCCGAGGTGCTGGTGGGGAATCTGACGGTGGAGGCCGCACTGAAACGGGCCTCGGAAATGACCAGGGC
>CAYLXM010000021.1:30817-35831 GCA_964387555.1 uncultured Rhodothermales bacterium | reverse complement strand
CGTCCCGGGGAGAAAGGCTTCGGCGGGTTGGCCAATTTCGTGTCGGCCGTCGGCAATCCGGAGTTCTGGCCCGTGCTCGGCGTGACCGTCCATCTCACGGTCGCGGTCGTCCTCCTTACCCTGATCTTCGGCTTCGGCCTGGCCCAGCTTCTCAACAGGCCGTTTCCCGGCCGCGGGCTGGCGAGGACGCTCCTCATCACCCCATTCCTGATTATGCCCACGGTGGCCGCCGTCCTCTGGAAAAACGTGCTGCTGAATCCCGCCTTCGGCCTCTTCAGTTCCTCGCTGGCGCACCTGGGCTTCGAGCGGACCGACTGGCTAGCCTCCTATCCGTTGTCCTCCGTGACGGCGATCCTCGTGTGGCAGTGGACGCCCTTTGCCATGCTCATTCTGCTCGCCGGCCTCCAGTCGCTGCCTCCGGAACACCTCGACGCGGCACGTATCGACGGCGCCGGACCTGTCGCTTCTCTTCGCTATATCGTATTGCCGCATCTGGGACGGTACATCGAAATCGCGGTGCTGATGGAGGTGCTCTTTGTGCTGGCGGAGTTCGGGGTCATTTTTGTCGGCACCTCCGGCGGGCCGGGAATCGCCACGACCAACCTCTCCTACCACATCTACAAAGAGGCGTTCGAACGGTGGAACATAGGGCGCGCGAGCGCGCTCGGACTGCTTGCCGTGCTTTTCGCGAACATCGTGGTGCTCCTGTTCGTGCGCGTCCTGCGAGCGGGGAGAGACCGGGAGGTCACGGCATGAGGAGAACAAGGTTACGCCCGGTCCTCCTGAGCCTCCTGGCGGGCATCCTCACGCTGACGATGTTCTTCCCCATCCTCTGGATGGTGCTGACCAGTTTCAAAACCGAGGCGGCGGCCTTCGAATTTCCGCCGCGCTTCTTCTTCACGCCCACTCTGGCGAACTGGCGGATCGCCCTGATCGAGACGCCGTTTCTGCCGCACCTCGTCAACACGCTTCTGATCACCGGCCTTTCCGTGTGCGCATCGCTGCTGCTCGGCGTACCGGCGGCCTACGCCCTGGCCTTCGGACGGGTCAAGCGGCGCGAGTTCATTCTGTTGTGGATGATGTCCACGCGGATGCTGCCGCCCGTTGGCGTGATCGTCGCCCTGTACGTGGTGTTTCGCGATCTCGGTCTACTCGACGCGCACCTGGGGCTCGTGCTCGTCTTCACGGCGATGAACCTGCCCCTCGCGGTATGGATGATGACGTCCTTCCTGCAGGATGTGCCGTTCGAAGCGCTCGAGGCGGCGCGGATCGACGGGGCGACGCTGCTTCAGGAGGTGAGATACGTCGTCCTGCCCATGGTGCGGCCCGGTCTGGTCACCACGTCCCTGTTGTGCTTCATCTTCGCCTGGAACGAGTTCTTCTTTGCCTTCAATCTCACCGTCACCGAGGCGGCCCCGCTTTCCGTATACCTGGCGTCGTTCAAAACGGCCGAGGGGCTGTTCTGGGCCAAGATGTCCGCTGCGGCCACGGCCGCCGTCCTGCCCGTCGTGGTGGCAGGATGGGCCGCACAGCGCCAGCTGGTGCAGGGGTTGACGATGGGCGCGGTGAAATGAGGAGGATCCCCTTTGCCGGCAATGAGCCCCGCGACCGGATCGCGGCGCAATGGGGCGCGGTCGACGAACTCCTCGTAGCCCCAAACGAGCCCAAAGTCCCGCTGCTTCACCAACTCCTTCTGCGTGCGCCCGGTGCCCGGAGGAGCACGAAAATCGTTGAAGCCGCCGGCAAAATGCCTCAACGGGCCGAAAAGCCGCTCCAGTTCCCCCGGGAGGTGTTCACGCACGAGCAGGCTGCATACCGGCCCCGACGAGGAGGGCCTTGATCCGTTGCACCGCCCGGCGTACTACCTGGGCTGAGAGCGGGTTCGTCGGCGCCTCCTGCTGTGGGGATACGCCCTACTTCGATTTCTTTCCAATTCGAATATATTCTGCCATGCGCTCGGTCTCGAATCCGGCGCCGCAGTTCTCATTCGACTCACGGAGCCATGAAACACCTCGCCTACGGCATGCTTGCCGCATGCCTCGTTTCCGTCGCTACGTTTGCTCAACCCAACCGCATATCCTGGCAGGCCCGGCTCACCGATGAGGCCGGACAGCCGCTGCCGGGTCCGGTGAGTCTCTCGTTCCGACTTTATGATCAGGCCGGCTCGGGCAGTCCACTCTGGCAATTTGACACCACCAACGTGGTGGTTCTCGACGGCACGGTCGCGGTCCCGCTGGGGCCGTTCAACAACGTCGATTTCGCGAAGGCCAAGTTCCTCGGCGTTGGGATCAACGGCGGTTCGGAGCTCACCCCCCGATCGAAGTTGTCCGGCGTACCCGCCGCTCTGACGCTCGCTCTTCCGGCGCGTCTGGCTTCCAAGGTGAGCGAACACCAGAAGGCGGTCGTGGAGGTCGAGAACACGGACACGGCGGGGGAGACGTACGGCGTTTCCGGTGTTAGTCGCGCACAGTACGGGATCGGGGTGATCGGAACGGCCTTGGACGGCACGGAGAGCATCGGCGTAATCGGGTACGGAGGGAAATACGGCGTGCTGGGAGAAAGTCAGTCCTTCGTTGGGGGCGGTGTACTTGGATCCGGGGCATACCGTGGCATTCACGGGATGGTATCGGGCGCGGCCGCCGGCGGGGTCGGAGTTCACGGAGAGGCTGAATCGGCCAGCGCCTCCGGGGTGTTCGGGCAGAACAAGGGTACCTCGGGCTCGGCGTATGGCATCCGCGGGGAGACGGCCTCTTCACAAGGACGCGCCGTGTACGGGGTGGCCACGGCAACCTCCGGGACGAACTACGGCGTGATGGGCAAAAGTCTGTCTGTCGATGGCCGCGGAGGGTCTTTCGACGGGCAATGGGGTGTGGTGGGCAGCAGTTCGAGCCCCTCGGGGTACGGCGTGGTGGGCACCGTTACGGGGGCGGGCGCCATCGGGGTGTATGGCCATCTCGCGTCAGACACAGGCCGCGGTGTATTCGGCGAAGCCACGGCGGCAGCAGGAATCACGATGGGCGTGCTTGGCCGAACTCGCAGCGAATTCGGATATGGCGTGTTCGGACAGAACATGGCGACCCAGGGCGAGGCGGTGGGTGTCAGCGGAGAAACTCCGTCACCGATCGGCAAGGCCGTGCGGGGCACGGCTACGGCGACCACGGGGCGGAACTACGGGGTTGTCGGTGAGACCGCGTCGGACCAGGGTCGCGGCGTGCTGGGCACGGCGAGTTCGGTCACGGGATCGGCTATCGGGGTCATTGGCGTTACCAACTCGACCACGGGGCGGGGCGTGTTCGGGTTGTCCCAGGATGTGACCGGCGCCAATCAAGGCGTATACGGCGTAAGCCATTCGACGGCGGGGACCGGCGTGTACGGAGAGGCGGATGCAGCCTCCGGCGGGACCTACGGCGTATATGGACTCAGCCGCTCGGCGGCGGGAACGGGTGTCTATGGAGAGGCCAGCGCCACCTCAGACGTGAATTATGGCGTTCATGGAGTCAGCCGTTCAGGCCAGGGCGTGGCGGTGTATGGACAGGCGCTCGCATCGTCCGGCGTCGGCTACGGCGTGTATGGAGACAGCTATGCCGACGAAGGGGCCGCCGTGAGGGGCGTCGGGCGAGGCTTCAACACCATCGGAGGATACTTCGCGGGCAAGCGCGGCGTCTACGCCCTTTCGAGCGGGGGAGAGAACGCGTACGGCGGGGTGCTGGAAGGACCGACGGGAGCTCACGGCATCAGCTGGGCCTCCAACGGCGTCGGCGTGCTGGGCACTGCAGCCGGCTTCTCGGGCACGAACATCGGCGTGAAGGGCTGGGCCGAATTCGGCTACGGCGGGTACTTCGACGGCAGGACCGGGATGTTCGCGCGCGCCAACACGGAGAATGAATCCGACCTTGTGCTGGGCGGGCACGGCAGTGCCACAGCCGCCGATTCACGCGGCATTCTTCGGTCCGACCCGATCAGCGCCCACAGCGGCCTGGAGTTCGTCAGCAATTCGCACGTGAAGGTGTACCTCGATACGGACAACGACGGTTCGCAGAACACGGCCAGCTTCATCATCTACAACGCCGCAGGCGCAGAAGTATTTCGTGTCTACGAAACCGGAAGTGTCCGTGTGCTCGGCACCCAGGTCCATTCCAGCGACCGCAATCGAAAAGAGGCGTTCGAGCGCGTCGACACGCACGATGTTCTGGAGGCCGTAGCCGGCATGCCCGTGAGCCGCTGGCGGTTCAAGGGAGAGGACGCCACACACCTGGGCCCCATGGCGCAGGATTTTCGTGCGGCGTTCGGATTGGGCGAAGACGATGTCTCGATCGCCGCTGTGGACGCTGATGGGGTCGCCCTGGCGGCGATTCAGGGACTCTATGGACTCGTGCAGAAGCAGCAACTCTTGCTGGAAGAGCTTCAGGTGCAGAACCGGTCCATGCAGGAGCGTCTGGACGCGCTGGGACGATAGGGCGCTCCGTTCACTTGCCGGCCGGTGATGGATCCAGGGAGTCGATTTGATTGGCCCTCAGGTCTCACCACCATCACATCACGGCATTTCCTATGCCGGTCACGCCGTGATGTGCATGCGATGGTGCGGTTACGCCGCTGCGACGCAGCGGAGGCCGAATCCGGGAGGACGAGAGGATTGCTCCTTCCTCGTTCGCGATACAACCCCCGTCTCCACGGGCGCGGCTCTGATGCCGACCCGGGGCTTGGAAGTCACCTCCGCGAAAGTTACACTGCGTTGGCATCGGTTGTGCTTTATCCTGATCCGTAACAAGCTGAAAGTTAATTATTTAGAACACAGACGCAGCCGGCGCAACCGGTGCGTTGTGTTGTCGGTGCGATATGCGGTCCGGCGCGACGCTGCGCCGGAACACCTTCCCTCAATCCTCCCCTTATGCTATCCAATCCATTCGACCTCACAGGCCGTGTCGCCCTCGTCACCGGAGCCGGTCGCGGGATCGGCCGGGCCATCGCGGATCGGCTCGCCTGGGCAGGCGCCGACATCGCCGTGGCGGAAATC
>CAYLXM010000021.1:0-30717 GCA_964387555.1 uncultured Rhodothermales bacterium | reverse complement strand
ACCTTCTGGTGCGCCCGGTCGGTCGGGCGACACATGCTGGAGCGCGGCAAGGGGGTGATCGTCAACCTCGGCTCCATGTCGGGATTGGTGGTGAACAATCCGCAACCCCAGGCCGCCTACAACACGTCCAAGGCGGCGGTGATCATGCTGACGAAATCGCTGGCGGCCGAGTGGGCCCGTCGAGGGGTACGCGTGAATTGCGTTTCTCCGGGCTACATCGACACGGAGATGTGTGCCGAAGGGGTGTCGCCCGAGTGGAAAGCCTTCTGGCACGAGATGACGCCGCAACATCGGATGGGCCAACCGCACGAAATCGCCGAAGCGGTCCTATACCTCGCCTCCGATGCCTCGACCTTTGCCACGGGGACGAATCTCGTGGTGGATGGGGGGTATACGTGTTGGTAACACGAAAGTTTAAGAGTTTAAGAGTTTAGGAGTTGAGGAGTTGGAGGGCGATGGGTGAAGCAGGGCGATATGACGCCAAATTCCGGAGATCGACGTATGCGACAGGCTGTTATGACAGAGCCGGGGCGGATTGAAATCCGCCGCGTCCCCGAGCCGGGTCCTCCGGGGCCACACGAGGTGCTTCTGGCCATCAAGCGGATCGGCGTATGCGGAAGCGACGTCCATGTGTGGCACGGGAAGCATCCCTTCACGGGATATCCTGTTGTCCAGGGCCATGAATACAGTGGCACGGTGGAGGCGGTGGGGCCCGGTGTGACCCGCGTACAGATCGGAGATCGGGTCACGGCGCGGCCGCAGGTCGTGTGCGGACGGTGTCCGCAGTGCCTCAGAGGGGACACCCACATCTGCGAAGATCTCAAGGTGGAGGGATTTCAGGCGCCGGGTACGGCGCAGGACCTGTTTGTCGTTCCGGAAGATCGGGTGGTGCGGCTTCCTGATGCGCTGTCCTTTGATCAGGGCGCCATGGTGGAGCCGGTGGCGGTCGCCGCGCGGGCCACGCTAAGGGCCGGGGATCTGGCCGGTCGCAACGTGGTCGTCCTCGGGGCAGGCCCCATCGGGAATCTCGTCGCACAGTGCGCCCGGGCAAGAGGAGCGCGCAGGGTGCTCATCACAGACCTGAGCGACTTCCGGTTGGCTCGTGCGGTTGCGTGCGGGATCGAACACACGTCGAACCCGGCCTCCGAGGATCTCGCCGAGGCGTCCCGCAGGGTCTTCGGGGAGGAGGGATTTGACGTCGCCTTCGAGGCCGCCGGCGTGGAGGCTACCATCGAGGCCGCGGTGCGGACGATCAGAAAAGGGGGAAGGATCGTCGTGGTCGGTGTATTCGGCCGGCCTCCGACGGTGGATCTGGCGCTGGTTCAGGACCGTGAACTCCTTCTGATCGGCACCCTGATGTACAAACACGAGGACTACGCATACGCGGTGGAGGCCATCCATCGGGGAGTCATCGCCACCGATCCGCTTTTCACCAACCGATTCCCGTTCGAGTCTTATGAGGACGCCTACCGGTACATCGACGCCGAAGGCGATCGCTCCCTCAAGGTACTGATTGATCTCGACGACTGAGCCTTCCTGCAGGCAGCGATCCAGGATCCTCCAGTGGCAGTCCGGGAGTTGGGGAGTGGTCCGGAATCCTCATCCCCGCCGCATCCCCCATATGCGCCAGGTCTGCCAAATCGCGTGCCCGAGCCTGGTGCGGCAGGAGTCCGTGGAATACTTTACTGCACATTGGATAGCGACCGAATGCGCGTCGGCGCGTGGCCCCCGGTCGCGGGACGGGCCTGGCCAAAACGGGTACCCCGCCCCGGTATTTCAGACTTCAGGATCAACTTCGAGATAGGACAAATAGAAACAACAAGGTAGAGCCATGAATAGAAATCTCAGAGCCGTTTCGTTTGCCATGGGTGTGCTGCTCGCTATCCCGTTTGCTATTGGATGCGGTCCGCAATCGGCCGATTCACCGGGCGAGCCGACGTCGCCGGCCGTCACCCTGACGGAGGTCTGGAAACTCACCGCCGGGATGGACCGACCCGAGTCGGTGGTGTACGATGCAACTCAGGATGTGTTGTACCTCTCGGTTATCGTGGGGGAGGGGTGGGAGAACGACGGGGTCGGATACATCGCAAAGGTCTCCACGGACGGTGAGATGCTGGACTCGACATGGGTAAGCGGACTCAACGCGCCCAAGGGGCTCGCGCTGGATGCAAGCGGACTCTACGTCGCCGATAACCACGCGCTCCTGCGTATCGATACTTCGACCGGAGTCGTTACGGCGCGATTCGAGGTGGTGGACGAGCCCTACCTGAACGACGTCTCGGTGGGGGCGGACGGGTCCGTTTACGTATCAGATTCCCGGTCCAACCGGATCTTCAAGCTGACCGGGGACACGTTCGAGGTCTGGACCGAAGGCCCGACACTGCACAACCCGAACGGGGTCCACGTCGTCGGCGAGGAACTGTTCGTCGCAGCAGCCGCCGCCGAGGCCGAAAACCCGGGCCAGGAGCGCTACCTGCAGGCGATTTCATTGGCCGACCGGTCGATCCGCCCCGTTTTTGACACGGCGCCCAAGGGTGCCCTGGATGCCATCGAGCCGGACGGCCGCGGCGGGTATTTTATTACTGACTGGGTGTCGGGGGAACTGATGCACTTTACGCCGGAGGGGGGCTACGTCGTCCACCGGGAACTGGGTCCCGGGGCGGCCGATGCGGATTTTGTCGCCGAAACAGCCCGCCTCTATGTGCCGGTGATGATGGAAGGGAGTTTGACCGCGTACGACGTCCGATTCGAGCCGTAGCCGCTCCATCTCCCGGCCTGCGGACTTCCGGATCTCGATCCGGTCGCATTCCTGTTTACAGGAAGGCTCGACGGAGGTGCTTCGCCTGCGGCAACGGCTCAGGCACTACGATGCATGTAGTCCAATAAAGACCTATCATACCGGGCAGATCGGCCAAATGGCAGTGCTCTCGCGCAGAGAGCCTCATTCTTTTCAGAAACGAGGTGCCGTCATGAAACTCAACGTCCTGTTGCTCATCACCGCCGTGCTCGCAACCCTGTACGGGGTGAGCTTTGTTATCGCTGCTCCGTCGCTCGGCCTGGCCTATGGCCATGTCCTGACCCTCGGCGGTGTCGCCATCATGCGCCTACTCGGCGTAGCCCTGCTCGGGTATGCCGTGCTGACGTGGATGGCGCGTGGTCTGACCGATGCCGCAGCCCAAAAGGCGGTCATCTGGACCCTCCTCGTTTCCACTGGTCTCGGCTTTGCGGTGTCGCTCTACAACCAGTTGCACAGTATGCTGAATGCATTGGGCTGGACGACCGTAGTCGTTTACGGATTGTTGGCAGCCGGGTATGCGCTGTTTGCGTTCCGAAAGACCGTCTGAGTCCCGTTGAAGAGGCGGTACCTTAGTTTGCTTTCTATTGAACAGCCGGAGCCCGCAGGGTAGGCGGTCATCTCCAACCTTTGGGAGAGACACTGTGCCGGGATACGATCGTCTCACCACCCCTCCCGGTCGGGCGGATTGAGAAATTCGTTCGCCGCCTCGTTGTTGGCGAACCGCATCCCTTCCGAATCCCACTCGAGATGGGCCCCGGTGCGCTGGGCGACCACGCCGAGCAGGGCCACTTCGGTCACCTGCTGCGCGAAACCAAATGCGCACCGGGCTGCGGGACCGCCCTTGCAGGCCTCGGTCCACTCCAGGTAGTGCCCGATACTCCTCGGCAGCGAGGGCGCGGGCGGCTGGAAGGACGTTGCCCGCTCCTCGCTCAGCGCAATCGGACCGCCCGTGAATCCCGATAGCAGCGCTCCATCATCCCCCACAAAAATAATGCCATCGCCTCGAATCGTTGCGCTGACCGGTAGGCCGGCCGGGACCGGCGGACGGAGGCCTCCGTCGTACCAGTACATCCGCAGCGGCGGCAGTGCACCTCGCGCCGGATAATCCCAGACGACGATGGAGGAGGGGGGGAAGGTTTCCGAACGCTCCACCGGTTTCGATCGCGTCCAAGGCGGATCGGCCGTGCCGTCGAACGCGGGGATCCGGGCGACCGTCACGCTCGCGCTCACGGAGGCCGGCCTGGCGACCTCCAAGACGTCGAAGAAGACGTGGAATGCGTGACAGGCCATGTCGCCCAGGGCTCCCGTCCCGAAATCGTACCATCCCCGAAAATCGAACGGGTGGTAGGAGGGATGATAGGGCCGCAGCGGCGCCGGGCCCAGCCACAGATCCCAGTCGAAATGGGCCGGAACCGGCGGCGTCTCCTTCGGACGCCCGATGCCCTGCGGCCAGACCGGCCTGTCGCTCCAGACGTGAACCTCGCGGACCTGCCCCACGGCGCCCGCCAGCAACCACTCCGCCGTCGTCACGGCCTCATCCGATGCGCAGGACTGCACACTCATCTGCGTGGCGACGCCCGCCCTCGCGGCGGCCCGGGTGATCGTACGGGCCTCGTGGACGGTCCGCGTCATCGGTTTCGCGACGTAGACGTGTTTTCCCCGCTCAATTGCCGCGAGCGCGATGACCGCATGGGAATGGTCGGGCGTGCCGATCACGACCGCATCTACCCCACTTTCCCGATCGAGCATCTCCCGATAATCGCGGTAGGTTTTCGCGGAGGGATACGTGCGAAATATCGGGGCGGCGTACTGGTCGTCGACATCCACCAGCGCGACGATCGATTCGTGTTCGCAGCCCGCGAGGTAGTGTTGGCCGATTCCGCCGACACCGACCCCTGCAATCATGAGCGTATCGCTGGGCGCCTGCCGTTCGACCGTGCGTCCGAGCACGTGACGCGGGATGATCAGCGGCGCCGCCAATCCGAGCGCCAAAAAATCCCGTCGCGACAAACCCGGGCCAGGAATATGAGGGATAGTGGGTTGGCCAGAATCGGAGGCCGGCTTCTGGGTCTTCATGAGCAGTCTGGTGAATGCCTTGGGGACAAAACACTTGGGGATGCCACCCATGCGCGGACAGCACCCGGGCCCCGCGCTGTTCAAGGCGCGATCTCAGGGTGAAACTTCCTGCGTGAAGAAACTGCCCGATTTCGGCCGGTTCAGGGAGCGGTCTCTAGGCGACACCCCCTGCGTGCGGCACCTGCCGGATTTTCGCACGCTTTGGGGCGCTCGGGGTCCGGGACACCTCCCGCGGGCGGAACCATACTCACAGATCCGCGACCGACGGGACGACGCTGGGGGATTTCTCCCGCCGGTGGAAACCGTCTGCGAAACCCGACTCCTACGCCCAGGCGTGTTGTTCCCGGGAAGATGGAGCCGGGACCAATCTAGCCCCGCCGCTTGAGGGGGACAAGAGGCAAGACTGCGGCTACCGGGTGCTTCGTTTACAGGACAAGCCCTTGGAAGGATGATGCGGGCCCCTGACGGGGATGACGTCGGAAAGAGTAGATCGAGGCCAGGAGTCGAACGGGGTCTCGACGCCACCGAAAATTTGAGGCATTCTGGCGCAGATGGTCGGACTTTTCCGCTAGTGTGGAATAGGAGAGCCGGCCTACAAGGATCTGATTTCTTACCTAGAAGTAATACATGATCGCATATGTAAGATGATGAACCATGGGCTGAGAGTCATGCCGGAAGCAAGATTGAGCACGAAGGGACAGGTCGTGATTCCAAAACCGATTCGGGATCACCTGCACCTGAAGCCGGGCGATCGCGTCGATTTTTCGCTTCTCGAGAACGGTGACGTGCTCCTGCGCCCCCTCTCAGGGCGGCTTTCCGACGTGCGCGGGCTTCTGGCGGATCATGTCAAGTGGCGGCTATCCCTCGAAGACATGGAACACGTGGTCGAGGAGCATGCCGCAAGACGGGCGAGGAAGCGGTGATCGGTGTCGATACGAATATACTCGTTCGTTATCTGACGAGGGACGACAAGGAACAGTGCGCTCGCGTGGACGCACTCTTCGATCAGATTTCCGAAAAGGGAAGCGAAGTGTTCGTTTCCGAAGTGGTCATGGTGGAATTGGTCTGGGTTCTCGAGCGCGGTTACCGAATCGATCGTGCAGTGATCGCCCGGTCGATCGAAACACTGCTCCGAACAGAAAATCTCGTGTTTGAGCGGAGCGACCTACTCTGGAAGGCCGTTCGGGGCTACGAGCGCTCAAGGGTGGATTTCGCCGACCTCTTGATCGCAGTACTCGCAAAGAACTACGGGTGCGAGCGCACAGTGACACTGGACCGGAAGGCGGCCGGGGCAGCCGGGATGGAACTGCTGTAGATGCGGTAGGTCTAGCTATTTTTTGCCTGTCCGGAAGGATCCTGGACGACGGCCCAGCGGCCGGCTGTCCGGACATCTTCCATTTCGAAATCGAATTGACTACGATTTCACCCAGCATTCCGCTGCCGCGCCGTATCGATCAAATAAACAGCCAGGCCGGGCACGCGGCTTTTGGAAGCTCGCCCAGCCGAAGGCGGTGCAAATTGGACCCCGGCGCTCCCAAACGCGAACCCTCCTACTCCTCGCTCAACACCTTTATACCCCCGGACCATCGGACCCCCAGAGGGGAGTTTCAGAGTTGCAGAGTTTAGGAGTTTAGGAGTTGACCCCATCCACCACCCACCACCCACCATCCACCATCGACTTCGGACCCCCGGACCCCTCGGACCTTCAGACCTCCACCCACCATGTCTCCCTCCTCCATCGACCGACGCAGCTTTTTGAAAGCCTCCCTGGCCGCTCCTGCCGGCGTAGCCCTGGCGCACCATACGGGCCTGGCGCAGCCGAATTCATCGGGTTCGGCACCCCGGCCGAGCGCGGGTTTCCCTCGTGGCAAGATCGGCAACCTGGAGGTGAGCCGGCTCATCCTGGGCGGCAACCAGATCGGCGGATGGGCCCACGGCCGGGACCTGGAGTACCTCGACACGCTCGTCAAACACTACCATACGGACGAGAAGGTCTTTCAGACGCTTGCGATGGCAGAGGAACTCGGGGTGAATACGTTTCTCACCAACCCGGCCCTCATCCGCGTCATCCAGGCCTACTGGAAGGAAGTGGGCGGCACGATCCAGTTCATATCCGACTGCGGCAATTTCAATGATCTCATGCAGGGGGTGAGGGATTCCATCGACGCCGGGGCAAGCGCGGCATACGTCCATGGGGGGATGGCGGACGGCGCGGCACGGAGCGGAAAGATGGAGGTGATCGCCGACGCGATTGACCTCATCAAATCGAACGGGCTGCCCGCGGGAATCGCCGCCCACAGCATCGAGACGGTTCACGCGTGCCACACCGCCGGACTCGAGCCCGACTTCTGGATGAAGACGCTCCACACCGACAACTACTTCTCGGCTTCCCCGCCGGAAGAGCGTCCGGAATGGGATCTGCCGCCGCACGACAATATGTGGTGCACAGACGCCGATGCGGTTGTTCAGACGATGGCTACCCTGGAAACGCCATGGATCGCCTTTAAGGTGCTTGCCGGCGGTGCGCTCGACCCGAAAGAGGCCATTTCCTTCGCGTTTAGAAGCGGCGCGGACTTCGTCTGCGTGGGGATGTACGACTTCCAACTGGAGGAGGACGTGGCACTCGTCGCCGATATCCTGGCGGACAAGGAGGTGGTAGGCGCCCGGACCAGGCCCTGGAGGGCGTAGAACGGCCTCCCTCGCAAGGCCAGGAGTTGCCCTGAGACAAGAACCCCGTACGCGCGGCGCGTACGCTCTTGCCCTCTCGAGAGGCTCCTGGTGCCGGTAGTAGCGCGCTGAATAGTCGCACACGCCGGCCTTCGGGAGAAATCCGGCATGTCCGCCTTCCGCAGGCGGCAGTTCGATCGGGTCTCAGACGCGGCGCGTGTACCGAGTAGGGGCGCGGTTCCGCTCCCTCCTACCTTGCATGGACTACGGTATGCGCCAGTGCCCGGGTGTCGTGCAGGATACGGACAACGTAGAGTCCGGATGGGAGGTTGGCGCCGTCGAGGTGTGCACAGTAACTCCCGGCCTGCGTGATCCGATCGATCACGACCATCACTTCGCGGCCCAGGACATCGAATACGGCGATCCGTACCGGCCCCGTGCGAGGCACCCGGTAGCGGATGGACGCGGACGAGCCGAAGGGATTCGGATAGACCGGATCCAGGGACAGAACCGTAGGCGCGGCTAGGTCGTCCTCCGACGAAACGCTGCAGGGTCCTGCGGCCAGGATTTCCTGTACGGAGTTGCAGCCCGGGGCGTTGTCTGAGAAAATGGTCCAGTACTCAGTCTCTCGCTCGCTCAGCAACCCGAACAATCCGCAGTTACAGCCTGCTAGCTGAGGGTTGCCCTGGATGAGGATATTATGGCCTACACTCGACAAGCCGGAGAGTCCCCCAATATCAATCAGCGAGGCATTGAATTCGATGCCTAGACTCCCTCCCACGTCCTGAAGACGGCTGAGGCCGTCAAGACGAGCGAGCCGGGCATTGTTGGCGATCACCAGGCTCTGCGAAAGGCGCGAAAGGTTGGCCAAACCGTCCAGGCTGAGGAGTCCATCCATGTAGGTTATCATCAAGGACTCGAGCGATGTCACGTGCTCCAATCCCGTGACGGAAGTCACGATAGCGTTCTCGTGAAGCACAAGCGACCCCATCGTCACGCCTTCAAGGCCGGACAAGTCCACCAACTGAGGGTTGTTTCCCAGCATCAGAGTGGATCCCACATGCTCGAGGGAAGTCAAGGCGGAGAGAGAAAACTGAGCGGTACCGCCGATCGTCAAGTCTCCTCCCACGGACGTGAGGGCAGAGAGCCCTGACAGGTTTCTCAAGGCCGAGCAATATTCGATCGTCAGGGCTCCACCGACGGTCGCCAGAGCTGACAGGCCGTCGATCGACTCCAGAAGGACATTTGTCGAGACGATGAGACTCCCTGGAATGCTGGACAGGGCGTTGAGACCTCCGAGCCTCGAGAGCAGGGGATTGGCCTGTACATAGACGTCACCTCCGACCGAAGTGAGTGAGGACAGACCGCTGATGCTCTCCAGAGCGTTGTTGGATCTGAAGTAGAGACTCGTCCCAACCGACTCGAGCGCATTGAGACCAGGCAGGTTGGTGAGGGCATTGTTGTTCTCGATGGAGGCATCGAAACCTATATGCCGCAAAGCGGATAGTCCGTCAAGGTCGTTCAGGCTCCTGTTGTTCCAGATTCTCAGGTACGAGGACACGGACTCGAGTGTCGACAGTCCGTCTACATTGTAGAGAGCATCATTACCTCCGATTTCCAGAGCGGCTACCTCGGTAACTCCACGCAATGCGTCGATCTCCACCAGTAGAGGATTATCACTGACCGCGAGAACCCCTTCGATGCGGCCAAGCGAAGGCAATCCGTCGAGGCTAACAAGAGACAGGTTTCCCTCAACTTGCAGGGGCCCACTCCAGAGACGGGCTCCGGCGAGTCCGCGAATACCCGTCATCGAGCCATTCCGTCGAATGGATAGCGAACCCACCTCTTCGAGCGCCGCGAATGCATCCAGCGTCTCGAGGGCGCCGATGTTGTCGATGGTCAGGTAGTCTACCGAAGTGAGGCCGGAGAGCGCGCCGAGGTCATCAAGCTGGGGATTGTCGCGCAATATGAGCGATTCTTCGACCTTGATTATGCCCTCCAGCCCTGCGAGGCTGCTCAGTACCGGGTTGTTCTCCACGGAAAGCGACCGGAGTGCTCCCTTCAGAGCCGACAAACCGGAAAGGTCGCGGAAGGCACTTGTCCCGATGGACAATCTGCCCACGCGCTCGAGTGCGTGAAGCCCATCCAGCGACTCCAATTCTGGGTTCGCCCCGAGACTCAGCGCATCCAGCGAGGTCAGGTTGCCCAGGCCATCAAGACTGGTGAGCGTGGGGTGCTCGACTAAGCTGATCGAACTGGCGGAGGTCAGGCGCGACAGTCCGCTAATGTCCTCCAGACGTGCATTGGCGCCCAGAGTAAGTCGACCGACGCTATGGAGACCGGAAAGCCCGTTGAGGTTCTTCAAACCGGTATCCCAAATAGTGAGCCCGTCGACTGAAGCCAGCCCGACAAGACCGCCGATGCTCGTGAGCGATGGGCAATACTGAATGGAGAGTGACGATACGCGCACGAGACCGGCTAAACCGTCCAGGCCCGAGAGAACGGGATTGGATTCGATGACCACCGAGCCCTCGAAATCGGTCAGGGAGGAGAGACCATCTATGTTGGTTAACGTGCTGTTATGGTATAGATAAAGTGTCTGTCCAATACGAGATAGTGAAACCAACCCGTCCAGGTTTGCCAGCTTGGCGTTTTGCATGACTTCGACGGACCCGGTGACCGATCGGAGCGTCATGAGTCCGGTGAGGTGGGCAAGGTTGTCGTTGCGCTCGATCCGCAGCCTTTGTCCAATCTGTGTCAAGGCTTCAAAACCGCTCACGCGATCCAGGCTTGCATTGCCCCGGATTTCGAGGTCTCCCGAGAGGCTCATCACGCTGTCAAACCCTGTCAGACGTTCCAGTTGCTCATTTTCCGCAACAACGACGCTGCGTCCCACGAAATCGAGGCTGCTCAGGGCATCGGTATCGACCAGGTGGTGATTGAACGCGACCACGAGGTCGCGACCAACCGATTGAAGGTTGATCAGTCCGACAAGCTCCGGAAGGACGACATTTCCCTGTACGAAAAAGTCTCGCCCAACGGAGTTCAATGAGGCCAGGGCATGGATGCTGATCAAATGAGGATTCTGATCGATCCACAGATCCGTTCCGACGGTGTCGAGCGAATCAAGTCCGTCCAGGCGCGTCAGGCCCGAGACGAAACGGATTCTCAGGCTCCCTTTAACGGATCGAAGGTTTTTCAGGCCGGTGAGGTCGGCAATCGTCTGACTTGGCCCGACGTCAAGGTCACCCAGCACCTGGGAACAGGCGAACGTATCAACGTCTGCCTGCGTTTGTAGCCACAAATTGCCCGGGCAGTCCTGTGCCCTCACACGATGACACAAGGAGGAGAATAGCAGCAGCCAGACTACATGAGCGAAGACGATGATCGACCGGGACATAGCGATGAGAGGGCTAGGTTCGAGGGTGGCGTCGGTAATCCCTCACGCAGATCCGCGGCAGGGATCCGCAGACCACACGGTCTGATGGATTCCGGTACACCTCCAGCCGCCCGGGAACATAGTTATCAGAATACCGGACACCGGCTGAACGGCCTGGCCCGAACGTCCAAGGCACGCGATACGGACATGGCTCGTACCCCAGGAAACGCGTCCGAAGCAATCCGACAGACCGGGTCCCTCTGCTAGGAGAAGGCGGGGAATCCTGCAGAAATGTGCCACGTGCCTGAACTGAACTCTGCCGTGGCTGTCAAAGGTCTGTCGCCTCCTCGAACAGGCAGTCCGTTAATGCCCTCTGCGGGCGGTCGCGCGGGCCCTGCGACCGTGTCGGCGTGGAAGACACATCAGAAACGCTCGGCCGGCCCGGGACTTTGCCCACGCAAGAACGGGTGGCAAGCCGGCTGAACTACCTTGTTCGATCTCGTTACGTACCCTGCACCCAACGGTCGCCTCAGGAAAGGGGATCCGCACCCGGCATCCTGACACGCAGATGCTCAAATCGCCGGAAGTGTTTGCGGTCGAAGGTCGCAACGAGAGTCAGGTTCTGTTCATGCATCCAGGCTGCGTGATAAGCATCGATGAAGTCGACGTTTCGCTCGGCGTACCACACGGCCGCCTGCAACAGCACGTCGGCCTCGATGATTCGGAGGCCCGGCGTATTCAGCAAGGAGAGCACCATCTTGGCAATACCGGGCCGTCCGACACGATAGGTGCTTTCCAGCGTCCACACAATCTCTGCCACAACGAGGGGAGTGGTCACGAGTGTGACGAGGCCGTTCTCAGCCGCCTTAAGCAGCGAATCCACCGCATCAGCCTGCTCCGGAACGTCGTTCGTCAGATAGCGCAAGAATACATTCGTGTCCGCGAACAAAACCTCACTTCCCATGGCCGCCACGGTTCAGGGCACGGATTCGCTGAACCTCGCGACGAACGGACTCGAAATCCTGGGGTCCCTCTACCTTCACGAATCCTCTCAAGTCACGCAGCGTAGTTCGTATGGGTTGGAGAACGATATCCGCGCCACGGCGAACGAAAGCGACGCGATCGCCATCCTCCAGTTCGAGTTCTGTTCGAACGCTACGCGGCAGAGTCAGTTGACCACGCCTTCCGATCTTTGCGGTCGCCATTTTGGCCTCGTAAATGGTGTATGCTGCATCAAGGAGTCCTTCCTCAAGAAACACAATGTACTATAGATGACCGACACTTTCGATATACGACTGTCATTTCAATTAACGACAGTCAATACGTGAAAGTTCTGTCACCTGGGGTCTTGGAACGGTTTCTCAGCAATGGCAGCCGGAAGCTGTGTTTACCTTCCCCGGGCGGTTGACGCCTGCTCTTGAGCGAATGGCACGCTCGTCGCCGACATGCGGAAGGACAAAGGGGCATAAACGCCCGCGCATAGCCCAGCCACCGAAAGGCCTCGTCTTTGTTTCCCAACGCGATGTGCAGTGCCGCCCGCCACCAGGCGCGTCAGGGAGAAGCCTGGACAGTCGTGGGAGAATGTTCCGCAAGTTGCGGATCTTGAAAGGCGGCATTAATCTAGGTCTCAGATCCTTGCGAGGGCTGAGCCGAGTCGCGGTTGACGGGGAACTGCGTTGAGGAAGCACCTATGGCCTTGTGCAACCCCCATGGGTCAGTCAAACGCAACGGGAGTGCGAGCCTTGCTGGAGGTCGTTCAGAAACGCCGAAGCATCGCACACATAGTCACGTTCCGCGATCGGCACGCCCACCGTGCCAGCATGCACCAAACCGGTGCGGGCACGGGGAGATGTGATCCACTGACAAACACGGGTATGCCGTGCCACCGGGTACCCCAACACAACACCAAGGACCCAGGGAGGGCCACCATGAACTTCCAACGCTTCCTACCCCTTCTGCCGGCACTCATCTTTGTCGCCTGCACGCCGGAACCCCCTCAAACCGTGGAGCCGAGCCAGGCTCCCCCCTTCGTCGGCACCTGGCGGCTCGTGTCATGGGAGCAGCGGTATGATGACGGCGGGGTCGACTACCCGTACGGCGAGGATGCTATCGGTCAGATCATGTACGGGGCCGGTGGAAGCATGTCGGCCATCGTGTTCCGTGCCGGCATCCCGCACTTCGAGTCGGGGGATGTCCTGTCGGGCACCGATGAAGAGGTTCGAGCGGCGTATGAGGGCTTGCTCTCGTATTACGGTACGTACACAGTCGATACGGAGGAGGAATCCGTCACACACCATACCGTAGGGTGCTGGTTCCCCAACTGGATGGGCGACGGCCTCACCCGGTACTACAAGTTCGAGGGAACACGCCTGACGCTCTCCACGCCGTGGTCCTTAGCCGGCAGGTCCGGCTTGAGTATCATCACCTGGGAGCGGTTCGAATAGGGGCGCAAAGGCACTCGGCGCGGTCACAGCCTCCGATTTTTTCCGCACCCGGTCTCGGAAGCCCGCCGCGCTGCCGACTGCGTTCATGCGCCACCGATGTCGGAAGTCGGGATCGTCGCCGAGTACTTCCATCCGCACCCGGTCTTGGAAGCCCGCCGCGCCGCCGTCTCCTTTCATCCGGACCCGGTGTCGGACATTCGCAGCGCTGCCGACTACGCCGATTGCCGAACCCCCTGGACGGATCGCTCTGCTGGATCTATCACCGGTTCCGCCAACCTGAATCGATCCTGGCGCAGCAACAACGCCTGAAAGCGGGGATCGAGGGTGAGGACGTCCCGCCAGATGGAGTTGTCCTGCCAGAGATACGGCCGAGTGGGATAACCAAGCGACAAGCAGGCGGCCTCGAGCGACTCCTCATCCCGAACCACCGAAGTGTTCCTTCGGTACGAGCAGGGTCCGGCCTTCACCTTGGTCCGACAAGAACTCCGGCTCCGCGCAACCACACGCGATTGCCACCAGACGAAGTCGATATGGGCAGGCAAACTCTCCGGGCACTGATTCTAGTTTTCGTCGCCGCGCTAAGCCTCTCGTCTGTGCCTCGCGACGAGGCTCCGCCTCGCCCGAACATCCTCTTCATCATGTCGGATGACCATGCCCAGCGGGCCGTGCCGGCCTACGGTCAGGAGTTGGTGGACGCAGCGTGGTTTCCGAGTCTGGACCGCGTGGCGCGCGAAGGGGTGGTCTTCCGCCAGAGTTTCGTCACGAACTCCATCTGCGCACCGAGCCGGGCCGTGATGCTCACCGGCACGTACAGCCACGTGAACGGCAAGATCGACAACCAGGCGCCGTTCGACTGGGATCAGGCCATGTATCCCGAACTGTTACAAGAAGCGGGCTACCAGACGGCGCTGATCGGAAAAATCCACCTGGATGGCCTCCCGCAGGGCTTCGATTATTCCATGGTGCTTTCAGGACAGGGGGACTACTACAATCCGGAGTTTTTCCGGAACGGAGAACGCGTCCAGATCGAAGGCCACAGCACGTCCATCATCGCCGCCTCGGTGGTGGATTGGTTCAAAACGGAGTGGGACAGAGAGAAGCCGTTTGCCATGCTCTTTCACACGAAGGCGCCCCACCGCAACTGGATGCCGGAAACGAAATACCTGGAGTGGCTGGAGGACCGGGAATTCGCGTTTGCGGAGACATTTTTCGACGACTATGCCGGCCGGGGATCTGCCGCCCGAAGCCAGGAAATGGAGATCCTGAACCACATGATTTGGGGATGGGACATGAAATTCGAGGCGAATCCGTACACGGGCGAGCCGAGCCGTCTGCCCGCGCCGTTCGGCCGTATGACCGAGGCGCAGCGCGTTGCATGGGACGCCGTGTACGGTCCCCGCAACGAGGCCTTCCGCAGGGAATTGCCGGAAGGGGAGGAGCGGGCACGATTCATGGTCCACCGCTACCTCCGCGACTACCTCAAGACCGTCAAGTCGGTCGACGACGGCATCGGCACCGTGCTCGGTTATCTGGAAGAGGAGGGTCTGCTCGACAACACCCTCGTGATCTACACTTCCGACCAGGGCTTCTATCTCGGAGAGCATGGCTGGTACGACAAGCGATTCATGTACGAACCGTCCCTGAGCACCCCCCTACTGGTGCGCTATCCGAAAGAGATCCGGCCCGGCTCCGAGGTGCGTGACATGGTCCTCAACCTGGACCTCGCGCCAACCATCCTCGATTATGCCGGGGTGGAGGTCCCTCCGCACATGCAGGGACGATCGTGGCGGGCGCTGGCTGCCGGAGAAACGATTCCGTGGCGGGACGCCGTCTACTACCACTACTACGAATACCCTGCCGAACACGCCGTGAAACGGCACTACGGCGTGCGGACCGACCGGTACAAGCTCATCCACTTCTACTACGACGTGGATGAGTGGGAGTTGTACGATCTGCAAACGGATCCGCACGAGATGCGGAGTGTCTACGGCGATCCGGCCTACACGGATATCCAGGCCGCCCTGCACCGCAGGCTGGAGGAGCTTCGAGCCGAGTTCGGGGACTCCGACGAGCTGACGCGGTCGTTTCTGCCGCGGTGAGGGGGCCGTCCGAGCGACGTGCTGCAGAGGGTCATCCGGCAGTACGAACGGTCGGGTGTCGATGTGGCCGAACTCCTGGTTGCCGCCGTCGCGTTGGAGGCCGGCTGTGAGTGGACCGTGACGCTGGACCGCAGGGTGGCAGAAGCCGGTGGCATGGAGCGGCCGTAGGAGGACCTCTCGGGTGGGCCGGCAGGACCGAGTCCGCTCACCCTCGAGAAATCGCGGGGAAGGGAAGCCGCATCTTCCGCAGCAAGTCCTGGAAAGAGGGGTCTGGACGAAGGTCGTCGTACAATGGAAAACAGCCGAGGTACGGCGACACGGGATCATGAACCTCGAGACCTCGACAGAACCACTCGACGGCCTTTTCCTTTTCTCCGGCCGCGACGTAAAAGTTGCCGATATCGTTCGGCAGACTAAAAGCCTCGGGAAGGCGGGCGATCAGGGCCTCAGCTCCGCACTTCATGGCCTCGGCGTATCCGCCCCGCGCATAGCCCTCGAGGAGCGAGGCGGCGATTCTGGAGTCCTCATATACGGCGACCATCGTGGCCTTGATGGCTTCGAAGGCCTCCTGGTGGAGTTCCTCTTTCTGGTGCAGGGTGATCCAGAGCGTGAATCCGACGATGGGATGATTCGGGTGGATCCGCTGGGCCTCACGAGCCAGCGCGATGGCCTCGTCGAATTTCCGTTGAGAATAGACGATCTGTGCGTGCCAGCTTTGGATCAAGGGATTGAAGGGATCCAGCACGGCGGCCTTTTCGCTGTGGGACCGAGCCTCTTCGACATGCCCGGTGATCGCCAGGAAATGCGCATAGAGGGCCTGGGCAACGGCCGCGTTGCCATTGAGTTCAAGCGTTCGCCGCCAGGATTCCCCGGCGGCCTCCCAGTCCCAGTCGGTGAAGGCCCTGAGCCCAGCCAGCACCTGGTGGGCGTCGGCGGAATCTGTGTCGAGTTCGAGGGCCCTCCGGGCCGCGTCCTTGGCTTTGGGTACCGCTTCCTCAGGCGACGCGAAGCCCATCTGGTTACGGATGGCCCAGACCCAGGCCCGACCGGCGTAGGCGGGGGCATATGAGAGGTCCTTCTCCAGGGCCAGGTCGAAGTATTCCTCTGCTGTGTTCAGATCCGCCGGCGTCACCTTCTGGCTAAAGTACATGCCCCTGAGGAAGGCCTCATGCGCCTCCGGATCAACCGGCCGTGCGTGGGCCAGCAGCGCCTTTTCCGATGGCAGAAGCTTCAGGGCCAGGGCGCCGGCCACCTTCTGCGAAACCTCGTTCTGCAGACTCAAAATGCCCGACATCTCCCTCTCGAAAATGTCCCCCCAGAGTTGAGTCTGGTCCTCCACACGGATCAGCTCGGCAATGATCCGCACCCGGCTGCCCTCCCGCTGTGCGCTGCCCTCCAGCACGTAATCCACACCCAGCTCCCGGCCAATCTGGTCGATCGACACGTCGCTCTTCTTGTAACGCATCACCGACGTGCGGGCAATCACGCTCAGGCTCTGGGGGTGGAGCCGCCCCAGTTGGGCGATCATCTCCATCGTCAACCCATCGGAAAAGAACTCCTGGTCCGGATCGCCCGTCAGGTTGACCAGCGGCAATACGGCGAGCTTTACGGCCGCCGCCATCCGTCCGACCGGACGCGGAGAGGTTCCTTCCACCACCGCGTGCAGTTCCTCCCGAAAGGCCTGCATCGTGGGAAAACGTCCCGCAGGCTTCTTCGACAGCGCCTTCAATACCACGGCCTCCACGTCCTGCGGAACGGAGGAATTGAGCGCACGAAGCGGCTCGGGATCCTCGTTGAGGATGGCATAAATCACCGCCTGCTCATAGTGCCCCCGAAATGGCCGCTCGCCGGCAAGCATCTCGTAGAGGACGACCCCGAGCGACCAGATGTCCGTGCGATGGTCGACCCCTCTGCCCGTTGCCTGCTCGGGGGACATGTAGGCGGCCGTGCCCAGCGTCGTGCCTTCGCGTGTGAGTACCGTGTGGCCCGACAGCTTGGCCAGCCCGAAATCCACGATCTTGACCTGCCCGTCCTCGGTGAGCAGGATGTTCGCCGGCTTGATGTCACGGTGGATGATCCCCCTCGCATGGGCCTTCTCGAGGCCCCGGGCGACCTGCAGGGCGAACCCGAGCGCTTCGTCGACGGGAAGGGCGCCGCGGCCGATCCGGTCTTTGAGGGATTCGCCCTCGTAGCAGGCCATGGCGATGAACATCCGTCCATCCTCCATATCTCCGATTTCGAAAATGGTGCAGATGTTGGGATGATCCAGGGAGGAGGCGGCCCGGGCTTCCTGGACAAAGCGCCGCTTCTCTTCCTCAGACTGGGCCAGATGCGGCGCGAGAAACTTGAGGGCGACCGAGCGGTCGAGTTTGGTGTCCTGGGCCCGGTAGACGGTGCCCATGCCGCCGGATCCAAGCTCATCGAGGATCCGGTAGTGGGAGAGGGTCTGGCCGATCATCGCTTCGGTCTCCGAAAGCAGAGCGCCGGGACCAGGCGGACCGTCCCGGACCGGCCGAGGTTAGGGTTGCCTCATCTGTACACCTAGTAACCTAGGTACTCCCACTGACAGAGGCAACCCGGCCATCGGGACATGTACCCAATGCGCTCGGAAGGGACTCGTAGGGGGAAGGTACACCGGTAGGCCGGGTCTGCTGTCCCCCGCCGCATGGTGCAGGGACGCCATCCGGAACCGATACCACATCGCCCGACTCGACCACGCCTCGAGTTGCTCCGTTCAAGCCGATCCACGAAAAGGATTTGCGCATAACGGGTGTTAAGAGTATCCTAATTCAAAGCACCAAGGCCGGGCGACGAGCCGACACACAAGGCAGGCCCGCAAAAGGCACGTGACGCATCGGGCCAACCCGCCTTGCATTCAAACGGAGAGGAGCCCGGCGAAACCCTCGGAGGTAAGCCATGCGATACTCATGGATCGTTTGCTCCCTTCTTACCGTCATGCTGTACGCCTGTACCGGTCAACCCGAAGCACCACCCGCCGGTGACGCCGAGACGATGCCGGAGACCACGTCGCCGGAGTCCCAGGGGCCGCGATTCCTGGCCCACCATCTGTTCAACCTTCCGGCGGAGCAGGAAGGATTGCTCATGGAGATCATTGGCGAGCACAACGCTGTCTTTTATGATCTCGGCTATCCCGATGTGCGGTACACGATCTGGCGCATTGCCGGAGATTGGGAGCAACAGGGAGAATACCGGTATGTCCAGATGAGCATCTACCCGAGCCGGGAGGTCTACGATCAGCTGCACGAAGCGCCTGAGTACAAGGCACTGGGCGAGAAGTGGGCGGATGCCCCCCTCGATGTGGTCGAGTTGTATAATCGGTACGAGGAGGTGGACCGGAAGTAGTGCCCGATCGTTTTGTGGGCGGGAGGGGAGAGCACCACCGTCCGGCACCTAGCCGGGCACCGTGACCACGAACGTCGTTCCTTCTCCCTCGACACTGTCGACGCTCAGGCTTCCCCCATGCCCCTGGGTGACGATCTCAAAGCTGAGCGAGAGCCCGAGCCCCGTGCCGCTCCCGGCGGGCTTCGTCGTGAAGAAAGGCTCGAAAATGCGCTCGCGGACGGCCTCCGGAATTCCCGGACCATTGTCCGATACGCGGATTTCGACGTTGGAGCCCACGCGCCGCGTAGACACCCGGACGCGGGGTGTCCACGGTGAATCGATGGCTCGGGCAAACTCGGAAAGGGCATCAAAGGCGTTGCCGACGAGGTTGAGAATCACGCGGCCCATGTCCTGGGCTACGACGGACACACTGCCGACGTCCGGTGTCAAATCCCGCTCGATCTGCACGGAGAAGCCGGAGTCGACGGCTCGGCGTCCGTGATAAGCCAGATCTACATACTCCCCGACCAGCGCGTTCAGATCGACGGCCTCGCGGGAGCCGCTCGCTCCAGACGCATGCTGCATCATGGAACGCACGATCGCGTCCGCCCGCCGCCCGTGCTGGGCGATCACTCCGGCATTCCGCTTGAGGTCGTCCACGACATCCAGCTGTTCGCCGAGCGTGATTTCCGGATTGGCCTCGTAGGCCTCGCGCAGCTCCGCCGCCAGTTCCGCATTGATGTCCGCAAAGTTGTTGATAAAGTTGAGCGGGTTCTTGATTTCATGGGCGATGCCCGCGGTCAACTGGCCGAGCGATGCGAGTTTCTCCTGCTGCACGAGCCGATCCTTCGTCTCGCGCAGTTCGTGATACGCCCGCTCGATTTCCCTGGCCTGCTCCAGTTCGCGCAAGCGAGCCTGCTCCCGCTCGCGCTCGATCACCCGGCGCCGCTGCACGCGATCGACCCCGAACACGCCGGCGACGAAGGCCATCCCGTAGAACAGATACGCCCAGATCGTCCGCCACCAGGGCGGGTGGATGACGATCGGAAGGGCAATGCCTTCCTCGTTCCATACGCCGTCTGAATTGGCGGCGGATACGCGGAAGATGTACGTTCCGGGTGAGAGGTTGGCGTAGGTCACCTCGCGCAGCGTGCCCACGTCCCGCCACTCCGTTTCATGATTCTCCAGCATGACCCGATAGTGATTCGCCGCCGGATCCCCGAAATGAAGGCCCACGTACTGGAACGTGAGGTTGTTCTGGTCATGGCGGAGGTCCAGGGTTCCGGTTCCTTCCAACGGTCTGCTGAATGCACGCGGCTCCGGGCTCACCGATTGCCCATCCACACGCACGTCGATGACATGCACTTCCGGGGGGACGGGGTTGCCGCCCATGTCGAAGGGGCGT
The DNA here is from genome assembly GCA_964387555.1 of uncultured Rhodothermales bacterium. GTDB lineage: Bacteria > Bacteroidota > Rhodothermia > Rhodothermales > CAYLXM01 > CAYLXM01. The sequence continues at coordinate 10,508 of CAYLXM010000021.1, read as the reverse complement.
ACCGAAGCGAATCCCCCGCGCTGCGACAGCAGAAGTTGACCGTTCGACGTCAGGACCTGGCCCCGGGAATGGGCCCAGTAGTCCTGCAGACCCTGTCGCGCATCGAAGACCGAATACTGAAAGGTCGAAGGGTCGAAGCGGACAAGACCCCGGCCCGTGCGCGCCCAGAGCGCTTCACGGCCATCGTAGGTCAGCGCCCACACGGCATCATCGGGAAATCTGCCGTTCGCCCGCATGAAATGCTCGGCGCGCCCGGTCTGGACGTTGAACCGCATCAGGCCCCCCTCCTGGGCCCCCAGCCAGAGGTGGCCCGGGTCTTCCGGCACCTGAACGATGGAGGAGACAAAAAGGCTAAGCAGGGACTCCTCATCGTTCGGATCATGACCAAAGCGGTCGAAATCATCCGTCGCCGGAGCCCATCGATGCAGTCCGATTCCCCAGCCTACGATCCAGATCTCCCCTCGCTCGTCTTCAAACACCTGTGACACGGTGCCGTTACCGATGGAACGAGGGTCGGACGGGTCGTGACGATACCAGGTGGCTTTTCCGACGGCCGGGTCGTAGCGAACCAACCCCTGGGCGGCATCCATCCCGAACCAGAGCACGCCGCCGGAGGATTCACTCACGGAGCGGACCGGGCGGTCCACGGGCAGTTCCGGGATCCCTGTCCCCGGGCGCGCAAAGTACCCCGGTCTGGCGAGGTCCATGCGATTCAGTGCGCCCGGGGTGACGATCCAGAGACGACCCGCCGAGTCGATCAGAAGATCCCAAATCTCGTCGTGTGAAAGGCTGGATGGATTGGAGGGATCGTGTCGGTATAGGACGGAGCGTCCGGAAGATCGGTCCAGAAGCAGCAGTCCTGCGCCCGTGCCCATCCAGAGGCGGTCGGGATTTTCTTCGGCAAACGTAAAAGCCGCTGTATTTTCAGGAAGCCGGGGAAGCAGGTCGGAAAATCGTGTCGTCGCTACACGCGCGGCCTCGGGCAGAAACGTCACGACACCCGCACTATTGGTGCGAGTGAGCCAGATGTTTCCGGAGCGGTCCTGCAGAACGGGGTGCGACCAGGAGATCCCCAGTTCGTCCGGCGTGGGATAGCGGATGAGTTCCGCACGTTCCGGATCAAACCGGTGAATTCCACTGTCGGTTGAGAACCAGAGTGTTCCATCGGGCCCCTCGGTGATGTACCAGACCGCGTGCCCGAGCCGGCGGAATTCCGGCCGGGGCGCTGCGTCGCTCGTGTCGAGCCACCCATACCCCGAAAGCGTGCCAAACCAGAGCCGCCCCGAACGATCGATGTGCAACGCGAACAGCAACTCCTCGGAATCGGTTGCCCCTGTCTCCGAGCCCCCGCTCCCGGACAGGAAATGCGTGAAAAGTCCCGTTTCTACATCCAAACGGCTTAGGGACGAGACCGCAGCGAACCGACGTCCGAAGTACAAAAATTCGTGAGCCCGCGTCCAGTCGGCTCCTAGCGGTAGCGCGGAAAGATCGCTCGACTCCAGGGAATGCATAGAGGTGGATGCGATCCAGACGTGGCCCGAAGTGTCGACCGCGACGTCCATCACGGCGTCGCTGATCAAGCCTCGAGCAGGTTCGTCTCCAAAGCGATACGACGAAAATATGCCTGTGGAAGGATCGAGCCTGAAGAGGCCGGATCCATCCGATCCCAAGTTTTGTCCGACCAACCACATACTTCCGGCTCCAATCCAGAGGTTGCCGTCCGGGCCTTCGGCCAGCGAACTGGCGTACGGAGCGGCATCCGGCACGCCCTTGAAGTCCTCCACCCGCCCCAAATCGTGACGGTACCTGGACACTCCGGTACCCGTGGCAATCCAGATCGAGCCGTCGGCGGACTCCAGCAGGTCATGGGTCCATCCACTTCCGAGCGACAAACCTGACTCCCCTTTGAATGGGGATGGGAAAATGGACTCGAATCGATAGCCGTCAAAGCGGCTGACGCCTCGTTGCGTGCCGAACCAGATGTACCCGTTTCGGTCCTGAATCATGGCGGCCACATCGTTGCTGGCCAAACCGTCATCTACGGAGAACGTGGCGTAGACGGGGGGAGGGATGTGGTTGCCGAAGCCGGCCGATAGCCGCTCCTGGGCCACCAGCGGAACAGCGAAATACAACGCCAGCAGGAAACCCGCGCAAACAGCGCTTACGCGCCACCGGGCGCCCGTTTCGTCCTGACTATCGAACCTTGACATTGGAACAGGCTTCATCCTCAAAGGGGGCCGAAGGCCGCCTCCCCCACGTCGCTGCGCAAGAGATGCCACTGTGAAAGAAGGATGAAGATCGGGCAACGGCGGTTCCCGATCAATGAATGACAGGAAGATGGAGCAGGAACGCGATGCTCCGGTTCCCGACCGGTGAGGAACGGGCCGGTCGCCACCCGTCCACAGAGCGAAACCGATCCACCCGGTCATCGGTCACCTTTGCGCACACTGACCGGGCTTGGTCGCCTCAAACCGACCGGCCTCCGGCCCTCAGGGTACCCGGTATGGCATGAGACCTATGGCGCGCCTGGAAGGGTATACTCGACGACCACCTGAAAAACACGGTGGTTAGTCAGCGGCCAGTCGTAAACGATGGGGACACCCACCATCACGAGGTAGCTGTAGTCGAGATTGTTGATACGGAGTGCTGGATCAGCGGGCCCCGTTAAAAACTGTTTGCCTGAAGATCCTGACGTGGCGTGAGATATGAACGTCGTTGAGCCCTCGGTGCTCGGATCGAATCTGAGGAAATTGCACTGCATGTCGTAGGTCGCATCCACATCAAAGAGCCAGCAGGAAAATCCCGTCACCATCGCGCCGTGCGGCAGCTGAAGCGGGGCCATAAGGAAACTTCCTCCCAACGTGGTGTAGGCGGCGTAGAGATTGTCTGCTTTGTAGTACACCCCAGCTTCCGTCTCGGCCGGCTTGAACGCTGCCGCAGGGATCGACGCATACGAGGTCTTGGGACTATTGTAAACCAGGCTGTCGGCCTTCAGGTAGCCCGACGGTACGACCACATCGCCCTGCGGCGTGAGGCTGACATGGCGCAGGCCCATGGCGTACGGCACGCTCGTAAGCGGGGTCCTCGGCGTCATCAGCGTCATTCCCATCTGCATCTGCACCCAGTAGGGCTTGTCAAACGGCACCATAGCCAACTTTGGCGTCCCGTCTTCCAGGAGGACGTCAACTATACCATTCGTTACCGGCAATGCCTTGTAAGCCCTCGTCCAGACCAGATTTCCCCGGGTGGCTTCGTCGTACAGCGAGACGGTGAGGTCGACCGGTCCGTTAATCGGAGCCCCCTTATCGTCGACCAGCAAACCTTGATAGGAAATCGTCCCGGGCACTTGTCCGGCCGCCTGGACCGTAAGGGACACCAGCAACCCTGCGACACAAATGAAGCGGTTCATGACGTCAACGGCTCGTGATTGCAGCAAGAAGATTTGAATACGTCAATATTCTACTGGACGGGGCCGTTCAACACGATCTTCAAATGGTAACTTTCCATGAAGAACGACTTGCCCGTCCATTGGGCATTGGATTTTGTGATTTCTCATAAGCTGCTCATGCCCCGATCAGATGTGCCCCTCGTACCGGCCGATTTCGACGTACCGGATGTGCTGGAGACCGGAGCGTTTCGCCTACGGATGCTCACGGTCCATGACGTCGTGAAGGACTACGACGCTGTCGTTACCTCCGCGGAGCATCTCAAAACAGTCTTCGGTCCGGGCGGCACGTGGCCCGAAGGGCTCACGCTTGAGCAGAACCTCATCGACCTGGGCTGGCACCAGAAAGAGTTCCAGCGGCGAACATCCTTCGCCTATACCGTCGTGACGCTCGACGAGACGCAGGTCCTCGGCTGCGTCTACGTCTATCCGTCTCCGGCGGTTGAGTTTGACGCGGTCGTCTACCTCTGGGCGCGACGGAGCAACCTCGAGAGCGGCCTGGAGGAGCGGCTCTACGCGACCTTAAAAGCATGGCTGCTGGAAAAATGGCCATTTGAACGCGTCGCGTTTCCCGGACGAGAGATCGGGTGGGATGCATGGAGCGCTTTCCTGCCCGAGTAGACCGTGCTGGATGACCCGCACTCCGGACCACTCTTTAAGCATCTCGTGACACGCGAAGGGCACTTCGCGGGAAATGCCGCATTTGGACGCAGATCGTCCCTTATCCTCCATCCGATACAGTCTGTCGCCTGCCTGACCCAACGGCGCTTCGCAAGGACAAAGCAGTTGGCGGGAGCGGCCCGGCAGATCCGGTCGAACCATTAGAAACCCGGGGAAACGATGAGCAACCTGACTTCCTCGCGACGCGATTTCCTGAAAAGCGCCGCATTAACCGCCGCAGGCATCACGATCGTGCCGCGACACGTCCTGGGCGGCGTCGGCTACCGGGCCCCGAGCGATACACTCAATATCGCGGGCGTGGGTGTCGGGGGGATGGGCAAGTCGAACCTTTCCGGGATGGAAAGCGAAAACATCGTAGCACTGTGTGACGTCGACGATGTGTATGCCGCCGAAACCTACGAGAAGTATCCGGACGCGAAACGATACCGCGATTTCCGCAAGATGCTCGAAACGCAGGCGGACATCGATGCGGTACTGATTGCCACGCCCGACCATACCCACGCCGTCATCGCAACCATGGCCATGCGGATGGGCAAGCACGTCTACGTGCAGAAGCCCCTCTGCGCAACGGTCTACGAGTGCAGGGTCCTCGCGCAGGTAGCCGCCGAGACGGGCGTCGTCACCCAGATGGGCAACCAGGGCCACAGCATGGACGGCGCGAAGCTGGTCAACCAGTGGGTCGCCGAAGGCGTATTGGGCGATATCCGCGAAGTGCACGTGTGGACGAACCGGCCGAACAACTACTGGCCGCAGGGCGTGCCGCGCCCCGCCGATACCCCTCCGGTGCCGGACACGCTGAATTGGGACCTCTTCCTGGGCCCGGCCGCCGAACGGCCGTACCATCCGGATTACACACCCTTCAAGTGGCGTGGCTGGGTGGACTACGGGACCGGAGCACTCGGCGACATGGGCGCGCACCTGATCGACCATCCCTACTGGGCCCTTGGACTCGAGTACCCGACGACGATCGAGACGCGCTTCACGCCGTACAACGGCGACTCGTATCCGCTGGCGACGATCACCTACTACGAATTTCCCGCCCGGGGAAGCGCTCCGCCCGTCAAGTTGACCTGGTACGACGGCGGCCTCATGCCGCCGCGCGACCCGCGAATGGGCCCGGACGATCGCGTGAATCCCGGCGGTGGCGCCTTTATCGTCGGTGAGAAAGGCACCCTGGTCCATGGCGAATACGGTATGTTCCCGTACGTCATCCCGAGGGTGGATTTTGCGGAGTACGCCCAGCCGCGACCCGAATTCCGGCCCGGACAGGGTCCGCCCGCCGGATTCGTCCGCAATCGCCACGAGATGAACTGGATCAATACGATCAAGGGCGCCGATGAAATCAGTTGCCCCATCTCCTATGCGGCGAAGCTGACCGAAACGATGCTCCTGGGCGTCGTCTCCCTCAAGGCGGGAGGCGCCAAACTCGCCTACGACGCCGAGAATATGCACTTCCCGCAGCAGCCGGATGCCAACGTCTTCCTGCACCGCGAATACCGGGAGGGCTGGTCGCTGTAACGGAACGCGGGGCACTGCGCGCCAGATCGAATGGGCCCCGCACGCAAGAGGCCAACGACGAGGACGTCGAGCAGCCTGAATGCGGGCGCGCGCAAAGCGACGGTTCGCGTCAAGAACGGTCGGGCTGCGCCAACGGCGCCCCGACCGTCTCCTTATTCACTACCTGGAGCGCTCGCTCCGATCCGACGCGTCGTACGAGATCCACCCGTCGTAGGTCGCCGTGAACGTGCCGGGGAAAACCGGCATCCCGTCCTGGAACTCGATGGAAGGGATTACCACCACGTGGATCTCACCCGTGGCGGTCTTGAAACGGCCCGTTCCTCCGCTCACCTTTTCAACACACGGATCGGTCGGCGCACCCATCTGCTCGTAGGTTGCATGCAACGCGTCGCCGTTGGCGGCCGTGTACACCGCAAGCCCGTCCTTGTACTGGCCAGACGCAGGATCAGGGTTGGAGCAGTGAACCGTCGACAGGGTGATTTTACCCAGATGGCTCATCTCGCCGGTCCCCACAAGCTGCATCCGGATCCCTGATCCTTCGGCGCCGTCAACGAACGCACACATGCCAATAGGCTGGAACGTGCCCTCCGAATAGCCCTCCAGCAGCAGTCTTCCAGCCTTCGAGGCCGCGGCCGACCCACCCGATTCTCCCCGCAAGGCAGAGACCTCCCCGGTGGATGCCACCGGTTCGTTTTCAAGGCACCCGGTTATCGCAAACAACCAGGCCGGAAGGAGGAATACCATCAAGGTACGCATCGCAAGACCTCCTCAAAAGGTTTGGTCACCGGGAGGGACCGCCCCGGCCACGGAACGGAGTGGGAACGCGACCGGACCCCACCAAAAACCGCATCCATCGTGCTCGTCACGCCGTTGTTTGTGGGAAAAGTATCTGAACAGTGTTATCCTCCCCTTACCCAATGCTTACCGGCCAGGTAAGCGCCGCGGGTTACCCGGAGGGCCCCCGCCATGGTTGAGTTCCGCGTACTCGGCGCCGGGGCGTTGATCCGGCTCACAGAGGGACATCGCACTCCCGTCCAACTCCAGCCCAAGCGGCTTGCCCTGTTGGCCTATCTCGCGCTGGCCCGGGAGCGTTCCTCCGTCCGTCGTGAGACGTTGCTCGCGCTCTTCTTCCCCGACCTGGGCGAAACACAGGCCCGCAATGCGCTGAATCAGTCTGTCCACCACCTGCGACAACGACTCGGTAACGATCTCGTCGTGAGTTCGGGAAAGGATGAGGTGGGCCTTTCGCAGAGCCGGCTCTGGTGCGACGCCACGGCATTCGACCGGGCCAGGGAGCGGGAAGACCACGACGCGGCGCTCGAACTGTATCAGGGGGAGTTGCTGCAAGGACTCACCGTGGATGCATCGGCCGAATTGGAGTTCTGGATCGAGACGGAGCGGGATCGATTCCGGTCCCGCGCAGCCTCCTCGGCCCGGAATCTTGCTGCACGAGAGGAACAGGCAGGGAATCTCTCCGGCGCCTCGAGGTGGCTTCTCCGCCTCCTGGAAATCCAACCCGACGACGAGGAGGCGCTGCGGGCGCTGCTCCGGGTACTCGAACAACTGGGCGACCGGGCCGGAGCGCTGAGATCGTACGACCGGTTCAGACAGCGGCTCGCGCGAGATCTCGAACTCACCCCGGAACCGGAAACAGTCGCGCTGATCGAGCGCATCGGTCGAACGGCCGCGGCACGCCACCATACCGCAACCGAGGCGGCCGCCGTTTCGCTCGCCGTCCTGCCGTTTCAGAATCTGAGCGCCGACCCTGAACAGACGTATTTCTGTGAGGGCATCACGGAGGAAATCACCAACAGCCTGGCGCAGGTCCCCGGCCTCCAGGTGGCGGCACGTTCTTCCGCCGTTGCCGTACACCGCCGGACCGATGATCTCGGCGAAATCGGCCGAAGACTGGGGGTGAAGTACCTGCTGGAGGGGAGTGTCCGCAAATCGGCCGACCGCGTGCGGATCACCGCCCAGCTCATCCGCCTCCCCGGTGGATTCCACGTCTTATCACAGGAATACGACCGCGAAATGCAGGACGTGTTTTTGGTCCAATCCGACGTGGCCCGCCGTGTCGCCGAACAACTCCGGGGGGCACTGGCGACTGACGTCCAAAGGCGCCCGGCGTCCGGTGGTCGCGACCCGGACGCGTATGATGCGTTCCTGAGAGGCCGATTCCTGCTCAGGAAACGGAATCCGGCCGACATCGAGAAGGGCAAGGTCCTACTGGAGGAGGCTGTTCGTCAGGACCCGACGTTTGCACAGGCACACACAGCCCTCGCGGAAGCCTACGCCGTACAAGGCGCAGTCTTTCAAGATCGTATGCCCTCACCACAATGCATCCCCCATGCTATCGAAGTACTGGAGCGTGGACTAGCGCTGGACGATCGGCAGCCGGAGGCCCACGCCCTGCTCGGATTGTTACGGGCCGTTTACGAATGGGAATGGCAGGCGGCGGAGCGGAGCGTTCAGTATGCCATCAGGCTTGCCCCCCGCAGCGGAATGGCACATCACACCCATGCGGCCCTCTTGCTTTATGCGGGACGATTGAATGAGGCCCTCGAAGAGGTCACCACCGCCGTCCGACTGGAGCCATTCGCCGTCGGATACCGCGAGCTGCGCGGCACAGTGCTCTACGTGCAGCGTCGCTATGCCGAAGCCCGGGAGTCCATCCTCGAAACCATGGAGTTGGAACCCAGGCTCTACATCTCCCGGGTCGTGCTGGGCGATTCGCTGGCAGAGACCGGCAATCTGGATGAAGCACTCGTGTCCTACCAGGAAGCGATAGACCTCGTTGGTCGCAGGCCCTGCGTGCTCTGTGCCCTGGGCTGCCTCTACGCGCGCCGGGGCATGCGCCGGGAGGCGGAGGACATCCTAGAGGAGATGACGCACCCTGCCGCGGATTGGTATGTGCGTCCGACCTTCGTCGCCAAGATCCATGCCCGACTGGGAAATACCCGGAAGGCGCTGGACTATCTGGAACAAGCTGCCGCGGAACGGGATCTGCATCTGCCGAGCATCCATGCCGATCCGCGCTTCGACCCGCTCCGCGAAGAAGCCCGATTCGCTGAACTACTCCGGAAGGTGGGGTCCCTCTGATCGACGGGCCGCGAGGTCGGGATTCACTGCGAAGTCACCCCGGCAAGAGGTGCAAGCGGATGATCCTGCTGCCGATCTCCTTGGCCAGTCAAACGAGATCGCCGCATTGGGCTATGGCCGACAGATCGACCGGCGGTATACGTTGAAGCCCGGTGAAACCACCCTTTCGATTTTGATTGTACTTCATCGAATATGTTCTATATTGAAGTTATTCGATGAATGGTTCGGATGTGGGGCGCGGTTTCTCCGCCCCGCAATACGCGAAATCTGTAATTCGGAATCGTCATGAACGTCAAGATCCTCGGCACGGGTTGTGCCAACTGCAAGAGGCTGGAGGCCATCGCACGACAAGCCCTGGCTGATCTGGAGCTTGATGCGGAGGTGGAAAAGGTGGAGGACATTGCGGACATTTTGGCCTATGGCGTGATGCGCACGCCAGCCCTCGTTGTGGATGAGAAGGTGGTGCTCGCCGGCCGCGTTCCCCATCTGGAGGAAGTCGCCAGGTTGCTGGCCGCCGAGCGCGGATAGTCTCCCTGCGCGCACAAAGGGCCGATTTGCCATCCCGTATCTCCTCCAATGAAAGAACGCTGGAAATTCCTGCTGCTCGTCGTCGCCTTCGCGGTGATGTACTTCGTGCCGCTGGGCGAACTCGGCTTTGGCACATGGCTGGGCGCGGGCCTGGGACTGCTCCATGAATATGCCCGGGAGCACGTATTGACGTGCCTCGTCCCGGCATTCTTCATCGCCGGGGCCGTGGCCGTGTATCTGAACAAGGATGCGGTACTCAGATATCTTGGCCCCTCGGCAAAGGCCATCGTCTCGTATCCGCTGGCAAGCCTTTCCGGGGGCGTGCTCGCGGTCTGCTCCTGCACGGTCCTGCCACTCTTTGCGGGGATTTATAAACGCGGAGCCGGACTCGGCCCGGCCATCGCGTTCGTCTTTACGGGGCCGGCTATCAACGTGACAGCCATCTTCTTGACCGTCTCCGTACTGGGATGGCAGTTCGCCGCCTTCCGACTGGGCGCCGCCATGTTGATTGCCATCGTCGCGGGCGCGGTGATGTCGGCCCTCTTTGAGGAAAAATCAGCGCCCGAAGCCAAGCCGACCGGCTGGATCGCCGGAGTGGGGAGTGCCGAACCGGCGTATTCGGGCGGACACGTCGGGCTCTTCCTCGGCAGCCAGGTGGGACTGCTCATTCTGCTCGGCCTCGGCGGCATCCCCACGGGACTCAAGATCGGCATCTCGGTGCTCCTGCTGGGGGGCATCGTGATGATGGCGTTTCAGCTTTTCGCCAAGACGGATCGGGCGGCTTGGATGCAGGAAACCTGGGTGTTCACGAAACAGATCATGCCGTACCTCTTCGTGGGCGTGTTCCTGGCCGGACTCATCACGGTCCTCCTCCCGCCGAATGCCGTGGCGCGACTGGTCGGAGGAAATGCCATGACGTCCAACGCGGTCGCGGCCGTTTCCGGTGCGCTGATGTATTTCGCGACGCTGACGGAAATTCCAATCCTCCAGGCGCTGATCAAACTCGGAATGGGCGCCGGCCCCGCCATGGCGCTGCTCCTCACCGGCAACGCCCTGAGCCTGCCCAATCTGATCGTCCTCAACAAGATTCTGGGCGTGAAAAAGACCGCCACCTACCTCGCAATCACTGTGAGCATGAGCATCGTCGCCGGTTCGGCGTTCGGCGCAATGATGGCGTAAACGCCCACACGCCCACACGCCCACACGCCCACACGCCCACACGCCCACACGCCCACAC
>CAYLXM010000020.1:0-55772 GCA_964387555.1 uncultured Rhodothermales bacterium | reverse complement strand
CCCTCGTACACAAGGGGAACATCATGAAGTTCACCGAGGGCGCTTTCCGCGATTGGGGGTACGAGTTGGCCCAGGAGGAATTTGGCGCGGTATTGTTGGACGGTGGACCCTGGTGCCGGCTTCCGAACGGGCTGATCATCAAGGACATCATCGCCGATGCGTTCCTTCAGCAGATTCTCACCCGTCCGACGGAGTATGACGTCATCGCGACACTCAACCTGAACGGGGATTACATTTCTGATGCCCTCGCGGCCCAGGTCGGGGGGATCGGGATCGCGCCCGGCGCCAACATCAACTACGAGACCGGCGCGTCGGTGTTTGAGGCCACCCACGGAACGGCCCCCAAGTATGCCGATCAGGACAAGGTGAACCCGGGCTCCGTCATCCTCTCCGGCGAGATGATGTTCCGCTACATGGGCTGGAACGAGGCCGCAGATCTGATCATCACGTCGCTCTCCGACACCATCGAGCAGAAGCGGGTGACGTATGACTTCCATCGACTCATGGAGGGCGCCACGTTGCTCAAGACGAGTGAATTTGCCCGGGCGATGGTGGACAACATGTAGGATGTGACCGGCCGCCGTTCGCATGTTCGGCACGGGCGAGGCAGGGGCTGTCTCGCCCGTTTTATGTTCGGGCTTTCTCGCGGTCCGGCGATGGGCCAAGCACCGGGCGACGTCGGTTCAGGCCGGCATCGCAGGGTCGGCGGTCTTCCTCAGAAGTGCGGACTCCTCGAACAGGGCATCAAAATGGCGGATGTGCGTCGACCAATCGAGATGCTCCGGAATCGCACGAAGGGTTGTCCCGGGCAGCGGTCGATCTTCCTCCTTCAGAAGGCGTGACAGGGCTCTGAAAAGATCATCTTCATCGTCATAGAGCACCGGGGCATGGAGCAGTGGCTCATGCAGGTTCAGGGGTATATGCTCCGGGTATGTGAGCCTTCGAGGAAGCAACGGGTGGCAACCACAGAAAATGGCTTCCAGGATGGCGATCCCGAAGAATTCGTGCCGGGAGGTCGAGACAACGATGTCCGCCCTGTGTAGCAGGCGGCTGTACTCCTCGAAGTCCTCCGCATAGCCGTAGTGGATGATGCGATCGGCATAGCGCCGGAAGGCTTGCTCGAATTCGTAGGGCTGCTCCTCAAAATGCTCGCCGGCAAGAATGAGGCGGAAGGTACACCCCGCGTCATCAAGACGATTCATGACCCGGAAGAAAGCCTCGGGATCCTTATCGTATTCCCAACGCTGATTCCAGAGGACGATCGGCGGGCGAGATCCGGAGCCCCTCGGATGGGCCGCGTGCGATTCCAGGAATTGATCGTGTGGCTTCAGTTTGATGCCGAGATGCAGCACGGAGCTCTTGTCGCGGATTTCCCGGACGGTGTGGAGGTGCGTGTAATCGGGGAATACGCGAAGCAACTCGGGCAGGGCATCCATGAACTCGTCGAAATGGAAACGCGAGTTGAATACCACGCGATCGGCCGAAAGGCAGGAAAGGTAATTGATGTAGCCGTAGGTGAAATCGCGCTGCTTTCCAGCAGGTAGCGGGTACGTGAGCTGGTTTTCGTGGAAATAGATCACCACGGGCACATCGTCGAGTTTGCCTCGGACCAGCGCCAGAAACGCAGGAAGATTCACCATGTCATTGGCGAAGATGACGTCGGGACGAAAGCCGTCCTCCAGTGCCTGTATCGCCTTGAGAGCGAGCGTAACGGCTCCTCCCTGCATCCTCCATTTCCAGAACCGCGCGGCCATCGTTACGGCGCGGATCTCGTGCCGGCTTTTTGACATCAGACCATCCACAAAGGCCCGATGCGATCCTCCGTAGTACGGCTCGAGAAGCAGGACTTTCAGTTTCGACATCGCATTTTCAGAACGAGAACCGTGACGTCAATCCTCCGACTGCTCCGCGATCGCCTTCTCTTCCTCCTCAGTTGCCGGCCGCACGATAGCCACCGTCCGCACTTGCAGGTGCTCCCGCAAGACCGAATCACGCACCTCCTTGGCTGTGATCAGGAGTATGTCACCCGCCTTCATATTCAGCGTTCGGGACTCCATCTCGATCACGAGTGGACGCTCCGAAACGTTCTTGATGTACATTCCTCTTCGTTGGCCCATACCGGTCCATGCGTTTATGTGTACCGTTTTGACGGTGAAATCCTGCTGAAGCTAACCATCGGCCTCCAGATTCGCAGGAGGAGTCGGTGAATATTACGATGTCGACCGCAATCGCCTCCCCTTTTTCGGGCTCGCCATTTGACTCCTCGGAAGTCCGGTGGTTTTTTGAGGGCGCCATTCCGGATGCCGCCAGGGAGTGGTTAGACGCACTTGCCGGGTCGTCTCTGCGGCCGGAAGTGCGAACGGACCGCTATCTGGTTCCGACCGATTCGGCACTTGGGATCAAACTGCGCAACAGCCGTCTGGAGCTGAAACGTCGGATCGAATCGGGACCCATCATTCCCTGTGGCACGTTCGGAGCGGGTCACCTGGAGAAGTGGCGCAAATGGGGATTCGAGTTGGCGGATGCGGTGCGTCCCGACGCCGACGAAACGGATTGGATCGCGGTCGAAAAGAGGCGATGGTCCGTCCGCCTTGCACCGGAATCCGGCGTGTTGTCGTCGGCCCGGGGCCAACCGGGATCCTGCCCGTCCGGCTGCAACCTGGAGGTCGGCTCGGTCTGCACATCCTCCGGTCCCCCCTTCTGGACGATCTGCCTGGAGGCATTCGGGACAGAGCACGATCGGGACGTGCTTCTCCGCCGTGCAGCGTCCTTGATGTTGGGGACGGCCGGCTGCCCGATGCTTCCCCTGGAGGCCTCCTTCGGCTATCCCGTATGGATTCTCCAGCGTCTCCAGGCCTCGCAGAACGAGCGATACCAAGGCGGTGGGTGAGCCCTGCCGAACGGACGGCTTGAAGCGCCTGGTGCCTCCGCCGGCGTCGTCGTCAGTTTGCGTACACGGCGGGTCGTACGTGCGATGGTGATCCCATCCCGGCCGACTCCAGCACGAACAGATAGGTACCCGCGGGTACCGGCGGATGACCGGGGGCGCCCGGCTGCCAGGTGATCTGGTGTGACCCGGCGCTCAACAAGCCGTCGACCAGAGCGGCGACTGTTCTTCCCAGCATATCGACGACCCGCAATCGGACGTGGGCGCCCTGTTCCAGCGTGAAGGGAATCGTGGTCGACGCGGTGAAGGGGTTCGGGTAGTTGTGAGCCAAAGAGGCGGACCTCGTCCATTCCCGTTCGCGAGCAGTCCATTCCGGCAGAGCAATCCGGAAGGTCGATCGCCCATGTGTGCCGGCTACGAGCTCACGCGATGCCTCATCCACCCCCAGGTCGTATACAGCGACTGCGGGAAGTCCCGAGCCGAGGATCGACCACGACGCCCCGGAGTCACGGCTGACGAATGCTCCCACATCGGACCCCGCGTAAACGACCTGGGGATCCCACGGGTCGAGGGCGACGACATTGACCGGTGCGTCGGGCAGGCCGCCGTCGGCGCGCTCCCAGATGGCGCCGTAGCTGGCGGTACGAAGGACGTGTGGCTCGGGGTCCTTCCATTTCAGTCCGGAGAAACTGACAAACGCCCTTGCCGCGTCGGTTGGATCGACGGCGATTCGGGTTACCGACCGATAGGGCAATCCCTCCGACACGTCTTTCCAGGTCATTCCCATGTCCTCTGTTACCCATACCCGGCCGTCGTCGGTCCCCGCATAGACGACACCGGGATTCGACGACGCGACGGCGATCGTGGAGATCGTTCCGAACCGGGGGGACTGCACGAGTGCGCCGGGAAGCACGGGACTGAAAATGGACCACGACTCTCCGGCGTCGGTCGACCTGTAGATCCGATCCGCTCCGTAGTAGAGTACCTGCGAGTCGGAGGGATCCATAACGACGGGAGTGGACCAGTTTCGCCGGGCTTCCGGGACATCAGGTCCGATTCGGCGGAACGTTTGCCCGCCGTCCGTGCTCTTGACGAGAATGCCGAATTGTGCCTCCGCATAGATCGTGTTGGCGTTAGACGGATCCACGATCACATAGAACCCATCGCCGCCGTAGAGTTCAGCCCAATCGTCATTTTCGCCGGACGTGGTTCGGATGGTCCCGTTGTCCTGTGTTCCCCCATAGATAGCCCCCGGACGGTGTGGATCGAGGCCGATATGGTAAAACTGCGTAACGGGGAGTCCACTCACCCGATTCCAGGTCCGGCCGCCGTTCTGTGAGCGGCTGATCCCGCCGTCGTGTCCAACGAGCACCATCCCCGGATTTCCGGGCTGCCAGGCCAGTGCGTGATGGTCGACGTGGAGTCCAGCGGCGCCGTACCCGCGGACGTCCCAGGTTTGGCCTGCGTCACTGGAGACCATCAGGGCAACGTCGAGAACGAATATTCTGGACGGGTTATCAGGCGCGACGCGGATCTGGCCGAAGAACCAGCTGAAGCCTCCGGTTCCTGTTTCAAGACGTGGACCTGCGTTGAGGGGGCTCCATGTGTCGCCTCGGTCGCTGGATCGATATACGTCATTGAGATTGCGGCCGTCGCTGAACAGTGCCCAAACGGCATCGGGTTCTGCCGGCGTGACGGCGAGGCCGATTCGACCGACCGGGGACGACGGCTGAAGTGCCTGGTCGGGAAGACCCTCGGCCGCCCCCAGGCGTTTCCACAAGCGGCCGCCATCCAGGCTGCGATAGACGGCACTCTCGGGTCCCGCAAGTTGGGAGGTGTTATGTGTTCGGACCCGCTGCCAGAAGGCCGCGTAGATCGTCTGAGGGTCAACGGGGTGGAAGGCGAGGTCGATGGCTCCCGCTTCGTCGGAAACGTGAAGGATCTTTTGCCACGTATGCCCTTCGTCTTCGCTCAGAAAAACGCCCCGTTCCGGGTTGGGTGCAAAATAGGAGCCGACCGCGGCGACCAGAACCCGCCTGGAGTCCGATGGATCGACGAGAATTCTGCCAATCGTTGTCGTTTCGGCCAGGCCCATGTAGGTCCAGGATATTCCGCCGTCGCGGGATTTGAAGACGCCCCCGCCCGAGAGGTTGTTATGTCCTCCGTTGGCCTCACCGGTGCCCACATAGAGAATGTCCGGATTGGCCGGATCCAGGGCGATATCTCCGATCGTGAGGATCGCTACGTCGTCGAAGATGGCTTTCCAGGTGGCCCCTGCGTCCACGGATTTGAACACACCGCCCGTAGCGGCGGCTGCGTAGACGATGTTCGGTTGAACCGGGTCGTACTCGATATCGACGAATCGCCCCCCGATATTGGTGGGTCCCGACGGCCGCCAGATGCCGCTCGAGGACATCTTCTCCGTTGCGGCCATGCGTTTGACGTGAGCAAGCGCTGCGTGGTATGCGAGCGGATCAGCGACGCCGTGCGGGAACAGTCGCTGTTGGGCGGCCCAGTCCGAAGGACGCCGATCGGGGCCCTTTTCCGCCGTCCTGACGGGCCCCTCATCGTATGCCCCATTCCCGGTTTTGGATTGGCAGGCTCCGGCGACGAACAGCAGAGAGAGGCACCACGCCGCAAGACGCGCGCCCACGAACCCTGTGGCTCTTTTTGGTACGATTTGCCGGCAGGCGGGAACCCTCAACACGACGTTAGCTTGCAGCGTTTGGTAGTGGGCCACGAAGGCGGGGAGACGAGCAAGTGCCGGTTCGGTCGGATCGGACCTCATCGTTTCTTCGCCGGCAAACGCCCAGGAGGCTTCGGCCGGAAAAACCTCTCATCCCGAATGGAAACCCCGCGCCGGAACCGCTGTTCTCAGCGTCGCCGGCCGAGACGCTGCCCGGGCTCTCACTACTACCTACGATGACTGATATTTCCGCAGCCACCCATCTGCCGACGCTCTCCGCGGAGGGCCTGTCGATGCATTTCGGGCGAATTCGCCTCTTCAGGGGACTGAACCTTGGACTCTCAGGCGGGGAGAGCCTTGCCGTCACGGGACCGAATGGAAGCGGTAAGTCGACGTTGCTCAAGATATTGGCCGGGGTTCTGGGTCCAGACAGTGGGAGAATTCGGTTGTCCATCGGGCACGTCACCATCAAGGACCCGGATCGCGCACTGAATACCGGGATGGTCGCTCCTTACCTCAACGCATACGACGGGTTGACGGCGAGGGAGAACCTGCGGTTCCTCGCGCGGGCGCGATTGTACCGAAATGCGGACGGACGGATTGATGAATTGCTCGACTTTGTCGGTCTGGGTCGTCGCGCGGATGATCTGGTTGGCACCTTCTCTTCGGGAATGAAGCAACGTGTCAAATTCGCCGCTGCCCTGTTGGCGGAACCGGTACTGTTGTTGTTGGACGAACCGCGCTCCAATCTGGATCTTGACGGACTGGAAATGCTCACAAGGGTACGCGAACGGTGGCTTGACTCCGGTCGTCTTGTTTTAACCGCCACGAATGATGCCGATGAAGCGGAGCGCGCGGACCACCGAATTTCCGTTGCTGACTTCCGATAGTCCGCAAGGCGGGCTATAGTTTCCTCGCTGCGGAGTGGGTGACGGAGTGTAAAGAGGCGGGTCCGCGATCGAAGCGTGGTCGTGCTGCTGCTGCCAGGGTCGCCCCGGTCGTCAGCTTGTCGCCTACCCGTTCATCAGGCGGGCTATAGTTTCCTCGCTGCGGAGAGGGTGACGAGGTGTAGCGAGACGGGTCCGCGATCGAAGAGTGGTCGTGCTGCTGCTGCGAGGGTCGCCCCGGTCGTCAATACGTCGTCGACGAGAATGACAGGTTCTCCCAGGAAGTCCGCACCTTCTTTCAGAGCAAACGCATCAGCCACGTTGTTTTTTCGGGCTTCCCGCGAGAGACCGACCTGCGATCGCGTCGTTCGCACGCGGAAGAGTATACGCTCGTCGAATCGGGCGCCCACGGAGCGGGCGATTCCCTGCGCCAGTGCCGCGCTCTGGTTATATCCCCTCTCGAGCTTTCTCGCGTTGGCGAGGGGGACGGGAAGGACCCACCCAGGGATCTGTCTGACTTCGAGGTGTTCGAGCAGAGCGGATCCGATGATGCTGCCGAGTTGCCTCCCCAGCGAGGGCCTATTCCCGTATTTCAATTCATGGTGAAGTCGCTGGACCGTTCCTCCCTTGTCGAATTGCCATAAGGAGAAAACACTGGACCACAGCGGGGAATGCGGATCTGTCTCCTGGAGGGCACGGCGGAGTTCCGCAGGGTCGGCGCGCTCAGGTTTTCTCAAACAGGCCGCACAGACGGGGAATGCTGCCTCATGAACGCGGAACCCGCACACCGGGCAAAGCGGAGGATAGAGCACGTCGATCAGCGCGGATGCCCCCAGGGCCAAGGAGCGAAACCTGCTCATTGGTTGTCCAAACGACTGATTCGATGGTTAGTCCCCTCAATGGTACATGCGTTAATCGGCCCTGAACCGCGACATCATCGTTCGCGTTTTTCGAGCGGATACAGAATCGGGCAAGCTCCGCGGACGGGTTCGGTTTTCCAGCCCCGGATCATCAATTTCAGCGTCCTCTCAGACCAGAGTCCGCGAAGGCGTAGAGGAAATCAGCGGGACGTTCGCCCTCATTGGGATTCGAGAATCGACCAGACGATTCGGAATCCTCGCGAGAGCGGTAGTGCGGCGAGATCGCACTAAAACTCGAATGCTCTCGCTGTGGACGTACAGCGGCGGAATCGACCAAGAGGCTGGTGCGTCACACAAACGCACCGCGTAGCCGGGAAGTTGACCGGCGTCCATTCCAACCGCAAACAATAGCGGCCAGAAACCGCCAACGCAAATCGATCGCGTCAAATCCGAAATTCTTCCAGGGACCTGCCCTGTGCGAGCGCCTGAACCAACCAGCCTGGCTTCCTGCCCTTGCCTGCCCAGGTATTATCCGGATTCTGCGGATCTCTGAATTTTACCTTCGCCTTGTCGGCAACGGCTGCACCCTTGCCAAACACATCGTCGAGGGTTAGGCCAACCGCCTCGACCTGCTGAAGGATCTGTTTGCGAAGTCTCTCCTTCTCCTGGACCTTGCGCACAACCAATTCCTTCTCGATGCGCTTCTGAAGGTCTTGCAATTCATTAAGGGAAAGCTCAGCTAGATTCATTGTATGAGGACTTTTAGACCGAGAAGACAAAAGATTCTTGTTAGAATCTAGGTACAGAATACGGGGGAATCAAATAGATTTCTGCTGTTTTGGGGTTCGAATCTTTATTTTTCTCCAGCCGGTCGTTGCCGGGGTATTCGCTCGAGCCGGCCCTGACTGTTTCAAAGCGGGTGGATTAACGATCCCTTGGACTTCTTTCGCGTTTGCCGCCTCCCTGCCCCACCAAATCGTAGGAGTGCCGAATGAGCGCGGAAATCTCGCCGTCCGGCACGTCGGCATCGAGGGTTACTGTATTCCAGTGTCGCTTGTTCATATGGTATCCCGGTCTGATGCCGTGGTACCGATCCCGCAATTCCACCGCGCGTTCCGGGTCGCATTTCAGGTTGACACCGGCCGGGATGCGCTCAAAGCTGGTCAATGCAAAGATCTTTCCGTTTCGTCTGAAGGCCAGGGTATCCGGTCCGAAGGGTTGGTCTTCGCTCACCCCGGGCAGGGCCATGCATGCCGCGCGTAACTGCTCGAGTGTCATCTTCTGTTTCTCTTAGGCGTTGCTCGCGTCCATCGCCGTTTCTGGTCGTCGTCGAAGCTTGATATTGGGTCCCACGATGCGAAGGATCGGTCGGGTTCATGGCACTAGACGCGCATCAGTCACATCCGCTTGCGAAGGGTAAGCCTGGAACCACCGCAACAGGCCGGGTCACCCGGTAGCGGATCGAGCCGGATCGCGTTCGCTACGGGGAGCGATTCGCCGCTCTTGCCTTGTTCGGGCACGGGCCCCCCTTGGGCCCCATTGCGCGCCAGGCATACTCGTCTGCCTTGCTATGCATCAAAATGGGCCGCATCTTCAACGGCCTCATCGAATTGGCCAGGAGGATCGAGTACCTGAAGGGATACCGCTCCCGCGATGATCATGACGGCTGCAGCCACCTCGAGCAGCGAGGGCGCGTCGCCCAGAACCATCCACGCGATGAGGAAGGCAGAGATGGGAACAAGATTGCCATAGAGTACCACCCTCGTGGGGCCGATGGCATTCAGGGCACGCACTTTGATCCACTGTCCCATGCCTACACCCACGATGCCGCCGGCGAGCAAAGCGAACCACGTCCAGGGGCTCAGGTCGGACCACGGCTCGCTCAGCAGGAAGGGTGCGGCCATGGCCGTGTAGAGTATCCCGCCCAGGACCGTGCGCAGGGTGACGATCGGAGTCGCTCCATAGCGACGTGCCAGGGGTTTGATCAGGTGCAACTCCCAGACGACAAGGATGATCGAGCCGAACAAGAGCAAGTCGCCCAACCAGTAGCTGCGGCGGGGCATTAGCCCGTCAGCTGCCAACACGACAGCCCCCGCACACGCCAATGCGGTGCCCAGATAGCCGGCGCGACCAATCCGTTCGGTCCGAGCGAGGCGTCCGAGGATCGAACTCAGGAGCGGGGCTATTGCCAACCAGAGCGAGGCCCGGGCGCCATTTGTGAGACCCAGCCCTTCGATGCCGAGCCAGGGGGCAAAGGCTGCGCCTATGGCGGCCACGAGCAGAAGCCGCGGCCAGTCGCCGGGCGCCAACCGAGGGATCAGCCGGAGCTTCGTCCGATAGGGTGCCGTGAACGAACGCAGCTGGCTCCAGAGCAAAATGGAGAGTGCACCACCGCCGACCGCGAAGCGTGCGGCTGAGAAGGAGATGGGCGCCATCTCGCGAAGAGCCACCTCAGCCAGGATGAAGTTGGCTCCCCAGAAGACGGTGAAGACGCTCAACCAGGCATGGTGCCCCGATCGGGTGCCCGACCAGGACGACCTCCGGCCGAAGCGCCGGCCCTCGCGTGGTCGATGATCCCCGCGCAGGCCCTGCTTGCCGATGTGATGTGAACCTGGTGACAATCCAGCTGGGAAGGTGGGAGGAATGACGGTCCCTCCGATAGCTCGAATTCTGTTCCCCGAAAAGCGAAGGATGGGATGGCCCTCCGCTTCCGAAGCCGAAAGGCGACACGCGGAAGGTACGGAACCTGAATTGGCGGAGAAAACCCACGCCGAAGTTCTTGTCGGAACGCCGTCCTTGATGATCAAAGCCGATCGACCGGCAAATGGAGAACCCAAACGGATATTTAGCCGTTATTATTTGTTATATCGTATGACCTCTCGGTCAAACAGAATCCCACAGGAGGGGACCCCCATCGTGACGTTTCAGCTTTACAATAGCCTCACCCGACGCGTAGAACCGGTGCGCACGTTGGAAGAGGGGCACCTGCGCATATACGCTTGTGGACCAACGGTTTATTCTTATGCGCACATAGGGAATTTCCGTTCGTTCCTTACCTCGGATCTGATCCTCCGAACCGCGCGGGCGATCGGATGGCGGACGACCTACGTCACGAACATTACCGACGTGGGACATCTCACCGACGATGACGTGGCCGATTCATCGGGTGAGGACAAAATGGCGAAGGCGCTTCATTCGGAAGAGGGGCGGGGATTTGCGAACATCTGGGATCTTGCCGCGCACTATGAGCGGTCTGTGCTGGAAGACTGGCATGCGCTGAATCTCCTCGAGCCCGATGTACGACCTCGTGCCACCCAGCACATTCGTGAGCAATTGCTGGCCGTGCAGCGTCTCGTTGAGATGGGACACGCATACGAAACGACGCAGGGGGTCTACTTTTCCGTTCCCACCTTTCCCCAGTATGGAAAGCTTTCGGGCAATGAGGCCGCTCATACCCTCGAGCACGGCCTGCGAGACCTCGTTACGGACCCCGAGAAAAGGGATCCGCGCGACTTTGCACTCTGGAAGAAGGACGAGAAACACCTCATGCAGTGGTATAGTCCCTGGGGCTGGGGATTTCCCGGATGGCACATCGAATGCTCGGTTATGGCCTCAACCTATCTGGGTGAAACCATCGACATCCACGCCGGCGGAGAAGACCTGCGATTTCCGCACCATGAATGTGAGATCGCCCAGTCGGAATCTCTGACTGGAAAGCCGTTTGCCAGACACTGGGTGCACACCAGGTTTCTCCAGGTCGAAGGAGAAAAGATGTCGAAGAGCCGCGGCAACTTCTTCACCGTGGGCGATTTGGTGCGCCCGGTTTCGAAGGGGGGCCGGGGACTGGATCCGATCGCGCTGCGGCTGGCGCTTATGTCCGGCCAGTATCGCAAGCCGTTCAACTTCACGGAGAAGAATCTTCAGGATAGTGCCAAGGTCGTTGCCCGCTTCAGGGCTGTTTTTCAGTCCGCTTCGGCATGTGCCGTTGATGATGCGCCCGCCGATTTCGAGTTGGGGAGCAGGCTCACTGAAATCGCCGACAGGACGCTCGCTGCCCTGCTGGATGACCTCAACACGCCGGCAGCGTTGGCTACGTCACTCGAGGGGATCAAACTGCTCGAGCAACTGCGCATGTCACCCTCCACGGCAACGGCTGCGCTTGACTATCTGGGGCGCATGGAGAGCCTCCTGGGGATAGCTATGGATCAGGGCGCCGAGACCAGTCAGGCCGATGCGGGGCAGGGTGACGGTGCGGCGGCAGAGGCACACATCGTTCGGCTGGTTGCCGAGCGGGATGCCGCGCGGGCGGCTCGAAATTGGGCGTTGGCCGATTCGCTGCGTGACGAATTGCTCGGTCTCGATGTCGAGATCAAGGACACCTCTGAGGGCACGGTCTGGCGAAGGCGTTCCGCGTCGTGATCAGCCCCCCGTTTTCTGCATCGAATCCTTCTACCATCGAATGGACTACTCTTCACTCTCCGGTGGCTTGGCGCGCATGCTGAATCGCCTTCAAACCGAGGGGACGGCAACACGGGTACCGGAAGCGGACCTACTGCTTCGAGAGGACGGCAACGCCGCCCTGATCGGATTGCTTCTCGATCAGCGGGTCCTCGCAGAGACGGCATTCATTGGGCCGCTGAAGCTTAAGCAACGGCTGGGCCACCTGGACATGGCCCGTATCGCCGCCATGGACCCCCTGGCTTTTCAGCGGATCTTCGCTGCGCCCCCCGCGATCCACCGGTTCACCCAGGTCATGGCCGATCGCGTACAGTCTCTCGCGGGCCTGCTGACTTCTGACTATGGCGGCCAGGCCGCGAACATCTGGGGTAATGGGACGGAATTGGCAACCATCGAGCAGCGCGTGCATGCCCTGCCCGGCTTCGGTCCGCTGAAGACCCGCAAGATCCGGTTCGTGCTGTATTACTTCGGGCACCGCACGTTTGCCGAAGAAACGGGAAAGTCGTCTGAACCGCAGCAGGCCCGTCATTCGTGAGTAGCAGGCACATCCCGACGATTCCGGCGCTCCGTTCGCGCGTTGATTCGTGCTATTGAGCCTTCTTTACGGACCGTTCAGTCGATTTGTGACTCGGCCTTGCCGGACAGGTCGTAGGCTCAGGCATGGATTTGTGTGTAGTTGAACGAAGACCCTGACCTGCCATGCAAGCGGCTACCTCCCTCGACTCCTCTGTGATATCCAATCCCCTGTCCGGCCTGATCAGCGATGAGGTCTACGTGCTGCTCACCGAGCATGATCTGCTGAGTGAGAAGGCAATTCGCGACTACCAGATCCGAAACGAATTCAGGCGAATGCGAAAGAAGGGCATTCCGTCGTATGAAGCCATAGAGCAGTTGCGCGACGCCCATCCTTATCTCCAATTCGACACGATTCGGAAGATCGTCTATCGGTTGGGCAAGAAGTAGCGCGCAACGGCGGGTGTATATCGAAAGGGCCGCCGGCTACCGCCGGCGGCCCTTTTCGCATGCCGTCGTTATCGGTATTGCGGGTGTCTCGCTGTCAGAACATGATGCTCAGGCCGAAGCGGTGGGCGTCATCCAGGGTTTGAATGCGGCTGAATGCATAGTCAAACTTCATCCCGAGTCCGGAGGAAGGCATGATGTACTTGATGCCGGTACCCAGATTGAAGAGCGCCGAGCCATCCCGAAAATCCTCACGGGTAATCGTAGTCGGGTTGGTGTAGCCACCGCCGACGATCGGATTCTCAACGCCTTCGGCTCCTTCGACCACGATGTCGTCATTGCCGAAGAAATCGCCATCAATGGCAAATGCGTTGAGGCCACCGCGGATGAAGAACACATCCAGGAAAGCGAGTTCTCCCCCGAGCCGGAGTTCCTGATTGAGATCGCGCGGCTTCCTTACGTCTAGGATGGGGGTGAAGGACAGCGAACTGGACCGCAGGGGGGTGAAAGCGATGCCGAACTGGAACTGCATCGGCAACTGGTACGACTCGGTTTCGAGCAGAAGGGGCACATCGGTTGGGTTCGTACCCGTTCCCGGATCGGGATCGAGGTTGCGCCTCAGATCGTCTCCCGACATGACAAGGCTGCTGCCGAAATTGCTGATGGTAGCGCCGATTCGCAGGTCATTCCAGTCGCCGTGGTACTGGATACCCACATCGAAGCCCATGCCTCCGGCGGTCGAATTGGAGATCGTCTGCCGGATGTATTTGGCCTGAACGCCGGCCATAATCCGATCCGTTACGCGCCGTGCATAGGCAAGGCCCAGGGCGACGTCGTAGGCCGAGAAGTCCAGCCCGGTGCCCTGAGGTTGGGCAGCTGTCGTCTGTTTCATCTCGCCCATCGACAGGTAGGACACGGAGAGTCCGATCCGGCTGTTGCTGTCGATGGAAAAGACGCCGGCGACGAAGTCTTGCCTGAGGTCGAGTAGCCAGTAGTTCTGGTTGAACGTGACTTCGTTGCCTTCCAGGGCGGCCATGCCGGCCGGGTTCCAGTAGAGGCTGGTGGCGTCGTCCACGATCGCGGCATAGGCGCCTCCGAGGGCAGCCCCTCTGGCCCCGACGGGGATTTTCAGGAAGTTTGCCGCCGACGTTCCGACGTTATTGAACTGGGCAAAGGCAAGTGGCTGGAGCACCAGTCCCACCGCCATCACCAAGAGCATTGAGGGGATTCGTTTCATGGTACCAACTCCCATTTCGGGGGACGGTCGGCCGGAGACGCGTGCCTCCGGCCGTTTCCCGGGTCGTTACTTGATGACGGCGAATTTGCCGGTTTTCTCAACGCCATCCGGCGTCTGCACAATAAAGAGGTAGACGCCGAAGGCCACCTCCTGTCCGTTGTAGGTCTGCAGGTTCCACGGGGCGATGGAGCCGCCGTTGTGTTCCATAATCTGGACCAGTTCGCCGGAGGTCGTGAAGATGCGGATCGTGCACTGTTCCGGAAGTTGATGGAACTGCAGCTGCCGGGCCATGCCGAAGGCACCTTTTTCGTAGGAACTCGATACGACGAACGGGTTGGGCACAACGGTGATCTCCTCGAGATCCGCTTCAAGCTGGACTTTGTCGAATTCCGGACCCTGGACATCGAACTCGAACACGTCTTCCGGGGTCAACGGTTTGTTGGTCAGGATCTGGAACACGTCTCCGGGCTCCCACGAGGCATCCTCGTCGGTGAACCAGTAGTAGGCGTAGTCGCCGGACCAGTCACCCAGCCAGTCTCCGGCATCCGCCTCATTCTCCGGGTATTCCGCAGCGACGATCATCATGATCTCACCGGGCGTCCATTCGCCGTCGGCGTTGTCGTCGATCAGTTCCCCGTGAACCTTCTTCCCGGTGGTAAGATTGAACATCTCAAACGGCGCGAGGGTGGCGATCCCGTTATCCCAGTCGGAGTAGGTCCACATCTTCTCGGTGAACCGGATCTCGTAGTCGGATGCCCTGTTGCTTGGAGAGCCCTGGTACAGTCGCACGCTGGCGCCCGCCAGGCCGGTTCCAACGGTCTGGGTGGCACTCTTCACGCCGTAGGAAACATTCTCGACCAACACCCGCATCCCGTTGAAAATCGGTGCCGAGTCCAGGTCGGGATCGTACAACCCGATGTCCTGAACGGGGTTGCCGCCCATATCGCTGACCACCTCTCCGTTCCGCGTCACGCTGTAAACCGTCTCGTCGTCGTCGGTGAAATTGATGCCCACGCGGTAGGTGCCCGTGACCAACTCCGTCGGATCGAACACCTCAACGGTTTGGGTCAGGATGTCGGCGTTACCCGCGATTTTCCTTGCGACGGCGTCTGCCACGCCGGGTTTGATGCCCGCGGATTTCGCCATTGGTCGAACGAGGACCGTGTTATCGCCGGGGACGTTCGGATCGGCCAGGTTGATGGGCGTCTCCAGGGGGGGCACCGGGCCGTCCTGTCCGTCATAGGCGACGACGGCGTAGATGTACTCCTTGCCGTTTTGCACGTTGGAGTCCACAAACCGATGCTGCAGGCCAGAATCTGTGCCAAGACCGAAATACCGGCGTGTGTCGCTTTCTCCGCTGATCCCGTCAGGGACATCGAAAACAGCCAGGGGAATATATCCACGTATGGTCCCGTCGATATCGACGACGGCTTTCCCGAAGGACTGGCCACCATCATCGCTGCGATACACCTTATAGCCCTGGAAGGCGTTATTGCCTGTCAGCGGGTCGCCTATGGTGCCGTCCGGATAGATTCCCTTTTCGGCTGCGTCATCCCAGTAGAGGGTCACCCTGCCGTCTCCGGGCACAGCAACCACATGGGGCACCGGAGGACCCGAGGCTGAGCGGTAATCGTTGTTGAAAAGGATCTGAGTCAGTTTGGCGTTATTGAGGACGTCCGCCCGGCTCGAGCCGTGCACGGAGGCGAAAGTGAACGGCAGGCTTTCTCCCGGATTCAGCGTATAGGGTCCTGAAGCCGCCACGATCGTCACGTCGGGACCGTACGAGTTCGCGATCTGGAAGACATCGTCCGGGTTGGGTTCCACATTCTGCGGCAGCATAATGGGGGTTCCGCCTCCCTGCTGTGGGTCCTCTGCGTCCAATTCCACATGCTCGACGCCTGCCATCTGGTCGTACGCCCGCCCATCGGTCGTGGGGGCGAAGTCATAGCGGAAAATGTCGAGTGTGGTTACCCCTCGTGGGTTGCCCGTGGCGGGGTCGTTGGGTGTCTCGAGAAACTTCAGCCCAACCCATCCAACGTTGTTCGAGATGAAGCCTTCGGCTTTGTCATCTCCGTCCCAGAGGTACACCGTATTCCAAAGGAGCGAATCTTCGGCCGTGTACGCCCCGTCCCCGTCGACATCGGCCCGGGGATCGGCGTCAGCGTCGGGCACGCCGTCCCCATCCACGTCTTTTCCGGGCGGGATGAGATAGGCAAAATCGTCGGTCCACTCGTTTACGCCCTGTTCCGGCGCGTCGGGATCGTCGTGGATTCCGACGTAGACATCGGTGATCGGTTCGTTTCCGATGTTCGTGAAAAGGAGGCGGTAGATGATGAAGTTCCTGTTCACGAAGTCATCCCACTGCAGCCCCCACACATCGACACGTACATCCATTGGAACCGGCTTGCCCGACTCGACCGGGTCATTGTCCGTGATGACGAAGTAGCCCTCCCGAGGGGCTCTCGTTTCGCCGCCGATGACGCCGGGGAATCCCGTGGGTCCCACCCGGGCCGTGCCGGTCGCCGAGGGATCGAAGGCCGGATTGCTGAGGAAGGCGGAGCGGGCCGCGTCATTCATGATGTGGTTACCATTGGCGGCAATCGCCTCCTCGAGTGTCGGCCACGACGTCGGCCAGGTCGCCGGCTTGTCGGAGAACGCGATCCCGAGGTTCTGAACCGCATCGAATTTGCCGGCGTCGAAGCCCGCCAGTGGCCGGAATTCGTCCTCACTCGTCCCGCGTACGGCGCCCAGCGCACCGCCGGAGACGAATTTGCGGACTTCTCCATCGACCACCTTCTTGCCCGCGATCATGGGGCCGAGGGTCCACCGGTAGGTGATGTTGCTGTTAAACGGGAATTCGTAGCAATATCCATCCCGGTCGTACCCGAGGGTACCCGTATTCCGGATTCTGGCTCTTACGTTGCCGATATCGAACGTATTGAGCTTGATGTCCCCCGGGCCGAGCGTTTTCGACGCCCCGAGGATCGGCTGCCCTTCGGTGGCTCTTGCGGGTGCTTCTTTCTGGCCGGAGCGGACGAGATAGTCCAGGTACTCCGCCTTGGTCATCCCCTTCTGGGCCTGAGCGACCGGGATCGTCATGGCCGCCGTGAGAAGGACAGCCCATGCCGTCCGCCACGGTCGTGGGGTGGGTTTTCTGAAGCTGGTCATGTATGTCTGTCGTGAGGTGGAGGAATTGCTGCGAGCAATCCCCGCCGGTCGGCCACAGGTTCTTCACCGGCCGGCGGGGATCGGGCCTTCTAGAATCCGAGTTGGATACCGACTTCCACGTGGCGCGGGGGGCCGATCCAGTTCGGACGCTGGGCATCTTCAAACCGGGTACCCGGATCGAGGGTGAAATCCGGGGATCCGGTATCGGTATACACCGTGATGACGTTTCGCCGGTTCAGCAGGTTGGTGACTTCTACGAACGGCCGGGCATAGCGAATTCCACCCAGGCTGATGTCGTAGTTGACCCGCATGTCGATGTTGCCGTTCCATGGCTGCCGGGCCGAGTTCTTGGGTCCGGTAGCCCGGCCTCGAGAACTGGTCGGCGTGTAGGGCAGGCCGCTGCCGAAGACGCCCAGCATGCTGGCACGAATGCCACCGTAGCGGGCCGATGTCGAAAAGGAGAGGGTATGCGGTTGGTCCCAGTCGAGTGGCAGGGCATTTCGAGGAGTCAGCAAGCCCTGAACCGATGCATTGTACCACTCGTTGAACCGGTCGGCATAGCTGTCCGCGTTGCCGAATGCCCGGCTGTAGGTATAGCTGGCCGTGAAGCCCACGTAGTTGGTGAGGGTCTTCTCGGCCCGGACCTCGAATCCTCGCACGTTCGCATAATCGAGGTTGTCCAGCACCCAGAACGCCACTCCCCCGTCGCCGACCGTCCGTCGCACCGAGATGTAGTCATAGATGTCCTTGTAGAACAGGGAGGCCCCGAGCTTCATCGTCTCCGTGATCAGAAACTCCCCGTCGACCTGGTAGGCCACGGTATTTTCCGGTTCCAGGTCGGGGTTGCCGAGGAATGACTCGAAGCCCAGATCGAACCCGAATTCATCGAGATCCTGATAGCCGACCCCCGGGATCCAGGTGGCCGTGCGCAGGCTCTCGTAGAGGCGCTCGAACGTCGGGAATTGATAGAATTGTCCGTAGTTGAACGAGAGCCGGGCGCGGTCGGTAACCGGGAAGGCGAAACCGAGGCGTGGACTGAGGTTGTACTTCGACTTCGCGCTCACGGGCGTTGCCTCGCCACGGCGTACGAGCCCTCCCTGGCCGTAGCCGAGCAGATTCGAGACGGCGGCATCGATCAGGTCGAACCGGAGCCCCACTTGCACGACGAGGTTGCTGAACTCGAGTTTGTCCTGCACAAAGGCCGACATCTGATACGGCTTCTCATGGACGTAGTACTCGTCGTCCGGATCGCGCGTGAGCGTATTCGGATTGCCCGGGTCGGTGGTGGGATCCCATTTGTTGTGGACGTAGAGCACGTAGTCAAAAATATCAAACCGCCTCAATTCGACGCCCGCCTTGAGCAGGTTGCTGTTGTTGACCTGCGCCGTTGCATTAACCGCCAACTGCAGTTCCTTGGTATGCGACTGCTGGAAGAAGTAGTCGGTCGGTGGAGCGAGAATCGGCACAAGGTTACGCTGCAGTCCGAGGGCAGTCAGTTGCTCGTCGCTCAGTGCAGCCAGCTTGTCGAGGAGCTCCTGGGACAACCGATCGGCGCTCCGCCAGTTTCCGCCACGGTAATCCGCCACGCCGTCGCCGTTCAGGTCCAGGTTACGGCCGAGGAGGTAGGGGTCACCAAGGTCACCCTCCAGAAGCCGAAGCTGGGGTACGTCCGTTCGAATTGACAGCGGCGTGTACCCGGAGAAGTCATAGTTGCTGCCGCCTTCCGCGTCGGACAGCGATTCGGTATTGAAGGCCCCCTGAACACTAAATGGAGCGAAGATGCGGGCAAACCGGTACGGATCGTCCCTATCCAGCATCTCGTCATAGAGCGCGTTGTGGTATCGGTTGTTGTGAAAAGCCGCTCGCACTTCGTAGAAAACCCGCGGGCTAACGCGGTGCGTCAAGTTGGCCGTGAAGAGGTCGACCTTCCTGTTCTGGGGCGCGTTGTACTGCGGCAGAAACTTGTAGGTGTGAGAATAGCTCGTATAATCTCTGCGGGTAAGGTTATAACCGAGCTTCAGATCAATGTCTTGCACCGGTCTGAACAGCAGGTTGGCCGTCATACGAGTCCGGTCACTGTAGTTGCCCAGCGCGTGCCGCATCTGGTAATCCGAGACGGCTGCGCGTACGGTGCTGACATCCACGCCGGCGGCCTGAAGTGCACTGACCATCCCGGCCGTAATGGGCTGGCCGGCGGCGAAACCAAGATCCGCCAGGTTGACCGTGTTTCCATCGGTTCCGACCACCGGGTCGACACCGCGGAGGAAGCTCAGTCCCTCGAGTTCTCCGATCGGGAATACGGCAGGCCGTACCGGCCCATCGAATTCGTTCAGGTACGTATCCGTATCCCGGCGATCCGCCGTAATGAAGAACGTCAGTTTATCTTTCAGGATAGGGCCGCTGAGTCCTACTTCGGCGATCCGCGTCCCCCAGTCATTTGAGAACGGGCGTTGCTCGCCGACGGTCGGTCCGCCCTTTCCGAGCCCTTCCATCGAGTATCCGTCCGTCTGGAATCGGAGAGACCCGCGCAGATCGGATCCACCGGTGGGCGTATTGACGACGACGACCCCGCTCATGGCCTCGCCGTATTCCGCGTTGAAGCCCCCTGAGAGCACCTGAAGCTCATTGACGGCCTGTCTGGCGAGGTCGAATCCCCCCACCGTTCCGTCCATGGGGTCGCGCACGAGCACGCCGTCCACGATATACGCTACTTCCGTGGAGCGACCGCCGCGGAAATGCAGCGAGCCTCCATCGTCAACCACGCCGGCAGCGAGGGTCAGGGTCTCCTGGAACCCCTGAACGGGAAGCGCCTGGATGTCTTCACCGGTGAGGACGACGGTTGTAGAGGTCTCATCCTGCCGGATCAACCGCTCGGCCTGTACGATGACCTCAGACAACTCCACCCCGGCCCCGAGTTGGAAATCGATCAGCGCCGTGAAGCCGGTGCTCACCTCCACGCCTTCAATGAGTTGGTCACCATAGCCGACGAAACGGGCGCGGAGCGTATAGGTCCCCGGGGCCACGTTCAGGATGACGTATTCCCCGCGCACGTCGGCCGCAGCCCCGCGGGCGGTGCCTTCAATCACCACCGCCGCACCAGGCAACGGCTCACCGGTGTCTCGGTCGGTGACCGTCCCCGCGATCTTTCCGTACTGGGCGCTCGCCAGAAGCGGAAAAGCCAACGAGGCCAGAAGAGATAAGAGTAGCGTACGCATGCGTTCTCTCAGCGTTTTGGTTCAAGCGTAAACGGATTGCCGGGCAAGCGACCCCACGCACCGGTGAAGTGGCTCAAAATGGTGTAGCGCTCGGCACGATCGATTGATCTGCTGGATGATGAAGAGCGAACCCTGGCCGGAGGGAAAGCCGCTCCCAGCCCAATTTTGAATATAGGTGTCGCGAATTCCAGCGCTGTGGATGTTTTGTTAAGAGTCAGGGCAGAAATCCAGTACTGTGCATCACGGGGACCGAAACTACAGCATGCCCAGCACACTCAGGCATTCGCACCAAAGCACATTCGCTTCTTCTGTCAATCTTCGTAATATTACCTAAACTATTTAGGCCAATCGAGCTCTGGCAGCTTCAAAACAGAGGATCGCAGCCGCGACGGACGCATTGAGCGATTCCATGGCGCCGATCAGTGGGATCGCGACGAGCGTATCGCACCGGGCTGCGACCGCGGGTCGAATCCCGCTTCCCTCGCCTCCGATCACAATGGCGACAGGGCGATTCCAGTCATAGTGCCAGTGGGCCATTTCTGCCTGGCCTTCGGCACCAACGACCCAGTAGCCTCTTTCCTTGAGTTGGTCGATGGCCTGAACCAGGTTTCCCGTCCGGGCGATCGGCAGCCGAAACCCGGCGCCGGCGCTCGCTTTCAGGGCTACGGTGCTGAGCGGCGCCATACCGCGCTCCGGCACGATCACGCCCGCCACGCCGGCAGCGAGGGCGGATCGCAAGACCGCTCCGAAATTCCGGGGATCCTGCATGTGATCGAGGAGAAGGAGGATGGGCTTGAGGCGTCGGACATCGTCGATATGCGGAGCCACATCGTGGAGCACGTCCTCCAGGATCTGATAGGATACCGAGGATACGATCGCTGCAACGCCCTGGTGCACTGCGCCGCGCGCCAGGCGGTCGAGCCGGGCCCGGGGTACGAACTGCACGGGGACGCGCGCCTGCTTGGCGCCCCTTCGAAGCGCATCGACCCATCCGCCGGATAGCTCGGCCTGCAGAAGGATGCGGTCGACGGGAATGGAGGAGTCGCTCAGCGCTTCGAGAACCGGGTGTCGTCCAACGACGACCTCGGATTCCTCCTCGCTAGCGGCCGGCCGCATGTCGCTCGACATGTTCGTGTAGATAGGGAGCGAATGATTCGTGTTCGGGTTTCATCAGCACGCTGCGCAGGATGCGCACCCGCTCGACATCTGCATGGCCGAGGCCGGCTCGGCCGACGAGGCGCGCTGACGGCACCTTGAGCAGGCTGAGGAAGACAGGGTGCTCGCGGTCCTGCATCGCTGCATCAAACAGGGCCTGAGAGGCGGCATCCACATCGGAAAGGCGTGAGGATGTGACTCTCGGAAAAAACGTCACGATATCGAGTTCGGGTTCCAGATAGAGCGCGAGCAGATCGGACCGTTTGATCCAGTCGGCCCATTTCCTTGCCGCCCGCAAGCCCGCCAGCAGGAAGGATCCAAGCCCTTCATCGTCTTTTAGCGGCAGACATTGGAGCGTCAGCCACAACGCCCCTGCCGCGGCCCCGGCCCGGGAGCACTCCAGACTGATCTCCCCGAGATGGAGTTCGTCCGACGTGAAGTAGGTATAGGGCGAGTCGTGCTTGTAGAGCGTTCCGACGGCAGGATCGCGAAAAAGCACGCATCCACAGCCGTAGGGCTGCAGGCCATGTTTGTGGGGATCGACACAAACGGAGTCGGCCGATGCGATGGCCTTGAGGGGCCCTGCCGGCACGTGCGGGTCATCCGACCACGCAAGGAGCGCGAAAAATCCCCCGTAGGCCGCGTCTACGTGCAGCCGGAAATCATATCGCTCACGCAGGGCTACCAGGTCATGAATGGGATCAACCGCGCCGAGGCCCGTGGAGCCGGCCGTTGCGACCACGGTGCCGATGCGACCGTGACGCAGCCTTTCCTCCAGCGCACCCGCATCCATCCGTCCTCCCGCATCCGCCGGAATTTCGACCGTCTTGATCCCGAGCACTTCGCACATGCGGGCATGCGTGTAGTGCGCTTCCGTGGAGAAGGCCACGGCTTTGCCGGGTCGAAGGGCGCGGGCCACCCACAGCGCTTCAAGATTCGCGATCGTCCCGCTTGTGGTCAGATGCCCCAACGTATCATCAGGCAGGTGAAACATGGAGGCGAGCTGGTGCACCACCTCCTTTTCCATCTGCCCTGTGGGCGGACCTCCGTCCAGCGCGTGGTTGTTGGGATTGATCAGCATCGCCGTGACGTAGCCCAGAACGGCCACCGGATGCGGGGGCTTGAGCATTTGTCCGGCATAGCGGGGGTGGAAAAAGGGGTAATTCCCCTTCAAGCGGCCGGCGTAGGCTTCCCGGGCTGAGACGAACACGGCCGGATCCAGTCCCTGGGCGCCGTGGGGCTCGAAGGGGCCCCATTCGGACTGCCACGTGCGTATCAACTCGGCCGCCTCGGCCAGGGCCGAGGGCAGGTCCAGGTGTTTGCGTTCTTGCGGGTTGGTGGTCTTCCGCTTTCTCGCCATGGCGGGCTGGGGGACAGTGCCTAGGTACCGGGTCCATCGAGCCGAACAGACGAGGGTGCCGTCTCGACAGGAACGAGGGGCACCCTCTTCTTCCAGGTTGCGACCATCCCGAGTATTCCGGCGAGGACGAGCACCGCAGAGATCAACTCAGCCTGCGTCGTATCCCGGCCGAAGAGTGGAAACGTCACATTGACCCTTATCTGTTCGATAAGGAACCGTTCGACGCCATTGAAAATGAGGTAGACGGAGAACAGCCAACCGAACTGTCGCGGGTGTTTGCGCAAGGCCCAGAGTATGCCGAACAAGAGGAGGGCCATTGCGAGTTCATAGATTGGTGTTGGATACACCCCGTCCCCCGGAAGCGTCTGACCGAGAATGTTGTTCGGATAGGTTTCCGACCAAAGCCACGCCGGGATCCATCCAGGCTTCTCGCTCAGGTAGGATTGGATCCCCCAGTCCCCGTCGCCCGAGAGGTGGCAGCCAATCCGACCGATGCCATACGCAATCATAAGGCCCGGGGCTATGGCGTCTGCCAGAAGACGTGCGGAGACCCCCCTCGATCGGGCGTAGTACGCGATGGATACGCCGGCGACGATCAATCCGCCGTAGAACGTGAGGCCGCCCCTCGAGAAAATCATGCCCATCGGATCGGCAAAGAAGTCCCCCAGATTCTCCAGGATGTGGAACAGTTTCGCACCGGCAATCCCCATTACGGCGGCAATTACGGTCAGCGTGCCGACAAACTCCGACGACTGCACGGTCTCCAACTGGCCCTTTTTTGCCTTGCGGTCCTTTTTCCCGGTCGGTTGTTTTTTTCTCGGCGCCCGAATGGGCCCGAGCATTCCGTTCTCCTGGTATCGCCTGACTTCCAGAGTGGTCAGCCAGCTCGCGGTCAGGATAGCCAGCGCCACCATGAGGCCAAAAGAGTAGATCGTGATACCGAAGGGAAGTTCGACGATGCGGGGGTACATGAAGCCTGGGTAGATGGTTGGCTTTCGCCGTGTCGATGGTTCGGGTTGCCTCTCATGCGGAGGATCCTTCGCGGATCCTCCGTGTCACGTAGTCCTGGAGTTGGTCAAACGGCACGCTTGTTTGTTCGCCGACCCGCATGTCGCGCACCAGCGCCGTGCGGGTTTCCAGTTCCTGCTCTCCAACGATGACAGCCATGGCGGCGCCCAGCCGGTTGGCTTCCTTCATTTGGGCTTTCATGGATCGGCCAAGCGTGTCGAAGGCAACGCTGAGGTGCGCATCCCGCAGTTCCTGAGCGTGACGGACGCTCCATCGCTCCGCCGTTGACCCGAGTGCGACCAGGAAAACGTCCGGTTTGGCTTGTGCGGCCATGTGCGCGCCCCGAGACTGAAGCGCAAGAAAGAGCCTCTCGATACCGGCTGCGAATCCCACGCCGGGGACCGGGACCGAACTGCCGAGCACTTCGGCAAGTCCGTCGTATCGACCGCCTCCGGCCAGCGCGCTCTGGGCTCCGAGTTCGTCGGATTCCAGTTCGAATGCTGTCCTCGAGTAGTAGTCCAGTCCGCGAACAAGGAGCGGGTCGATCTGAAAGGGGATGGACAGATCGTCCAGAAAGCCGGTGAGTCGATCGAAATGGGCAACATCATCCGGCTCCAGGAAGCCGGTCAGCCGGGGCGCCTCGTCGAGCAGTTTGCGCTCCCGTTCGTCTTTGGTGTCCAGGATGCGAAGCGGATTGGACTGGAGCCGCTGGCGGCTCGTTTCCGACAGGTCGGACTCGTACCGGGCGAGGTACGCCTGTAGGGCGCTTTTGTACCGAGTGCGGGCGCCCGGGCTACCAAGTGAGTTGAGCCGGAGCCGGCCGTCGCTGATGCCAAGCGCCCGGTATACGGCGATCATCGCCGCGATGATCTCGGCGTCGGCCCGGGCATCCGAGCTACCGATGAATTCTGCTCCGAACTGATGAAACTGACGAAATCTGCCTTTCTGGGGACGTTCTGCCCGGAAGCAGGGCCCGATATAGAAGAGGCGCTGCGAGCCGGCGCGTTGATCCAGACGGTGCTGAAGGTACGCCCGCATGACCGACGCGGTGATTTCCGGGCGAAGGACGTACGTCTCCCGCAATCGGGGCACGGTGAACATCTCCTTCGACACGATGTCGGTCGATTCCCCGACGCCACGCTCGAACACCGCCAGTTCCTCCAACATGGGCGGGCGGATCTCCGCGAAGAGGAATCGGGACAGGACGTTGCGGATGGTTTGCTCCAGCTCTACCCAGGCGGCCGAAGCCTCGACCACGGATCCGTCGATCTCATACCGATCCGGCAGGATGTCGAAGGTACCCTTTATGCTGCGAAAGGTCTGTTTCATACAGCCGGTAAACGCTGTTTCAGCATGTGCCGCGCCGCCCGGGGCGGCTATACCGTAACGGGGTGCTCTTCGGCACGCTCAAAAACGTCGAGTACTTCTTCGGCGGAGACGGCGCGCAACAGCCGACGGCGAACCTCCGGATCCGACATGAGTCGGGAAATGAATCCCATCACACGTACATGCCGGCGATCATCATCCTCAGGCCCCACGAGCAGGAAAAGCAATCGCACGGGTCTGCCGTCCATCGCGTCAAATTCGATGGGTTCTTCCGTGACGCCGAATGCCGCCACCATCGCGTTGACCCCACTCGACTTTGCATGCGGTAGGCCCAGACCAAAGCCCACGCCGGTCGACAGCAGTTCTTCCCGCACGAAAACGGCTCGCCGGGCCGTCTCAAGGTCGTTCACCTCGGGACGGCCCTCGAGTAGATCGATGAGCCGCCCGATGACTTCCTCTTTGGTGTGTCCTGGGACGCGCACCAGAACCGTGCTGGGTGTGAGAAGACTGCGGATCACGGGTCGTTCAACCTGCCGGGTGCATGGCGCTGGCGCCTCGCGGCGAGACGCAGCGCCGGGTTAGACCGGAAGGTTCAAGATAGGTTTCTGGATCATCCGACGTGTGGGCCGACACCTCTGTGTGCAACATTTCAACCGGCTCCCTCCTGATCTCCCGGGGATTCACCGCTGAGGCTTCGGAGAAACGCAAGTGCCCCAGCCATATCATCGGGTAGAGGGCTTTCGAGAAAGAGGCGCGCCCCCGACACCGGGTGTTGGAAGCCGAGCGTTTTGGCATGAAGCGCCTGGCGGTCCAGCAAGCGGAGCGCTCCGGAGAGTGCCTTGCGGCGTTCCGGGTAGCCCGATGCGGAGCCGTGGATTCGGCCTCCGTAGACCGGATCG
This sequence comes from uncultured Rhodothermales bacterium, assembly GCA_964387555.1. Classification (GTDB taxonomy): domain Bacteria; phylum Bacteroidota; class Rhodothermia; order Rhodothermales; family CAYLXM01; genus CAYLXM01. The sequence goes on along the minus strand of CAYLXM010000020.1, from coordinate 29,666 downwards.
CCGAGGACCGGATGACCCATGTGCTTCGCATGAACGCGGATCTGGTGCGTCCGACCGGTTCTCAGCCGGAATTCGACCAATGAGGCACCTGGCAGGACCTCCAGGACCTGGTACGTTGTCACGGCCACCTTGCCCTCGGGCTCCGGTCGAACGGCCATACGTTTCCGATCACGCGGATCTCGCCCGATGAACGTCTCGATCACCCCCTGTAACGGAGCCGGATGCCCGATGAGGATGGCCCAGTACACCCTGTCAATGGTACGCTTGGCAAATTGCCTCGCCAGTCGCAGGTGAACCGTGTCCGATTTTGCCACCAGCATCACACCGGAGGTGTCCTTGTCGAGGCGATGCACGAGTCCGGGACGCACGGTCGGATCGCCTTCGAAACGAGGTCCGGAGGCCACCGTTGAAAGCCCCTCCAGGTCCAGGCCGGACCGATATCCGATGTGGTGGAGCAACGCATTGACGAGCGTCCCTTCGCGATGTCCATATGCCGGATGAACCACGAGCCCGGCCGGCTTATTGAGGACGAGTAGCCACTCGTCCTCATAAAGGATATCCAACGGAATCGGCTGGGGCGTCAGGATGACCGGTGGAGGTTTGAGGATGCGGCACGTGATGGTATCCCCTGGTTGAACGATGTAGGAGGACTTCTCCACCCTGTCATTTACGGTGACGCGTCCCTCTCGGATGGCGGTCTGCACCTTCGTTCGTGTTGCATTCTCCACAAACCCGGTGATGTACACATCCAGTCGTACGCGCGCCCGTTGTCCTTCCGGCACGTCCAGCACGAGAACCTGCTCTTCCAGCCGTGCTGCTCCGGCGCCCTGCCCAGAATCAGGATTCATGGTCAGTTCATACGCGGATCGTCGGGGAAATTGGCCAGAACGGCGTATTCCCCTCCCTTCTCCCGAAGTACGGATCGCCAGAGTCTGTCGGGATCCGTATCGAACAGATGCTTTGCCGAGGCGGGATGAAGCACCCATGTTCCTTCGGCGATCTCCTCCTCCAGTTGACCATCGCTCCAGCCGGAATAGCCAATGAAGAAGCGGTAGCTGTCCAGCGGTTCGCGACCGATTTCTACCCGATTTCGGATGAGATCGCCGTCGCCGCCCCACCATACACCATCGACGACCGGTAGCGCGCCCTCGATGTCACCGTGGACATGCAGCACGTGCAGGGTATCTGTCTGCACGGGCCCACCCAGGTGGATGGCGGTCGAAAAGGACTCGAAATCCACCAGCACTTCGTTCATCGGCTGCTCGAACACCCGATTGAGAACCAGACCGAACGATCCCTCGTCCGGCTCGTACCGGCAGAGCAGCACGACCGTGCGCCTGAAATTGGGGTCCTGCAGGAGAGGATGGGCAATCAGCAGCGTGCCCGTTGCGGGATCCGTTTGCGGAGACTGGGTCACGGGGTCGGAGGCCTTCAAAGTGGATGCAAGTCAAGATAGGCCTTCCCGAAGAGGTTTTCACGGCCGCGTCAGGAATCGACGTCAGTATCCCTTGTCGGATTCCGGACCCGCTCCGGGCAAAGAGGATCGTTCCCGATAAAAATGTCTTCCCGCGACCTGTCGTACCAGTCCTTTGAATTCCAGCGACAGGAGAATGACGAGGGCGGCGGAGGGCTCGATCTCCGTCTGAAGACAGAGGTCGTCGATGTGGACGGCGTCGTTCCCTATCGCGGCGAACAGGCGCCGCTCGTCGTCCGACAAGTCCGCTTCACGATGTGATGCCTCGGGCGGCGGCTGCCGCTCGAAGCCCTGCAATTCATCGAGCACGTCGTCCGCATTGCGTACGAGTTTGGCCATTCCCGTCTGGATCAGCATGTGACACCCGTCGCTGGTTGCGTCGAAGATGCGGCCCGGGACCGCAAAAACCTCCCTGTTCTGCTCGAGCGCGAGTTTGGCTGTGATGAGTGCCCCTCCATCTTCCAGGGCTTCGACGACGAGCGTACCGAGGCTCATTCCGCTGATCAGCCGGTTTCTACGAGGGAAATTAGGCGCATCCGGCTGCGCCCCGAGTGGATACTCGGAGACGAGCGCACCCGCGTCGAGCATTCTTGCGGCGATCCGCTCATGAATGGACGGATAGACACGATCTACCCCGGACCCCATTACGGCGACGGAACGGCCACCCACTCTCAGCGCGGCATCGTGCGCAGCCACATCGATCCCGTAGGCGAGTCCACTTACAACGCACATTCCGCGGGCGGCCAGATCCCCCGCCAGCGTTCTGGCGGCGCGGATTCCGTACTCGGTGGCTCTGCGCGCTCCCACCACGGCGAGACAGGGTCGAAGGAGCGCCTCGATACGACCACGTACCCAGAGAAACGCGGGCGGATCGTAGATACGGCGCAACAGATCGGGGTACGACGCATCCGTGAAGGGAAGCAGCACGGCCCCGACGCGGGCGGCCCGCTCGAGTTGTTGGTCTACGGCAGCGTCTGCCGCGTGGGTTCGAATGCGCCGCGCCGTGGCTTCACCGATACCCGGTGCCGCGATCAGCGTTTGCCAGGGCGCATCCAAAACGGCCACTGCGCTCCCGAACCGGCCAACCAGGGCGCGAATTTTGCCCGGACCGATTCCAGGCACCAGGGACAGGGCGATCAGGGCTCTCTGCTCCCGCCGGTCGAACGGCTCGGCCCTCATCTCCGGACTGGAAGCATGGGACGTTGCTCCGTGGCGCCCGAGCGGCGATTCCGGCCCGATCATGGGAGTCCAGACTCCTGCTGGTTCTCCTCGACGAGTTGAAGCAGGCGGCGTCGCAAGGGTTCAAGTCCGCTCCTCGTCACCGCGCTGATGGGCAGCACGTCGAGGCCCCTCGGAAACGTCGCGGCGACCGCCTTCACGGCCGAGTCGGCATCGGGCCCCAGCAGATCGATCTTGGAGAGGATGAGCAATCGGGGTTTGCCGACCAGTTCGGCCTTGTAGGCCTCGAGCTCAGAGAGCAGTGTCGCGTACTGTTCCGTCGGATCATCCGAATCGACCGCGATGACGAAGGCCAGGACCGCGTTTCGTTCGATGTGTTTGAGGAACTGGATCCCGAGGCCGCGTCCTTCATGCGCACCCTTGATGATCCCGGGGATGTCGGCCAGAACGAATGTCTTGAAGTCGTCGCAGCGAACGACGCCAAGGTTGGGCACGATCGTCGTGAAGGGATAGTCTGCGATCTTCGGTCGCGCTTCCGACAGTGCGGCGATGATGGTGCTCTTCCCGGCGTTAGGGAATCCAACCAGACCCACGTCGGCCAGGAGCTTCAGTTCGAGTGTGACGTCGATTTCTTCGCCGGGTTCGCCGGGCTGTGCGTACTGGGGAGTTCGGTTCGTGGGGGACTTGAAAAAGGTATTCCCCTTGCCTCCCCGACCCCCCGGGGCCAGGAGCAGCCGTTGGCCGTGTTCGATGACTTCGCCAATCAGAGTCCCGTCGTCCGTGCGGCGGGCCGCCGTGCCGACCGGAACGCGGATGATGATATCCTCAGCGTCCGAGCCGCTCTTGTTTGCGCCCGCACCGGGCTCGCCGTTTCGTGCGAAGTGGTGCCGATGATACCGCAGGTCAAGCAACGTCTGCAGATTGGCCGCGGCCTCGAGATACACGGAGCCTCCTTTGCCCCCGTCTCCACCGGAGGGTCCACCCTTCGGGATGAACTTTTCTCTCCGGAATGCCACCGCTCCGGGACCTCCTTTGCCGCTCCTCACGGTGATGGTCGCATAATCAACAAATTTCATGGCCGGGTTTCCGTAAGTTCACGCGCCGACAACCTGACGCGACATGAAGGTTATTACCGTATACACGGACGGTGCTTGCAGCGGCAACCCTGGACCCGGGGGTTGGGCCGCCGTGCTCTTGTACGAAGGGCGCGAGCGCGTATTGTCCGGAGCAGAGCCGCACACGACGAACAATCGGATGGAACTGATGGCTGCAATCGAGGCCTTGCGCGCGCTTCGTGAGCCGTGTACCGTCCGTCTGCACACCGACAGTACGTATCTGGAAAAGGCATTCAATGCCGGTTGGATCGCCAGCTGGATCCGAAGCGGCTGGAAGACCGCCGCCAAGAAGCCGGTTGAGAACCGTGACCTCTGGGAGCAACTCCTCGAAGCCGCCGCGCCGCACCGCGTAACGTGGATCAAAGTGAAAGGGCATGCCGACGATCCGCTGAACAATCGGGTGGATGAACTGGCCGTGGCGGCTCTGAATACGGCACGGCAAGAGGCGAATCGTGGTCGTCAGCCACGTTCCACACTGTAACATGCGGAGTTTCGTCCCGATTTGCGCCACGGACGCTTTTCACATTCGCCAGGTGCTTCCGCTCTCACGTCGCCACCCGTTCTGCATCTCCCCTGCCGTGGAGTGCGTTGGAGAACTCCGCCAGGAAGTCATCCACCTGAGACACCCTGATGGCAAGTTCCATCTCCGTGCGATCGCCGTATCGCGTAGCGCGGGTGATGGCATCGTATCCTGACAGGATATGGAGTGCGGGCGAGGTATCCGAATAGTCGAAACGGATGCGGACCGGGGCGCGAAGAACGCACACGACCTCACGGGCTTCGGTCAGTACGGCATCGGCCGCCTCACCATAGGCCCGGACGAGTCCGCCCGTACCGAGTTTCACGCCTCCGAAGTATCGAGTGACGATGACCACGATGTCGGTCAGATGGCGTCCTTCGATCCGCCGCAAGATGGGCAAGCCCGCGGACCCGCTCGGCTCGCCATCATCGGAGGTGCGGCTGGTTGCCCCATCGGGGCCGAGGCGCAAGGCAAAACAGTGGTGGGTTGCTGCGTGCTCTCGTCTTCGGGTTGCCTCTAGGCGGAGTTCCGCTTCTTCAACGGATGAAACGGGCCACGCCTCAGCCAGGAATCTCGAGCCTTTGATGCGGGCAATTTCCGCTGAGCATTCAGAGCTGATCGTCCGAAATGAATCCCTCACCTGGCTATCGCGGAAGTTCGCGTTCGGTGGCCATCAGGATGCGCATATTCAACGCTTTCGCAATGTTAGCTACCTCGGCGAAATGCCGGATCAGCGCATCCTGGTCGGCTCGCAGTGCGACGGCGGTCTTGGCGCCGCGGGCGTTGCGCACGGCTGCCAGCAAATCCTCCCGTGTGACCTTTTCCTGATCGACGTAGAAGGTACCGTCGGCGGTGATGGTCACTGCGACCTGCTGGTTATCCGCAATGGACCCAGACTCCGCGCGGGGCAGATTCACCTGTATGCCGAACTGGGTTACGAAGGATGAGGTCAGCAAGAAGAAGATGAGAAGGAGCAAGACGATGTCTGCCATCCCCGCCATGCTGTAGGATGACCTCGGTTTGCTCTCGGTAGTGAAATTGAAGGAAGCCATGTAGTGATCTGCTTCAACGGCCTTCGACCGGTTCCTGGAGCAAGTCGATGAACTCGGTTGCCGCGAGTTCCATGTTGGTGATGACCCGGTTGATGCGGTTCAAAAGGAAGTTATAGAAAAACAATGCAATGATCCCGACGGCCAATCCTGCTCCGGTGGTAACCAGAGCCTCCCAGATGCCACCGGCGAGAACGCTTGGATTGACGTTTCCCTGGAGGTTCTGGATCTGCTGAAAGGCACTGATCATGCCGAAGACGGTGCCCAGGAAACCCAGCATGGGCGCAATGCCTGCGATGCTGGCCAGAAGATCCGTTCGTTTGGTCAGGTTGTAGGCTTCGTATTTCCCCGCAGCCTGAACAGCGTCCTGGATGTCTGAAATCGGCCGGCCCAGGCGTTCGAGCCCTCGGATCAAGATCCGCCCGATCGGCGAACTCTGTCGTTGGCAGTAGGCGATGCTGCCCCGGATATCTCCCATCTTGATGTAGTCGCGAATCTGCAACAGCAGATCCGGACTGTTTCGCATCCCCGATTTGCGCAGCGTATAGAGACGCTCCACGACGAGGAATACGGCGATGACGGAGAGGAGCAGGATGGGGATCATCACCCATCCCCCCTTGAACAGGATGTCCAGAAAGGTGAGCGGTTCCGGAGTGGCGGCCATAAATGGCTCACTTTCCGTCAGGACGGATGGGGTATCGATTTGAGGGAGCACGAAGCGAATGGGTTATCTTGATTCAGTTGCCTCGAACATTGCGGATCCATGCATCGACGGGGGCAAACCCGGGCAATTCGGAGCGTGATGACCGGGCCTCCGCGATCGAAACATACCGGCCGATCGCAACACGGTATGCCGGTCTTCCGTTGACGGCTGCCGCGACCACCTCCCCCCTTGCACCGGCGGTAAGGTACCGGCGCAACTCGACTTCCGCTTCCCCGCGGCTCGGGAAAGAGGCCACGATCCACGCATAGTCGCCGTCGGCAGGAGAGAATCGCTGCGGCCCACCCGGGGATGGGTCCGCATCGATCACGGGGGGAATAGCCGGCGGATCACTTTCAACGACCGGTTCGGGAATGCGACCCTCGGACGTTTGTTCCTCCGGAGTGTCTGATTCCCCCGTGCCGGTTCCTTCCCCGGCATCCGGTTCTCCCGCCGCAGGCTGTCCGGCTTCCGGTTGGCCAACGACCGACTGTTCGCCGGCCAACGGCTCCTCAACCCGCGATTCGGGCCGTCCGGCGGTGCGTTCCGTGCGGGGGCCGCCGAGGAGGTTGACATAAATCGTATCCCAGTACACGACTGCGTAGAAGAGAACTATCGCCGAACAGATGGCCAGGAGTCCGATCCATAGTGCATTTCGCTCTTTCCTGCGGTCCTCTCGGCGCAATTTCGAACGATGCCGGCGCGGTTCTCGCTCGGTTGCGAAGCGGAACGACGTACGCTCGACAGGGGGACGCTCGTGGTGTTCGTGTCCCTTGAATAGTGTATCGGGCGGCCAAACAGACGCCGGGATGGGTGACGTTTCGGCGCCGGCAACTTCCGAAGGCTCGTTTGCGGCATCGACGAGGCCTTCTCTCGAGAGCCCGCCTTCCTCCTTCGCCTCGACATCAGGCTCCGCCTCCGCGTCGGGTTCAGCGGTCTCCGATTCGACGGCGGGTTCGACCATCGAAGCGATCAGCGGCGCGGGTTCGACGGCGTCGTCCTCGTCGTATGACGTTTCTTCATGTGGATGCACCGGTGTGCCCGAGTCCCCATTTGCGGCACGCCCGAGGAGCGCGCGCAAGACGGCGAGTTCTTCTTCATCTTGACCCGCGGACGGCAGGACGTCGAACGGCGTGTCCTCCATCCCCGGGACCGAATCGCGGCGCTGGGTTTCTTCCGGACGGGGGAGGTGTGTGGACCAGCCGGGGTCGCCCTCTGCATCCCGTGTGTCGTCAACATCCGTCGGAACTGTCGTCTCTCCTGCCTCCGGGGCTTTGGATTCGTCTGCTACCCTGGAAGCCGGCTCGTCCGCCCGTGCCGCCTCCGACTGAGGCTCGTGAAGCATAGCGGTCTCGGGCTCCATCTCCCCAACCGGGATGGCCTCCGATGTCCCATCCGCTTCGGGTCCTTGCTCTGTCTCCGGTTCGATCAGGTCTTCTTCAGGCGAATCTTCAAGGCCGGTCGGGCTGACATCGTCCGGGTTGGATATCACCTCCTGGACCCGGTATGCTCCGGAGGGATCGAGATTCAGATCCTTCAGCCCTTCGAACTCCGAGTTGACGTAGGCCAGCACACTCGGATCCGGTTCGAATTCCACAAGTCCCTTGACCGAGCGGAACACGCCCAATCCATCAACCGCAACCTCTCCGTTGCCGGAAAGGTGCCTGCGGATCTGCCGCGATAGGTCGTCCAGCGACCGTTCGACCTGAGCCGGTTTGAGGTTCAGAATCTCGGCGATCTGCCGGTGCAGCGCACTTGACATGGGGGTGGATTTACGCCGGTATTCGCCCGGAAGCCGCGAAGTCAATGAAGCATAGAGTGAAGATACGGCGAATGCTCGCCCGCGGTGCAAATCTATGGCTCACCACAAGAACCGAATGCCGCCCCTGGCAAGCCAAATGGGCTGTGGATAGTCCTCCCAGAGAGAGAACCGTCTTTCACTCAAGTGATCCACCTGAGCAACGATGCCCATCCGGCGAGACAAGAGGAAGGAGACTTCAGCGGCTGCATCCAGAAAGCCGTCCAGTTGTGTCGATCCGGTGCGGTCGGTGTATCGAGGGCCTTCCATGCGGGCGGTGAGTGAGGCAACGCCGCGCCGGTCGGCGAAGGAAGCGGAAACCTGGACGCTGCCGGTCAACTCGGCGAAATACGGTATCACGGTCTTTTCATTCCCCATCGTGCCATTCCTGATGTCGGCCGTCACAGCCGTACTGATCCCTCCTGGCAGTGCGAGTCCGATTTGAGCCCCGGCTTTGGAAACGGCCGCGTCGTCGAAGACCGGTTCGAACAAACCGCCGATCGATCCGGCAACGGGAATGGACCCCTTGCGGACGAAGTACCCATAGTGGGGGTGACGTTCAAGACCGCCGTGCGCGGAAATTCGCAGGGGGCCTGCGAACCATACAGCACCGAGTTCTGCGTCGACGGTCGTAACCGACGGCTTGTGGATGGGTTCGTTGATGATATAGGGATTGATACGATGGAGGTCCACCAGTCCGAGCGTCATAACCGACGGTCGGTTGCGTCCGTATAACTGGAGTCCGGGCCGAAGAAACACGTCAACCTCGACGGCCGGGGAAAGGTAGAGCGCCGATTCAAATCCTTCGGCGCCGGTGCCCATGAGAACGTCGTAGCCCAGGAACCGTGCACCGAGGCGAACGATGGTGTGACGTCCGAGGGAGGATTTGAGCGTCGCACCGACGTCCACGGCGAGATAGTCACGGTCCAGGGTACGATCCGAATCGAGACCCGCCAGGCTGATCTTGCCATCGAGTGCGAGCGTTGCCGACGAGAAGCGTCCACCGAAGCTACCCGAGGCGTCCAGCCGCTTTTCAGCACGCCGCAGGGTCGGGTCGGGCCGGTCGTCTTCGAACACTTCGGTTTCGAACCGAGATGCGCCGTACGACACATCCAGATGGAAAGGCAGGTCGGAACCCGTCGCACTGCGCATCCACGCGTTCGCCTCGACACCGACGCCGCTCCGCAGGGGGACGCGCCTCACGTCCTCGGGATCACCGACGGGTGTGGCTCCAAACAGACCATATCGATCGAAGAACCCGGAAACTCCGATTCCCGCACTGAGGACGCGCTGAATGGTCCTTATCCCGGTTTCCCCCGTCAGGCTCTGGGCGGAAGTTTTGAGGTCGGGCTCCAAATTTTCGAAGGGCTTGTAGTTGCTCCATCCGGCGTACGTGCCGGAGGCGAAGAATGCGGTGCGGCGCCGTGCGGGAGGCGTGATCAGAAGGGTGATGTCCCTCGAGAGGAGGCGTCCCACGGTAACGGACAGGGCTCCGTTCGCCGGAGTGCCCGGGGCTCGGATGGCGATGGAAGGTCCGACCGGCGCGTTCAGGTCCGCATCGGGCAGATCGGCGGATGATTGTCGATACGGTCCCCGGTAGGGCATGCGATCCCGAGGCACCTCATAGATCCTGGGCGGAGGATTGAAGCCGGTTAGCGCTGGACGCTGAAACGACGGGAAGTTGGCCTCGAACTCGCCGAGGATCTCCACCTCGCGCGGCATGATTTGGGGCAGGATGGTTTCCGCGTCGGTGCCCAGCGTATCCTGGGCCAGCAGCTTCGCAGAAGTCTGGGGCAACAGCAAGATCGTCAGGACAAAGCACAGTCCTACTCCGCGCCGGAGTCGATCGGATTTGGAGGACGCCGTATATCGGATCGGGGAAGTTGCCATTCCGGGAGTAAGCCTGTTGAGCATGGCCTGGTGGTCCGACTATTGTCCTCCGGACAGAAGTTGCCTTTGCTGGGTTGCCGCCGCGGCCCAGGGCGTTCCGGGGAATTGCACGATGATGGTCTCGTACATACGGTCTGCGCTGCCGTTCTGGCCAAGGGCGCGGAAGGCGTCGGCTTGCGCCAGATACCCTCGGGCCATCCATTCGTCGAAGCCCGCGAAGAGCACTTCGAGCCGCCCCAGTTCATCCAGTGCCGCAGTGGGCCGACCCTGGCGCAGTTGCATGACGCCGAGCCGATAGAGGGCCTCGGCCCCCCGGTCGTCGGCGCTCGATTCCGAGACGTCTCTGTAGTATTGTTCCGCCTCCCCGTATTGTCCTCGCTGATCGAGGATCCGCGCCATGCCCAATTTCGCGGGAATGGCCTGGGGACCCTCTCCCACCGCTGCGGACTGCAACAGGGCTTCCGCCTCGGCCGTGCGTCCCATTCCGAGCAGGGCCATGCCTTCTCCGTACAGGGCATCGGCCTGGACGACCGGGTCGGCATTCTTGTTCTGCCGGGCGCTCCGATAGAGGCGCAGGGCCTCTTCAAAGTCCCCCTCGTCGAGTAGAAGGGCGCCCAGATGCTGTTCCGCCTCCGGTCTCAGGTGGCTCGCGGGATATCGGCGTACGATCTGTTGCAGGTAGGCGGCCGCTTCGCTTTTCTGACCGAGCGACTCGTACGCCCTTGCAACGAAAAGGTAGGCTTGCGGTGCGAGCGCTTCGGACCGGGATTCTCGGATGAAGCGCTGGAACTCGGCGATGGCCTCCGCCAGTTGTCCACTCTGGAACTTGACTTCGGCCTTTCGAAATCGAAGCTGATCGAGGAAGGGGGAATTCGGGTGTCGGCTCGTGAACGCGTCGATGATGTCATCCAGATCGTCGGGCCGGTCGAGTGCCGCCAGGGCATAGGACAGACTGCCGACGGCGTCCACGACATAGGGACTTGAAGGAAATCGGTCCAGGACGCCCCTGTATGCCGTGATGGCCTCGTCCCAGAGACTTCGGTTGTAGTAGGAGTCACCGATTCCGTACTGCGCTTTTGCGGCAAGCGGATGTTGGGGGAATCGTTGAACGAGCGTCGTGAACGTCGCGACCGCTTCGTCGTGATCGCCCGACAACAGGTCCAGATATCCGATGGTATAGAGTGCCTCCTCTCGCCATTCCGAGTAGTCGTACTCTTCAATCAGTTCACGAAGCGTCTTGATGGCCTCGTCGGTACGGCCGATTTGCGCCAGGGCCTGCCCTTTCTGGAAGAGCGCGTAATCGACATCATCGCCTTCCACGCGGCCATATTCGCGAACGGCATCGTCATATCGTTTCACGGCGTAATAGGAGTCTGCCAGCCTCAATCTGGCGTCGACGCCGTAGAAATTGCCCGGCTCGTCCCGGTGCGTGCGCAGGAAGCGCTGGAATGATTCGATCGCGGCGCTGTATCGACCCTGGCGGAAGTACGTCCATCCCACCGCATAATGGGCCGCCTCCACGAGGCGGTGATTGCGGTACTGGCGGAGGAACTGGTTGAAGAGCCGATCGGCCTGGCCGTAATCACGGGTTTGATAGTAGCTTTCGGCTGCCCAGAAGAGCGCGTCTCCCGCGACGTCTTCGGCTGGATTGGATCGATAGAGGGCCAGGAAAGCGGCTGCCGCTTCCCCGTATTTATTCGTGCGGTAAGAGAGCCATGCCTTCTGGAAAGCGACCTGATCACGCAGCCCCGGATCGGCGGTCGCCAGGGTGATCGCCTCGCTGTAGGCCCGTTCCGCACCGGAAAAATCGCCCTGGGCGACGCGCGCCTCACCGGCCATCCTGAGGGCCTCTCCAAGCGCTTCCGATCTCGGATACGATTTCTGGACCTCTGAAAACGCCCGCTCGGCCTCTTGCCATCGGCGCAGTTCGTAAAGGGCCATTCCGAGCTCAAACCATGCGTGGTCGGCGAGATTCCCGGACGACCAGCGCTCGGTCACTTCGCGGTACATCTCCGCCGCCTCTTCATGCCGCCCCGTCAGCTTGAGATTCACCCCCCTGTAGTACGTGGCGGCCATCGCCAGTTCGTCCTTTTCCTCGCGCCGGTAGACCTGAGCGAACGTCGCGGCAGCGGCCGTGTAGTCCCTTGCGAAATGGTAGTTCCAGGCCAGTCCATAGAGCGCGCGCCGATAGTACCGGCTAGCCGGGTTCCCCTCGGTGAAACGCAGGTAGTGGACGATGGCTTCCTCATGCCGGCCGAGGTGGTTGAAGCACTCCGCCATGAGGAATGTGGCTCGTTGTTCGGCCTCCCCGGTGAGATCGTCAAACCGTCGCTCGAGTTCGCGCAACGCGCGGTCGTATTCTCCTAATTCGTAGTACGATTCCGCCAATCCGAGACCGATCTCCGTCGCAAGCGGCGATTCGGGGTAGCGAATCGACAGCAGCTCGAAGGCGCGGGCCGCCTCAGCCGGCCGGTTTCGCCGGTTCTGCCGAAACCCGATTGCGTAAAGCGCGAGCGGGGCCGTGCTGGTGGTCCGATATACCTCGGCTGCCGTCTGCAGGTAGTCGAGCCCTTGCTCCTCCTGATCCTGTCGCAATGCCGCCTCTCCCATCCAGTACCACGCCTTTGCCGCGACTTCGGGATCGGGATCGTCATCGATCACGCGCCGCAGGCTTTCGATGGCCTTATCGTACTGCTCGCCGTCGAAAAAGTACTTCCCAAGTGCCAGCCGGGCCTGAAAAGCAAGGGGATGGACGGGATACCTTTCATAGAAGGCGATATAGAGACGTGTGGCCTCGTCCTCGAAGCCTGCCCCCAGCATGGACTCTGCCTGGTAATAGAGGGCCTCGGGTGTATTGGGATGGTCGGGATACGTCTCGACGAAACCGGCGAAGGACGCAGCTGCCCGTTCGTAGAGCCGGCTCCCGTATAGCGAGAAGGCGGCGGAAAAGGTCTCCTCGGGTGTCGCCCTCTCCTGCTGCGCGAGAACGGGTCCCGATAGAAGAAGGGCCGCACACCCCAATAAGGCAGCGACGGGGTACCTGAAGTGCAAGGGGCGCGACCGTTTCATGGAAGCCCGGATGGACGTGCTAAAGACGCACAGGCACAACGGCCAATGCCGTAGGATTGTTTCTATCATTTCGTGGTTACCGGCTGCAGATTCAGGCGAATCGATCATCCGGCCTGTGCTGGAACGTCGTCACGTTACCTGGCCTCCGGCTCCTCGCTTCCGATATCTGCATTGCACTATATGCCCTGCCCGCGCCTTTCCTACGCCGCTTCGACACCAAGATCGCTCTGCCTGCAGATCTACGTCGAAAAAGAACGGCTTTCTGCTGGAACTCGAAACATTTCCGGGGTTCGCCCCTGTAATATTGACCTAGAAACATCATGACTCGGCCAATTCCGGTAGAGAAAACGGGTTGGTCCCCAATCAAACAGGTGAGCGATGACAAAGAACGCAAAAACGACGGTTGAGATGGTCAACGAGGCGATCGATCAAGCAGATCTGGAGGCCGTCGCAAAGGAGGAAGCGGCTCGTCTCGGAGAAGAGGCCGCGCAATTGAAGGAGTTTACGGAGAAACTCACAAGAGATGTCGAGCGGCGTGTCGGTGAGGGCATCGAGACGTTTCAGCGGATCGCTCGGGAAGCGGGTGATCGGCTGAGCGCCTCGGCGGCCAGCGCGTCCGAGCAGGCCAAGAAGGTGTATGAGGAGAGCCAGACCTTCGTCAAGGCAAATCCGACTACGACAATCCTCGGCGCTTTCGTCGTTGGCATACTCCTGGGCGCCATCATTCGACGGAAATAGTCATGGTTGACAAAGAGAACGGGGCCTCGCCTGAACCCATCACAGCCGGACCGCCTCCTCCTGAAGCGGAGGAGCCTGCCGCGGACGCGCCATCCTGGATCGACGCCTCCGTTGACCGGACGCGACGCTGGATTCACGACCACCCGACAACCGCTGTCCTTCTGGCGGCAGGCGCCGGTTTGCTCGTCGGCCGGCTCGTAGCCGGGGCAATGACGACGACCGCACCTCCCCTTCCGCCTCCTACACGTCTCGAGCGCGTGCGCGAGCGAGCCGGAGCACTGGCAACGCAGACGAGGGGACAACTGGAGGATTTCGGAGAGCATCTCGTACGGCGTGGTGTCCAGACCCGTTCTTCGGCACAAGCCGCCATCGGCCGCGCAGGAGAGACCTTCGCCCAATTCCCCTCGATCGGGGCCGACCTTCTCACCCGAATCGGCGAGGCCGTTCAGAATGGCGTCTCGAGGGGCGTGACCCAGAAGATCGGAGAGTGGATGGAGCAGATTCAGCGCCATCGTCCCGACGGGATGCGTTAGAGAACTCCGCTCGTCTTTGGGGGTGCAAAGAAGGATCATGCACCGATGACCTCGGGGCCACGGTGAGAAATGGACGGGCTTGCCCGGCGCGGCGAAACGCTCGAGACCAGCTTCTCCGGCTTCCGGGCTGAGCCCCCAGACGCCCTGATGCCCGAACCTTCCGGATCGATTTTCCCGCAGATGAGCGTGTTCGTGCACCCCCCGTGGGCCATCGTGGCCGCCCTCCTGGTAGGGACCGCGCAGATCGTCGCGCAAGAGGCTGACTCGCTCGAGACGCTTGACTGGGAGGAGGTGCGAGTGGCTGCCGAAGGCGGGGATTGCCGCTCGTTCGAAAGCCGACTCGAGCAACTGCTCGGGTCCGATCCCAATGCCTTTGATGACAACGGGCTATCCGCCGGTTTCTACCTCGGACAGTGTTACGAGGCAGCGGGAAGAACGGAAGACGCGCTCGCACGGTGGGTCCAGGCCATCCGGCGCAGTTCCGACGGCGGCCGGATCGACGTTGAACACCTGGACCGCTTTATCGGCCTGGTCTTTTCTGCCCGATCCGTGTCGTTCTACGCGGACGCCTGCGAGGCTTATCTCGACCTGCTCGTCCAAGCACCCACCCACCCGGTGGTATCCCGTCATCTCGCACTTGCGGACCTCATCCTCCCTTCAGACCTGGTTTCCCTCGACGAGCCAGGCGGTGCGACCACGACGGAAGCGCTCAGGGCGTGGTGGCGCGCCCAGGATCCCTTGCCGGGCTCCTCGCTCAACGAACGGCTCGTTGAACACCTGACCCGCGTCGCAACGGCCCGGACCCGGTACGCGGACGCATCAAATCCGACGGGACTCGATGCCCGCGGACAGATCTACGTGCGGCTCGGGGAGCCGACGCACAAGCGTCCCATTACGCTGGACCGCATCGGAGGCGAGTTACTGCGCCCCGGCGTGGCCGTCAACCTGACCGACTTTCCGGAGGCCGAATTCTGGGTCTACCACAAAGTCGACCGCGCTGCGCACTATCTCTTTGCCAAGCGGGGAGGCCGCTATGAACATGCGGAGATTCTGGATCTTGTCCCCGATCCACTCAAGTACGGGTTGTCCTCCGATCCAAGGGGGCAACTGAAGTCCGAAATGCTCCTTGCGACCCTCCAGGAAATCTATCGGCAGATCACGCTCGCCCATCAAGACTTCGCGTCTATCTATTCAGAAATAGACAATTTCGCAGAAGATCGGCCTGCCGAGTCCATTCGGAGCCAGCGTGAGCGCGTCGCATTTCAGCCCGATCCGGCGGGACCCACGTTGAGTACCAGGCTCCCGCATCTCTTTGCACAGCGCACCCTCGTCGAGGGGCGTGCGGAGGACGCACAGCGCCGCGCATACCGCGACCAGGTCGTACCGCGCCAGTTTTCCACCGTGCTCGACGCCGTGGACGTCCTCCCGGTCGGCACCCGCGTCGCCCGGTTTCTCGGCCCGGACGGAGAGACCGTGGTTGATATCGCATGGGCCCCTACGCCCAACGGACTCCGGCTTTCCAGCCGCACTGTGGATGACTTGGAAGCAAGAGGATTTTCTCACTTTGACCGCTTCCTGGTCGACGTTTTCGCCGTGATTCGCACCGCGGATTTCCAGTCGAACAGCCTGGAAACGCGCCGCGTGATCTTCGAGGATATCGATGTGAAATCCGATACGGACGTCCCCGTGCAGACGCTTCGTATCGACGGCGTCTCACCGATGTTTCACGTCGGGATTCAGTGGGACCAGTACCTCGTGCTGCCGACGCCGGATTCCGTCGGGAGTCCTGTGAAGGGACCCCCGGTCAAGATCGGTGTTTTCCGTCTTGACAGCCTCGAGACCTTGTCTGCCGATCCTGCACGGCTCGAGATGAGTGACCTCGTCCCTCACTTTGTGACCGATCCCGCCGATCTCCTCGCATCGAGGGGCGCCCGGGGCATGGCCCCGTATCCCTTTGCCGAGATTACGCCCGAAAGCCCGCTCGCACTTGTCTTCGAGGTGTATCACTTGACGCTCGGGCGGGACGACCGGACGCACTACACGGTTGAATATGAGATCCTTCGAAGCCGCGACCGTGGGCTTCTTCGCAGTGACACCACGGAGCGCACTGCCGTCTCGACCCGTTATACCGGTGCGGATCGCGTCTCCCGTGAGTACATCCTCGTGGACGTTTCGGATTGGAACGATGTCGGAGAAATTCTACTGACCGTCCGGGTCAGGGACGAAACATCAGGCCAGTCGGTCGAGCGGTCGCTTCCATTCACGGTCGTATCCGCCCGGTAGGAGACCCCTGTCGCAGTCCCGGATCCCGCGGTGTGAAGCAGACACGTCATACGCGGCCACCGTATCTTTACCTGTTGTGCCTCCGCAGGGAGCGGCCCCGCCGAACGGCGCCCCGTCGTCCGGAAGCGCGTTCGTCCTTCGCAGGCAGGTACCGCCGAAGGAAAGTCGGGTGAAATGCCCATCAAAGACTTGTCTCATTCTATCCGGACACCATCCTCTTGAGCCACTCCACACCCCAAGACAACGGGTCTACTGAACATTCGGGCACCGTGCGGCTCGTGAACGCCATCTTCTATGCGCACCATGGGGTGCTGCAGGAGGAACACCGCGTCGGAAACCGGTACGAGGTGGACGTGTCGATGCATTTCAATTTCGACGAAGCGGCGCGGACCGACTCCCTGGCACTTACCGTGGACTATGCCGAAGTCTACGATGCGGTGAAAGAAGTTATTACACAAAACCGTTTCTACCTGATTGAACGTCTCGCCTACCTGATTGGCGAGGGCGTCTTGCAGGTGCAGCCGAAGGTTCAGCAGGTTGAGGTGACGGTTCGCAAGCACAATCCTCCGGTTGGCGGCACATGTGATCGGGCGGAAGCCGTATATCGTGCGCGTCGCGGTGAGGGGGCTCAATCCGGCACATCGACGTGATGCAGTCCGGTCAAGACCAGGCGCCTTCGGCCGCCGTTCGGGTTTTTGTCGGCATGGGTTCGAATGTCGGGGATCGTCTCGGCCATCTTCAGTCTGCGGTGGATCGTCTGATGGATTCCGGGGAGACACGGGTTGCCGCGGTATCGCCTGTTTACGAAAGCACGGCTCATGTCCTGCGGCTCGGAGAGAAACAGGAGGACTACTACAATGCCGCAGTGGAGTTGTGGACGTCGTTGCCGGCCTTGCGGTTGTTGCTCGTACTTCTCGAGATCGAACGCCAAAGCGGGCGCATACGCCGTCGTGGGCTCCGCTGGAGGCCGCGTACCCTGGACCTTGACATCCTCCTCTATGGTTCCCTGACGATCGATCGGCCTGCGCTCAAGGTCCCTCACCCTCGTCTCGCGGCGCGCCGGTTCGTACTTCAACCGCTGGTGGACCTGGATCCGGATCTCTTCATCCCGGATCCCTTTGCCGCCCCGGTGCGTCGGCTGCTCGACGTATGTCCCGACGAGGCCGACGTACGGCGCCTGGATACCCAGCTTACCCTCTCTTGCAGCCCCTTGCCCTCATGAGCGGATTTCCACACGGCGATATGGTGCAGGCCGGAGCGGCCGTCGAACCCGGTCCCGCGGAGACGGCGCCGCCTTCACATCTCCGATACATCGCCGTAGAGGGCGTCATCGGCGTCGGCAAGACGAGTCTGGCCCGGCGGCTCGCGCACCGGTTCGGCGGGAAGACGGTCCTCGAGGAGGTGGATGAGAATCCCTTTCTTGCTTCATTCTATGCGGATAGAGCGCGGTGGGCGTTCCACACGCAGCTCAGCTACCTTGCCAGCCGCTTTCGCCAGCAGAAGATGCTTCTATCGCCGGACCTTTTTCACGGACTCGTAGTCTCCGACTACACATTCGACAAGGACCGCATCTTTGCCCACTTGAATCTGGAGGGGGATGAACTGCAATTGTATGAGAGCCTTTACACGTTGATGGCCACGACCATTCCGGTACCGGATGTCGTCGTTTATCTTCAGGCGCGTCTGGATCGGTTGCTCGAGAACATTGCCATCCGCGGACGTTCCTATGAAGCGGAGATGGACCCTTCCTACCTCGGGTCTCTGGCCGAGGCCTATGATTTCTATTTTGAGCGCTATCACGGGCGGGTTCTGAAGCTCGACGTGACGGAGGTTGATTTCGTCCGGAACGAGCAGGACTTCGAAGCGGTCATTTCACGTATTCTTGCGGCGCCTTTGCCGTAACCCCTACCTGTCGTGCATCATGGTAGTGCGCCTTCTTGTCATCCTTTTTGTCATATATATGGGCTTTCGCATTGCCAGGCGGTTTGCGGACTGGCTTCTGGGTCCGTCCACCCCGCCGGACCGGCGTGAATTGACGCCCAGAAAGCGACGTCGAAGTTCCGGCAGGGAGGTCGAAGACGCCCGCTGGGAGGACGTTTCCTGAGCAGATACCCTTACGCGAACCCTCATGCGCAACGCGGATTCGTGGCGGCCGAGCAAGTTCGTCGAGCGGCGTGGCCGACTTCGTGCATCGAGAGACGTACGGGAGGTCATTCGCAGCTCGCGATTCATCGCCGACCGCTTGGGAGCCCTTTACCAGCGTTTGATCGCGGAGCATGCCCGGGGCCGTCTCCTCGACCTCGGCTGCGGAAAGGTGCCTCTGTACGCCACCTACCGCGACCGCGTATCGGATGTCATCTGTGTGGATTGGGCCGGGACGATGCACCCCAGCCCGCACCTCGACCTGGATCAGAACCTGAATGACGGTCTTGAGCTGCCGGACGCATCGTTCGACACCGTGTTGGCTACCGATCTCCTGGAGCACATCGAGCGTCCCGACGTCTTGTTTGCAGCGATTGCCCGCGTGCTGAAACCGGAGGGCATGCTCATTCTGACGGTCCCCTTCCTTTACGGACTGCACGAAGTGCCTCACGATTATCACCGCTACACGGAATACAAACTGGCCGGGTTCTGTCGCGACCATGGTCTCGAGGTCGTCGAACTCCGTCCGTACGGGGGTGCCCTGGAGGTTCTGTCCGACGTCGGGGCCCGCCTTCTGGGCCACTTGCGACCGCTGTCTGCCCTCCACCTGGTCCTGGCCAAGGGCCTGTGCGCGTCTCCGATCGGGCGGGCGGTAAGGAAGGCTACCGAAAGGAAATTCCCGCTTGGGTACAGTCTGGTCGCGAGAAAGACGCAGGAGGAGCGCGGCGCCTGAGGTCCGTTCGCATCGAGGGGGCCGGAGCGACGGTCGGCGTTGCCATCGGGCCTGAAATGGTAGACGCCACAGGGTCGGTGCTGGACCGATTCCGGTGGCGTCTATCACTCAACCCAACCATCACAGGTAAGGCGCGGGATTCCCGCCAAACGTAACGTGCCGATGGCGGCTTATCCGCCGATGGTGAATTCCAGGGTCGCCAGCGACTCGACGACCCGGCCGTTGTGTCGAGCCGGCACGAACCGCCACCGTTCGGCCGCCGCCAATACCGCTTCCTCTACGCCGTAGCCCAGTTCGTTGACGGGTGTCCATCTGGGTCCGGGTTCGTAGATGAAGCGATCGACGATGCGACTCTCCAGCACGCCGCCTTTCTCGTCTACCCGTACTTCCACCACAATCTGGGCACGGATCTTGCGCTTGCGCGCTTCTCTCGAATACTCGGGTTCGACGAACCGGATGGGTTTGGGTGCTTCCTGGGCCCTCGGCACAAAACTGGGCGCCCCCGCATCCGCAAGCCCGCTGCTGCCTCCCCCCGTCGTCGTACCTGTATCCAGGGTGATCTCAGCGTCAATTTCGATTATCTCCTCCGCCAGTTCGACGTCATCCGGCACCACGATGGGAGGGAGGGGTCTTGGCGGCGGCGGGGCGCGAAGTGCCTGTCGGGTCGGTTCGATCATTTCCATCATGACGACCCGCTCCCCTCTCGTGTCGAAAAGCGAAGCCGGGCGATCATCCGGGGCCGCTGCGGGCCACCACCGTACAAGTGCGATCATAACCACCAGCGCCACGATCGTGGAGGCCAGAACGCGCAGCGTATATCCTGCGTGGATGTCGACCTGGTAGGGACGGCGCATCGGAGAAAGCGGTATCGGAGCATCTGGTCCCATGATACGCGCACGACGGTGCTGGGATGCATGGGCGCATTGCTCATCGCGAATGCGGCATGCGCATGGTGCCCCCGGTACCGCTACCAGGCGCAATCCAAGCCTATGCCGGTGGTTGTTGTTTGGATTTTCACGGCACGGTCGTATTTTACCTTAATTCGTTTGGCTGGCGTCCACGCATCATACCCTCCCGGACTTGATTCGATTTTGTGCTTGTCCCGGTCGATTTCGCGCGGCAATACCGCCGCGCAGGAGTGGCGCTTGTGTTTAGACCTTTCCGCTTGCGGGAAGGTTTTTTTTTGCCGTGCCCGGCCTGTTTTCACGTTTGAAAGATGAAATCGCTAGATCTCCATCCTGCCAAACTCGCACTCGAAGACGGACTTGTCGTTACCGGTACTGCGGTAGGACATCTCGGAGAGACCTCCGGCGAGTTGTGCTTCAACACGAGCATGACCGGGTATCAGGAGATCTTCACGGATCCCTCGTACGACGGTCAGATCATGATGATGACCTATCCGCACATCGGCAATTACGGGGCGTCGGATGCGGATACGGAAGCGGCGCGGCCGATGGTGGCCGGCGTAGTCGTGCGGGCTTTCTGCCGAGACTACTCCAACCAGCTGACGGACGAGTCTCTTGAACAGTTCATGCGACGCCACGGGCTTGTTGGGATTACGGGTGTGGACACCCGGAAGCTGGTTCGTCATATTCGCGCCAAAGGCGTCATGAACGCCGTGGTCTCCTCGGTGGATCTCGATGACGAATCGCTCGTCGCCAAGGCCAGGGCCGTGCCGTCGATGGAAGGCCTCGAGTTGGCTTCGCGGGTCAGCGTGCGCGAAGCCTACACGTTCTGTTCGGGGGCGGGCCATCGGATTGCCGTCTTTGATTACGGGGTTAAATTGAACATCCTTCGGTCGTTTGAAGCCCGTGACTGCACCGTCAGGGTGTTCCCTTCCGATGCCGATCTGGCATCGGTGCTGGCCTGGCAGCCGGACGGTCTCTTCCTTTCCAACGGGCCCGGGGACCCGCGGGCCATGCCCGGGTCCATCCGTGTTGCGAGAGAGGCCTCAGAAACCGGCATCCCCCTGTTTGGGATCTGTCTGGGTCACCAGTTGCTTGCCCTTGCCCAGGGCTTGACGGTCTACAAGATGTACGTCGGCCATCGCGGCGCAAACCATCCGGTGAAAAACCTCGAGACCGGGCACGTGGAGATAACGACGCAGAACCACGGATTCGCCGTCCAGAAAGACGGACTGGAGCCGTCTGTGGCCAGGATTTCTCATCTCAACCTGAACGATCAGACGGTTGAGGGACTGGCCTTCGAGCGGTTCGCCGGATTCTCCGTGCAGTACCATCCGGAGGCGTCTCCAGGTCCGCATGACAGCCGCTACCTCTTCGACCAGTTCATCCGCCTGATCGGCGACCGGCAGGCCACCCGATATTCAGCCCCGATCGGGGCCACCGGATCTGACTCCTGACCCCTTCGCTGCTGACTATGCCCAAGCGCACCGACATTCACAAGATCATGCTCATCGGGTCCGGTCCGATTATCATCGGCCAGGCCTGCGAGTTCGACTACTCCGGCACACAAGCCTGTCGCGCCCTGAGGGCCGAGGGGTACTACGTGAGTCTGATCAACTCGAACCCGGCAACGATCATGACCGATCCGTTGACGGCAGACAAGATCTATCTGCGCGAACTAACGCCGGAATCCGTCAAGCAGGTCGTTTTAGAGGAGAGACCGGATGCCGTGCTACCGACGATGGGGGGTCAGACCGCGTTGAACCTTGCCCAAACCCTCCACAATGAGGGTTTCTGGCAGGAAATGGGGATTGAGATCATTGGGGTGGACATCGATGCGATCGAGATCACGGAAGACCGCCAGAAATTCCGGGACCGGATGGAAGAGATCGGCATCGATCAGGCCAAGAGCCGTGTAGCAAAGAGTCTGCTCGAGGCCAAGGAAATCGCGCAGGAACTGGGCGGCGTACCGGTCGTGATCCGCCCCTCCTTCACGCTTGGCGGATCAGGCGGCGGCATCGTCTGGAGCCATGACGATTTCGACCGAATGGTCACCCGGGGGCTGGAAATCTCGCCCGTGCACGAGGTGCTGATCGAGGAATGCCTCTTTGGATGGAAGGAGTACGAACTCGAGTTACTGCGAGACGCGAACGACAACGTCATCATTGTCTGCTCGATCGAGAATGTGGATCCGATGGGGGTCCACACCGGCGATTCGGTGACGGTGGCGCCGGTGCAAACGCTGACGGACAAGCAGTACCAGGGAATGCGCAACGCCGCGATCAAGATGATGCGCTCGATCGGAAATTTTGCAGGCGGGTGCAACGTTCAGTTCGCCATCGAGCCTTCCACGGGCCGGATGATCGCCATCGAAATCAATCCTCGCGTCTCCCGATCATCCGCCCTTGCTTCCAAGGCCACCGGGTATCCGATCGCGAAGGTGGCCTCGCGTCTCGCCGTGGGATACACGCTCGACGAACTGCCCAACGACGTGACCGGCACCACCTCGGCCTGTTTCGAGCCGTCTATCGACTACGTGGTAACCAAGGTCCCCCGCTTCAATTTTGACAAGTTTGAAGGCGCCGACGAGGAGTTGACGACACAGATGAAGGCCGTTGGAGAGGTCATGTCGATTGGCCGGACTTTCAACGAAAGCGTACAGAAGGCCTGGCAAAGTCTCGAAATCGGACGATCCGGTCTTGGCGCGGACCAGGAGGATCCGACCCGGGACGAAGTGCGTCAGCGACTCTCCCGATCGTACTGGGACCGCATTCTCCAGATACGCAATGCGATCAAGCTGGGTGCATCGGTGGAAGAAGTCGCCGACATCACCAAGGTCGACCCGTGGTTTCTGTATCACATCCGCGACTTGGTGAGGCTCGAAGCCGCCATCGCGGCGCGATCCCTCCCCACCCTGGACCGGGATTTTCTGCTGGAGGCAAAACGGAATGGATTCTCCGACGCCCAGATCGCCTATCTGTTGGGGGGCGAGGTGTCCGAGGATGATGTCCGCTACCATCGGAAGGCGCTCGGAATCGTGCCGGGCTATCGCCTGGTGGATACCTGCGCAGGGGAATTTCCGGCACAGACACCGTACTTCTATTCGACGTACGGAGACGAAAACGAGTCCATCCGGACGGACCGCAACAAGGTGGTCATCCTGGGCAGCGGCCCCAATCGGATTGGTCAGGGTATCGAATTCGACTACTGTTGCGTGCACGGCGTACTCGCCTCGCGGGAACTCGGTTACGAGGCGATCATGATCAACTGCAACCCCGAGACGGTCTCGACGGACTTCGATATTGCGGACAAACTTTACTTCGAGCCCGTCTTCCGGGAGAAGGTGCTGGATGTGGTGGACCACGAGCGTCCGGACGGCGTGATCGTACAACTCGGCGGTCAGACCGCGCTCAAGATTGCCGGGGACCTCGATCAACTGGGTGTTCCGATCCTCGGGACCTCCTTTGAAATGATGGACCTGGCCGAAGATCGGGGCAAGTTCAGTTCCGTCCTCAAGGAACTGGAAATCCCCTATCCGCCGTACGGTGAGGGGCGGACCGTAAGGGATGCCATGAGAGAGGCGGAGCGTATCGGTTACCCGATCCTCGTGCGCCCCAGCTACGTGCTGGGCGGACAGGGAATGCGCATCGCGATCAACAAGGAGGAAGTGGAAACCTACGTGGCCAGGATTCTGCGTTACCTCCCCAATAACCACATCCTGCTCGACCTCTTCCTTGAGGGCGGTATCGAGATCGATGTGGATGCCGTGTCTGACGGGGACGAAGTGTTCATCGCAGGCATCATGCAGCATATCGAGCCGGCCGGTGTGCATTCCGGTGACTCGACGGCTGTCCTTCCGCCGTATTCGCTCCCCGAGCACATTATCGAGACCATTCGACGGTACGCGATCGAGATTGCGAGGCGTCTCGAGGTGCTCGGCTGCATCAACGTCCAGATGGTCGTGAAGGACGGAACGGTCTACGTGATCGAAGCCAATCCACGCGCATCCCGCACGGTACCCTTCGTCGCGAAGGCCACGGGGATCCCTGTCGCCAACATTGCGACGAAGGTGATTCTCGGGCACAAGCTGAGCGAATTCCGGGATGCCGGTCTCCTCGAATCGACCTTGACCGGGTACGCGCTTAAGGAACCCGTGTTTTCCTGGGACAAGTTCCCGAATGTATCCAAGGAACTGGGCCCGGAAATGAAATCAACCGGCGAGGCGATCGCTTTCATCGACAAGTTGACGGACGCGCACTTCAAGAAGCCGTTTGAAATGCGGAACCTGTACCTGTCGCGCTAGGGCACGGCATCGCGCGCGGATGCGGATGCGGATCCGTTGGAGGGATCGGCGACCGGCTGATTGCGTACCGGCGTCACCTTGCCGGAGCATTGCGTGCCCTGTCACAGCAACCACCGAACCGGCGGCGTCGTGCCCGGCCGGGTGGTTCAGAAAGCGAGCCGAAGGGAGGCGGTAGGGATTCGTCCGTATAGTGTTCGTTCCACTTTGGACCAGTCTGTCGCCACTGTTCCAGCACCGGACGTCTCCTTGTCCGGGCTGAGGCGCCAGTCGAGCACGTTCGATCGATTCAGGACATTGAGGACGTCGAGGCGTACCTGGAGGTCGACGGAACCGACGGAACGCATGTAGGCGGCCCCGAGGTCAAGCTGGTAGAAGGCGGGGAGCCGATGATCCGACGGCACCCCGAGGTCGAACTCGCCGGGCCGCCGTGTTTCGGGGCGCTGACTGAAATAGTCGTAGTAGGCCCTGCGGAATCCCCACGAACGCTTCCACACGCCCTGCCAACGCGCGTTGAAGCGCAGTGATCGTCCGGCGTGCCAGTCGGCAGCGGCATCGATCCGGTGGGGCTCGGCCCACGGCACCGACTCGTCGCGCCCATCGAACAGCGCTTTGGAGGTGCGGCTTATGGATGTGAACTCATATCCAGCCGCAATACGGTATCGGTTGGTCTTGCGCTCGGTACGGAGAGCGATCCCCCTGGTCCGCGTGTCCGCTGCGGCAAGGAATTCCGACTGGGCGACGAGGTCGACCTCATGGAGGATGCCGCCGGCCCGCGCATAGTCCAGAATCCGACCGTCCTTGACCGATTTCAGATAGCCTTCGATGCCGAGGCTCCACCCCGCCCCGGGTTCGAGTCGTACGCTTTGAGAGAGGTGAAGCGCGGCGGGAGGACGAACGGTCTCGTCCACCGGAAGCCACACCCGCACGGACGGAAGCAGGGCGCCCGCGTTGAGCGCACTGACATCGATTTGGTTCACATACTGGCGGTAGAGCCCGCCGGAAGTCAGGGCGGTCAACGTACCGAGCCCGGTTCGAGCCACATTGATGTGCAGGGCGGCGCGCGGCTCTGCGTATGCCGTACGGCGGACCGGCACATAGGTCAACCGAACCCCTGCTTCGGCAGCCAGCCAATCGTACAGCGGCATGCGATCCCGGGCAAACACCGCAAAGCGGGTTTGCTCCGACGCGTGGCGGATGAATCCGCGGTCGACGGACAGCGGGACCGCTCGACTCTCGGCAGCCATCAACTCGAACTTCTCCGGCAGTGTCGCCATCATGACGTTGAAGCGGTTGGTGACACGAACGGCCTCGACTCCTGCGGCCAGGTTATGCCGATCGGAAGCGTAGTCTACCCGCGTACTCACCCCGACTTCCGAGACGCTGTTCGCGTCGACGATTCGGGTCGTCGAAAAGGCTTCATTCGCATCCTGTCTATTGAGAAATACGAGGAGTGAATCGATGATTTCGTAGGAATGGTCGAGCACGAAGCGGCTTCCGCGAATCTGGGTTGAGAGCAAGGTTTGGTTGCCCAGGACGGCATCAAAGCGGGCCTGGGCCAACCGGTTGAGCCAGCCGTACGAGTCGAACGCGGTTACGGGAGGCGGCTGCGTCGAGGCGAGCGACCGCGTGAATTCCGGCCGGAGAAGTCCTCCCTCGAGATCGTTCCGTCCCTGATAGGCGGACAGGTTCAGGGAGTGTAACGCGGAGAGCCGGATGCGGGAGGACGCGTGCAGGTCGCTGAACCGCAAGGACGGCTCAGCGGAAGCCAATATGGACCTGGAGGACCCTGTAGTGGTTTCATAATCGGCTCCGGAATTCGGTGCGACGGCTTTGACGGTCACCGGCGCGAAAACGAGAAACGGGTCCGGTGCGCCCCACCGTTCGAGGAGACGTGAAACCTCGTTCGAGGCCCTGCCATCCAGACCCACCCGGGCGGACGCCATCAAGGTGGCCCCCCTATTCTGACCCCACTGGAAACTCTCGCGCAAACGGCCGTGCAGGCTCTCCGGGTCCATCATCAGGTCTACGCCTTCCCGCCCTTCCGTGGCATGGGAAAGGGCAAGCACCCCCGAGGTCTGGCTTCCGTATTCGACGCCGAATCCTGCCTTGTGGACGGTCAACTGTTCGAGCGCAAAGGGACTGAACGGTCCGACAAATCCAATATTTGCCTGTGGCAAGAAGAGCGGGACGCCGTCGAGTTCGTAGCGGTGTTCTCCGCTCTCACCCCCTTGAAGGTGAATGTCCGCCGTTGCATCGTGCATGCGGACACCCGACATGCCCCGGATTCTTCCCAGGGCGCCGCGGCCAGGCTCGCTAAACGCCGCGTTGGGTTCCCGGGCCAGGTCGATGCTTGCTGCGCTCAGTTGCGAAGAAGGGAACCGCTGGGTCGACCCGTCGATGACGATGGGGCTGGCCCATACCGGTTCGGCCGCGAGGGCGGGTTGCGCCTCGGTGCGGGCGCCTGGCTTGACGACGAGCGTTTGCTGCCATCGCTGGTAGGCGACGTGGGACACGGAAAGCGTGTATTCTCCGGGCAGCAGCGGAGGCAGGGCAAACTGTCCGGCCTCGTTGCTCACCGTGCCCAGATTCTTGTCCGCGAGATAGACGTGTGCATACGGGATGGGTCCTCCGGTTTCCTGGTCCGACACATTGCCCACGAGGTATCCGTAGACCGGCGGGAGTTCAGCGCGCGGCATCAACACATAGGTCCCTGACGACAGCCGAACGAAATCGAGGCCCGTTTCTCGCAGGATGCATCGGAGGATCTCCTCGGCGGGTTGGTTTTCCGCCACGCAGTAGACCGTTCTCAGTTCGACGACTCCTGGATCGTAGGCCAGCGCAAGTCCCGTCGCATCCACGAACGTCTGCAGCGCCCGATCGAGCGCGACGCCTCGGAGAACGAGGCTGTGTCGCGCGTCCTGCGCCGGAGCGGCGCTTCCGATCGCAAGGAGTAGCGCGAAGACGAGAATTCGGGATCTGGAATTCCTCATAACCCCTCAGAACGACATCACTTTACCCAGGAAGAGCACGGTACCGGAGTGACGCTCGCGGATCGCGAAGATGAACGGGCGATCCACCCTGAACACGTCTCCGGGGCCGATCGACGTCAAATCCACTTGAACTACCGTCACGGCGGCCGCTTCGGTTCCTTCTTCGTTAACCTCGACGAAGGTCTTGTGGATCACGTCACTGATGAGGAGGCCGCCGGCGCTTCGGATGCGCGTGAAATCGGCCTCGTCGGTGAAGGCGATGCCCATTCCAAGGGCACGCAGCACATCGACCAGCGATTTAGAGTATTCGAGTTTGAAGCGTGGAAGTTGCACCTCGAGTTCGCGAATGTGCATCGCGGCCATGGTTGCCTCCCACAAACCCGGGTCGAGCCTGGCCGCGAGTTCGTTCACGTCCTGATCCTGATCGGGCAGTAATATCGTCATGCTGAAGAGCGAGTCGCCATACGGAAGATCGATGGCCGAATAGCCCGGCAGCCCGGCGACCGATAGTGATCCCTCCATCTGCATCATTTTCACCGAAGCGGTCGAACCATCGGCATTCCGGAAGAGGTCGTCGCGGGTGAGGTCTTTGTCGAACTCGTACGTCCAGGTTCCCTTGAAGTAGATCGCGTTGATGAGGTACATCACGGTGTAAGGGCCGATCTCCTCGATCACCTTCTTGATTTTGCCTTTCGTCTTGTTGTCGATCCACCCGTTGATCACGTCGACCGCGGAGGGGGCGCCGAAATCGAGTTCCCTCACCTCGGCATCGAAGTACGTCCGGTTGACGTCCAGGAAGGGTTCCTCCACGTCGAAGCCCTGCCGGTACCAGATCGAATTGGCAATCTGAAAGATCACCTTGGGATCCAGGTTGACCAGCAGGTCGATCAGGTCGCGGTATGCTTCGTTGATCTCCTTTTCGGAGAGCCCGTTCTTCCCGAGCGTTTCGCGCATGTCCTCATACGTCGCTCCCGAGGCGCCGTTGAGCGTCATCCCGAGCGCCATGGAAATGCTGAGGGGTGAGATGAAGAGGTTGTCTTCCGGTTCGTTTGCCTGCAGGGCGCCGAGCAGATTGAACCCGAACAGGTTGTCTGCCGTGATGGTCTGCTTCTCGGCGGCGGAGAGTTCCCGGAGATCAATCTGACGTTCTTCTTCGGGGCCGAGTACTTCGCATGATCCCAGTAGGAATGCGGTGGCGATCAGCACCATCCCTGCCCCGATTCGCATTGGATTCTTCATGTCGAATAGTGCCTCATTTTGTTCTATCGGTGTGGATGCGCGCCTCTGCGCTCGTATTCCGTCGCCGGCGCTGTTCCTGCTAGAGTCGGATCACCTTGCCGGCGAAGAGGATGGATCCCGTATGGTGTTCGCGGATGGCGAACACGAAGGGTCTATCTACCTGAAATATTTTGTCATCTTGCCCGGCTGACGTCCGCGCAATGACCACGACGGTCACAGCGGAGGCTTCTGTCCCCTCCTCATCCACCTTGATGTAGGTGTTATGGAGGACATCGTCGATGAAGAGGCCGCCTCTGGGGTCGATGCGGGTGAAGTCGGCGGCCCCGGTGAACGCCATATCCATCCCCATACGAGCGAGAGCCCGTTTCAGGGAACTGCCGCCGCTGAGGGTAAACCGGGGGAGCCGGACGATCATTTCCGCGGGCGCCATGGCAAGGATTGCCTCATCCCATCGTTCCGGGTCGAGCTGGTCTACCAGTGCCTCGATGTCGTCCGTTTCATCGGGGAGGAGGATCGTCATCGAGAACTGCCCGTTGCCATACGGCAAGTCGATTGCTCTGAAGCCATCGCCGTTTATGTAGTCCACCTTTGACGCCACCTGCATCAAGGGCACCGTTTTGACCGATCCGTCCGCGTTGGTGAAGGGATGGTTCTGGGTCTTGCCGGGGTCGAATTGGATGGTCCATTGGCCGTCGAAGTAGATCGCGTTGATGAGGTACATCACGTCGTCGCGATTCACCTGCTCGATGACGCTGGGGATACGGCCGTGTGTCTTGTCGTTGATCCATCCATTCATCCGGTTCGGGGCATCGGGATTCACGAATTCGATGGCCTCGACCCGGGCATCGAAATAGGTGCGGTTGGTTTCGAGGAAGGCTTCGAGGGGATTGAAGCCGGTGCGATACCAGATCGAGTTGGCGGCCTCGAACGTAACCAGTTCGTCGAGGCCGTTGAGCAGTTCGAGCTGGCTATCCCAGGCTTCGTTGATGTCCTTGTCGCTCATTCC